>CAVXJY010000127.1:0-148745 GCA_963761855.1 Bryobacterales bacterium | reverse complement strand
CTCAGCGGCCCCTGAGCTACGGCGCGGCTAATGGTAGTAGGCTGGCGCATTGCCAGGTTTCCACTTGATATTGCAGCCGATGCTCGGTTTCTGCCGGACGCCGACGGCGCGGCCGGAGAGCATGGCATCGATGGCCGCCCGCAAATCCCGGCCGGTGACCGGCACGCCGTTGCCCGGCCGGGCATCGTCGAACTGGCCGCGGTAGACCAGCTTGCGGCCCGCATCGAACAGGAAGAAATCGGGCGTGCAGGCAGCCTGATAAGCCGTGGCGACCTGCTGGGTCGCGTCGTAACAATAGGGGAACCAGAAGCCGAGCTCGCGCGCCATCAGGCGCAGCCCATCGGGCGCGTCATCGGGATACTGGCCGGCATCATTCGAAGAAATGGCGACGATATCGAGCTCCGTGTCTGTGTAATCCTTCGCCAGCGCCGCCAGGCCCGGCGAAATATGTTTGACGTATGGGCAGTGCCGGCAGAGGAACATTACCAGGAGGCCCTTGCGCGTGAAGCTGCCGAGTCGTACCGGGCGGTTGCTAACCACGTCCGTCAGTTCGAAATCCGGCGCGGCCGTGCCGAGCCCCAGCATCGTGGATTCTGTTGCAGCCATTTCACCCACTAACGTACCACGCGAGGCCCGGAACCGGCGCTTGCCATCGACCCTTACCCGGCGCTAAAACAAACCATGGAACGTTCTGCGCTCCGGCACGAATTACATATAGGGACAGACTTCAGGCCAAGCGGAAAGTAGTCGAAACAGGAACGCCTGGAACGCGTCCAACTGTGAAAGGCCCCTGCTTAGAAAGCCTGATGCCGCTGAGACCCCTGTCTTTTCTTGCGCTTTTTGCCGCCCTGGTTTGGAGTGTGCCGGCGTTCGGGCAGGCCGCACCGCAGACGCAGCCATCGCCATCGGCCGCCGCCGATCAGCCAACTATGCCGCCGCAGGAGGACAAGCGCATTTTCGGCGTGCTTCCCAACAACCGGACGACAGAAAGCTCTATTCCGTTTGAAAGTATCACCGCTAAACAGAAAATCACCATCGCGGCTAAGGATTCTTTCGATTGGCCGGTGTTCCCGACCGCCGCAGCGTTCGCCGCGCTCTATCAGATCGAAAACCAGAATCCTTCCTTCGGCCAAGGCATGGCGGGATACGCCAAGCGATTCGGCACTGCTTATGGGGACCAGATGATAGGCAACATGATGACCGAGGCGTTCGTCCCTGCCTTGTTCCACCAGGATCCGCGCTATTTCCGCTTAGGGACGGGATCCAAGATCCATCGGACGCTATATGCGCTCTGGGCCATCGAGGCGGCTCGCATGGATTCAGGCCGCATGAGCTTCAATTTTTCCGAATGGGGCGGCAACGCGGCTGCTGTAGCCATCTCGAACGCATATTACCCCGATACACGCGACTGGCATGACAATGCTGAAAGACTGGGGATAGCGTGTGCCACGGACGCATTCTCCAACGTCCTCAAGGAATTCTGGCCGGACGTGAAGCGCAAATTCAAAAAGCACCAGGACCAGGAACCGCTGGTCTCCACCGGCCTCCGGTAGCGTCGTATGGGTGGCGACTGGTCTGATATGATGAGCGACTGACCATGCCGGATTTGCACTCGCAGCTTGCTCCCATGTCCGACGCGTCCACCAACTCAGTCCGCGTCGAGGTTCTGTCCCGGCACTCACCCGAGAACTCGCGGCCACAGCAAGGCGAGTGGGTCTTCGAGTACACGGTTCGGATCACGAATCAGGGGCCGGAGACGGTCCAACTGCTGAGCCGCCATTGGATCATCACGGATGCCTCGGAGCACACCGAAGAAGTCACCGGCCCGGGCGTAGTCGGAGAACAGCCAGTATTGGCGCCAGGCGAATCATTCAAATACTCGTCGTGGTGCCCTCTCAGAACTCCCATGGGGAAGATGCGAGGCACCTATCGGATGGCCCGCGCGGACGGAACCCAATTCGATATTGAGATCGCCCCCTTCGCGCTCAAGGCCGCATATACCGTCAACTGAGACAAGGCCGAAGCCCTGGCCCTGACATTTGGGAAACCGCGGAAATCGGAAGCCGCGAGAGGTTTTCATGTGGCCCTTCCACGGCGCGCAAATGTGATGTACATTCTAAGCAGAACCGGGACGCCGAATCAGAGCGGCTCGGCCAGCGGGAGCGTTCTTTATGCCTGTGTTACATGCGGAACGGGCGGAAGTTTCTTGGGACAGCGCGAAATCGAAGTGGCTGGTGCGCATTCATGTGGGCGATGAAGTGATTCGCCGCCACTGGAAGGGCTCGAAGGATGCCGATCCAGAGACCCTTCGGACAGATGCCGTGAAGACCGCCAAGGATGAAGGATACGATCTGGCCGGCGACAAAGTTGCGGTCCAGCTCTGACCACGCCTTTCGACGCCCCGTGGCAGCCTGGCATCGGCAGGAATGCCGACCGAGCACGCACGAGTGCGTGCGCCGCACTCAACCTGAATTCCGAAGTTGGACGCCTTGTATCAGGGCACGGCTTGAGCCGTGCCGCCAGGGACACGCATTCCGAGGGCTTCAGCCCCTGTTTGCTCGCCAGGGGCTAAGGCCCATAAGGTTCAACCCGTTCCTGCACGGCTGAAGCCGGGCCCTGATACAAGGCCTGTTTTTCCTTGGTCCTCTGTTGTGGAAGTGCAACTTCGCCGAAATTGACTTCGGAATCGAGGCCAAAGACCTCTAGAACTGCGCCTTGATTTCCGCGTACGCCCAATCCAGCCACGGCAGCAAGGCCTCGATGTCGGCGGTCTCTACCGTGGCGCCGCCCCACACTCTCAGTCCCGCCGGGGCGTCCCGGTAAGCGCCGATGTCATAGGCCGCCTTTTCTTTATCGAGGAGAGACACAATCGCCTTGGCGCTCTTGGCCTGCTCTTCGGCGGGGAGCGCAAGATAAGCGGTGTCGACGATCTTCAGGCAGATGGACGTGTTCGAGCGAATCGCTTTCTCCTGGGCCAAAAACGCGGCCCAAGGTGACTGCGCGACCCAATCCTCGATGGCTTTCAGGTTGGCGCCCGAACGCGCCAGCAGCGCCGGCAGCCCGCCGATCGATTCAGCCCACTTCAGCCCGTCCAGCGCGTCTTCCACCGCGAGCATCGAGGGAGTGTTAATGGTCTCGCCTTCGAAAATTCCCGCCATCAGTTTGCCGCCCTTGGTCATCTGGAAGATCTTGGGCAGCGGTCGGTCGGGCGCGTATCCTTCGAGGCGCTTCACGGCGCGCGGGCTCAGTGCGAGCATGCCGTGCGCAGCCTCGCCACCCAGCACCTTCTGCCAGGACCAAGTCACCACATCCAGCTTTTCCCACGGCACGTCCATTGCGTAGACCGCCGAGGTGGCGTCGCAAATCGCCAGACCCGCGCGATCGGCCGCGATCCAATCCCCGTCCGGAACGCGCACCCCCGAAGTGGTTCCGTTCCACGGGAACACCACGTCGTGGCTCCAATCCGCCTGGTGCAAGTCCGGCAACTTGCCGTAATCGGCCTGGAAATGGCGCAGATCTTTCAGCTTGAGCTGCTTTTTGCAATCCGTCGCCCAGCCGCTGCCGAAACTTTCCCAAGTGAACACGTCAACGCCGCGCTCGCCAAGCAGTGACCACAGGGCCATCTCGACCGCGCCGGTATCGGAAGCGGGAACAATCCCGAGTATGTAGCCCGCCGGCATTCTCAGCAGCTTCTTGCTTCGCTCAATGACTTCTGCCAGCTTGTTCTTGCCGATCTTGGCCCTGTGCGACCGTCCGACGGCGGCGTCTTTCAGGGCGTCCGGAGTCCAGCCCGGCCGTTTGGCGCAGGGTCCGGAGGAAAAGCACGGATTCTTAGGCGTCTGTGATGGCTTCATATGCTTACTCGAACGCAACCGCGCGCGCAAACTTGACGGCCGGGTGATCGCGCAATTGCACCAGCACGGTTTCCGGCACCAGGCCATCAGTCGAGACCAGGGCCACGGCTTCGAGCGGTTGGCCCGGATCGGTGGCGGCGTCGCGGCGTCCCAGGGAAAAGTTCGCGATGTTGATCCGGTTCTTGCCGAGCACGGTTCCCACGTGGCCGATCACGCCCGGCACGTCCTGATTTTTCATGAAGATGAGCGAACCGGCCAGGGCCGCTTCGCATTGAATGCCATCCACCTGCAGGAGGCGCGGTCTGGCCAGCAGTACGGCCCCTTCCACGGTAGCGGCGCCGCTGTCGGTGATCAGGTCCAGGCGGATGGAATCGGTGTGACCGGAGCGCGGCTCGCGGCCTTCCTGCACCGTCCAGCCGCGATGTTCGGCGATCGACATGGCGTTCACCAGGTTGGCTTTTTTCGAAGTGGAGCGCGCCAGCGCGCCAGCCACTCCGGCATTGCGCAGCAGGTTGGTGTTGCCGTCGGCGATGCGACCGAAATAAGTCAGCCGCACGATGCGCGGATTGCCGCTGGCGATGTGCGCCGCGAAGTTGCCTAACCGCTCCGCCAGGGCCATGTACGGGCTGAGCGCGCGGTACTGCTCCGGCGAAAGCGCCGGCATGTTGACCGCGTTGATGGCCACGCCGCTCTTCAGGTACTCGACCACCTGCTGGGCGATGCGCACGCCCACAATCTCTTGCGCCTCCTCCGTCGAGCCGGCGATGTGCGGCGTGGCCAGCACGGCTTCGGAAACGAACAGCGGATAGCCGGCGGGGACAGGCTCCGTGGCGAACACATCAACCGCGGCGCCGGCGACTTTGCCGGAAGCCACAGCTTCGGCCAGCGCAGCTTCATCCACCAGCTCGCCGCGGGCGCAGTTCACGATGCGCACCCCCGGCTTCATGGCCGCAAACGCTTCGCGCGAAAGCATGCCGGTGGTTTCCGGCGTGGCGGCAACATGCAGCGAGATGTAATCGCTTTCCGCGTAGAGCTTGCAGAGATCCATCAGCTCCGCGCCGATATCTTCGGCGATCTTGGAAGTCACGTAAGGATCGTGCGCCACCACGCGCATTTCGAAGGCGCGGGCGCGCTTGACCACTTCGCGGCCGATGCTGCCCAGCCCCACGATGCCCAGCGTCTTGCCGCGCAGCTCATTGCCCATCAACTTCTTCTTTTCCCACTTGCCGGCGCGCGTGGAAGCGCTGGCTTGCGGGATGTGCCGCGCCATGGCCAGCATTAGGGCGAGGGTGTGCTCGGCCACCGAGACGGCGTTGCCGCCGGGCGTGTTCATCACCAGCACACCGGCTGTGGTGGCGGCATCCAGATCGACGTTGTCGACGCCCACGCCGGCGCGCCCGATCACACGCAAATTGGGCGACTTGGTGAGCACGTCGGAGGTGACTTGCACGGCGCTGCGCACCAGCAGCGCCTCCGCTTGCGCCAGGTGCTGCGCGTACTCCTTCGGATTGGATACGATGACATTCCAGCCGGGTTCGCCGCGCAACAGGTCGAGTGCGGCCGGAGCGATGGGCTCGGCAATTAGGATGTTCATAAGTGTAAGAAAGCGTCGGGCGCCAATGGTTTGCACACCATCGCCTGCTCCCCCGGCGGCACGTGGGGCGCCTGGGAGGAAGGCGATAAACGTCGCTCTTTGATGTGCATACGGGATGCCCGTGTCTTAGAATAACATTCATCATGCCTCTCATCGATCAGGTGCAGAAAGACATGGTTGCGGCCATGAAGGCCAGGCAAGAGGCCCGTTTGAGCGCGCTCCGCATGGTCAAGGCGGCGCTCATGAAGCTGAAGGTGGATTCGCCCAAGCCGCTCGATGAAGCGGCTGAAATGCAGGTGCTCAAGTCGCTCATCAAACAGCGCATCGACGCGGCCGAGGCGTTTCGCAAGGCGGGCCGCGCCGAGCAGGCGGAAAAGGAAGAGGCCGAGCGCGCCCTGATTGAAACCTACCTGCCGGCCGCAGCTACGGAGGCCGAAATGGAAGACGCCATCGCGGCTGCGCTCTCCGAGACCGGCGTCACCTCGCTCAAACAGATGGGCGTGGTGATGAAGGCGGCGCAAGCCAGGCTCCAGGGAAAGACGGTTGACGGTAAAGCACTAAGTGATAAAGTGAGGGCGAAACTCCAATGACGCCTCCCGAAGAGAAGAAATTCCGGTCGTACGTGCCGGACAAAACCGATTTGCGAGAGTTCACACTTCGCGCCATCGTGTTGGGTTTGATGATGACGGTTGTCCTGGGAGCGGCCAACCTGTACCTCGGCTTGCGCGCCGGTATGACCATCGCGGCCACCTACCCGGCCGCGGTGATCGGCATGGCCATCCTGCGGCTGATGAATGGCTCGCTGCTGGAAGAGAACATGGCCCGTACCATTGGGTCGATTGGGGAATCGGTGGCAGCCGGCGCGGTGTTCACCATCCCGGCGTTCGTACTTTCGGGGGTGTGGCCGGCGTTCGATCTGGAGCACGGCTACTGGAAGTCGGTGGCGTTGATGGCGGTGGGCGGCACGCTGGGAATCCTCTTCGTCACCCTGCTGCGGCGCGTCATGGTGGAGGATCCCGAGCTTCCATTCCCTGAGTCGGTGGCGGCAGCCGAGATTCATAAGGCCGGCCAACAAGGCGCCAAAGCCGCCAAGATACTCTTTGCCAACATGGGTCTGGGAGCGGCCGTATTCTTCCTGGGCGCCATCAACCTGTTCGCTGCCAGCCGGGATTTCCTGGTGCATGTCGGGGAACTGGGAAAGAGCATGGTGAAGCTGACAAAGATCCCGGGCACGCCCACCGTGCAGGCCGGCGCCATGACCACGTTTTCCGCTCCCGCCATCAGCCCGGCGTATCTGGGCGTCGGTTACATCATCGGACCGCGGCTGGGCGCGCTGAACTTCGCCGGCGGCGTCTTCGCCTGGGGACTGCTGGTGCCGCTGCTGGCGTTCTTCCTGGGACCGCAACTGCAGCCCTACGTCAAGGGTGAAGCCGGTTGGGCGGATGTCGCCGGCTCAACCTGGTACAACGTCGTGCGGCCCATCGCGGTGGGCGGCATGATGGTGGGCGCGGCGTTCACCCTGTTCCGCATGCGCAAGAACCTTGGCCTCGGCATGAAGCGCGCGGTAGCCGACTTGCGGAAATCCGCAGCGGCGCATGAATCGACCAGCCGCACGCAACGCGACCTGAACAGCAAGGTGGTATTCGGCGGCCTGGGGGTGGTGTTCATTTGCATGGTGGCCCTGTATTACTACTTCGCCGGCCAGATTGCAGGCGCGGCGGCGGCGGCGATTGTCATGCTCGTGCTGGGGTTCTTCTTTGCCGCGGTTTCGGGCAACCTGGTGGGAATGATCGGCTCTTCGAACAACCCGGTCTCCGGGCTGACGTTGTGCACGCTGGTGGTGGCGGCGCTGTTGATGGTGGCCATGGGGCTGCGCGGCAACGCGGGCATTGCCGCGGTGCTGGGCGTGGCGGCCGTGGTGTGCGTCTCCTCGGCGGTGGCCGGCGAGATGCTGCAGGACCTGAAGGCCGGGCACATTCTGGGCGGCACGCCCGCCAATATGCAAATCGGCGACCTGCTCGGCATCGCGGCGTCCAGTCTGGCGTTGTTCTTCCCGCTGATGTGGCTGCACCGCGCTTACACTTTCGGCTCGCCGCAGCTTTCGGCGCCGCAGGCGGGGCTGATGGCATCGCTGGCGCAGGGCATCGTGGGCGGCAACATGGCATGGCCGCTGGTGGTGGTCGGGATCCTGATGGGCTTCGGCCTGATCCTGGTCGAGGTCAAAAGCCCCATGCTGTTCTCGGTGGGCATGTACCTGCCGCTTGAGACCACGTTCGCCATCTTCATCGGCGGCCTCTTCCGCTGGGCCACCGACCGGTACCGCGACAGGGGTAACTTCAACGACGCTCAGAAGGCGCGCATCGAGAATGCCGGTGTGCTGACAGCCTCGGGGCTGATCGCGGGCGAAGCGCTGTGCGGGCTGGTGGTAGCAGGATTCCGTGCGGCCGAGAAGAGCTACGGCCACGCGATCCTGCCGGACTGGACCTGGGCCGGAACGCCCTGGCTGTCGATCGTGGTGCTGGTGGGGCTGGCGGTGCTGATGATCCGGCTGCCGCTGAGGAACGCCGGCCGGCCGGATGAACCCGCGCCGCCAACTGCGATTATGTGAGACGGAGGCTAAACCAATGTCCTGTCTCACAAGTTTGCAACACGATTCCGCGGCTCGCCGGATGAACCCGCGCTGCCGACTGCGATTATGCGAGACGGGAGGCTAAGCCAATGTCCTGTCTCACAAGTTTGCAACATGATTCCGCGGCTTTGTATCCGGGCACGGATTCAGCCGTGCCGGCATGGGATCCACTCATGGCCTTTAGGCCCTGCGGTTTAGCAACTACCACTCGGCCAGTTTGTCAACCAGTCTTAGAGACTTTTGGAGATCGGAGACTAACATGAACTACTATCAGGAGCACCACGCCGAGTTTCTGGAAGGATTGAAAGCGTTTCTGCGGATTCCGAGCATCAGCGCCCTATCCGAGCACAAACCGGACATCGCGCGCGCGGCCGAGTTCGCGAGGAAGGAACTGCTGGGCGCGGGGATGACTTCGACCGAGTTGATCGAGGACTCGAACGGCGGCAATCCCCTTGTCTATGGCGAATGGCTGGGCGCGCCGGGCAAGCCGACCGTCCTGTTTTACGGCCATTACGACGTGCAGCCGCCGGATCCGCTGGATGAGTGGAAGTCGCCGCCGTTCGAGCCTACCATCCGCGGCAACGATATTTTCTGCCGCGGCGCCTGCGACGACAAGGGGCAGGTCTACATCCAGATCAAAGCCGTCGAAAGCCTCTTCAAAACCCACGGCAAACTTCCGGTGAACGTGAAGTTCCTGCTGGAAGGTGAAGAAGAGACCGGGGGCGAGCACATCGAGGCGTACGTGAAGAGCAAGCCGCCGCGGTTGAAGGCCGATGCGGCCATCGTATGCGATACCGAAATGTTCGCGCCGGAGATGCCCACCATCTGTATCGGGCTGCGCGGGCTGATTTACTACGAACTGGCGGTACAGGGCGCCAATCACGACCTGCACTCGGGCGTCTATGGCGGCGCCGCCCCGAACCCGGTCATGGCCATCGCTGAGATTCTGTGTGCGCTCAAGGACCGCGACGGCCGCATCCGCATCCCTGGCTTTTATGACCGGGTGGTGCCGCCGGCGGTTAAGGAGCGCGAGGCATGGGCACGGCTGCCATTCGATGAGAAGGAATACACCGAGAAGGAAGTGGGCGCGAAGGAACTGGTGGGCGAGCCCGGCGTTCCACTGTTCGAGCGGGTGTGGGCGCGGCCCACGCTGGAAGTGCACGGCATCAAGGGCGGCTTTGTGGGCGAAGGCGCAAAGACGGTGATCCCGGCGCGGGCAGTGGCCAAGATCAGCACGCGCCTGGTGGGGGACCAGAGGGTAGACGAAGCCATCGCGCAGTTTCAGGCGGCGGTCAAGGCGGCGTGTCCGAAGGGCGTGACGGCCGAAGTGAGACTGCTGAGCGCTGGTGCGCCATCGCTGACCGATCCCGACAACCCGTATATCCAGGCCGCGGCCGAAGCTATGAAGCAGATCTTCGGCAAGGAGACCGTGTACATCCGGTCGGGCGGGTCGATTCCAATCGTCGGCGTCTTCGACAAGTACCTGGGCGTGCCCAGCGTGATGATGGGCTTCGGGCTGCCGGACGACAACCTGCACGCGCCCAACGAGAAGTTTCACTTACCGAATTTCTACCGAGGCATCGAGGCCGTGGCGCGGTATCTCGAGGTTCTCGGCAAGTAAGCGATTGGTGGGGCAGGTTTCAACCTGCCAACGCTCGCTTGCGGGCGCTTTTTTCGCTCGGTGTCGTCATGACCGCTGCCGATTTTCGCCGTATCGCACTGAGTTTCCCGGAAACCGAGGAACGCGCCCACCAGGATCACCCTGATCTTCGCGTCGGCGGCAAGATTTTCGCGACTCTCGGCTATCCGGAGCCTGGCTGGGCGATGGTGAAGCTCGCGCCGGAGCAGCAGCACAACTTCGTGGAAGCCTTTCCGGCGGCTTTCGTGCCGGTGACAGGTGCTTGGGGGCGCCGCGGCGCGACCAATGTGCGCCTGAAGGCTGTCCACAAATCTGTCGCGCGCCGGGCCCTGGCCGCGGCCTGGCGCAACACGGCGCCGAAGCGCCTGGTAGTGCGGTCCGAAGTAAGCTGAACCACCCCAAGCGGGGTCCGCCCCGCCGATTTCTAGGCGCCGAGCGCAAAAGCGGATACTCAAGGCGGCCGGACGGCGCAAGCTGCCACCGGGCGCGATTTCCTAGCCTGTGCCGGCCTTTGGATCGCCTGTGTAACCCACCGAACTCCGGTTTCGTGCGAAATTAGTAGAGCCGCGATCAAGTGCGGCAGTACCCGCCCATGCCTAAGAAGATGCAGGCCAAAGCCGTTGCGTCCGGCGCCGAACGCAAAACCGCCGCCACAGCGCCGGTGGATCTGAAGGCTCCGGCGCTCTATGTGAACCGCGAGTTGAGCCTGCTGGCGTTCCAGCGACGCGTGCTGGAAGAAGCCGAGGACGAGACCAACCCGTTGCTGGAGCGGGTGAAGTTCCTTTCGATTCTCGGCTCCAACCTCGACGAGTTCTTCATGGTGCGCGTAGCCGGCCTGGCGGCCCAGTTGGAGGCGGGTTCGCTCGAAGCCGGGCCGGATGGGATGAGCCCGCGGGCGCAACTGGTGGCTATCCGGCGTGAGGTGAAGCGACTGCTGGCCGAGGCACATCGCACCCTGGAGGGCTTGCTGGAGGAACTCCGTGAACAGGGCATCTTCGTTCACGATTACGCCGAGTTGAACGAAACCCACCTCCAGCAAGCGGCCAAATACTTCGACGAGACGGTTTTCCCCGTCCTCACACCGCTCGCCTTCGATCCAGGGCGCCCCTTTCCCCACATTTCGAATCTTAGCTTGAACCTAGCGGTTTCAATTCGCGACCGCACGGGCAACGAACACTTCGCGCGCGTCAAAGTGCCCGACTCGCTGCCGCAACTGGTGCCGGTGAGCCCCAGCGCGAAAGCTGCGTCCAAGCGCGGCCGGCCGCGGCGGATCGACCTGGTGTGGCTGGAGCAGGTGATCGCGGCCAAGCTCGGCGTGCTGTTCCCCGGCATGGAGGTCCTGGAGGCCCATCCGTTCCATGTCACCCGCGACGCGGATATGGCGATCACGGAACTGGAGGCCGAGGACCTGCTCGAAACTGTCGAGGAGGGCCTTCGCCAGCGGCGCTTCCAGAGCGTGGTGCGGCTGCTGGTCACCGCCGACATGCCCATCCCGATACTCAACCTTCTCATGAACAATCTGGGGATCGGGCCGAGCGAAGTCTACCGCTCTCCGCGCCCTCTCTCGCTGAAGCGCCTGATCGGCTTGCACAGCTTGGACCGGCCGGACCTGCGCGATGCGCTTTTCCTGCCCGCGGTCCCGCCCGAGCTTGCCGAGCTTTCCGACGAGGACGACATTTTCGGCATGATTCGCAATCGCGATATCCTGCTCCACCACCCCTTCGATTCTTTCCAGCCGGTGATCGAGTTCCTGCGCAAAGCGGCGCGCGATCCGGCCGTGCTGGCCATCAAGACATGTCTGTACCGCGTGGGGCGCAACGCGCCGGTGGTGGAGGCGCTGCTCGAAGCCGTGGAGGAAGACAAGCAGGTGGCCGCGCTGGTGGAGCTCAAGGCGCGGTTCGATGAAGAGAGCAACATCGAATGGGCGCGCGCGCTGGAACGCCGCGGCGTGCACGTAGTTTATGGGCTGATCGGCCTCAAGATTCATTGCAAGGTGGCGCTGGTGGTGCGGCGCGAGCAGGACCGCATCGCCCGCTATGTCCACCTTTCCACAGGCAACTACAACGCCGTGACGGCTCATCTCTATACCGACGTCGGCCTGTTTACTTGCGACGAAGCCGTGGCCGACGATGTCAGCGACCTGTTCAACTATCTGACCGGCTATTCAGACAAGGCCGACTATGTAAAGCTGCTGGTGGCGCCGGTGAATCTTCGCACCAAGTTTGAAACCCTGATCGAACGTGAGATCAAGCACGCCAGAGCCGGCCGCAAGGCGCACCTGATTTTCAAGATGAATTCCCTCGCCGACCCCAAGATCATCCGCGCGCTCTATAAGGCGTCGCAAGCCGGAGTACGCATCCAGTTGCTGGTGCGCGGCATCTGCTGCCTGCGCCCCGGCGTGCCGGGAGTGAGCGACCACATCGAGGTCACCAGCATCGTAGGCCGTTTCTTGGAGCACAGCCGTACTTTCTATTTCCGTAATGGAGGCGAGGAAGAGGTTTACATCGGCAGCGCCGACCTCATGCCCCGCAACATCGACCACCGCGTGGAAGTGCTGGTGCCCATCCGCGAGCCGGCTATGATCCGCTACCTGCGTGACAATATGCTGGCGGTGTACCTGGCCGATAACGTGAAGGCGAGGCAGATGAACACCACCGGTGTTTACACCCGCAGGAAGAGCGTGGCTAAATCACGAGTGAACTCGCAGGAATGGTTCATCCGGGAGCGCCGCGAGCCGCCAAAAAAGCGCGAACGAGATCGTGCGCGGCTGAAGCCACCGGCATAGAAGATGCAGGGCGGCTATCGCTCAGCCCATCATGGTGCGGAGGATGGTTATTTTGGATGTCGGCAGCGGAATGCCGGCCCTGGAGGCGGATTCGTCTGCGTGAACCTCGCAAAACGCTACGATGGGCCCATCTTCCTCACGGAACAGATACGCGGCTCTCGCGTGGCAGCCTTCCGCGTCGCAACTCATGGCGGGGCCATTCAGAATCTTGATTCGCGTTCGGCGCTGCTCAACTGAACGGGCAGCGGCGGCTTGTCGGATCATATGCTACCTATTTTAAGCCGCGTGTGTCCCGGTGCATCACCTAAATTGTTTCATTTCCGTTACATAACAATGAACGAATGATTGCAGACGGGTTGGCCGGTGCGCTTTATTACGGTGGCGGACAATCCAGCAGCCGCGCCGGAAGCAGGCAAATCAACTGTGTTACTCTGAAATTTCCACGTGTGCCAGCGCGCGTCAGCGAAGCTCTTGTTCTGCGCACCTACCCGCTCCAGGAGGCGGACCTGGTAGTCAGCTTCTTTACGCGGGACCAGGGGAAATTGCGCGGCGTGGCGAAGCGGGCGCGGCGTCCGAAGAACGCGTTCGGGGCGGGCCTGCAGCGGCTGTCGCACGTGCGGATGGCGTATTTCCAGCGCGAAACCCGCGAACTGGTCAGCCTGGACGGATGCGAATTAATCCGCTCGCAATTCGGGCTGGCGTCCGACTATTGGGCCGGGGTGGCGCTGGATTACTTCGCGGAAGTGAGCGAACAGATGTTGCCCGCCGCGGAGCCGAATGAGAAGTTTTTCCGCCTTCTGCTGGCTGTGCTGGATTACTTACGAATTACCGCCGGGAAAGGTGTGTGGCGCGCCGTCGCCTATTTCTCCCTGTGGGCGGTTCGCCTTTCCGGCTGGCTGCCGGACTTGCACGTGTGTCTAAGCTGCGGCAGCCTGCTCGACGATCCGGAGGCTCCCGATCCGGAGGCTCCCGAGCGCGCATTTTTCAGCCGCGACCGGGCGGGACTGATTTGCGGCCATTGCCGCAAGACGCTGGGCGCCGCAGAGCAGTCGCGAGCTGAGCGCCAAATCGAGAGCCACCGCCGCAGAAATGCTGCGCACGCCGGTAACGCAGCTTTCCGGGCCGGTTTGGGATCAGGCCACGGCGGCGGACCTGCGTCGCTTCCTGGTGGAGCAGATTGAAACGCACGTGGAGCGCCGGCTGGTAACGGCGCCGCTATTGGAGGACGCCACGTAGTGCCGCACAGGCCCGGCCCGTATCGACGGCTTCTATAAGGCAGACCGATGTCATCGTTTCAAGAGATCATATTCAAGCTGAAACAGTACTGGGCGGAACGCGGCTGCATCATTCAGGAGCCCTACGACGTGGAAGTGGGCGCAGGCACCATGTGCCCGGAGACCTTTCTACGCGTGCTCGGCACCGCACCGTACCGCGTGGCCTACGTGCAGCCCAGCCGCCGGCCGGCCGACGGCCGCTATGGCGACAACCCCAACCGCCTGTTCAAGCACTCACAGCTCCAGGTGATCCTCAAACCCTCGCCCGATGATGTCATCGAGCAGTATTTGGCAAGCCTGGAAGCTATCGGCATCGATCTCAGCAAGCACGACATCAAGTTCGAAGAGGACAACTGGGAATCGCCCACTCTCGGCGCCTGGGGCATCGGCTGGCAGGTGATGCTGGATGGCCTTGAAATCACCCAATTCACGTATTTTCAGCAATGTGGCGGCATCGATCTCGACCTGGTTCCGGCCGAACTGACCTATGGCCTCGAACGGCTCACGGCTTTCCTCCAGGTCAAGGACAGCGTGTACGACATCGAGTGGGCCAAGGGCTTTTCCTACGGTGACGTGCGTTACCGGGATGAGCTGCAATATTCGGTTTACAACTTCGAGATGGCGGATATCGCCATGCTCTGGAAGCTGTTCGACCTGCACGAAGGCGAAGCGGCGCGCCTGTTGAAGCTCTACAACCCCAAGGCTGCGGACAAGCAGCGTTTCCCGCTGCTGCCGGCCTATGACCAGGTGCTGAAGTGCTCGAACATTTTTAATACGCTCGATGCGCGCGGCGCTATCAGCGTCACCGAGCGCGTGGGCGTCATCCAGCGGGTGCGCAAGCTGGCGGTGGGAGTGGCGCAGGCGTGGGCGGATCAGCGGCAGCCGGAGGCGGCGCTGTGAGTTCGGCGTCAGTTCCCTTCCTGCTCGAAATCGGCACCGAAGAAATCCCCGATTGGATGATTCCGGCGGCGCTCGAAAGTCTGCGGCTGCTGTTCGAGAAGCTGAACATTCCCCACGATTCGGTCACGCTGGACGCGACGCCGCGACGGCTGGTACTTCGCGCCGAAGGCTTGCCCGTGCGCCAGGCCGACAGCGAAGAGCGCGTTCTGGGCCCCGCCAAATCGGCGCCGCCGAAAGCCCTCGCCGGCTTCGCGCGCAAACACGGCGTAGCGCCGGAAGCGCTCACGGTAGAATCCACGCCCAAAGGCGATTACTACACCTTCGTCAGAACCGTGGCTGGCCGGGCTACCCGGGATATTTTGGCGGAAGCGCTTGCCGGCATCATTCTGCAAATCGCCTTTCCCAAAACGATGTACTGGACCGGCAAGGGCGGTCCGCGCTTCATCCGGCCCATCCGCTGGATGGTGGCGCTGCTCGGCGATGAGGTGGTGCAGTTCGAGATCGCCGGCGTCCGTTCCGGCGCGGTCACTTCCGGCCATCGCCGGCTGGGCGCCGGCGCGATCCCCGTCACCACTGCGGATTATGAGCGGAGGCTGCGCGAGAACCACGTGATCCTCTCGGCCGAAGAACGCCGCAACAGGATCCGCGAGGGAATGACGGGCGTGCGCGTGAAGCCCGACGCGGCCCTGGAGGAGACTCTGGCTTACCTCACCGAGTACCCCACGCCTCTCGTGGGCAGCTTCGATGCGGAGTTTCTCGCCCTGCCCGAGGAAGTGCTGGTTACCGTGATGCGTCACCACCAGAAATACTTTTCGGTGGCGGATGAGCACGGCAAGCTGGCGCCGCAGTTTGTGGCGGTGATGAACATCCCGTCCGATCCGGAGGGCTTTGTGCGCCGCGGCAATGAGCGCGTGCTGCGCGCGCGGTTCAATGACGCGCGCTTCTTCTGGCAGACCGATCAGAAGAAATCGCTTGCCGCGCGCGTGCCCGACCTGGCGCATGTTACTTTCCAGGCCAAGCTCGGCTCCTACCTAGAAAAGACCGAACGCGTGAAAGCGCTGGTCGGTACGCTGGGCGGCGATGCGCACGCTGTGCGCGCTGCGGAACTGGCCAAGTGCGACCTGACCACCGAGCTGGTCAAGGAATTTACCGAGCTGCAAGGTGTGGTTGGCGGCCTCTACGCGCGCGCGCAAGGCGAGCCTGAGCCGGTGTGGCAGGCGATCTACGATCAGTACAAGCCGGAGAGCATGGAAGATGCGATACCGCGCAATCGCACCGGCCAGCTTGTGGCGCTCGCCGACAAGCTCGACACGCTGCGCGGCTGCTTCGGCGTTGGCCTGATCCCCACCGGCTCGCGCGATCCCTTCGCGCTGCGGCGCGCGGCGCAGGGCGTGGTAAAGATCCTGGTGGAAGGCAAAATCGATATCGATCTGGCGACTTTGGTGAATGACGGGACGGACGGAGCGCAGGCTTCGCGCGAGTTCCTGCAGGATCGCATCCGGTACTACTTCAAGGATATTCGCGGCTTCAAATACGACGAAGTCAACGCTGCTATGGCCGCCGGCTGGAGTAACCTGGTCGATCTGGAAGCGCGGCTGATTCGCATCCAGAGCCTGCGGTCGTCGCCGGATTTCGAGCCGCTCGCCGCCAGTTTCAAACGTATCCGCAATATCCTCGAACAGCAGAAGTTCACGGGCGCGAGCGCGGCGGCGATCGATCCGGAGCTGTTGCAAGACGGGCCGGAACGCGACTTGTACGACGAGTACCGGCGGATTGCGGGCCAGCCGATTGAATCGGTGATTTCGCAACTGCGGCCTAAAGTGGATTTGTTTTTCGATAGGGTGTTAGTAAATGCGCCGGAGGATAACGTCCGGCGTAATCGCTTGATGTTACTCGGCACGCTATTGCTGGAGTTTTCCAACATAGCGGACTTTTCAGAGATTGTAACTACATCATAGGAGCTATAGAATGCAGAAGTATGTCTATTCGTTCGGCAACGGAACCGCCGACGGTGACGGAAAAATGAAAGATATCCTCGGCGGAAAGGGAGCCGGGCTGGCGGAAATGTCGCGGGCCAAGCTGCCTGTGCCTCCAGGTTTCACGATTTCCACGGAAGTGTGCAACATTTACTTCCAGAACAATAACAGCGTGCCGGCAGAAATCGACGCGCAGATGATGGAGGCCTTGAAGACGCTGGAGGAGCGGATGGGCCAGAAGCTCGGCGAAGTCGCCAACCCGTTGCTGGTCAGCGTGCGCTCGGGCGCCAAGTTCTCCATGCCCGGTATGATGGACACCATCCTCAACCTGGGGCTGAACGACCAGACGGTGAAGGCGCTCGAAGCCAAGGCTAACAACGCCCGCTTCGCCTACGATTGTTACCGCCGGTTTATCCAGATGTACGGCAACGTGGTGCTGGAGATCCCCAAGGACGAGTTTGAGGCCATCTTCGATGGCCAGAAGAAGAAGGCCAAGGCCAAGCTGGATACGGAACTTACCGCCGACGACCTGCTGCAAGTTATTGCCGGCTATCAGAAGCTGGTGCTGAAGAAGACCGGCAAGCCGTTTCCGCAAGATGCTCTGGAACAGCTCGCCGGCGCGCGCAACGCCGTCTTCCGCTCCTGGTTCAACGACCGCGCCAAGCACTACCGCAAGATGAACCAGATTCCCGACGACCTCGGCACTGCGGTCAACGTGCAAGCCATGGTTTTCGGCAATCTCGGCGAGACGTCAGCCACCGGCGTGGGCTTCACCCGCAACCCGGCCACCGGCGAGAAAGTGTTCTACGGCGAGTTCCTGGAGAACGCGCAGGGCGAAGACGTGGTGTCCGGCGTTCGCACCCCACACCCGATCGCCGAGCTCGAGAAGTGGAACCCGACCGTGTACCAGCAGCTTCGCGATAGCACGACAATGCTCGAAAAGCACTACCACGATGTGCAGGATTTCGAGTATACGATTCAGGACGGCAAGCTCTACATGCTGCAAACCCGCAACGGCAAGCGCACCGGCCCGGCCGCAGTCCGCATCGCGGTAGAGATGGTTGAGGAAGGCCTGATCGACAAGCGCGAAGCGGTGCTGCGCGTGGACCCGCAACAACTCGACCAGCTTCTGCACCCGGTGCTCGATCCGGCATCGAAGAAGACGCTCACCAAGCTGGCGGTCGGCCTGCCGGCATCGCCCGGCGCCTCCGTCGGCACCATCGTCTTCACGGCCGATGAGGCGGTGATACAGGCGACGAAGGCCCCCGTGGTTCTAGTCCGCAAGGAAACCGTGCCCGACGATATTCACGGCATGGAAGTGGCCAAGGGTATTCTCACGGCGCGCGGCGGCATGACCAGCCACGCAGCAGTGGTTTGCCGCGGCATGGGCACGCCCTGCGTGGCGGGCGCCGAATCCATCACCGTCGATGAGCATAAGAAACAGGTTTCAGTCACGGTCGGCGGAAAAGTGGTCACCCTCAAGGAAGGCGATTGGCTGTCCCTCGACGGCTCGACCGGCGAAGTGTTTGCCGGCAAGGCCAACACGCTCGATGCCGACCCATCTTCCGGCATCATGGCGACATTCATGGGCTGGGCCGACGAATTCCGCGGTGGTTTTGGCGTGCGCGCCAACGCCGATATCCCGCGCGATGCCAAGGCCGCGCGCAAGTTCGGAGCCCAGGGCATCGGCCTGTGCCGTACCGAGCACATGTTTTTCGCCGAGGATCGCATCGAGCACATGCAGGCCATGATCCTGGCCCCCGACGAAAAGACCCGTCGCAAGGCCTTGGCCAAGTTGCTGCCGTTCCAGCGCAAGGATTTTGCCGGGCTGTTCGAAGCCATGAACGGTTACCCGGTGGTGATCCGCACGCTCGACCCGCCGCTGCATGAGTTCCTGCCCAAGCGCGAGGAGCTGATGGTAGATGTCGCCATTCTGCCCTACGCCGATCTCAAGAAGAAGAAGGAACTGGTCGCCACTTATCAGCGCTTCGGCGCCGAAGTGAAGACCCTCAAAACGGTGCTGGCCGGGTTGCTGCACCGCGTGGAGGAGCTGCATGAATTCAACCCCATGCTCGGCCTGCGCGGCTGCCGCCTGGGCATCCTCTATCCCGAAATCACCGAAATGCAGGCGCGCGCCATCTTCGAAGCCGCGGTCCAAGTGGCTAAGAAAGGCGTCAAAGTAATCCCCGAAGTGATGATTCCGCTGATCGGCGGCGTCAAGGAGCTGGAAGATCAGAAGAAGATTGTAGTCACCGTGGCCGAGGAGGTTCTCGAAAAGGCCGGCATGAAAGATTTGAAGTACATGGTCGGCACCATGATCGAGATTCCCCGCGCCGCGCTCACAGCCGATTCGGTCGCCAAGGAAGCCGAGTTCTTCAGCTTCGGCACCAACGACCTCACGCAGACCACCATGGGACTTTCGCGTGACGACTATACGAAGTTCCAGCAGGAGTACAAAGACAAGAAGATCTTTGCCGCCGACCCGTTCGCCGTCCTCGACCAGGAAGGCGTCGGCAAGCTGGTGAAGATGGCGGTCGAGCTCGGCCGCAAGACACGGCCCGACCTGGAAGTCGGCATTTGCGGCGAGCACGGTGGCGAACCTAGCTCGGTCCAGTTCTGCTACCGGGTGGGTATGAACTACGTTTCCTGCTCCCCGTACCGCGTACCCATCGCCCGTTTGGCCGCCGCGCAAGCCGCGATCTCAGGCGATAAGAGCGAAACTCAGCGCACGGCGTAAGCTGGCGTTGAGTGACAAGGGTGGCAACCGCTCCCTGACGGTCGCGGCTCCGATTGTTTCTGAGACGTGATCGTGAGGGGGCGGTTCGCCGGCCTATTGAATCTCCTCGAACTGCGTGATTCGCATCTCCCGATTGGGAAAGACGGCACGGATCTCCAGCTTCCCTCCAAGCGCTTCCACATACCCGGCCAGCGTGCTGAGGTAGATGTCTGTCCGGTGCTCAATCTTGGACACCTCGCCCTGATTCACTCCCAACGTACGGCCAAGTTGGGCTTGCGTCATCTGGCGCGCCTTGCGGACTTCCTCCAGCGGCATCGACGCCAGAGTCCGTCGCACACGGCTAGCGATTTTCCGCCGCCGCTCGGCGGGCAGTGCTTTGACTAATTCACGGAAATTCCGGGTTGGCATTAGAGTTTGCCCTCTTTCTTCAATCCGTCCAGGTGCTGATCGTATAGCCGATCTGCCAGGGGCACGAACTTCAGGTACCAGCGATCATCGCCTGTCTTGTCTCCCCCCATGAGAAGAATCGCCGTACGAAGGGGGTCGAATGCGTACAGCGTTCTCAATGGCTTTCCGCCGCTCTGCGTGCGCAACTCGCGCATGTGGTTGTGACGTGACGCGGTCACCTTGGAACTGATGCGCGTCTCCCGATTGGGAAAGACGGCGCGGATCTCTGAACTACCCTCCGAGCGTTTCCACGTACCCAGCCGGCGTACAGTGCGATGCTCGATCTTGGTGGCCATTACACCCCCGGACGCCCCGCCAATCTCCCCAACAGCTTCTCATACGCGTCCGTTACCGCATCCCACGAGTAACGCTGTCTGACGCGGTCCATCGCGCGGGCGCGGTATTGCTCGCATTCGGGCTCACTCAGAGTAAGAACCATCTTCAGCTTGGCTTCGAGTTCATCGGGCTCGAACGGGATTCCGGATTCGCTGGCCACTTCGGCATTCTCCGGCGTGTTGCGGTAAAGCACCAGCGCGCCGCGGCCCATGGCTTCAATCAGCGCGGGATGCGTGCCGCCGACTTCAGTGGCATGGATGTAGGCGAAGCAGTGCGATTCCAGTTCGCGGTAGCCCTCGCCGTAAATGGCGCCCGGTATGACGATGCGGGCATCGCGCGTGTCGCGCACTTGCGCGATGTAGTCCTGCGCATAAGGTGCGTCGCCGATGAGCGCGAGCTTGAACGGCGTTTCCACACGTTCAAATGCCTGCCGCACTTCGAGCGGATGGTTTTCGGGTTCCATGCGGCTCACATACAAAAAGTAGCGCCCCGGTTCGAGGCCCAGCCGCGCCAGCATTTCAGTGCCGGCCACTTTGCCTAATTCGGCGCCGTACGGGATGAACGTGCTCACTTTCCCGTAGCGCGTGCGGTAGTAATCCTGGATGGTGCGCGCGTCGGTGATGACTTCGGTGGGGCAGAAGGTGGCCAGCCATTCCGAAACCAGGTACCACGCCTTGGCCAAGCGGTTCCATTTCTTGCGCAGGCGTTCGATGCCGTCCACGTTGAGCGCCACGGGCATTCCGCAGACGCGCGGCAGCCAGGTGAAGATGGCGTTGGCGCCGTTGCAGTAGAGCGCCACATCCGCGCGGTGCGCTAAGAGGTGAAACGTGGAGAGCAGCGTGTGCGCCAGCGTGTCGAAATACTTGTGGCGAATCGTGGGCAGGTAGCACAGCCGCACGCCCCGGTAAGCCGGTTGCGGATGCCGCCCGCGGCAATAGACAGTAACCTGATGCCCGCGCGCGGCCAAGCGGGTAGAAAGTTCCTCGGCGAAGGTTTCGAAGCCGCCATAGCTGGCCGGGATGCCGCGCGTGCCAAGAAGGGCTATCCGCATTTTCTGGCCGGGACTTCCTGAGAAGCCGCCAAGCAATTATAGCCACAGATCAACACAGATAGGATTCTTGATTTCTATAGGTGTTCATCTGTTTTGATCTGTGGGTCGAGATGAATTCTTCACGCTCCCTGACGGTCGCGCCTCAGAACGCTTCGGAGCCGCGACCGTCAAGGGGCGGTTGCCGGCGGCTGAACTGGCCATCTCGCGACAGTCCCTACGTCCTGGCGGTCTCCGAGCGCATCAGCGCGCGGGCCAATTTCTTGGGCGCGCGCTTGCTCACCGGCACGTAGTGGAACCAACTCGCAATGTACTCGTCGTCCACGCGGCGGGCGCGTTGGATCATCTCACGCTTGGCCCGGAAGCGGCTCCAGTTCCGTAGCAGGAACCAAAACGCCTTGAGCGAGGTGTGCTCCCTCAGCAGACAGCACATGACCACCAGGATGTCGCGGCCCGTGATGGAGAACCAGTTGCGCCGATACAGATCAGTCGAGATATTCTTCAGGCGCATCAGGAAGCGGTTCTTCACCGAGTGCATGTTGATATAGGCCGGGAGAGCGCGCCGGTTTCCGGGCAGCACCTTGCGTACGTGATAGCCGCGCGCATAAGGCACGTACAGGCATTTCCAGCCCATCAACTGGGCGCGCCATGCCACATCGGCGTCTTCGCGATAAACGAAGAAATCGGAATCGAAGAATTCGCCGTCGAGTGAAATGTCTTCGATCATGGCCCGGCGGTAAAGCGCGGCGGCGGCGGTGGCGCCGAAGACATACTCATAATGCAGATAGTGCCCGTTATCCACTTCCTGGCTGCCGCGGTCCAGGTGGCGCAGCATCGGATTGAAGTAGATGCCGGTGGAATCCACGACCGGGCGCTCGGGAATCTCGAAGTGCGAAGTCATGGTCAGTAACTTGCCGCACACAGCGCCGATCTTGGAATCGAACTGCCCGGCATCCACCAGGGCCTGGACGAAATCCGGCAGCAGCAGCACGTCGGGGTTAAGGGTGAGTACCCAATCGCCGCCGGCCAGGCGAATCGCCTGATTCTGCGCCGCGGCGAAGCCGGCGTTCTCCTCGTTGTAATGGATCTGGCATCGGTCCTCAAATTGTTCGAGGATGTCGGTGGTGCCATCGGTGGAAGCGTTGTCGACGACGATGACTTCCTTCAGTGGGTACCGTTGCGACAGTACTGAGTCGAGGCAGCGCTTGATGAAGCGCCCACTGTTGAAGGTTACGATCGTGACTGAGACGAAGTCGTTAGTCGCCATGCACTAGAACTCGAAAGAGGGTACTTCTACCTGAACCTGAGCCTAAAACCTGGAACCCGACATCGCGGCTGCGTCCTCCCAGCCGAAGATCAGGCAGCGGCCGGCAAGACGCATCACATTTCCGTAAGCCGCCAAGGGCGTCCAACTACGTTGAAACAACGCTCCTGCAGCGCCACGGAAAATCGAGCCTGCCACTACCGACAGGCACACGATCCGGAATGCGAGCGGTCGAAAGTGCCTGGCTGAATACCTTAGAAGACTACGATACCAATAAAAGCATCGAACCTGCACGCTAATACTCGCGATCGAGTGTCCTCCAGTGTGCCGCGCGACCGCCTCCGGTGTATAGAAAAGAACATACCTGTGTGCGGCTACTCGCCGGCAAAAATCTACATCCTCGAACCATAGCGGATAATAGCCCTCATCCAATCCGCCCAATTCCTCCCAAACCGCCCGGCGCAACATGAGAAACGCGCCCGCCGGCTGTTCCACCACTATCTGTGAAGAATAATCCAACGCCGCAGCCCGATAACGGCGATTGACAGGATTACTCGGCCAGATCCGATTTAGCACGAGAACTTCCAAAACCAACGCGGCAGGAGTCGGCAAGGATCGAACCATGAAACCGGTCTGCGGTTTGCCCTCCGCGTCGAGCAGGCAACCGCTGGCGCCGGCGGCGCCTTTCAGATCGCAAGCCTGGCGCATGGCATCGAGACCGCGGAGGATCACGGCGTCCGGGTTCAAGAGTAGAACATACGGCGAACGAAGCGCCATAAACCCTTGGTTTACAGCGGCGGCGAATCCGCGGTTGTTTGGGTTGGCCACCGTTCGAACTCCGCGAGAGGAGACTTCGGCGAGCGTCCCATCCTGCGAGCCATTATCGACGACTACCAGGTCGGCGCCGGTAGCCAGCGCGGCATCGAGGCATGGGCCGATTTCAGACTGCGAATTGTAGGTAACGATGACGATACCAATTTGCGACATGTGTCACTTTGCCCCACCGCGAGTGAGCAGAAAGTACACGCGCCAATAGGGGTCGAAGCCATTGCCGGACTGCGCCTCGCGCAGCGCGATCTCGTGGGTCACGAGGAGCGGCTCAAGAACCTTCAGGCCGCGGGGTGGCGCCTCGCGGCGGATGGCGGAAAACCCACGCAGGCCCTCCCATTTCCCTGTCAGCCACGCCAGCGCCGCTCCGTGGCGCATTGCCACCCCGCCCCACAGCACTTGGCCAACCAGAATCGGCCAGGCCCATTTCCACAATAAGTGGCGGGGATAGTGCCGGGCCAGCAGAAACACCTGATTGCGGGCTATGCGCCGTACCGTTTCCGGATGCCAGCGGCCGAGCGTGGCGCTGCCCTGGTGCCAGGCGATGGCAGTGGGTACATATTCGCCTGCCAGCGAGTGCTCGGCGCATCGCAGTCCGAAATCCACGTCCTCCAAGTACGACTCGAAGAGTTCATCGAGCAGACCCACGCGCTCGAACAGTGCGGCGCGGAACACCGCCGCCGTCCAGGGAGGCGTCCAAATGGGTTGCGGGTGGGAAAACGCGGGCGCATCCAGCCGCCCGCTGCCGGCTCGCCAGGCCGCGCCGGCGCGGGAGACCAGGTCGAAGGTGCCGTCGATGCGTGCCGGCTCGCGCGCGGAAAGGATCTTGCCGCTGGCGAACCAGCCGCCGGATTCGATCAACTGTGCCAGGTAATCCGGGGCGAGTTCGACATCGCTGTTGAGCACCGCGATCCAGTGCGACCGCGCCGATTGGATGCCACGATTCGCGGCGGCCGCAAACCCGGCGTTACGTCCCATGGGAATGACGCGAGCACCACGGCGCTCGGCCAGCTCGGGCGCGCCGTCGTTCGAGCCGTTATCCACCACCAGCAACTCGGCCACCGGTGCGGTCTGCGCCTCCAGGCTGTCGAGCAGGCGCCCCAACAGCTCGCATCCATTCCGAACCGGGACGACGGCAGTGATGCTCATCGCCAGAACCGTTTCTTGGCGAGAAACGCCAGATTCGAGAAGCCGTCGCGCCAGAGGTGAAGCTTGGTTTCGCCCAAGCGCGAGGTATACATGATGGAGATTTCGCCGAACCGTATGCGGGAATTCCGCAGCGCCTCGATCTTGATTTCCTCGGAAAAAGACATGCCGTCGGATTCGAGCTTCATCTGGTCCAGGATGGCCCGGCGGAACACCCACATGCCGGATTGCGAATCGCGCACCCAACGAAAGAACAGAATCGACATCGCCAGCGACAGTATCAGGTTCCCGACCTTGTTGATGAAGCTCATGGAGCGCGCATCGCGCACCGGAAATCGCGAAGCATTCAGGAAATCGACGTCGAAGTGGAGAAACGCTTCGATCAGGTAGGAAAGCGCATCGACGGGGTAACTGTGATCGCCGTCCAGGGTCACGATCAGGTCGCCGATAGCTTCATGGAAGCCGCGCTTGTAACTACGGCCATAGCCGCGCACATCCTCGCGAATAACTTTGGCGCCCAGTGCCGCGGCGACTTCCGACGTGCGATCCGTGGACGCATTGTCCACTACGATGACTTCGTCGACGAAAGCCGGCATGGCGCGCAGAATCTGCTCGACGCCCTGCTCCTCATTGAGGCAGGGAATGATGACCGTGATGGAATTGTTCTTATACATGGCGAAGGCGGCAGGCGAGGGGCTCTCCCGGCGGCAGCAGCGCCGAGTGGACCGGCGTCCGCCAGCTCTCACACATAGGCGTGACGATACTCTTCCAGCGCCTCCAGCGCGCGCCGGCACACCTCGGCGTGCCGCGCCCTCTTGTCGTGGCGGAGCCGCTGATGGGAGGCCTCATCCAGCGCCGGCAAGAGATCGAAGGTGATGTTGGCCGGCTGGTAATTGGCGGGATCGGCGTTCGCGATATAACGGCACAGGGAGCCCAGTGCGGTTTCGCGCGGCAGCGCGCGCGGCGCATCGCCGGCGGCCAGCGCCGCCGCGTGCATTCCAGCCATCAGTCCGGTGGCGATGGCTTCCACATAGCCTTCCACACCGGAAATCTGCCCGGCGAAAAAAACCCGCGAGCCGGCGCGCAACTGGAGAGTAGTGGACAGGAGCGCGGGCGCGTTTATATAAGTGTTGCGATGGATCTGTCCAAAGCGCAAGAACTCGGCCGTCTCGAGACCCGGAATCATGCGCAACACCCGTGCTTGATCTCCGAACTTCATGTGGTTCTGGAAACCCACGAGGTTGAAACTCCGTGCGCGTATGCTTTCTTGCCGCAACTGCACCGCAGCATACGGCCTTCTGCCGCTGCGCGGATCAACCAGCCCCACGGGCTTCATGGGCCCGAAGCGCAGCGTATCCCGCCCGCGCCGGGCGAGTTCCTCAATTGGCAAACAAGCTTCGAAAAACGGGGTGCGGTCGTCTTCAATATGCGCCGTAGCGGGCCGGGCCTCAAGCAACGCGTCGACAAAACGCTCGTATTGATCGCGGTCCAGCGGGCAATTCAGATAGTCTCCTGTCGAATCCACCGATTTGCCGTAGCGTGATGCCCAGAAGGCAACCGCAGTGTTCACCGAATCGGCGTCGACAATCGGGCTGATGGCGTCGTAGAAGAAGAGGCGCTCGGAGCCCGTCAGGCGCGCGATCTCCTTCGCCAGTGCGCCGCTGGTCAGCGGGCCCGTAGCGATGATGACGACCGGCGCCAATGGAATGGCGGTTACCTCCTCGCGCCGCACCTCGATCAGCGGCTCGGCGGCGATGGCCGCCGTCACTTCCCGCGCAAATGTTTCCCGGTCCACGGTGAGCGCCTGCCCGCCCGGCACGCGTGCCCGCGCGGCAACTTCGAGCAAGAGAGAGCCGAGCCGACGCAGCTCTTCCTTCAGCAGCCACGGCGCAGTGGATTCGGTCTCCGACTTGAGCGAGTTGCTGCACACCAGCTCCGCCAGCCGATCGGTCTGGTGCGCGGGTGTGGCGCGCACCGGCCGCATCTCATGCAGCACGCACGCGGACCCGCGGCGCGCCACTTGCCAAGCCGCCTCAGCACCCGCCAAGCCGCCGCCGATAATGTGAATGGGATCGCGCACGCTGAACTTCCAGGATACAAGAGCGTCTGCTTGACGAGAGGATCAACGGCGGCCGCGGCGACTGGACTGGAGAGGGCAGCGCGGCGAGCTATCATAGTTAGTCCTCCTGGGGTCCGGACCGGAATTCCCGGCGGGAGTCATCCAACCAACATATGACCAAACAAAAGTTTGCCATAGAACGGAAGCGACTGCTGGCGGCCCACGAGCGGTTGATCAAACGCCGTAACGCGCGATTGCCGGAATCGAACGGATGGTTTCATCGTTACCGTTACCCTGTGCTGACGGCGGCTCACGCGCCGATGTTCTGGCGCTATGACCTCGATCAAAAGTCCAATCCATTTCTGATGGAGCGGCTCGGTATCAATGCTGCGTTCAACGTCGGCGCCATGGAGTGGCGCGGCGGCGTAGTGCTGATGGCGCGAGTAGAAGGCGTGGACCGAAAGTCGTTTTTCGCCGTCGCCGAGAGCGCGAACGGCGTCGATGGCTTCCGCTTCTGGGACCATCCGGTGGTGATGCCCGAAACGGCCGAACCGGAAACCAACGTCTACGATATGCGGCTGACCGCGCACGACGACGGCTGGATCTACGGCCTGTTTTGCGCCGAGCGCAAAGACCCGGCGGCGCCTCCCGGGGATCTGTCTTCAGCTCTGGCCCAGTGCGGCATCGCGCGCACGCACGATTTGAAAACCTGGGAACGGCTGGACGACTTGCGGACATCGTCGGCACAGCAGCGAAATTGCGTGCTGCACCCCGAGTTCGTCGACGGCAAGTACGCATTCTACACGCGGCCGCAGGACAGTTTCATCGAAGCCGGGCGCGGCGGTGGAATAGGCTGGGGACTGGCGTCTAACATGGAGCACGCCGCGATCGGCGAAGAAACGATCCTCGACCAACGGGAATATCACACCATCACGGAAGTGAAAAATGGCCTCGGCCCAGCGCCAATCAAGACCGGGAAGGGCTGGCTGCACCTGGCCCACGGAGTGCGCAACACCGCGGCTGGGTTGCGTTATGTCCTGTACTGTTTCCTCTGCGACTTGAAGGTTCCGTACCAGGTGATTGCCAAGCCGGGTGGTTATTTCCTGGCGCCGGAAGGCGAGGAGAGGGTCGGCGATGTTTCGAACGTGACCTTTTCGAATGGCTGGGTCCGCCGCGGCGACGAGGTGCTGATTTACTACGGCGCCTCCGACACGCGCACGTATGTTGCCACCACCACCGTCGAACGCCTGCTCGACTACGTGCTGAACACGCCGGCCGACCCGCTGCGGAGCGCCGCTTGTGTGCAACAGCGTATCGCACTGATCGATAAGAACCGGCGGCTGCTCAAATCGTAAGTGGCTCTTGCGAGGATGACAAATACCATCATGACGGCCGACAAGACGAAGGCTTGGGCCCAGCGGATCGAGAAGGAGTTACTCGGCAACATTCTTCCATTTTGGATGCGCCACACGGTGGACCGCGAAAACGGCGGATTTTACGGGACCGTCGGGTGTGATCTTCAAGTCGAGAAAGAATCTCCGCGTGCTGCCGTCATCAATGCAAGAATTCTCTGGACTTACTCCGCGGCGTGCCGGCTCTATGGCGCCCAATTTCGCGAAATGGCGGACTGGGCTTACGATTACATAGCCAGGAAGTTCTGGGACGCGGAGAATGGCGGCGTCTATTGGATGCTCGACTACAAAGGCAACCCAATATCCGACCGCAAGCAGATTTATGCGCAGGCGTTTGCGGCATACGGTATGGCGGAATACTACCGCGCCACCGGCAAGCCGGAGAGCCTGGAACTGGCGCAGCGGCTTTTCCACTTAATCGAAGAGCACAGTTACGACGCGGAGTGGAAGGGCTATCTGGAAGCGCGCGGCCGCGATTGGAGCGCCCTCGCGGATCTGCGGCTGAGTGAGAAGGACTTGAACAGTCCCAAGTCAATGAACACGCATCTGCATGTGATGGAAGCTTACACGAACCTGCTGCGCGTTTGGAAGGACCCGGAGTTACAGGCGAAGCACAACGAGTTGCTTGAAGTGACCATGGAGCGGACCGTGGATAGTTCGACCGGCCATTTCAGGCTGTTCTTCGACAACCAGTGGAACTCCCTTTCCGATCATGTTTCGTTTGGTCACGACATTGAAGGAAGCTGGTTGATATTGGAAGCCGCCGAGGTACTGGGCGACCATACGCTGATCGAACGCGCCCGGAGCCTCGCTCTTATGATGGCCCGGACTGTGTACAAAGAAGGCCTGGACCAGGATGGCAGCCTTTTTTATGAAGCCAATTCTGCAGGCGTGATGGTCGATCCCAACAAGCACTGGTGGGCGCAGGCCGAAGGGGTGGTGGGCTTTTACAACGCTTACCAGATTTCGGGACAGGAATGCTTTGCGGACGAGGCCTATCGAATTTGGGAGTACATCGAAGAGAGAATCGTCGACAGGGTGCATGGCGAGTGGCACGCGAAGTTAAGACCCGGCGGGACGCCTTACACGGAAAAAGAGGATGGAGACGCATGCTTGGTAGGACCCTGGAAGTGCCCCTACCACAACAGCCGGGTATGTTACGAAATGATCGAGCGTTTGAAGCCTGGGAGCAGCGGCCCCGGTTGAGAATCAGGGCTGCCCGGCGGGAATAAAAGCCGAGATGACTCTCGGCTCAGCCGGCGCCAGGGTGTTTAGTTGTTACGAAACGAGTCTTAATTCCATTGGAGACGTTATCATGCAATACGGCTATTTTGACGATCAGAATCGGGAATACGTAATTACTCAGCCCGACACTCCACTGCCTTGGATCAACTATCTCGGATGCCAGGCGTATTTTGGCATTATTTCCAATACCGCGGGTGGTTACTCCTTTTATCGCGATGCGCGTCTGCGCCGCATCACGCGCGGGCGGTATAACAACGTTCCATTGGACGACGGTGGGCGTTACATCTACTTGCGCGACGACGAAAGCGGGGAATACTGGTCGCCATCGTGGATGCCGACCTGCCGCGATCTCGAGCACTACACCTGCCGTCACGGCATGGGTTACTCGACCATCGGCTCGAAGTATCGCGGTATTCGGGCGAGCACGCGCTATTTTGTGCCGCTCGATGAGACGCTCGAAATCTGGCAAGTCACTCTGCGGAATGACCGGCTCACGCCGGCCGCGATTTCCGCCTTTTCACTGGTCGAATTCTGCCTTTGGGACGCCCAGGATGACGCCACCAACTTCCAACGCAATTTCAGCATTGGGCAGGTGGAGATCGAAGACGAGGTCATTTATCACAAGACGGAGTACCGGGAGCGCCGCGACCACTTCGCCTGGTTTGCCTGCTCGGACCCGCTGAGCGGCTTCGACACGCAGCGCGAAGCTTTCCTGGGGCCATGGCGAGGCTGGGACAGGCCGGTTGCAGTAGAGCGCGGTAAGGCATCCAACTCCCACGCACATGGCTGGTCTCCTATCGGCAGCCACCATGTGAAACTTGCGCTCCAGCCCGGCGAAACGCATCAGATTGTTTTTGTTTTGGGCTACCACGAGAATGACAGGAAAGAGAAATTCGATCCGCCGGATTCGCAAACCATCAACAAGAAGACCGTAAAACCGGTGATTGCGCGCTATCGCGACCTCGCCAACGTGGATGCCGCGTTCGCCAAGCTTCGCGCTTACTGGGACAGCTTGTTAGGAGTTTATCAGGTAACCACGCCGGACATTCACACAGACCGCATGGTGAACGTATGGAACGCGTACCAGTGCATGGCCACGTTCAACATGTCGCGGTCGGCATCGTTTTACGAATCTGGTATTGGCCGCGGCCTGGGCTTCCGCGATTCTAACCAGGATCTGCTGGGCTTTGTGCAGATGGTCCCGGAGCGCGCCCGCGAACGCATCCTGGATCTGGCGGCCACGCAGCTTCCCACCGGCGGCGCCTACCACCAATACCAGCCGCTGACCAAAAAGGGAAACAACGATATCGGCGGCAATTTCAACGACGATCCGCATTGGCTGATCATCGGCGTCGCAGCTTACCTGAAAGAGACCGGCGATTGGACAATTCTGGACGAGCCGGTGGAATTCGACAACCAGCCGGGCAGCGCGCAACCGCTGTATGAGCACCTGCGGCGCAGCTTCCATTACACGCTGGAGAGGCTGGGGCCACATGGCCTGCCGCTGATCGGCCGCGCCGATTGGAACGACTGCCTGAACCTGAACTGCTTCTCCGACACGCCCGGCCAATCGTTCCAGACCACCACCAACAAGGAAGGCAACGTGGCCGAATCGGTGTTCATAGCCGGGCTGTTTGTGCTGGCGGCCAAGGAAATTGCCGCGATCGCGAAGCAGCGCGGGCTGGCTGAAGAGGCGAAGAAGTATCTCGCGGAAGGCTCGCGCATGGAAGAGACCGTGCGCCAGCACGGCTGGGACGGCGAATGGTTCGTTCGCGCTTACGACGACTCCGGTGAGAAGATCGGTTCCAAGGAATGCGCGGAGGGCAAGATTTTCATTGAGACGCAGGGCTTTTGCGTGCTGGCGGGGATTGGCCTGGAAGACGGGCGGGCTCGCCAAGCACTCGATTCGGTGAGGAAACACCTGGCCACGCCGCACGGCATCGTGCTGCAGCAGCCGGCGTATTCGCGGTATTACTTGAACCTGGGCGAGATTTCATCCTATCCGCCGGGGTACAAGGAAAATGCCGGGATTTTCTGCCACAACAATCCGTGGGTGATCATTGCGGAAGCGATGGCCGGCGACGGCGATAACGCGCACGATTATTATTCCCGCATCAACCCCTCGGCACGCGAGCGGATCAGCGACGTGCACCGATGCGAGCCGTACGTGTACGCCCAGATGATCGCGGGCCGGGACGCTCCCACGCACGGCGAAGCGAAGAACTCATGGCTGACCGGCACGGCGGCGTGGAATTACTATGCCATCACGCAGTGGATTCTCGGGATCCGGCCGGAGTATGACGGACTGCGCATCGCGCCGGTTGTGCCCGAACGCTGGCAAGGCTTTCGAGCGGTTCGCAAATTCCGCGGCGTTACCTACCGCATCACGGTGCGTCGCGCCGGTAAGGGCAACGGCGTAAGCCTGACGGTGGATGGCAAGCCAATTCAGGGCGCGGTGGTTCCGGCGCCGGCGGCCGGCCGAAACGAAGTGAACGTCGAAGTGAAACTGGGTTAAGCCATCGGAGGCGAGCCCAGGGCGTGCCCGGCCCTTACGGAGGCCGGGTTATCTTTACCACACCCGGCAGGCGTTGGCGCTGACCATGGGCTGGCCGGCTTTGCACGAGAACGCTTTCTGAAACTCGGGCATGTTCTCGATTGTGCCGATGACGCGGAAGCGGCCGGGAGAATGGGGATCGGTGAACGCCCTCTGCCGCGCCTCCTGCGGCGTTTGATTCATGCACCACACCTGCCCAAACCCCAGGAAGAAGCGCTGCTCTGGCGTGTAGCCGTCGAGCGTGGCGCCCTTGCCGTCCAGCGCATTTTCCATGGCCATGTAAGCGATGCGCGCGCCGCCGTTATCCGCGGTATTCTCGCCCAGGGTTAGTTTGCCGTTCACCTTGACGTCGCCCACGGCGGTGAAGCCGGAGTATTCGTCGGCGATGCAGGCGGCCCGTTTCTCAAACGCGGCGCCATCGGCAGGCGTCCACCAGTCGCGCAGATTGCCGTCGCCATCGAACTTGCGGCCCTGGTCGTCGAACCCGTGCGTCATTTCGTGGCCGATCACCGCGCCGATGGCGCCATAGTTCAAAGCCATGTCGCGATGCGGATCGAAGAACGGGAATTGCAGGATGCCGGCCGGAAAATTGATGCTGTTAAACGGCGGTGAGTAGAAGGCATTCACCGTGGGCGTCGTCATGCCCCATTCGCTTTTGTCGGTGGGCTTGCCGATCTTGTCCAGATTGCGCTGCCGCGCAGCCTCCGCCAGGCGCACGCCGTTGCCCAGATAGTCGCCGCGCGCAATCGTCACATGGCTGTAGTCGCGCCACTTCTTGGGGTAGCCTACGTTGTTGGTGATGTCGGCCAGTTTGGCCAGCGCGGCTCTTTTGGTGTCTTCCGTCATCCACGACAGTGTTTGGATATCCTGCCCCAGGGCTTTGTCCAACTGGCCGACGAGGTCGGTGATCTGCCGTTTGGCGTCGGGGCCGAAAGCGACCTCGATATACTTCTGCCCCAGCAGGTCGCCCAGGCCACGGTCCACCGCCTGCACGCAGCGGAACTGACGCGGGCGCTGCTCGCGTGCACCGGTCAGGTAATGTTGCCAGAATTCGAAGTTTTCATTTTCAAACGCCCCGGGAAGCAGGTCCGCGAACCGGTGCAGCAGGTGGAACGTAAAGTAGGCACGGAATGCCTCAATCGGCTGGTCCGCGATCTCGGCTCCAATCCCTTTCAGAAAATCCGGGTTGCTGACATTGAGCGACTCAAAGTCCGGAGCGTTCATGGCTTTGAAATAGCCGTCCCAATCGAAGGGCACCAACTCCGCGAGCCCGGCACGCGTCATCATGTGGTAACGCTTCAGCGGGTCCCGCATGCTGACGCGGTCGGTGGAGTTTCGCGCCAGGATGGTCTCCATGTCCAGCACCATTTGAGCGTGAGCCTTGGCTGCATCGGCAGTCTCGCCAGCCAACTCCAACATCTTAGCGACGTGCTCCACATAGCGCTGGCGGGTTTCCACCGACTTGGGATCCGTCTTCAAATAGTACTCGCGGTCGGGCAGCGAAAGCCCGCCCTGCTGAATATTGGCGATGGTGCGGCTGGAGTTCTTAAAGTCCGCCTGTGAATCGAATACGAAAAATGCGCCCACACCCAGGCGATGGAGGCGCACTAACTCCTCGAAGATGCCGGCGTGGTCGGCGATAGCGCCGATCTGTTCGAGCTCGGGCTTCAGGGGCGCGATGCCTTTCTGGTCGATGGTTGCGGTATCCATGCAACTGGCGAAATCATCGCCGATCTTCTGCTCCGCGACGCTGCGGCCCGGTTTCACCACGGCCGCCGATTCGAGAATCTGGAGCAGCACCTTCTCGTTGCGCTCGCTCAACTCGGTGAAGCGCGCATAGCGCGCGTGGTCGGATGGAAGTGGATGCTGCACGACCCAATTGCCGCAGGCATATTGATAGAAATCAACGCAGGGATTCGCCGATTTATCGATCGCATTGGTGTCGGGACCGGACGCCGCCGGACCGGCGGCGAGCGCCAATAGCGGCGCGAACAGCGAAGCAAGCAGGAAATTCGAATACATGCGCATCAGACCGAACCTCTCTTTATCGAAGAATCGTAGCCGCATACAAATACAGATGAACACGGATAAGAAACCCAAGACCATCGTTTATTGGCGTTCGTCAGTATTTATCTGTGGCTGGAAACGGATCTTTCACAGCTTCCTCAGCGAGCGGTTTCTCAATCGGCATCGAAATCTTACGGTCATGGAACTAATCGCCCAGGAACTTGCCGATGGGCCGCAAGCCTTTGATATTGTCGCACACGGCTTTGATCGCGGCAGTCATGGGAATCGCCAGCAGCAGGCCAGGCGCATCCCACAGAAAGCCCCAGAGCATGAGCGAAAACGTGACCACCAGGGGATTGAGATGGACGCGCGAGCCTACCACCTTCGGGTACAGCAGATTGAGCGCCACCAGGTGCAGCACGCCGACCACGCCGATCACACCGGCGTACACCGGAACCCGATTGATGGCCAGCGCCGAAAATAGCGGCGGCGCCATAGCGAGCGGCAGTCCCACATAAGGCACCAGGCTCAGAAATCCGCTAAGCGGCCCCACCAGCATGGGATACGGCAGCCGCATCGCCCAAAAGATGAGCGAGCTCGACACGGCCAAGAAGAATCCCAGGACGAAATTGCCCACCACGAACGCCCGCACCATCTCGGCCACGCCTTGCAGGCTGCGCGCTGCCACCAGGCGGTCCTCGCCGTGGAAGAACTGCAGGAAGCTGCGGTTGATATGGTCGCGCCAGCTCAACATGAAGTAAACCAGAAACGGCACGAAGGAAACCGTCAGTCCAATCTGGTAAAAAGAGCCGACGTTGGCGGAAATGAAATCTGACAGCGGCGTTCGCTCTTCGTGAATGCGCACTTCCGGTATTACGGCCGGCTGGGCCGGAAGCGGCGGCTGGGCCTTGGAGTGTTTGCCCCCGCGCGCCGGCGCGGGCGGTGGTGCCGGCTGCTGCTGTTGCTGCCTGCCGGGAGTCAGCAGACGCCACGTTTGTTGTTCGGCGTCGTCAACCTTGCGCTGTACGCCTTCCACAATCTGGCCGATGCGCTCGCTGTAGCGCGGCAGGTCGCGCGTCAGCACGGCTAGTTGCGCATAGGCTCCCGCACCCACCACGTACAGGAAGAGCAGCGCCGCGGTGCACACCACGAAACTGGCCAGCGGCCGCGGAAAGCGAATGCGCGTGAGCAGGACGACGAACGGCTCCAGAATGAAAGCGATGATGACCGCAACGATCGCGGTGATGAAGAAGATGCGGCAGTAATACAGCACCGCGATCGCCACGCCGATCGCCACCACGGGCATGGCGAGCTGACGGCCATCGGGCGCGGCTTTCGCCGCACTGGCGGCGGTGCCGGACTGAGTGATCGACGCCACAGTGCTATCGGACCTTTTGTTTCGAATGTAGCATGCACGCGCGGTTAGAGCACGCGCACGCGTCTATAATGTAATAGAATTGACTGCAGCGCATTCCCGCATCCTGGCCCTCGATCTCGGCAAGCGGCGCATTGGCCTGGCGATCAGCGATCCGCTGGGCATCACGGCGCAGGGCCTTCCCAACCTGAACCGCGCCAACAAGCGCTCCGATCTTGACACGCTCGAGCGGCTGGCGCAGGATCGCGAAATCGGCTTATTTCTGATGGGCAACCCCGTCAACATGGGAGGCAACGAAGGCCGCCAATCGGCGTGGGTGCGCGAATTCGCGGCCGCGCTGGAGCGGCGTACCGGCGTGCCGGTGAAGTTGTGGGATGAGCGGCTCACCAGCGTGGAAGCTGGCCGGGTGCTGCGCGCGAGCGGTATCAGCATCCAGAAACGGGCTGCCGCGGTCGACCGGCTCTCCGCCGTCATCCTGCTTCAGAGCTATCTCGATTCGTTATGAAACTGGTGCCGCGCATTGGGGTGGTGATCCTGGCCGGCGTAGCGGCCGCCGGTTGGTGCGGATGGCGGGTTACGCGGCCCTACCAGGCGTTCGGCGGGGACGTTTTCGTCGAGTTCCCGCGTGGCACAGGGTCGCGCGCCTTGGCAGCGGCGCTCGCCGAGGCGGGTGTAGTCCGCAGCCAGTGGGATTTTCTGCTGGTAAGAGCGTTCTTGCCCGGCCGCGTGCTCCGTGCGGGCGAATACCGTTTCAACCGTCCGGCATCGCCGCTGGAAGTCTTCGACCGGATTGCGCGCGGCGACGTATTCTACTATACGCTAGTGGTGCCGGAGGGCAAGAACATGTTCGATATTGCCGCTGGCGGCGCGAATTTGGGACTTTTCGCGGCGCCCAAATTCCTCGAGGCAGCGCGCGACCCGTCGCTGATTCGCGATCTCGATCCGGACGCGCCCACTTTGGAAGGCTATCTTTTCCCCAGCACCTACCGGCTGGGCCGTCACACCACTCCCGCCGCGCTGTGCCGCATGATGACGGCGCGATTCCGCGACGCCTGGGGCAGCCTGAATGCCGCGGCTTCCGTGCATCGCACCGTGACTCTGGCTTCGCTGGTTGAGAAAGAGAGCAAGTTGCCCGCCGAGAGGCCGCGCATAGCCGCCGTCTTCGCCAACCGGCTGCGCCTGGGAATGACGCTCGATTGCGATCCGTCCACCATTTACGCGGCGCTGGTGGAGCAGCGCTATCGAGGCACGATTCACCGCTCCGACCTCGACAGCGACAACCCGTACAATACTTATCGTCATGCGGGCCTGCCGCCCGGCCCGATCGCCAATCCGGGTCTCGATGCCATCCGCGCCGTGCTGGCGCCGGCCGAAACCGATGCGCTCTATTTCGTGCTGCGTCCCGATGGCTCCGGCGCGCACCAGTTCTCCCGTAATATGGCCGAGCACCTGGCGGCCGTTGCCCTGTACCGCCGTGCCAAGAAGAAGTAACTCAGAAGAAGCGGACCGGGCGCCGCGAGGACACGTCGAGACGAGTCTCGACGCGGCACGCACGAGTGCGCGCGACACCAAGCGCCCTTCCGCTAAGCGCCGGCTGGCCGAGTTCCTGGCACACGGGCAACCCGCGCGCATCACTGAGGCCGTCTGGCTTGAGGCGCGCGCCCATCTGGCTCCGGTTTCCGATAGCTACCTGCGCGACCTGCTACAAGCCACCGGAATTCCCTTCGACCAGCCTTGGGCCGGCATTCGTCAACACACGTTCGAAGAGCTGGACGGCTCTTTGCGCGAGATGCTGGAAGTTTATCTCGCCGCCCAGGCCGCGGGGGAGCGCGAGCTCGCCCGCTATGCGCGCCGCCTGGTGATCGCCGCCAAAGACCGCGCCAAGTTCGCTTCGCGCAACCCACGTACCAGCCAGGAGAAGCGGGCTCAAAAGGAAGAGATGGCCCAGTGGATGCTGGTGTGGCTGGAAAATCCCGAGGTATTTCCAGCCTGGGTGGAAGCCCGGAAGCGGATACAGGAGCCGGGATGAAAGGCGGCGCGTCTTTTTGTCGGACGGGCCAGCCAAAGGGGCAGTAAGAAAAGCGCGCCCGCAAGCGGGCGTTGGCAAGCTGGAGCATGCCCCACTTGTTGCAGGTTGGGCATATAATCTTCAGTAGCAGAGTGAACTGGGTCACCTACCCTTGCAGAAGGGATCAACGTCACCAATGTCAACGATAGAAGTTTCGCCGGCGGAGCCTCTGTCCGCCAACGCCGGCCGTTCGCTGGTCAACGATTTCAGCCTTCAGGTGGCCACCATCAACGGGAGCGGCAGCCAGACCGCCAACACCGTCCTGATGCGCGCCATCTTTCAGATGGGCATCCCGGTTTCGGGCAAGAACATGTTTCCGTCGAACATCGCCGGATTGCCCACGTGGTTCACCATTCGCGCCAGCAAATATGGCTATGTCGGCCGCCGCAAGGAGATCGATTTCCTGGTAGCCATGAATCCGGAAACCGCGCGCGAAGACGTGATGAATCTCGACGCCGGCGCGGCAGTGGTCTATGATGAGCCGCTCAAGCTCAGCGAGCTGCGCAGCGACCTGCACTTCTACCCCGTGCCGTTCGACAAGCTGGTGGCGCCGGTGTGTCCCGATGCCAAGCTGCGCAAGCTGGTGCGCAATATGATTTACGACGGCGTAGTGGCGTGGCTGCTGTCGATTGAGATGGAGGAAGTGCGGCGCGCGCTGGCGAAGCAGTTCGGCAAGCGCAAGGCAAAGGCCGTCGAGCTCAACTGGGGGGCAGCGCAGGCCGGCTTCGATTACGCTTCGAAGACATTCACCAAGACCGATCCCTGCCGCGTGGAGCGCATGAAGGCGACCACCGGCAAGATCATTATCGACGGCAATGCCGCCTGCGCGCTGGGCGCCATGTTCGCTGGTGTTACCGTGGTCACATGGTATCCCATCACGCCGTCCTCTTCGCTGGTGGAAACGCTGATCGGGTACATGCGGCGTTTCCGGGTAGAGCCCGAAACCGGCAAGGCCACCTATGCCATTGTGCAGGCCGAGGACGAACTGGCTTCCATCGGCATGGCGCTAGGCGCCGGCTGGGCGGGCGCGCGTTCCATGACCGCTACCGCCGGCCCCGGCATCTCGCTGATGTCCGAATTCATCGGCCTGGGCTACTACGCCGAGGTGCCGGCAGTAATCTTCGACGTGGAGCGCGTTGGCCCCTCCACCGGCCTGCCCACCCGCACCCAGCAGGGCGACCTGCTCACCACGGCTCTCCTTTCGCACGGCGACACCAGGCACCCCATGTTCCTGCCCTGCTCGATGGAGGAATGCTTTTCGATGACGATAGAGGCCTTCGATTTCGCCGAGCGATTCCAGACGCCGGTCTTCATCATGACGGATCTCGATCTGGGCATGAACAATTGGATGTCGGAACCGTTCTCGTACCCGGAGAAGCCCATCAACCGCGGCAAGGTTCTCACGGCGGCAGACCTGGACCGTCTGGGCGGGTTCTCCCGTTACCTGGACGTGGATGGCGACGGCGTGGGCTACCGCACGCTCCCCGGTACCAATCACCCCAAGGCCAGCTACTTCACCCGCGGCAGCGGCCACAATGAGCACGCGCAATACACCGAGCGCGAAGACGATTACGTGAATAACGTGGACCGCCTGGCCCACAAGTTCGAGGCGATGCGCGGCCACGTCCCCGAGCCGGCCGAAGAAACGCGCGCCAACGCCCGCATCGGCATGATCGCTATTGGCAGCTCGGATTACGCCGCGCGCGAGAGCTGCGACCAGTTGCAGGCCGAATACGGCGTGGCGGTGAATTACCTGCGTCCGCGGGCCTACCCGTTCACGACGCATCTGGAAGACTTCATCCGCCGCCACGATCGTGTTTATGTGATCGATCAAAACCGCGATGCGCAGCTCCTGCTGTTGATGCGCATGGAACTGGAGCCGGACCTGATCGCCCGGCTGCGCAGCGTCCGGCACTACGGCGGGCTGCCGATCGACGCCCGCACCATCACCGATGAAATCGTCAAACAGGAGGGAAAATGAGCGCCGCCGCCGCACCGCCGCCCAAGAAAACCAACCGCATCGGGCTCGAAGTCCTCAGTTACAAGGGGAGTAAGACTACACTGTGCGCCGGTTGCGGCCACAATGCGATCTCCGAGCGCGTGGTGGAATGCTTCTACGAGCTGGGCGTGGAGCCATGGCGGGTGGCCAAGCTCTCCGGCATCGGCTGCTCGTCGAAGTCGCCCGCGTATTTTCTGGGGGCTTCGCACGCCTTCAACGGCGTGCATGGCCGCATGCCGGCCCTTGCCACCGGCGCCATCCTGGCAAACAGCACCCTGCTTGGCCTGGGCATCTCCGGCGACGGCGACACAGCCTCCATCGGGCTCGGCCAATTCATGCACATGGTGCGCCGCAACGTCCCGATGATCTACATCATCGAGGACAACGGCGTGTACGGCCTCACCAAGGGCCAGTTTTCCGCCACTGCCGACCTGGGCTCCACGCTGAAGACCGGCACGCCGAACGATCTACCGCCGTTCGATTGCTGTGCCCTGGCCCTGAAATGGGGCGCCACCTTCGTCGCCCGTTCCTTCAGCGGCGACAAGAGGCAGTTGCAGGCCATCCTGAAGACCGCCATTTCCCATCGCGGCCTCTCTATGATCGATGTGGTTTCTCCCTGCGTCACGTTCAACGACCACCAGGGGTCCACCAAGAGCTACGCGTACATGAAGGAGCATGACCTGGTCCTGAACGAACTAAATTACGTGCCCGCACGGGAGGACATTGCGGTGGAGATTCCCGAGGGCGACGTGATGGACGTGGAACTTCACGACGGCTCCCACCTGCGCATCCGCAAGCTGGGGCGCGATTTCGACCCCACCAACCGCCTGGCTGCGCTGGCCGCCATCGAGGACGCGGAGGCCAAGGGCGAAGTGCTCACCGGCGTGCTCTACGTCAACACCGGCAAGCCCACGTTCCTCGACCTGCTGAACCTTCCCGCAGAGCCCATCGGCACACTGCCCGAATCGCGGGTCCGCCCTTCGTGCGCCGTGCTTGAAGAAGTGATGGAAGAGCTGCGGTGAGGCGCTCGATAACGGCGATACCAACCGCTCCCTGACGGTCGCGGCTCCGATGTTCAGAGCCGCGACCGCGAAGGAGTTGTTGCCAGCGGCATTTGCGAGAAGGCACAACAAAAAGGCCGGTGCACCTTTCGGATGCGCCGGCCTTTCTGAGAAGGATGGCTGTTCGGGATGACTACGGGCGGCGGCGTTTGCGCGCCAGAGAAGCGAGCCCAATGATCGCGCCGCCCACCAGCGCCATGGTCGCCGGTTCGGGAACGGTGCTATCGTTCTGGGAGGCTAGAGTTCCTTGAACCGTTGTGTCTCCGGCGGGCGTGCCCGAATTGGGAGCGACGATCAACGTCGGGTTGCTGATGGTGAAAGAAGTCGGGCCGAAGTTGGTGCCGTTCAGCGCATTGTTTGTGCCCGGTCCGAGTTGCACGGGCGACCAGTCGATCGACACATCGCTCGAATCCGAATAGACCGCACCACCGATCGAGGTGCCTATAAACTCACCTGTGGCGCCGTCCGTGGTATCAGTGACGACCAAATCAAATGTGAAAAGGCTGAATGTCGCATCGCCCGTACCTGACCCCGTTGTCCCACAGTCAGAACAGGTGAGCATGAAGTCTCCGAGGTCAATGAAGGTGGGGGTACCGACGGTGGTGCCTCCGTTTGGCGTGAAGGTCAGCGTCGCAGCCCCGGTGCCTCCGCTGCTGTTCAGTGTCAGGCCTCCTGTTGTGAACCCCGTACCGAGTCCATTCGTGGCGAATAGGATCTCATCGGCGCTGGCGGTTGCGGCCATCAGAAAAAGTGCCACGGCCGTTACTGCGACGGCTTGAACGAAACGTTTGACGGTCATTAAAATTGCTCTCCTGTCGTCCAGAACTTTCATTGCTACTCTGGCTGACTTGTGGCCAACCCTGGATCTGTTATGTTCTTCACTATGCTAACGGGGCAAGCGGCGGAATTCAATTGACTCTAGGGACGTTTGCCGGCAAAAAGTACCATAATGCTGACTGAAGTACCGGTACCGTAATTGATCATTCGAAGGTGTTTACAATTACAATAAATGTAATAGATTGTGTGATTTACTGTTGTAAATGGCAGGGCTTTTGGAGGGCAATTCCATCCCCCTGGGGGACTCACCGGCCTATGACCTGAACGATCCTCCACCGACGCCTGACTCGCGAGTACCACCCATCTGCGGCCAGTTCTATTTCCCGCCGGGTAGCACATGAATTGTACTTAAACGCACCGGATCCATTGGGGCGAACATGTGGGCACTACTGTTCGTAAAGCCACGAGAAGCGGGATGGATCTCGGCTTCAGCAGGCCTGACAGGCTGCGCCCCGCTTCTGGCGGACCAAGCGGCGATAGCCGTCAACCAGCCGGCTGGTGAGAACGGCCATCGCCCAGTTGGCTTCCACCTCGGCGCGGGCGCGGGTGGCCATCGCCGCGGCTTTTGCCGGGTCTGCGAACAGGCCAATGACGCGCGCGGCAAAGTCGGCGGCCGAATCGGCCAGCAGGCAGAACCGGCCATCCTCGGCGGCCAATCCTTCGGCGCCTACCACTGTTGAAACCACGGGGATGCCGCCGGCGAAAGCTTCCAACAACTTGACGCGCACGCCGGAACCGCTCAGCACCGGGCAGACGAAGACGGCGAAACGTTCCAGCGGTTCGCGAATGTCGGCCACCGTGCCCAACATTTCCAGGTTGGCCGCGTAATCGGCGTAGGTGTGGGCGGGCGGCGGATCTGACCCGACAATGGCGAGACGCGCGCGCGGCTCGCGGGCGATAATCAGCGGCAGCACTTCGTGCACGAACCAGTCGAGAGCGGCGCGGTTGGGCTCATGGCGAAAGCTGCCGACGAACAGCATGGTGAACGGCTCGCGGCCTTCAGAGCGGAAGCGGTAGCGGGAGACATCGATGCCGGCGCGCAGGCCGGTGGCCAGGCGTGGCGCGAGGTGCGGCAGGAAACCGAGCAGATAGTCGCGATTGGCTTCCGTACAAACCTGCACCTGGTCGAAGCGAGGCAGCGTCCGCAACTCATAGCGGAGCGCGCGGAGATACTCGGCGCGGGCTTTCAGCTCGGCCGTGATTCCGGCCATGCGTCCCAGGCCGCGGCCGATGGATTGGAAATAGATATCGTGCTCGAACAGCGCCACTGCAATGCGGCGAAAGTCGCAGCCATACTGGGCCAGCACGGTGTATTCGAGCTGCACTACGTCGATGCGCTGCAGGTAGACCTGGCGGTGAATCAGCCACTCCAGGTCTTCGTTATGAAACTCGCGCACGGCAAACGGTTCCAACGGGCCGCCGCTCTTGGGATGGCCGCTGGGGCGCACCAGCCATTCGGCCGAGGCGCAGAACTGGCGCAATTCGAGATTGTCTTTTTCCTGCCAGGCGAAGTCGAGCAAACCGGCGACGTGCACCTCGGCCAGCCGGGCGAGCTCGCGTAGCGTCTGGTACATAAAGACGCCCCCGCCATGCACCGGCGGACAGATGGGATAGGGCGAAACGAAGAGCACGCGCAGCGGCGAGGGCACGGCCGGCAGGGCGGCAAAACGATCGCGGAAATAACCGCCCAAGGGACGGCGGAAGGCCTCGGTGTCGCCGATGGCGGCGAGCTTGCGTGCCCGCCAGCGCGCGCGCGCAACTTGGGGCAGCTTCAGAAACGCATTTCCGAGAGCGGCGAATGTGGGCCGGCCTGGCACCTCGCCGAAGATCACGCTCAACACCGCGCCCGCCCAGGTGAAGGCGAAATGGCCCCACACCCGCCGCCACTCGTGAATGTTCTTCCAGGCGAACAGCAGCCCGTTTCTTTTGACTACACCCTGGATGTAATCCTCGCCGAAGGTCTTGCCGATGGTGCCGCGGTGCTCATGGTGAACGACGCTGCGGGGCTGGTAGAGCACTTTCCAGCCGCGTTTCCACGCCATGTAGCCGAGGTCGGTATCTTCGAAGTAGAAAGGTGCGAACAGTCCGTCAAAGCCGCCCAGCTCATGGAATTTGCGCCGGTCGAAGGCGCACGATCCTCCGCCGCCGTAGAAGCATGGAAATAGCTCCGTCACCGCCGGGTCAGCGCGATGACGCACGCGCAACGCGCCATCCTGCCACCAGCCTTGCGTGAGGCCGGTTTCTTCGCGGACCTTCCCGGGGTCGCTGAAAAAGATCTGGCAGGAGACGGCGAACACCGCGGGGTCCGCGAAGCCTTCGAGCAGGGCGCCAAGAAAATCGGGCTCCGCGCGCATGTCGTTATTGAGCAGCACCACGATATCGTTCTTCGCCTCGCGGAAACCTGCATTCGACCCGCCACCGAAGCCGAGGTTCCGGTCCAGGGCCACCAGCCTGACTTGCGGGAAATGGTCTCGCACGTAAGCGGCGCTGTCATCGGCGGAACCGTTGTCGACGACGATGAGCTCGTTGGCGGGGTTCCCTGCCAGCGCGGTGACCACCGAGGGCAAATACCGTGAGAGCAGGTCGCGACCGTTCCAGCTCGGGATAACCACGCTGGCCGCGGCAGGAGCCGGCACTGGCTCCGGCGCCGCCGGATTGCCGGGCGCCCGCCGGCCCCAATGCGCCAGGAATGAGAGTGCGTCAACGAGCCAAAGGATGAGAAGGCTTCCGGCCACCAGCAACGGCGAGAGGACCAGCAACGGCAGCGCGCGCAACAGACGTTTGAGGAAGAGCATCTCAACTAACGGGGGATTCAGGGCCGAGTCCGACCTTCTTGCCCAGCTTGACCCAGCGGGAGGCCTGGTACAGAGCCAATTGGCCGGAAACGCGGGCCATTTCTTCACGCAGCGCGGTCACTTCGCCCTCAAGGCGCTGCGCCCAGGCGGTGCGGTCCGCGAGGTCGGCTTCCGTCTGGTGCAGCATGTCGACAGCGCGTTTCTTTTCGGCGACCTCCTTTTCGAGAGCGGCGTCGATCTTGCGCGCCCACTCGATCTTTAGCGCAAGTTCCCGCTCAAGCTCTTGAATCTGCGCCTGGGCGTTTTCCTGCTCGCGGGCGAGCTCCTCTTGCAGCTCGTCCACCCGCGCCCGCCGCTCCTCGAGTTCGCGATTGAGCGCTTCTGCCCACTGATTGCTTCGTTCCAGATCACCCAGCAGTTTGCGCTGCTGGCGTTCGAACTCGGCGAGATCCTGCTGGGCTTTTTCAAGCCACTGGTTTTTCTGGGCGAGTTCTCCATCGAGCAGGGCGATATGGCGTTCGCGCTCGCGCAGCACGTTGGCGGCGCGGGGCACGTATACGAAGGTGGGGTTGCCGATCTGCGGGCGGTGCGCGCAGACGGCGACAAAAAAATGCGAGTCGTCGGGGAGGGGATCGCCGGCATCGACCCGCGTTTCCACCGTGTGGCCAGCCTGGTACGGCTGGAAAGTAACGCCCTCGACGTGATTTTCGAGGAACAGCGTCACGTGCGGAAACACGGATTCGAGCGCGCCGCGGAACTCCTCGAAATCGAATTCATGAACGTGAAACGGGTTGGCGCCGTGGACGCCGCGCGATTCGGTGTAGTAGAGCTTGTTGGGCGTGGAGACGATGAACTGGCCGCCGGGGGCGAGCACGCGGCGGGCTTCCAGCAGGAACTCGCGCCAGCGGTCGAGGTGCTCGATGACCTCGAAGGCCACCACCAGATCGAAGCACGCATCGGGATGGGGCAGCCGGTCGCAGGAAGCCTGCTCGAAGGCGAGGTTGGGCAGGCAGTACTGGGCGCGAGCGAAATCCACGGCTTCGGCGGCCAGATCGGCGCCGATCACCGAATCGGCTTCGGCGGCCAACTCCGCTGAGCCGTAGCCGGCGCCGCAGCCGGCGTCAAGAGTCCGTTTGCCGTGCGCCAGGCGCGCCGCGAAGGCGTAGCGCGCCAGGTGCTCGTTGAGGAGATCGACATCCACCTGACCGGGAATCAGACGCTCGCCGGTGAACTCAGCCAAGGCTCTGCTCCTCCACCGGTGCCAAGCGCGCGTTGATTTCCACGCGGCACGGCAGGTGAACGTAGCCGTAGATCTGGCCCTCAGTGCGGCTCATTTGCAGCGCAATGGCGTTGTCGATCCAGTCGCACATTGTATAGCCGGTCAGCGGGCCATCGGCGATGGCTGGGGAAAAAGAGAACGCGGCGGGATACAGCTCAGGCAGCTCGAGGTGGAAATCGACCGTCACCGTGTCGCCCGCATTAAGCGGCGGCAATTGCCTGCCTTCGCGCGCCGTATTGGTGCCCGCGAAGTCCATGCCCAACTGGTTGCGCAGCATGAAGCCGACCATCGGCATCGGGACCGGCTCCTTGGCGCGCGCGCTGATGCGCACCACAATGCGCGAGCCGGGATCGAGCAACTGGAGCTGCCGGCCCTGCTCATCGAGAACGGCGATGCCGAGAATTGCGGCGCGGCCGTCGCCAAAGCGGTGGTCGATGTTGGGGATAGTTTCGACGATCTCGGGCGCGCGCCCGGGCACAGCAGGCGCCCGCGGTAGCTCGGCGGGAGAGCCGGACAGCCGGTAGCTCGAATCCTTTTCCGTCATGGCGGCGAGATAGCGGGAGACCACCGCGGCTGGATCGCCGATTTCCGCGATGCGGCCGTGATCGAGCCAGAGGGCCCGGTCGCCAATAGCTTTCACGTCGCCGACCGCGTGTGACACGAACAGAATGGTAACGCCGCGCGCCCGCAGTTCGTGCACCTTGCGCATGCAGCGCTGCCGGAAATAGATGTCGCCCACGGCCAGTGCTTCATCCACCAGCAGGATTTCCGGATCGACGTGGATGGCGACGGCGAAGGCCAGCCGCACCACCATGCCGCTCGAATACGTCTTGACCGGCTGGTGAATGAACTCGCCGATCTCGGCGAACGATTCGATATCGCGGTAGCGCTGATCGATCTGACGCGTAGTCAGGCCGAGGATGGAGCCGTTCAAGTATACGTTGTCGCGCCCGCTGAACTCCGGGTTGAAGCCGGCGCCGAGTTCGAGCAGTGCCGAAACGCGCCCGTGAACCTGGACCGTGCCGCTGGTCGGTTCCAGGATGCCGGCCACGATTTGCAGCAGCGTGCTTTTACCGGAGCCGTTCTCGCCGACGATACAGAAGGTCTCGCCACGGCGAATTTCAAAAGTGGCGTCGTGGAGGGCCCAGAAATCCGTGTGGCGCTTGAGACGGTTGAAGGACGCGAGTTCCTTCAGCCGATCGCCCGGCGCGCGGTACATGGCGTAGCTCTTGGAAACTGCTTGGAACTCGACGGCGTTCACGGCGGCCAAACGAAAGACCAGTGTAGCGGAAGTGGGCGTGGAAGAAAACGTGGGGACAAAAAGGACGGGGGCGACCGCCGGCGCTCCCCGGAGAATATCAGCTCATGAGCCTCAACGACTGCGGCTATTGCCGCGGCGCCACATCCAAGCAACGCTTAACGGCGCGTCACAGCTCAGAAGCCATCCGGCAAAGAAACTGGAAGTCGCCCCTCGAAGGTGGACTCTGTCTATGCAGTTCCTCCTTGCCGTTAGAGTACCCCGTACCGGGGTAGCGGAGATCAGAATCAACTTGTCTCCAATTGAACTATGCGCCTCTCGCGGGCGCGTGTCAAGAGCTTCGCGCGCAGGCTTTGGAGGGCTGATAACGGTGCGTCGGGGTGGTATCACCGGGCGGCCACATCGTGCTCACCGAACCAGGTCGGTAGAACGTCACGGTCACCGCGCGCCTGGAACAGGGTGAGTCGTCGGCGACGCGCGAAACGGCGTGCCAGGAGTTGTCCGAGCGCACGATGATGGATGAATACCCGGCGATAGGCGGGATCTCGGCCGCGATGTCCGCGGGGTTGGAGGAACGCAAGACCCGGAAACAGCCGCCGTTCGCCGCATTCCACGCCTGGTTAAAATACAGCACGTGAGTTACGAGCTTCTCCGGCAAGTCCTGATGCGGCCCCTGAGAGCCACCCGGCCCGTAGTGAAAGACGTTCGCCTCCACGGGCGACTTGGTGAGATCGCACCCGGTCAGGGTCGAGATGGCCGCGCGATACTCTGGCGAGAGCAGGTCAATAGCGAGGGCTCGCCAGTCGTCGCTCAGTGTATCGGGATAGGTGATGACGTCTGCTCCCATCCCAATCAGCGAGCGGGCTTCGAACTCATACTCTCTCCCTCCACTGTAACGGGCCACCAGCTTGAAGTGGTCGAAGGGATACGTGGCGGCCAACCTCGCTATGTCGTTCGGTTGAAACAGATTATTGATGGCTGCCCACCGGTAGGGGTCGGATTCAAGCCTGTGATGTCTGATGGACGCCAGGTTAATCAACGGCCGACTGCGATGCAACCGCGCGTGCCGCCCGAGGAATCGGAGCGGAGCCGTCAGTCTCCATGAGAGCGAGGCTAAGATCTCTGCTATACGAGCGTCCCGCGCGGCCGTCTCGGCGCGAGCGACAGCCAGTTGCCCTGCCACCTCGTCCAACCTGCCAACCTGAGTTGCCGCGTCCTCCAGCAAACCCGGCAGTGACTGCCAGAGGCGGTTGAGCGCAGGCGCGGTCGCCGCCGCTCTCGCCCGAAGCACGGCCGCAATCCGGTCCCAATGCTCGCCGAGCGGCTGGCACGTGGCGCGCGCCATGGCCGACGGCTCGGACCTTCCCAGGTGCGCAAGAAACCAGTCTGGATCCGGCTCGCCGTTGGGGGGCAGATGGAAGAAGGCTTCGGACTGTTGTAGTTCCGAGAACTTGCCCGTGCACAGATCATGTCGCGCGAAAACGGGCACGCCAAAGGCAAGGGCGGTGATCGAGAGGTGATAGCTGCGACCGACGACTGCCTCCGACCGGCCGATCAACTCGGCGAGGACGAGAGGACTCGGCCAGTCGGCCAAGCGGACAACACCTGGCACGTCCGCGTCGATCAACTCCTGACGGTCGCCGAGCACGGGACCGATGGGCAGTGCCAGGAAACGGAACTTCCGGAAACGCTCCGGGTAACGCTTGAGGAAGCGCACGAATCCCTCCAGGCCTGTTGTGGCTTGAACGACGATGTATGGAGCGTCCAGACCAAAAGCTTCACAGAGACATGTGAACTCGGCGGAGGGTGTCCCCTCCAGGTTCAGCAGTTGCGGTATCCCGAAGGCCGTATCCGGAACAATGGCGACATGCGCGCTGGTCAGCGATTGGAGCGTTGATCGCGACACTTCGTCGCGCACCGACACGTATCTGCTGAGCGTCAGCGCCGGCTGCAACAGCGGATTGGCCCACGGGGGAATGCTTTTGCCATCCGTGCCCGGCGCATTCCACATCAGGGGGACGTCATGCTGCAGCGCCATCAGCGCCGGAGTCAGCCAATAACCCGTCGGGTGGTGGATCTCAGGAGCCGGCGGAGCGTAGCCGGGCGCGACCTCCTTGTCGAAGCGGACGAGGAAGCCGCCACCGATGAGCAGGCCATCCAGACTATGGATCATCTGCGGCAGCGCAGTGACGGAGTTGACGGCGAACGGCCACTCCGGTGGAGTTCTCGCGTGGTAGGCGAAACGGTGGAGAGTCACCGCTCCGAGCCGCTCCGCGAGTTCCGCTTCTGCGATCAGCGGAAAGAGCAGGTCGCCATAATTAGCGACGTCAAACGTTCCACAGATCCCGACCTCCCATCGGCGTTCTCCCATCTGAGTAACCTCCGTCCACTCCAGTCCCCAAACAGAGGAACAGTCTATCACTCGCGCAGCCGGCGTCGCTCAAGTCACACGGCACCCTCTCTCATCACGCTCCCGGCGGCTGCGGTCCCGGAACCTGGCAAATGTAACCAATCCTCGTTCGAGTTTTTTCCCAACCTGCTAAAATAAGCATTACCCACTCACCTGGAGGAACAGCTTAACTTGAACTCTGCAATCCTCGCCCTGGAAGACGGAACGGTCTTCGAGGGCCGGAGTTTTGGTGCGCCCGCCGAACGCGCCGGCGAGGTCGTATTCAACACCGCGCTCACCGGCTACCAGGAAGTATTCACCGATCCTTCCTACTCCGGCCAGATCGTCATTCTGACCAACCCGCAGATCGGCAACTACGGGACCAGCCGCGACGACAACGAAAGCCTGCGGCCTTATATCGAGGGGCTGGTGGTGCGCGAGTTTTCATCGCTGGCGAGCAACTGGCGCTCCGATGCGGTGGCCGGCGAGTTCCTGAACGCGGGTGGCGTTCCCATCGTTTCGGACCTGGACACGCGCGAGCTGGTGCGCCATCTGCGCAGCCGCGGCGTGATGCGCGGGGTTCTCTCGGCGGTGGAACCGGACGCTCAAAAGCTGGTGGAGAAGGCGCGCTCCATCCCGACCATGTCCGGGCTCGATCTGGCCAGCCGGGTGAGCACGCCGAAGGCCTACGAATGGACCGCGCCGGTGGAACCGTGTTCGCCATCGCAGCGCATCGGCCGGCCGGCGGAGATTCGTTACCATGTGGTGGCCTACGACTATGGCATCAAGCACAATATTCTGCGCCGCCTGGTACACGCCGGCTGCCGCGTCACGGTGGTGCCCGCGCTCACGTCCGCCGAGGACGTGCTGGAGCTCCAGCCCGACGGCGTTTTCCTGTCGAACGGCCCCGGCGATCCCGAGCCGCTGGTCACTCAAGTGGCCAACGTCCGCAAACTGATCGGCCGCAAACCGGTGTTCGGTATCTGCCTGGGCCACCAGTTGCTGGGCCTGGCCTTTGGCGGCAAGACGTACAAACTGAAATTCGGCCATCGCGGAGCCAACCATCCGGTACGCAATGAGCTCACCAAAAAGGTGGAGATCACGTCGCACAATCACGGCTTTGCGGTCGACCCCGATTCGCTCGATGCGAACCAAGTGGAAATCACCCACTGGAATCTCAACGACCATACACTGGAGGGCTTCCGCCATCGCCAGCATCCGGCATTCTGCGTGCAGTATCACCCGGAAGCGGCACCGGGGCCGCACGATTCGCACTACCTGTTCGACGAATTCATCAAGCTGATGCGCGAGAGCCAGCCGGGGACGGGGAAATAACGGATGCCGCGGCGCAACGATCTCCATCGCATCCTCATCATAGGCTCCGGCCCGATCGTCATCGGCCAGGCATGCGAGTTTGACTATTCGGGAACGCAGGCGGCCAAGGCGCTGCGGGCCGACGGCTTCGAAGTGGTGCTGGTGAATTCGAATCCGGCCACGATCATGACGGACCCGGAGCTGGCCGATAAAACCTACGTCGAGCCGCTCACCGGGCCGTATCTCGAGGAGATCATCCGCCGCGAACGGCCCGACGCGCTGCTCTCCACCGTCGGCGGACAAACCGGACTGAACCTGGCGGTGGAGTTGGCCGAAACAGGGATACTGGAAAAATACGGCGTGGAGCTGATCGGCGCCAAGATCGACGCCATCAAGAAGGCTGAAGACCGGCTCCTGTTCAAGGACGCGATGCGCAAAATCGGCCTGGAAACGCCGGAATCGCAGCTCGTAAACAGCCTGGAACGCGGGCAGGAGTTCGCGGCGCGGATCGGTTTCCCATGCATCCTGCGGCCGAGTTTCACGCTGGGCGGCACGGGCGGCGGCATCGCGTACAACAAGGAAGATCTGGACGAGATTCTGGAACGAGGGCTGGCATTATCGCCGGTCCACGAGGTGCTGATCGAAGAGAGCGCGCTCGGCTGGAAGGAATTCGAGCTGGAGGTGATGCGCGACCTGGCCGACAACTGCATCATCGTCTGCTCGATCGAGAACTTCGACGCGATGGGCGTGCACACCGGCGATTCCATTACGGTGGCCCCGGCGCAAACGCTGACCGATCGGGAGTACCAGATGATGCGCGACGCGGCCCTCGCCTGCCTGCGCGAGATCGGCGTCGATACGGGCGGCTCCAATGTGCAGTTCGCCATCAACCCCGCCAATGGCCGGATGGTGATTATCGAAATGAACCCGCGGGTTTCGCGCAGCTCAGCGCTGGCATCGAAAGCCACGGGATTCCCTATCGCCAAGATCGCCGCCAAGCTGGCGGTGGGCTATAGGCTGGACGAAATCCCGAACGACATCACGCGCAAAACGCCGGCCTGCTTCGAGCCCACCATCGACTATGTGGTGGTTAAGATTCCCAAATGGGCTTTCGAAAAATTCCCCGGCGCCGACGCGACGCTTGGCACGCAGATGAAGTCGGTAGGCGAGGTGATGGCCATCGGCCGCACCTTCAAAGAGGCGCTGTGGAAGGGCATCCGCAGTCTGGAAACCGGCAAGGCCTTCGGCTCGGAGAAGTTCGATCCGGCGCTGGTGGCGCAGAAGCTGATCACGCCTACGCCCGACCGCCTGGGCTACATCCGCTTCGCCATGGCCAACGGCTACAGCGTGGAAGAGATCCAGGAGATGACTGCCATCGACCTCTGGTTTCTCAGACAGATCAAAGAGGTGGCGGATTTCGAAGCCGAACTGCGCGAGGCCACGCTCGACCGCGCGCCAGCCGCCTTGTTCCGACGCGCCAAGCGGTACGGCATCTCAGACGCGCAGCTTGCGAAAACCTGGGGCGTGGACGAGTTGGCGGTGCGGAGCCGCCGTAAAGCACTCGGTGTGGCCGCCGTTTTCAGCCGCGTGGACACCTGCGCGGCGGAATTTGAAAGCTTCACGCCTTACCTTTACTCCAACTACGAGAGCGCGTGCGAGGCCGATCCTTCCAAGCGCAAGAAAGTGGTGATCCTGGGCAGCGGACCCAATCGCATCGGGCAGGGAATCGAGTTCGACTACTGCTGCTGCCACGCGTCCTTCGCGCTGCAGGAAATGGGCGTCGAGTCGATCATGGTGAACTGTAACCCGGAGACCGTCTCGACCGACTACGACACCAGCGACCGTCTGTATTTCGAGCCGCTGACGCTCGAAAATGTCTTGAACATCTGCGACACCGAAAAACCGGACGGTGTGATCGTGCAGTTTGGCGGCCAGACGCCGCTGACGCTGGCATTGCCACTTGAACGGCTGGGGATTCCGATCATCGGCACCGATCCGAAGAACATCGACCTGGCGGAGGATCGCAAGCTCTTCGGCAAGCTGCTCGAGGACCTGGGCATTCCTTGCCCCGCCAACGGCACCGCTACCAGCGCCGACGAAGCCTGCGCGGTGGCGCGGCGCCTCGGCTATCCGGTGCTGGTACGGCCCAGTTACGTGCTGGGCGGCCGCGCCATGGTGATCGCCTACGACGAAGAGATGGTGCGGCAATACATGCGCGAAGCCGTGACATTTTCGCAGGACCGCCCGGTGCTGGTCGACCGCTTCCTCGAAGACGCCACAGAGGTGGACGTGGACGCGCTCGCCGATGGCGACGGTGTGCTGATCGCCGGCATCATGGAGCACATCGAGGAAGCCGGCGTTCACTCCGGCGACAGCTCATGCGTGCTGCCGCCGCAATCGCTGCCGGAGCAGGCCATCCGCACCATCGAAGAGTACACCGTGCGGCTGGCTAAGGCGCTGAACGTGATCGGCCTGATGAACGTGCAGTACGCGATTCAAAACGGCACGGTGTACGTACTCGAAGTCAACCCCCGCGCATCGCGCACGGTACCGTACGTCAGCAAGGCCACCGGCGTGCCGTTGGCGAAGATCGCCGTGGGGTTGATGTGGGGTCGCAAGTTGAACGAATATGCGCACCTCACGGGCGGAGTGACGTCCGGCACGTTGACCGTGCCGCAGGTGTTCGTCAAATCGCCTGTCTTCCCGTTCAACAAGTTTCCAGGGGTGGATCCGGCGCTCGGTCCGGAAATGCGGTCTACCGGCGAAGTAATGGGCGTGGGTGTCAATTTCGGCGAGGCTTTTCTGAAGGCGCAGATCAGCGCCGGCAGCCCGCTGCCGGAAAAGGGCACGGTGTTCATCAGCGTCAACGATCATCACAAGGCGGACGCCGTGGAAGTAGCGCGGCGATTCGCGGGGCAGGGGTTCCAACTGGTGGCCACGCGCGGCACGGCGGCCGCGCTGCGCAGCGCCGGACTCACCTGTAAAACCATTTTCAAGGTGAACGAAGGACGGCCGAACGCGGTTGACCTGTTAAAGGGCGGGAGCGTGCAACTAGCCATCTACACCACCACAGGCGCGCCCGCGTTTTTCGACGAGAAGGCGATCCGGCGCAACGCGGTGATGTCGCGTGTCCCGTGCATCACCACCATGAGCGGCGCCCGTGCCGCCGCTGATGCAGTGGCAGCCCGCCTGCGCGACCCCATCCGCGTCTGGAGCCTGCAAGAGATTCACGAAGCCAAGAAGACCGTGGCGTAAGTGCGTCACTGGCAAGCTGAAGCGTGCCAAACCATAAAAAGTTCTGAAACTCCGAATCTAAGGTAGACTCAAAAGATGAGTTTATTTCACCGCAGGGGCGGTTACTTGATCTTCATCCCCGAGATCGACGCCGAGCACAAGACGTTGATCCGGCTGGTTGGCGAATTGGAAACGGTCCTGGCCTCGGGAGCGCGCCGGGCGCGCGACGAGATTCTGCAGGAGCTTGAGACCCACATGCAAAATCACTTCGCGCACGAAGAGCGCTTGATGAGAGCGAGCCGTTACGACGCCTTGGTGTGGCACAAGCAACAGCACGATGGGGCGCGCCGCCTGGCGAAGCGTTTTATCAAGCGCATCGAGCAAGGCGACCGCAAGGCCGGAGCCGAAATGATCGAGTACCTGGCCGGCTGGCTGCCGAGTCACATATCGGTCACGGACCGGATGATGGCTGCCCATCTCCGCAATTTCGACCGCCGCCGCGCCGCGTAGCGGTGGGACGATCGTTGGTGTCGTCTGTCACCCGTCGTGCACCGGCAGAACATGACAGGCCACGCCCGGGCGATGGTCTGTCCTACCGTTCCTGACGAGTAGTGTAAGGCGTCAATCCAGACGGGCGGCGACGAAAAAGGTCCGCCCTTCACCCAATTGTCCTGCCATGCCTAAGTCGCCGGCATCATAGCATAGGGGTTCGCCGAAGCCGGCCAGCGCGAGGGCGTGCGAAATTTCCGCTGGCGAGTAACAGCGCTCCTCTATCGTCACATCGGAACGGCGCCACGTGCCTTCGAGCAACCGGAACATGGTAACGGTAATGCGAGCGATGCGCGAGCGGGAGTCAAAGGCGGCGCCCGTGATGGTGAGCAGGTGGTCGTCACGCACCAGCGCGAAGGACTCGCCCCAGCGGGTCTGGTAGCCTTCCTCGAGCAGCATGTCGAACGCCAGCAATCCTCCCGGGCGGAGGGCGGCGGCGATGTTGTGGAAGGCGGCTTCGAGTGCCGCGGGCTCCAGCAGGTGGTTGAGCGAGTCGAAAGTGGAGACCGCCGCGTCGCAGGCGGCGGGCAGGTGGAAGCTCGCGGCATCGGCAACGGAGAATTCCGCCGCAGGCGCATTGGCGCGGGCATATACGAGCATTTCCCGGGAGATGTCGAGGCCGGTGACGCGGAAGCCGCGCGCGCCGAGCAGTGCCGCCAGGCTGCCGGTACCGCAGCAGACGTCCAGAATATGCGCGCCGGGCGGCAGACGACGAAGCCAGACGCGCTCAAGGATGGGGAAGGCCGCCGAATGAAATTCCCCACTCCAGTAGCGGTTGTAGAACCAGGCGAAATCGTCGTAGCAGGCCACGAGCCCCGAACCCCCTTCAGCATGGCATACTGAAGATCGATGCGAACCTCCCTGTGGATTGCCGTAATCGCGGCCAGCGCACTGACGCTGGCCGGGTGCTCCTCGTCGAGCGAACCTAAGAAAGAACAGCCGGCCGCGGCTGCCTCACAGCCAGCGCCTGCACCGCAACAAGAGTCCCCCGGGCCGCAAAAACAGGAAACGCCGGCTACGTTTCAGGTGCATGCGCCCGCCACTTTCAACGTCACCTTAGACACCACCAAGGGCCCCGTAGTGGTCCAGGTCCACCGCGATTGGGCGCCCATCGGCGCCGATCATTTCTACGAGCTGGTGAAGACCGGTTATTTCGTTGGCTGCCGCTTTTTCCGCGTGGTGCCGCACTTCATCGTGCAATTCGGCATCGCCGGCGATCCGGCCGTGACGCGCAAGTGGAAGGAACCCGCCCTGGCCGACGATCCGGTGCTGCACCATAATGTGCGCGGCACGCTGGTCTACGCCACAGCCGGACCGAATACGCGCACCACGCAGTTGTTCATCAACCTGGTGGATAACACGCAGTCGCTCGACCCGCAAGGCTTCGCACCGTTCGCCACGGTGATTTCGGGAATGGACGCGGTGGATGCGATCTACGCCGGCTACGGTGAAGCTCCCGAGCAGGGCACTATTGAAAGCCAGGGCAACGCCTACCTGCAGGGGCAGTTTCCCAGGCTTGACTACATCCGCAAGGCGACCATTCAGTGATATAGTTATAAGTGCCCCGATCAGAAGGGGACCAGGAAGTTACTAATACAGGGTCAAATTAGAACGACGCGGCCCGGCGGAGGCAGACGCTTCCGCCGGGTTTGTCGTTTCTAGGCGGGCGCGGCGGGATCAACCGCCTGCGACGATCCTCCGGTACCCCACCTTACCCAATACCTCCTTGGCCACTTCGGCGGTGTTGGCGTGAATCGTGACGGTATCTTCCACGCTTTGCGCGTAGCCGCCGGCCAGCACAATGGCGACTGGAATCCCCTCCTGCAGCGCGGACCAGATCACCAGCCGGTCGCGTTCCTGCAGGCCGTCGAGTGTAAGTGAAAGGCCGCCCAACTGGTCGTCGAAATATGGGTCGGCCCCTGCCACGTATACGATCAGTTCAGGCCGGAACATTTTCAGTGCCGGGCGGTATCCACTGCCCAGGCGGTTCAAGTATTCGCCGTCGCCCACGCCGTCGGCCAGGTGGATGTCGAGGCTGGAAGGCGGTTTATCGAAGGGGTAGTTGTTGTACTGATGAATCGAGAGCGTGAACACCGAAGCATCGCCGGCGAAGATGGCAGCGGTGCCGTTGCCGTGGTGTACATCGCAATCGACCACCATGGCGCGTTCGATGAGTCCATCGCGCTGGAGGCGCCGCACCGCAACCCCGATATCGTTGATGGCGCAGAATCCTTCGCCGTGATCCGGATAGGCGTGGTGAAAACCGCCGCCCACGTTGTAGCCGATGCCGTCTTCCAGGGCCAGCCGCGCCGCCAGCATGGAGCCGCCGGCCGCCAGCCAGAAGCCCTCCACCAGGTAACGGGAATAGGGTACTTCGAGTTGCAGGATCTCCTGGTAGCTGAGGGTGCCATTGGCGAGCTTGTCGATCCAGGCGCGGTCGTGTACCAACAGCAGGTCCTCGTCGGTAGCCGGCGACGGAGCGACGAAATCCTCTTTCACCGCAAAGCGCGTCCACAGCATGCGGTCGTGCAGCCACTTGAACTTTTTCGAGGGGAAGACGTGTTCGCCGAAGTGAAAATCGTAGCGTTCGTGATAGACGAGACGGAACGGCAGCATGGCCGCCCCCTAGCGGGCGCTCTCCGACTGCAGCGCCGTCACCACGGCCACGTTGAAGACATCCTCGGCTGAACAGCCGCGCGAAAGGTCGTTGGCCGGCTTGGCCAACCCTTGCAGAAACGGCCCGATAGCCGTAGCGCCGCCTAGACGCTCCACGAGTTTGTAGCCGATATTGGCCGCCGACAGACTGGGGAACACCAGCGTGTTGGCGCGTCCGGCCACCGGCGAGCCTGGCGCCTTGGCGCGGCCGACGACTTCGGAGACGGCGGCGTCGGCTTGCAATTCACCGTCCACGATAAGGTCCGGCGCGCGCGCCTTGGTGATGCGCAACGCCTCCGCCACCTTGTCGACTTCCTCGCCTTTTCCGCTTCCCTTCGTGGAGAAACTCAGCAGCGCCACGCGTGGCTCCGCGTTCAACAGCACGCGCGTAGTCTCCGCCGTAGCAATGGCAATATCGGCCAACTGCCCCGCATCCGGATCGATCACCACCGCGCAGTCGGCAAAGGCTATTAACCCGTTGTGGCCCAGCGAGCGATCCTGCAGCGCCATGATGAAGACGCTCGAAACCAGCCGAGCCTGTGCATGTGGCCCCACCGCGTGGAGAGCCGCGCGCACGGTTTCGGCAGTGCTGTTGGCGGCCCCGCCCACGCTGCCATCGGCGTCTCCGGCGGCGACCATCAGCGATGCGAAGTAGAGCGGCCTCCGCGCGATCTCCGCGGCCTCCACTTGCGTGATACCCTTGGCTCGCCGGCGCTCATAATAGATGGCGGCGTAGCGCGCGGCGGCGGGCGAAGCCCCCGGGGCGACGAATTCGACGCCTTCCGGTGCGCGGGCAGGTTTGGCGCCAAGGAGCACGGGCCGCACCACGCCTTCACGCGCCAGCCGCCCTGCAGCCTCCAGAATCCGCGGGTCGCCGCCCTCGGGGAACACAATCGTCTTTTTCAGTTTGCGGGCGCGCTCGATGAGCCCCGCCATGAACAACACCGCAGATTCAGGCATCGCCGCTAAGTTTAGAGTCTAACAGGTGGCGAAGTGATGGAGGCCGCCATTTCCGCACTCCGCCGTGTTTGGATCCCCCCTTCCACCTGCGATGATGGTACCGGGCATGGCGTTTATTCTCCTGTTGCCGGCCACGTTTGCGGCACTCTGGTGGGCGGCGTCCGCGGAGGACGGCTGGCGGGACCGGTTTCTGCGCGCTGCGGTCGTATTCGGCCTGACGGTCGTGCTGGCGACCGAACTGCTCAGCGCGTTCCGCTTGCTGTGGCGGGGGCCGATGATCGGCGTGTGGAGCTCGGCGCTGCTGGCCGCGCTCGCACGCGGCTGGCGCACGCGACGCCCGGTTCTGTGGAAGGGCATGCGGCCGCCAATTGACACGCTGGTGCTGCTGGCGATTGCCGGTAGCCTGGCCATCGTCATCGCCACCGGCGTCACCGCCGCGTTCAGCCCGCCCAACAGCACCGACGCCATGGCCTACCATTTGCCGCGGGTGGTCTATTGGGCGGAGCAGGGCAGTCTTCGTTTCTTTCCCACTCCGTATCTCACGCAGATCATGCTGCAGCCCATGGCCGAGTATTGGATGCTCGATGGGTACCTGCTTTCAGGCGGCGACTGGTTCGTCAACTTCGGCCAATGGTTCGCCGCGCTGGCCTCGATGATCGGCGTATCGGCGATAGCCGGCTTACTCGGCGCGCGGGCTCGCGGCCAAGCCATCGCCGCGCTTTTCTGCGCCACGCTGCCGGCTGGAATTCTGGCCGCATCCGGCGCCAAGAACGACTACGTGATGGCGATGTGGGCCGTGGCCGCGGTTTACTTCGCTCTCCGGTGGCGGGAAAACCCACGAATCCTCGACGCATTATTTCTGGGCGCCGCGGTTGGCCTGGCACTTTTCACCAAGGCGACGGCGTACCTGTTCCTGCCCTGGCCCCTCGCCGTTCTTTTGCTGCCCGCAGTGTGGCGCGAGCGCCGGCGGACCGCGCCCCTGGCGATCGCGGCGATGGTCTGCGCGCAGGCCGTGAATCTGCCGCATTATTGGCGCAATTGGGATTTGAGCGGCTCCGTGTTGGGGTTTGACTCGGCGCAGGGCGACGGGCTTTTCCGCTGGCGCAATGACACCTTCGGATGGAAGCAGACGGTTTCCAACATGCTGCGCCACGCCTCGGAACAGCTCGGCGCGCGCAGCAACCGTTGGAACCAGGACGTCTACAATTTTGTACTCGCGGCGCACCGCTATCTGGGCATCGATGTCAACGATCCCGCGACCACCACCCGCTGGAGCGTGTTCGAGCCTCCCCGCAACGCCAACCATGAAACCAACGCACCGAACAAATGGCACCTCTTGCTGCTGGCCTTAGTGGCCTGCGTTCTCGCCTGGCGCGCTCTCCGCGGGCGCGACCGGCGCCGCGCCCTTTACGCGCTGTCGCTGGTGGGCGGCTTCGTGGCTTTTTGCGCCTATCTCAAGTGGGCGCCCTTCGCGGCGCGCTACCAGTTGCCGCTGTTCGTGTTGGGCGCTCCGCTCGCCGGCGTGGTGGAAGAGTTCGGCTGGCGGTGGCTGCGGCCGTTGTGCATCCAACTGGCGGTCTGCCTGTTCCTGTTGAGCGGCGCGCGCCTGCCCGCAATCGAGAATTGGGTGCGCCCGTTGCGCGGCCCCAGGAATGTTCTGCACGTGCCGCGCGACGACCAGTATTTTGCCGATATGACGCACTGGAACAACCGGGCCAGCTACTTCGCGGCGGCCGCCGCGCTCGAAGGCTCCGCATGCAGGACCATCGGGATCGACATCCACAATTTGCAACTGGAGTACCCCTTGCAGGCGCTGGTGCGCGAGGCGCGTCCCGATGCGCAGTTCGTGCACACCGGCGTCGGGAATGTTTCGCGCCGCTACGCGCCCTCGGTGGCCGCGGCACCGTGCGCAATCGCGTGCCTGGATTGCCTGGGCGATGATGCGAGGTTGAATCTGTACCGCGCCTTCCCCAGGCGCGTGATCTCGGGCAAGTTCGTGGTGCTGCTGCCGGCGCCAACCCGGTCGACGACGCATCGCCGCCGGCCGCTGCCTGACGGTCGCGGCTCTGGACGCGCTCGGAGCCGCGACCGTCAGTGAGCGGTTGGTAGTTGCTACCGGGTCGAGTCCTTGGGTGACGAGCCAGCGCCTTGCCGTGCGCGGCTATATACTGGCGTTTCGCGAACAATCCGGGCCCTGGAGTCCCACAGAATGTTTAGGTTTTCTCTGTCTTTTCTGGCGGCGCTGCTGGCGCTGGGCGCGCAGCAGTACACGCTTGGCGTCGGGATTTATCCAGGCGATCCGCGGCAGAACTTCGCGCCCTCGTTCCGCGTGGATACCACCACGTATCGCAACCTGGCATTGCACCGCGCGGCGTACCAGTCGAGCAGCTACGACTACAATCTGACGGCGCAACTGGTGACTGACGGCATCATCGAGACGAAACTGCCGCGCTGGGTGGTGGTCTCTACCAGCGAGCACGGCTTGTTGCCAAAGAACGAGCGCGAGTCTGTGCTGGATCACAACTGGACCACCAGCGCCGATCTGCGAGGGACCGACGTGTGGGTGGACATCGGCTTCCTGGGCGGCAGCGCAGCCCCTGAAGTGAACCGCGTGGACGTGGATGCCTCGGCGCCTTCGCGGGACAACCAGGAATGGAGCTTGATCCTCTCCGGCTCCGAGGATGGCCAGACATGGCGGGAGTTGGGGCGCGACGCCGGAAGGCTGCGGCCCACTGGCGAGTTCAGGCCGTCGATCGCGCTGCCGGCGCCCGTTCGCAGCCGGTATTATCGCATCGAACTGCGTTGTGGCCGCAGCTTGAACTGGCGCATTGGCGAGGTCGCATTCTTCCGCGGCGGGCGGCGGCTCGATCTCGGGGGCCCGTACGATTTCTCGAGCGCGTGGATGAGCGCGGGCAGCGGCGAGGAATGGGTCTACGTCGATCTCGGCGCAAGCTGCACCTTCAATCGGTTGAAGCTCTACTGGATCCGGCGGGCGGCCGAAGGCTCGGTCGAGGCGTCCGACGATGCCGTTCACTGGCAGACGCTGGCGCCGCTTCCAACTGCGGCCGGCAGCGTGGACGAGATTCGGTTGCCAGAGCCGGCGCAGGCCCGTTACGTGCGGCTGCTGATGACCAAGCCGGCGTCGCCCGAGGGGTACATGCTCAGCGAGATGGAAGTGTGGGGACGCGGAGGGCCGGTGCCGGTGGCGCATCCGGCGCCGGCCATCGAGACCGGTGGGCGGCTGAATCTCGCCGGCGGCCGTTGGCGGGTGGAACGCGAATCGCTCGTGAAGACGGATGGAGCGGCCATCTCACGACCTGGATTTCCGGACCGCGACTGGCTGATTGCAACGGTGCCAGGCACGGTGCTTACCAGCTTCCTGAACGCCGGCGCGATTCCCGATCCGAACTACGGCGACAACCAGAACCTGATTTCGGATTCGTTTTTCTGCGCCGATTTCTGGTACCGCGATGAATTCGTGGCGCCGGCGGCGCTCTCGGGCAGGAGCGTCTGGCTGAACTTCGACGGCATCAACTGGAAGGCCGACGTTTATTTGAACGGCGAAAAACTGGGGCGCATCGAAGGCGCATTCATGCGCGGGCGGTTCGACGTCACAGGCAAGCTGCGCCCCGGCCAGACGAACGCGCTGGCGGTTCGCATTGAGAAGAACCGCACGCCGGGATCGACCAAAGAGAAGACGGTCAATGGCTTCGGAAGCAACGGCGGCGCGCTGGGCGCGGACAACCCGACGTTTCACTCCTCGATTGGCTGGGATTGGATGCCGGCCGTGCGCGGCCGCGACACCGGCATCTGGAATAGCGTGTACCTGACTGGCAGCGGCCCGGTGACTATCGAAAATCCGCTGGTTTCAACCAGCCTGCCGCTGCCGGACACCTCGCGCGCGGACGTTCGCCTCGAGTTGACGCTGCGCAACCACGAGGCGCGGCCGGTGGCTGGCAAACTGCGGGTCCACTTCGGAGACGCCGCTCTCGAAACGCCCGTCACTGTGGGCGCCTCTTCCGCAAAGGTGATAAAGCTCGATCCCGCCGCGCACGCGGAGCTGCGCCTGCGCAATCCGAAACTGTGGTGGCCCAATGGCTACGGCGAACCGAACCTCTACGCGGTGGAAATCGAATTCGAAACCGCCGATGGGAAGGCGTCCGACACCAAGCGATTCCAGGCAGGCGTGCGCCAGTTCACGTACAGCGAAGAAGGCGGCGCGCTGCGGATTTGGATCAACGGCCGGAGGCTCATCCCGCGCGGCGGCAACTGGGGTTTCAGTGAGGATCTACTGCGGTACCGCGCGCGCGAATACGACGCAGCGGTGCGCTATCACCGCGATATGAACTTCACCATGATTCGTAACTGGGTGGGGCAAACCGGCGACGACGCTTTCTACGAGGCTTGCGACCGTTACGGGATCGTGGTGTGGCAGGAGTTCTGGCTGGCGAACCCGTGGGACGGCCCCGATCCGGACGATCCGTCGATGTTCCTGCGCAACGTCCGCGACACCGTACTGCGGCTTCGCAACCACCCCTCCATCGGTCTGTATTGCGGCCGCAACGAGGGCTTTCCGCCGGCTGTGCTGGACGATGGCATTCGCCAAACGCTCACAGAGTTGGCTCCCGGCAGCCATTACATTTCCAGTTCGGCGGACGGTGTGGTGGGCGGCGGCGGACCCTATCGAGTGATGCCGTTGAAAGCATATTTCGGCAGCCTGGCGAAACCAAAGCTGCACAGCGAAATGGGCGCGCCCAACATCCCCACCATGGAAAGCCTGCGCGCCATGATGCCCGAAGTCGCGCTCTGGCCGCCCAATCGCACGTGGGGCGAGCACGATTTCGGGCCCAAAGAGTCCATGGCGGCCGGCTCCTTTCTCGGCCGCATCGACAAGGGTTACGGCGGAGCAAAGAATGTGGAGGAGTTCGTCGAGTTGGCGCAGTTCGTCAATTACGAAACCTATCGGGCGATGTTCGAATCGCAAAGCCGTTACCGTATGGGCCTACTGATCTGGATGAGCCATTCGGCGTGGCCATCGCTGCTATGGCAGACTTACGACTATTATTTCGATCCCGACGCAGGGTATTTCGGTAGTAAGAAGGGCGCCGAGCCGCTGCACATCCAATGGAACGCAGCGGATGAAACCATCGAAGTGGTCAATTATTCGGGCGGCGATGCGCGCGGACTGACGGCTCGCGTGGAGGTGCTGAACATGGATGGTTCCCCGCGCTGGGAAAAGGCCGCTCCGGTGGACAGTCCCGAGGACAGCACGGTCACGTGCATCAAGATGGAATACCCTGCCGGGCTGACTGCGGTGCACTTCCTGCGGCTGAAACTGACGCGAGGCGGCGAGACGGTTTCGGAGAATTTCTATTGGCGCGGGCTTGAAGACGGCGACTATCGCGCGCTGCGCACGCTGGCCAAGGCCAATGTCGGAGCCGCGACACGCATGGACAAGCGCGACGGGCGCTGGCATATCACCACCGAACTGCAAAACGTTTCTGCGACGCCCGCGCTCATGGTCCGCGTCAAGGCAGTGCGCGAGAAAACCGGCGACCGCATTTTGCCCGCGCTATACAGCGACAATTACATCGCGCTGATGCCCGGCGAGAGCCGAACGATCGTCACCGATCTGGCCGATGAGGATACGCGCGGCGAAAAACCGAGTGTGGTGGTGGAAGGCTTCAACGTGTCGCCGCGCTGAGCCGCTATGTAAGGCCGTCGCGCACGCGATAGAATGGGCCGCATGTCACGCACCCAGACCCCGCTCAGCGATCCCGTGCTGGCTTACGTCCGCGAAGTCACCCTGCGCGAACCGGAGGCGCTGCGGAAGCTGCGCGAATCGACCGAAGCTCACCCGCGCGCTTCCTGGCAAGTCGCGCCGGAACAGGGACAGTTTCTGCACCTGCTGGCGCGCTTGACTGGCGCCCGCAGAGCGCTCGAAATCGGCATCTTCATGGGCTACAGCTCAAGCTGGATTGCGCTCGGGCTTCAGCCGGGCGGGAGTCTCATCGCCTGCGACTTTAGCGAAGAACACGCAGCCATCGCCCGGCGCACCTGGCGCGATGCCGGCGTGGAGGATCGCATCGAGCTGCGGCTCGCCCCGGCGCTCGATTCGCTGGACGCTCTGTTGGCGGAGGGCCAAGCCGGCAGTTTCGATTTCATCTTCATCGACGCCGACAAAGGGAACTATATCCACTACTATGAGCGTGCGCTCCGCCTGGTGCGGCCGGGCGGGCTGATCGCCGCCGATAACGTTCTGTTTCACGGCAGGGTGGCCGACCCGGCGAACCGCGATTCCGACACAGAAGCCATCCGCGAATTCAACCGCCATCTGCAGGCCGACCGGAGCATCGCCCTCAGCTTCGCCACCATGGGCGATGGCCTGGCTTTGGCGGTGAAACTGTGACGGCGCGGCGTGCCCACGCTCCAAGCGAGAAAGGTGCAAGAATGATGGGGAAAGGACTGGCGCTATGAAGCGGTTTTTGATTCTGATGGCAGCGTTTGCGGTGGCAGCGATGGCAGCGGATATCGCCGGCACCTGGAAAGCAACGGCGGAGGGACCTAACGGGACAATCGAACGAACCTTCGTCTTCAAAGTGGACGGCAACAAGCTCACCGGAGAAACCACCAGCGCGATGTTGGGCAAGTCCACCATCACGGACGGGAAGGTGGACGGCGACAACCTGTCGTTCACCATCACCGCCGACTTTCAGGGAACGGAAATGAAGCTGAGTTACAAGGGGAAAGTCAGCGGCGCCGACCTGCACCTCACCTCTGAAAGAGCCGGTGATGGAGGCGGGCAGTCGATTGAATGGACCGGCAAGAAGGTTGAGTGAACCTTCGCGTCCGGGCGATGATCAGTTCGCAGCTACAACTGAAACCGGAATGCCGGTAACTGACAAGAGTCGGCCACAGAGCGCTTCCAGCGAGGTCGTCCGCGATATCAACCGGCGTATTGTCCTCAACTTGATCCGGACGCGCCAACCCATTTCGCGCGCAGACCTGGCGCGCGTTTCCGGGATGCAGCGCAGCACCATATCGTTGATCGTCGAACAATTGATCCGGGAGAATTGGGTGCTGACCGGGCCTACGGGCCGCTTGCCGAGGGGCCGGCGGCCCACTTTCCTGCGCCTCAACGACGAGCGGGTGATGATCGGCGTGGATATCCGCCCGGCGCAGATTACGGTGGCGCTGGCGGACGCCAACGGGAGGTTCATCTCGCAGGAGGCGATCGTCACCACTCCGGACCCGGAATTCACGCTGGGCCACTTGATTGAAGTCGTCCGGCGCGTCGTCGGCTCGTGCCGGGGCAGGAAAATCGAAGGCATCGGCGTCAGCGTGCCGGGCCGTTACATCCCCGGCTCAAACCGGCTTGTATTCGCGCCCAACCTTGGATGGCGCGACGTGGATATTCGCACTCCGCTGATGAAAGCGACGGGCCTGGGAGTGGAAATTGAGAACGCCGCCACGGCCTGCGCTTTGGCGGCCGTGTGGTTTGACCACATGGAACAGGTTCGCAACCTGGTGGTGGTTACGGTTTCCGAGGGCGTCGGCACGGGAATTCTGCTCAACGGCCAGATCGTTCGAGGCCTGAATGGAATGGCTGGGGAGTTTGGCCATGTGCCGCTCGATTCGCGGGGTCCGCTCTGCGCGTGCGGCCGCCGCGGCTGCTGGGAGGTGTTTGCCTCCAATCGCGCTGCGCTGCGGTATTACCGCGAATCCGGCTCGGAGACCGAGGGAGTGAACTTCCTCAATCTGCTGAGCCTGGCGGATCAGGGAGACACTCGGGCCGAGGGAGCTCTGAAGACCATGGCTCACTACTTAGGCCGCGGCATGCGCATGTTGATGGCCGGCTTTGCGCCCGAACGGATCGTGGTGGTCGGCGACCTAACCCGGTCCTGGAAGCGTTTTGAAGCGGTAATTAAGCCGGAAATCCTGGAGCAGGTGTTGCCCGGCGGCGTAGCTCCGCAATTGATTCCGGCCCGCGAAGGCGGTGTGGCGCGTCTGCGCGGCACCGTGGCTCTGGTTTTGGAAAAGGACTTCGGCGTGTGCACGTGAGCCGTTGCACCGCCGGCCCAAGCCCGCCTTGCATTTTCAGGGCGGCCGTTTGATTATAGTTTGAGATCAGAACGAATTCGCGTTTGAACGGCCCTCCCATGGCGCTCGCTCGCGAACCGGCGGGCGACTTCCGCCAGAGAGGAATGACAGCCGCGCCGCCGGCCCTGGGCCCTCCATGGGGTCCGGACATGTCCTGCCTGGCTTTGCACAAGGCGCTTGGCGCCAGAAATACGAGACCGCAATCATGAAACGACCGACTAAGAAGAAGAGCGAGAGCGTGCCTGCCTTCCGGAAGCGCGATTTGCCGGTGAAGAAACGCGTGCGCGATCTTTTGTCGCGAATGACCTTGGAAGAAAAGGCCGCGCAGATGATGTGTGTCTGGCAGGAGAAGGCCGCCAAGCTAGTTGACGCCGCCGGCAACTTCGATCTTGCCAAGGCCAAGAAGGCCTTCCGGCGCGGGCACGGCATCGGCCAGGTCGGCCGGCCAAGCGATGCGGGCGGGGGCAAGGACGCCCGCGGAATGGCCGAGCTGACCAACGCCATCCAGAAGTTCATCATCGAGAACAGCCGTCTTGGCATTCCCGTGATATTCCATGAAGAGTGCCTCCACGGCCATGCCGCCATCGGAGGCACCAGCTTCCCGCAACCCATCGCCCTGGGCGCCAGCTTCGATCCGGAGTTGGTCGAGTCGCTGTTCACTGTCACCGCACTGGAAGCGCGGCTGCGCGGAACCCATCAGGCGCTGACGCCGGTAGTGGATGTGGCGCGTGACCCGCGTTGGGGGCGCGTCGAAGAGACTTACGGCGAGGACGCTTACCTGGCATCGCGGATGGGCATCGCGGCGGTGCGCGGATTTCAGGGCGACGCCAGCTTCGAGGACAAAGCGCACGTCATCGCCACGCTGAAACACATGACCGGCCACGGCCAGCCGGAATCCGGCATGAATTGCGCTCCGGCGGACATTTCCGAGCGCGTCATTCGCGGCACCTTCCTGTTCCCGTTCGAGCAGGCGTTGCACAAAGCCGGGGCCATCAGCGTGATGGCATCCTACAACGAGGTCGATGGCGTGCCGAGCCACGCCAACCGATGGCTGATGCGCGATATTCTGCGCAAGGAATGGGGCTTCACGGGCTACGTGGTGTCCGATTATTATGCGATCTGGGAACTCAGTTACCGCCCCGATACGCACGGGCACTTCGTCGCCAAGGATAAGAAGGAAGCCTGCGCGCTAGCGGTGCGGGCCGGCGTCAACATAGAACTGCCGGAGCCGGATTGCTACCTGCACCTGGTCGAACTCGTGAACAAGGGCGTGCTTCGGGAATCGGAACTCGACGAGCTGGTCGCACCCATGCTGCACTGGAAGTTCCGCATGGGCCTGTTCGACGATCCGTATGTGGACCCGGATGAGGCGGACCGCGTAGTGGGCTGCGACGCGCACCGCGCGCTGGCTTACGACGCCGCGCGCCGCTCGATTACGCTGCTCAAGAACGAAGGGGGCGCGGCGCCGCTCGATCTGCACTCGCTCAAAACTATCGCGGTGATCGGCCCCAACGCCCACCGCAGCCTGCTGGGCGGCTACAGCGGCAAACCCAAATCCGAGGTCACGGTGCTCGATGGCATCCGCGCCAAAGCCGGCTCGCAGGTGAAGGTCCTCTACAGCGAGGGTTGCAAGATTACCCAGCCCGGCTCCTGGAATCAGGACGAAGTGCTGGCCAGCGACCCGGTGGAAGACCGCAAGCTGATCGCCGAAGCGGTCGAGGTGGCTCGCGAGGCCGACGTGGTTGTGTTGGCGATCGGCGGCAACGAGCAGACCTCGCGCGAGGCATGGAACCTGAAACACATGGGCGATCGCCCCAGCCTCGATTTGATCGGCAGGCAGGAAGAACTAGTGGAGGCAATCGCCGCGACAGGCAAGCCGATCATCGTGTTTCTGTTCCATGGCCGGCCGAACTCCATCCAGCGCGTGGCGGAGAAGGCGGCGGCGATTTTCGAGTGCTGGTATCTCGGCCAGGAAACCGGGCGCGCCGTGGCGGACGTTCTGTTCGGCGATTACAACCCAGGCGGCAAGCTCCCGATCACCGTGCCGCGCTCCGCGGGCCATCTGCCCGCGTTCTACAATTACAAGCCATCGGCCCGGCGCGGCTATCTATTCGATGACGTCACGCCCCTCTACCCATTCGGCTTCGGCTTGAGCTATACCACCTTCAGCGTCGGCAACGTTCGGCTGTCGAAGCGGCGGATAGCATCCACTGGCTCGGCCGAAGTGCTGGCCGATCTCACCAACACCGGTACACGGGCTGGGAGCGAAGTGGTGCAAATGTACATACGCGACCTGGTCAGCTCGGTCACACGACCGGTGAAAGAGTTGAAAGGCTTCCGCCGAATCGCCCTGGAACCAGGCGAAACCGCGACGGTCCGGTTCGAGATTACACCCGAGTCGCTCGCGTTCTGGGACGTGAATATGAAATATCGGGTAGAACCCGGCGATTTCGAAATCATGGTCGGAACCTCTTCGCGGGATGCCGACCTTCAGAAGCTGGTCCTGCAGGTGACAAAGTAGTTCCACGCTAACCGTCGACGGGCCGCAATGCCGGCGCCAGCGACTGGAGTGAAACGAGGCACTTATGACACAAAAGATTTCGTTCCGGGAGAAGGTAGGTTACGGCCTTGGAGACATGGGCGCGAACTTATTCTTCCAGACGATGGTCGCGCTGCAGCTTAGTTTTTATGCCGATACGTTCGGGCTGACGGCGGCCCAGGCGGGAACGCTCTTTCTCGTGATTGGCCTGATCTCCGCCGCGCTCAATCCCGTGATGGGCTTCATCGCGGACAGGACCGTGACGCGGTGGGGCAAATTCCGTCCCTGGCTTCTGTGGACGGCGGTGCCGTTTGGCATCATCGGCGTCCTGACCTTTACCACTCCGCATATCAGCATGGGCGGCAAGATCCTCTACGCCTACATCACCTATTTCATGCTGAGGCTGATCTATACCATGAACAACGTTCCCTATGCGTCGTTGATGGGAGTAATTACCAACGATCCGGACGAGCGGACCAGCATCTCCACCTACCGGCAGATCTTTGCCAATAGTGCGGCCTTGATCGTGCAGAGCCTGGCCATCCCCCTGCGCGACTACTTCGGGAAGGGCGACAACGCGAAGGGCTACCAGATGACGATGGGGCTCTTTTCAGTGCTATGCGTTATCTTCTTCATCATCGCCTTCGCCACGACCAAGGAGCGGGTCCAGCCCGACCCCAAGCAGAAGAGTTCCGTGGGGACGGACATGAAGGATCTTTTCAAAAACGGGCCGCTGATCGCGCTGTTTCTGGTGACCACGTTCTACTTCATGGCGCTCTCGATACGCGGCAGCGTGATGCTGCCCTATTTCAAGTACTGTTCCGGAAACGAGAGGCTGTTTAGCTGGTTCAACGGTTTCGGGCTGACTTCACTGTTGATCGGCGTCGCCGTCTCCAATTCGTTGGCGCGGCGCATGGGCAAACGGAACCTGTTCATCCTGAGCATGGTGCTGAGTGGTGCCTTTACCGTCGCACTGTTGTTCCTTCCGGCGACGGCGACCGTTCCCATCTTCGGCTCGGAAATCCTCCGCCAGTTCGCCTTTGGCTGGTCGTGTCCGCTGCTCTGGGCTATGATCGGCGATGTCGCCGATTACGGCGAATGGAAGACGGGACGGCGCGCGACCGGGACGGTGACTGCGGCCGTCGTGTTTGCGCTATGGGCCGGACTGGCGTTGGGCGGAGCGACGGCCGGCTGGCTGTTTTCGTCCTATGGTTACGTGGCGAACATCGCTCAGACCGCGCACTCCTTGCTGGGCATCCGGCTGACCGCCAGCGTGTACGCCGGACTGGCGTTCGCCGCCACCGTCGTCTGCCTCTTCTTCTACGGGATCACGAAGGAATTCAACCGGAAGATTGCGGACGATCTGATAGCGCGCCGCAAGACGTATTCAACCGAGGCAGCGCCGGGAGTGTGACCGCCCGCGCAAGAAGGAGGAATTCGGAAATCATGACTTACAAGCCGGTTACTCTCACAGCCCTGGTGGCAGGCTGGCTATGTCTGCCGCTCTCCGCGCAAACCACGCTGAAAGCCGCCTACCGGGACGATTTCAGAATAGGCGCCGCGCTCGGCCCGGCGATTTACACCGGAGCCGACGCAACCTTAGCGGCTCTCGTCGAAGCCCAGTTCAATTCCATCAGCCCGGAGAACGATCTGAAGTGGGCGCGTATCCATCCCACGCAGCAAGGCTTCAACTTCGGACCAGCCGACCACTACGTCGAGTTCGGCGAGAAGAACCACATGTTCATCGTCGGTCACTGCCTCGTCTGGCACAGCCAGACGCCGCGCTGGGTGTTTGAGGACGAAAAGGGCAACCCCGCCACTCGCGAGGAGTTGCTCCGCCGCATGCACGACCACATCTTCGCGGTTGTCGGCCGCTATAAGGGCCGCATCAACGGCTGGGACGTAGTCAACGAAGCCTTGAACGAGGACGGTACTCTACGCAAGTCGCCCTGGCAGCGCATCATCGGCGACGACTACATCGCCAAGGCGTTCGAGTACGCGCACGAAGCCGATCCCAAGGCGGAGCTGTACTACAACGACTACTCGCTCGTGAATGAGGCCAAGCGAAAAGGCGGCCTCGATCTGATCCGCAAGCTGCTGGCCCAGGGCATCCCGGTCACGGCGGTTGGCTTGCAAGGGCACTACCACATGGATTGGCCGGACGTCGAAGCCGTGGATGCCACCATCGCCGCGTTCCATGCACTCGGCGTCAAGGTCAATATCACCGAGCTCGACATCGATGTCCTGCCCCGTGTCCGGCGTGGAAATAGCGCGGACGTCTCCGCCAAGGCCGAAGCGGGCGCCAACTCCAACCCATACACGGCCGGATTGCCGGCCGCGGAGCAACAGGCGCTGGCGGATCGCTACGCGGCCTTGTTTCGCGTGTTCCTTAAACATCGCGATGCCATTACCCGCGTGACCTTCTGGGGCGTCACCGATAAAAGTTCGTGGTTGAACAACTTTCCGGCGGTGGGCAGAACCAACTATCCCCTGCTGTTCGACCGCGAGGGCAAACCGAAACCCGCGTTTGACGCCGTGATTGCGGCCGCCCGTGCCGCCCACTGAGCCTTGACACCAGCAGGCAGACGAGTGAATACTGATTGCCAACCGGGATCGACACTGGAGATTCCGGTTAAGAAGCGGACCATGTGGAAGCCGTTTGCGATCTCAGGCCTGATCGGGATGGCGTGCTGCGCCGCACTCAGCCAGGAACGCCCGAGCGTCCCCCCTGCAGTCTCACCGGAGTTCGAGGTCGCGACAGTGAGACCATCGCAGACCGCCGGGGGCTTCACTTACTCCACGGGCGTGCAGTTCGATCCCGCACAGGTGCGCATGACCAACTTTTCACTGTCGAACTGCATCCTGATAGCTTATGGGGTCAAGTCGTTCCAGGTCTCCGGACCCGATTGGATCGGGCGCGCGTTCTACGACATAACCGCCAAGATGCCCGCCGGCGCGAAGCAGGAGCAGTTCCCGGCCATGATGCGGAAACTACTGGAACAGCGCTTCCAGTTGGAGGTCCACCGAGAGTCCAAAGTGCTGCCGACTTATGCGCTGGTGGTGGCCAGCGGCGGACTGAAGATTCACCCATCCGAAACCAAGCAAGGGGGAGCGCAATGGAGGCCAGGCCACCTAGGTCTATGACCGCTTGAAAGAGTTCCTTTTGTAACCGAATTTGCGGCGGGCGGCTCTCCGGTCGAACCTCCAGTTGATCTTGATGCGGTCGCGGTTCATGCGACGATTCCATGCCCGGCTTTCCCTGCGCAGCGTCTTGAGATCAGGGATTCTTCGGGCCCCCAGGCATTGCCGCGAGAAGATGCCGATTTCGATTTCCGCTTGATTGAGCCAACTGCCATGGGTGGGTGTGTAGTGAACCGTGAATCGGTCCCAGATCTCATCGCCAACGTCCACCCCGAAGACGTCCGTCAACGACTTGCGGCAATGGATGTTGAGGTTGTCCATGACTAGGTGGATGGTCTTCGCCTTCGGATACTGTATCGCCAGATGGCAGGCGACTTGGGCGAACTCAAAAGCTGATCTGTCGGGCGTGGGGAACGTGAAATGCCGGCCCGCCTTCGGCTCTACGGCACAGAAAACATTGGCCGTACCGCGCCGCTCATACTCGTTGTCCCGTCGCGCTTCCTGCCCCGGTTTGGCCGGAGAGGCGGGTCGCACGTCGGCGTGCAGCGTGACTGGCTTCTCATCCAGGCACACCACCGGCTCCTGGGGATCGTAGGGTTTTTCATAGGTCTCCAGCACGTCTTCCATCTTGGCGATGTACTGGTCATTGAGTTCGGCCACGCACCACATTTTTTTCCCGCCACGGCTTGAGGTCGTGGTCGAGAAGCAGAATCCGAATCGTTTCCCTTCCCACGCGTGGGACCAGTCGGCGCTTCACCGCCTCCTGGGCCACCAGTCGCACGGTCCAGCGGGCGCGGCCCTCTGGTGGGTTACTGCACACCATGGCGATGATCCGCTGCTTCTGGCTGTCTTCCAGAACCGTCGCTGCGCCAGGCCGTTGCTTGTCGAAGAGTGCGGCTTCGAGACCTCCGGTTTGGTAACGATGGCCAACCTTGCGAATCGCCTGTGGGGTGAGTGGGACCACGCTGGAAATCCGCGGTGCGCTCGCGCCCTTGGCCAACTGCAGGAGCGCCAAGGCGCGCAGTACAACACGGACCTGCTGTACGACGCCGCTCAACAGGCTCGTCAGTTCATTCTGGTCTTTCGGTTTGACTTCGATACTCAGGGGTGGGCGTCCCATACTCCCAGTATGCGCCAAAACATTTTGGATTGGAATTGTTTTTTAGAATTATTTCAGGCGGTCATTGACCTAGAAGTGCACGAGTGTTCGCTGCCCTCCTTGGCGGATTCGCTTTCCGGCTTGATGGACCGGCCGGTTGTAGACCAAACCGGCGTTCCGGGCGTTTTCGATTTCACGCTCGATTGGGCGGAGGACGAAGAGCACGAAGCCGCCGGCCTCCCTTCGATCCGCGTCGCGCTATTGGAGAAGCTTGGACTGAAACTCGAGCCGCGCAAACTGCCGGTCGAGATGCTCGTGATCGATCATGTGGATAAGAAGCCCAGTGAGAATTGACGGCCGGGCTGAAAGCGCCGTCAGGAACGAACCTGTTTGATGGTTGGTACAGTTATTACGAAACGAGTCCTAAGGAGGTGTCCAGCAGATGTGGAACAAAATTATCGCGACACGCAACAGTCCTCCGCTGGCGATCGTCCGCCTGGTTCTGGGCGTCGTAATGCTCGCTCACGGCGCGCAGAAAATGCTCGGCTGGTTCGGCGGCTACGGCTTCAGCGGAACAATGGGATTTTTCGAGCACATGGGAATCCCCGCGCCGTTTGCTTTCCTGGCAATCGCCGCCGAGTTCTTCGGCGGGCTGGGGCTGATTCTCGGTTTTCTCAGCCGCATCGCCGCCTTCGGCGTGCTGTGCAACATGGTAGTGGCGGTGCTTACCGTGCACATCCACAACGGCTTCTTCATGAACTGGGCCGGCACGAAAAAGGGCGAGGGCTTCGAATATCACCTGCTGGCGATTGCCATGGCCCTGGCTGTAATCATCGGCGGCGCCGGCACAGCATCCGCGGACCGCGCGCTGGGCGGGAGTGGTTCAGCGGCAAGCTGACCGCCCCGAGGCGCAACCCGCCGGGCGGGCTCACCGCGCGGTCGCCATACGAATATCGTCGAGACGGGCGACGATCTTCAACGCCGCGCGTTCCCAGCTCCAGTTCTGGCGAACTTCACGAGAAGCGCGCTGGCCCTTGGCTCTTGCTTCTTCGGGGTTATCGAACACGTGGCGCATCAGCCTCCGCAACTGCGTGTGGGATGGCTCGGCCCATCGAAATCCAGCATAGTAAGGACATTTCGCGCGCGCCGGCACGAGGGTCTCCACGGGCAGTGGATAGGCGTTATCGGCGGTCATGAAATCGCAGTGCGCGCTCCAATCCGTAGCGATTACCGGCAGCCCGCACGCCATGGCTTCGATGATCGGCAGGCCCCAGCCTTCCCCGCGTGTAGGCAGCACGAAGCAGTGCGCGGAGCGGTATAGAACGCCCAATTGGTGGGTCGGGACGGCCTGGTTCAACGACAAGTGAATTCGTCCGCCCCGCGGATCGAGCTGCAAGTTCGCAACTTCGCGATGAACATCCACACCCGGATCCGCGTTCATTACTTTTGCGAGGAGAATGACCGGTTCATCCGCGCGAAACTCTTGGTTGAATGCGCGCAGCAATAGCCCGGGCGATTTGCGCTCGCCCCACTCAAAGATAGACAGGAAGGTATAAACGCCGGACAACGGCTGGCCTGCGATCGAGGGGTTGAAATGGTCTGGATCGACGCCAAGCGGAATCACGTGGATCGGCTTGATCACGCCGCTTTCGCGGAATGTGCCGGCATTAAAGCGGGAAGGCACCCAGACCTCGTCCATCAGGTTCGCCTGCCTCACCCACTCGCGCGGGAGGCCGTCGGTTTCGAGCATGGTAAATCCGATTTTGTAGGTTCCGGCGTTGGCCTCGAACCTGTCGCCCTGCGCGTAAACTACTTGCGGCGCCGCCGCCTCCAGTTTCCGGGCACGAATCAGGTCCGCCACGTAGGATTCTCCACGTTCGGCTTCCTCGACCGGTATGACGGTTCCGGGACCGTAAACGTAACGATAAGTGACTCGCACACCCAGGCGATCCAGCGCCGAGACCAGTTCGCGCGAGCTGCCTGCGTAAGCCGTCGCCAGGTTGAAGACCGAGTGCCAGCCGATCTCACGCGTGTAGCGGTTCTGGCGGAGTTCTTTCTCCCACTTGTCGCGAAACGTCTGCTGCCCCTTTCGGAACAGACTGCTGTGTGTGGTGGCGTTGACCTTCGCAGAAACATTCTCGTGATGAACGACCGTAACTCCTCCGCAGCAGATCGTTCTATAGCCAAGCGCGCCCGCACGGCGACAGTAATCGGTATCCTCGAAATAGCAGAAATAGTCCTCGTCCAGGAGCCCAACTTTTTTGAGGACATCGCGCTTCAAATAAACGCAGGCGAAGACAACGCTCTCCACGTCGCGGTCCTCGTTGTATTGATTCACGTCCTTTTCGCCGCCGCCGATCTGCCGGCCTTCGAGGGTGTCAAGCGGCATGTAGGCGCCGGCGTGCTGAAGCATGCCCTCCGGCCGCGCCAGACGGCACCCCACGATACCGATGTCCGGTGCGCTGTACGCTGCCGCCTGCATCCGCCTCAACCAATCTGCCTGGTGGATCTCGGTATCGTTATTCAAGAGTACGATGTCGCTATCCGCAACACTCCGGATGGCGATATTGTTGGCTTTCGCAAACCCGAGGTTCGAGCTGTTGCGAATCAGGGTGATCGACTCCAGCGTCTCTAGATACTGGATGGTGCCGTCGTTACTTCCGTTGTCGACTACGATAACGCGGTATGCGGGGTGCTGGGTGTTGGCCCGCAAAGTATCCAGGCAACGCTTCGTATAAGCCGCTCCGTTCCACGTTAAGATGACGACGGTGACCGGAACCTGTGACGGTATCATCGGCCGGCCCCCGGCTCATCGGTGGCCCTCTCTTTCAGGAGGCGGACCTCTTCGCGCAGGGCAGCGACTTCAGCCCGATTTGCGTCTTCGATGCATGCCAGGGTCTCAAGTAATTCCGTGGTGTAGTGCAAGTGCGCGCCAACCGATTCCCCAAAGTGCTGCAGGGAACGAGTGTACCACCATAGCAGCCGCTGGAGCGCCCCGATGACCGCCCGCGCGAGCAATCCTCGCACGGTCGCCATCGCCGGCGGCATCTCACCTATCCGCGCCACGCTGGCGGCGAAACCCAAATCCAGCGATGTGTACAAAGCCTGCAGGCGTTCGGCTATTTCTTCAGTGTCCCCGGAAGCCCGCAGCGGGTTCGCCTCCGGCCCCCCTGCACGCCAGCTTCGGACCGCGCCGGAGTAAAGCCGGACGGCGCTGCTGCGCACGGGCAGCAACCGTTCGCGGCGAAGCTGTCTTCGCACCTGGCCGAAAATGTCCTCGGCCTCTACAGGCTGAACCGTGTTATCAACCGACATGCTAAGTCATGAACCGTCAGCCAACCGCCAATTCGGCAGTTTGCGCCTATGGCTGCTGGGCGGCTCCGAACATCTTTCCAGAGCCATCTGTCGCGCCAGACGGCCTTTCCGCTCCAACTCAAGGAGCCTGGTCGCCTTGAAAGGTGTTTCCGGCGAGTAAGTCGACATCGGCGGGCTGGCAGAAACGATCGTCGAACGCAACATTTTCTGTGTGATCTCCTATGTTGTAACCACAGCCGAAGTCTGCTGGGAAGTCCGCAGATCCTCCCGCATCATCTCACGCACTAAGTCGCGGAATTTAACATGAGGTTCCCAGCCGAGCGCCTTTCTCGCCTTGGTAGCGTCTCCGACCAGCAGATCGACCTCGGCAGGACGATAGAAGTTCTCGTCCACCACGACGTACTGGCGATAATCGAGCTTCGCTTCCGCAAAGGCTAATTCGCAAAATTCCCGCACCGAATGGGTCTCCCCAGTGGCGATCACGAAGTCGTCGGGGTCGGGTTGCTGCAACATGCGCCACATGGCATCCACGTATTCACGCGCATGGCCCCAGTCGCGTTTGGCGTCGAGATTCCCCAACCGCAGCTCCGTAGCCCGGCCACTGGCGATGCGCGCAACGCCCGAGGTGATTTTTCGTGTGACGAACTCAAAACCCCTGCGGGGCGATTCGTGGTTAAACAGCATCCCGCTCACTGCGAAGGCGCCGTATGCCTCGCGATAGTTTCGCGTCAAGTCGAATCCGCATACCTTGCTGATACCGTAGCTGGATCGCGGATGAAACCGGGTCCTTTCCGTTTGCGGCACCTCGTCGGCTTTGCCGAACATCTCGCTCGAACCGGCAAAGTAGAAGCGGCACTTCGGAGCTAGTTGGCGCAAGGCCGCCAGGAGATAATGGGTGCCATTGATGTTGGCGTTCAGAGTGGAGAACTCATCGTCAAACGAGTAACTCACAAAGCTCTGTGCTGCGAGATGATAACACTCATCCGGAGACACTTTCGCCACTACCTGGATCAGGCTCGCGAAGTTCTCAAGTGACCCTGCATGCAAGGTGAGGCGGTCCCGCACCTGGGCCAGCCGGGCCAACCGGTGTTCCGGGTCTTCCAGCGCTACCCTTCGTACAATCCCGTGGACTTCATAGCCCTTGGATATGAGGAGTTCGGAAAGGTAAGAACCGTCCTGCCCGGTGATCCCCGTAATCAGCGCGCGTTGGGCCATCGCTACCCATCGTAACCCAAAGAGTCTTCTCCGCTAACGCGATCCGTAGACAACCCGCGAAAAGAACTCGAGCGACCGGCGGGCGCCGTCCGGCCATGAGAACCTGCGTGACTGGATGCGGCCCGCCGCGCTCAGGCGGGCTCGCAGCGCGGGCGCTGTCAGGATGTTCTCGATCGCGGCTCGCAATTCAGCCTGGCTGCGAGGATCGACCAAGAGCGCCGCGCCAGCGGTGATCTCCGGAAGCGACGACACACCCGACGTGATCACCGGAATGCCGGCCACCATGGCTTGCGCTACCGGGAATCCGAAGCCCTCGTAAAGCGACGGATAAACGAAAGCGGTGGCGCCCGCGAAGAGAGAGGGCAATTCGATCTCGGGCACGTATCCCAGGTAGCGCACGTTCTTCGATGGGCTGTTCAGCCGCGCCAAAGTGGTTGGTCCCGACCAGCCGCGGGGACCCGCCACTACCAAGTCGAATTCGCCGGCAACCGAAGGGGAGAGGCCGCTGTACGCATCGAGCAGCAGACCCACATTCTTGCGCGGCTCGATGGTTCCCACATACAGTAAATACGGATGCGCCAGGCCATATTTACGCCGCACTGCATCCACAACATCCTGGCTGACGGAAGAATACACTTCCGGAACTCCGGGGTAGATCACACATATCTTCTCCTCCGGAATTCGCAACAGCCGCACTGCGTCGTTGCGGGAGTTTTCCGAAATCGCAATCAGGCCGTCGGCGCGTTGCCAGATCTTCTCCGCGAACCGGTGCTCAGCCGCAACGGTGGCTGGCAGGTGAGTCTCGGGGACCAGCCAGCATGTGAGGTCGTAGATGGTAGCGGTCAGCTTGGCTCGCCGGGGAGGATGAATCAACTTGGACGAATGAAACACGCCGCTGTTGGAGAACATTGGTTGCGTGAATGCCGCCGGGAGCCGGTTGATCCAAAAATAGAGGCCTAGGCGCAGAGCCGCTGCGCCGCGGCCGGTCACGGCTCCTTCATGATTCAGGTTGAAAGCCTCTCCCAGAAAGGGGAACAGGCGCACATCCGCTCCTGGCTCCCGCTGCAAATGCTGGATCCAGTAGTAAAGGTAGTTCTTCACTCCAGCGCTTCTGAAGAGCAGCGGCAGCGCGTCTATCGTGATCCGCATCGGTGATAAGGCCAGGCGCCGCTGGACAAAGAAGCCATCAAGGACCCAGTATAGTCGCTCGACAGCTGGGATTAGACAGTGCGCGGACCGTCCGGATGGTAACGCCTGCGCGGCCGGCAGTTTCGCCGCCGCTAAAACTGGCACCTGTCGGGTCGGCAAGACCGGATTTGCCCGCCTTATTCTGATAACATCTCTGGAATGGCGCCAGCTAACGTTTACCCACCGAGCCGTGAGTTCTCGAGCCGCGCACATGTGCAGAGCATGGACGCGTACCGGGCCCTTTATTCGAGGGCCGCGGAAAAGCCGGAAGAATTCTGGGGTGAGCTCGCCGCAAAAGAGCTCTTCTGGTTTCAGAAGTGGTCCCACGTGTTTGAGTGGCATCCGCCGTTCGCCAAGTGGTTCGTCGGGGGGAAGACCAACGCATCCTACAACTGCCTGGATCGGCATCTGGCCACGCATCGAAAGAACAAAGTGGCCATCCTTTGGGAGGGCGAACCGGGCGATCAGCGGCAGATCTCCTACCAGGAGTTGCACCGGTTGGTGTGCCGCTTCGCCAACGTGCTGAAGGGGCGCGGCCTCAAAGCGGGCGACCGCGCCATCATCTATATGGGCATGGTGCCGGAGTTGCCGGTAGCGCTGCTGGCCTGCGCGCGGCTGGGCGTGATCCACAGCGTGGTATTCGGCGGCTTCTCAGCGGAGGCCCTGAAAGCACGTATCCAAGACCTCGAAGCGCAAGCCGTGATCACCGCGGACGGCGCCTGGCGTCGCGGCAAGGAAGTGCGTCTTAAGGAGGCGGTGGACGAAGCGCTCACCGACTGCCCCAGCGTCAAGAACGTAATCGTCCTCAAACGCACCGGCAGCGCCACTACCATGCAGGAGGGCCGTGACCACTGGTGGCACGATCTGGATCAAGACGTCAGCGAAGTCTGCGACGCCGAGGAACTGGATGCCGAACATCCTCTATACGTGCTGTACACCTCCGGGACCACCGGCAAGCCAAAGGGCATCGTCCATACCACGGCCGGCTACCTGCTGCAGGTGGCTGCGACCATGAAGTGGGTGTTCGACCTGCGCGACGAAGACACGTATTGGTGCACGGCCGATATCGGCTGGGTCACCGGCCACAGCTACATCGTCTATGGGCCGCTTTCGGCCGGCGCCACCACAGTGATGTACGAAGGCGCGCCCGATTTCCCGCAGCCCGACCGTTTCTGGAGGTTGATCGAAAAGTACCGCGTCAACATCTTCTACACCTCGCCCACCGCCATCCGCTCCTTCATCCGCCAGGGCGATCAATGGCCGAATGGGCACGACATGTCCAGCCTGCGCCTGCTCGGTTCGGTCGGCGAGCCGATCAATCCGGCGGCGTGGGAATGGTATTACAAGGTGATCGGCAAAGAGCGCTGCCCCATCGTCGACACCTGGTGGCAAACCGAAACCGGCGCCATCATGATCTCGGCGATGCCGGGCGCGGTGCCCCTCAAACCTGGGTCGGGATCGTTGCCGCAACCGGGCATACTGTGCGACGTGGTGGACCTGATGGGCAAGCCGGTCGGCGACAATGCGGAAGGCTTCCTCATCGTCAAACGGCCGTGGCCCAGCATCGCGCGCACTCTGTGGGGCGATCCGGACCGCTACCGCCAGCAGTATTGGGAACGCATCGATGGCGTCTACATGACCGGTGATGCGGCGCGGCGCGATGAGGATGGATATTACTGGATTCTGGGCCGCGTGGACGACGTGATGAACGTCAGTGGCCACCGGCTGAGCACGATGGAGATCGAATCCGCGCTGGTGCGGCACCCGGCGGTAGCCGAGGCCGCGGTGGTGGGCAAGCCGCACGAGATCACCGGCCAGGCCGTGGCTTGTTTCGTCACGCTCAAGAAGGGCAACTGGAACCACCACGAGCTCGGCGAAGACCTCCGCAAGTGGGTGGCGCACGAGATCGGCAGTTTCGCCAAGCCGGAGCAGATCCGTTTCACCGATGCGCTGCCGAAAACGCGCAGCGGCAAGATCATGCGCCGGCTGCTGCGCGAAATCGTCACCTCGAACACTGTCGCCGGCGATGTGACCACGCTGGAAGATCTGTCGGTGGTGACGCGCCTCTCCGCGCAGCACGACGAAGATTAGGTTCGGAGAAACTTCTGCCGAAGCGGCCACGGACCTAGCAGTGACGGAGAGCGAACTTGCGCCACCCAACGAGTAACAACAGAGCGCCGAAGCCCATCGTGGCTGTCGCCGGTTCGGGAGAAGACGAAATGCCGGTTATGAAGGCGGCGCCACTACCTGTTCCAGAGACGGTGGTCGCGTAGCCCGGGACGCCTTCGTAATTGTACTCGTAAAGTTCGACGGTTTGCGCCCCTCCCGAGGTCTCGAAGTAGAATCCCGAGTCGACCGTGTCGTCCGGAAGTATCGAGGGATCGGTGTAGAACTCATCGGACGCGGTATAGCCGGACAGCGGGCCGTCTACCGCGGATCCATTAAAGACGCCTGTGACGTCGGTCACTTGAAAGCCACCGTCGGCGGCAGTGGTTCCCGTTAATACCAGCGACGCCGAGTCTGAGAAGGCGTCGGTGTAAGTGACCGTCAGCGTCCCTGCCTGGGCTGAGGCGATAGCTATGGCGAAAACGGCGACGGGAACAATGCGTCGCAGCGCAGAAAAACCGAACAAACTGTTAAGGCAGCGCGCGGAGGCCGGGCGGTTCAGGGTGGCGAATTGACGGACAAGGCATAGCCGGCCAGCCGACAGCGGGTTCCGATTTGGCATGCCTCACTATAAGGCCTTAAACTCCGCAAAACAATTCTGCGAAGTACCGGGTCGGTACCACGTAGATAACTGACGATAGCGTGGCCTGACCGCCAGCTCATCGTTCCTACATCAGCGCCTCCCCAAGGAAGATCAACAGCGCGGCGCGCAAACTTCCGGCGCGGCGCCGCCGGCGTATAATCGAGACTCAGGTGCCGGTTATTAGCGGCACGGATGCGCCGGCGCCGCGGCAGCAGGCCGATTCGCGCGTTCGCGCCAAAACAGGGAGATGGAAATCATGAAACCAGTTTTGCGCTGGGCAGCGGTACTGACGGCGTCCGCCGCGGTGGCGGCGCTTTGCGCGCAGACCAAAGAGCATCCGCTTCCCCGCCTGGTGCATAAGGACGGCCGCTACGCCCTGTTCGTCGACGATGCGCCGTACCTGATGCTGGGAGGGCAAGTGGGCAACTCGAGCGCCTGGCCGGCGGTGCTCAACAAAGTCTGGCCGGCCATTGCGTATCTGCACGCCAACACGGTTGAGATGCCGGTGTACTGGGAACAGTTCGAACCGAGGCAGGGGCAGTTCGATTACACCGTGATGGATACGCTCCTTGCCCAGGCTCGCCGGCATCGCGTACACCTGGTCCTGTTGTGGTTCGGACTCTACAAGAATGGCAGCCAGCATTACACGCCGGAATGGATGAAGCTGGATCCGGAGAAGTACCAGCGCATCGTCGACAAGAATGGCCGCCCGGTGGACTCTCCGTCGCCCTACGCCAAGGCGTCGCTCGACGCCGATGTCCACGCGTTCACGGCGTTCATGCGGCACCTCAAAGCGGCCGATACCGAGCACACGGTGTTGCTGGTGCAAGTGGAAAATGAGGCCGGCACATGGCAAATCCAGCGCGACTATTCGCCGGAGGCGCAAAAGCTGTTTGAAGCCCCGGTTCCCGCCGACGTGCTGGCGGCCATGCATGTGCCGGCCGGCACGCCGGCGCCCGACTGGCGGGACGCCTTCGGCGCCGAAGCCGAAGTGAATTTCCACGCGTGGTCGGTGGCCACTTACGTGGGCAAAGTGGCCGCTGCAGGCAAGGCGGTTTATCCGCTGCCGCTTTATGCCAACGCCGCGTTGCGGCGCGCGATCCCTCCGGGCGCTCCCGGCACTTATGAGAGCGGCGGCCCGACCGACAACGTCCTTCCCATTTGGAAAATCGCCGCGCCGGCCCTGGACATCCTGGCGCCCGACATTTATGTGAACGACAGCGCGGAATACTTGAAGGTCTTGGACCTTTACCATCGCGACGACAATGCCTTGTTCGTGCCGGAAACCGGCCACAGCGCCGGCGTCGCACGCTTCCTGTTTTCGGCGATCGGCCGGGGAGCGATCGGGTTTTCGCCGTTCGGTATGGATTACGTCGAAGGCGCTACCGAAGAACAGTTCAAGCCAATCGCACAGGATTACGTTTTGATTGGGCCGATCGCCCGCCTGGTGGCGCGCCTCAACTTCGAGGGCAAGCTGCAAGCGGTGGCGGAGGAACAAGGCAAAGCTTCGCAAACTCTCGATTTCGGCCCGTGGAAGGCCGAGGTGTCCTATGGCGCGGTGCGCAACAATCCGCCGCGCGGCCACGACGGCTCGCCTATCGGGCGGGCGTTGGTGGCTCAGCTCGGCGATAATCAGTTTCTGGTTACCGGACTCTTTTCCCGCGTCGACTTCCATCCGAGTGCGGCGGAGAAGCAGCGCCAGTTTCTGCGCGTCGAGGAAGGCACTTACGATAACGGCGTATTCAAGATGGTACGCATCTGGAATGGCGACGAAACCGATTGGGGACTCAATTTCCGCTCAGAGCCGGTGCTGCTGCGCGTTTCGCTGGCGACTTTCTGACTTTCGCCGGGGTCGAGTAAAGCATTAGTAATATTGCAAGGGGAGGCCTATGAGATCCTATCTCGTACTTATCGCGATTCTTTCCGCTCCGCTCCTCTGTGCCGCGGCCGACAGCGTGGCGGCCACCCCGCCGATGGGCTGGAACAGTTGGGATTGCTACGGCACCACCGTTACCGAGGCCGAAGTGAAGGCCAACGCCGATTACATGGCCACCCACCTGAAACAGCATGGCTGGCAGTACATCGTGATCGATATCCAGTGGTCCGAGCCGAATCCCAAAGCGCACGGCTACCGGCCGAATGCCGCACTGGAGATGGACGCTTACGGCCGGCTCATCCCCGCGGTCAACCGCTTCCCATCCGCCGCCGATGGGCGCGGCTTCCGGCCATTGGCCGATTACGTTCACGGCCTGGGGTTGCGCTTCGGCATCCACATCATGCGCGGCATTCCGCGCCAGGCCGTGAAGGCGAACCTGCCGGTGTTCGCGAGCACGGTGCATGCCGCGGATATCGCCGACGTCCACTCCACCTGCCCGTGGAACAGCGACATGTACGGCGTCGACATGAGCCGCCCCGGCGCCCAAGCGTACTACGATTCGCTGCTCAAGCTGTATGCCGGTTGGGGTGTGGATTACATTAAAGCGGATGATATCGCGCGACCCACGCATCGCGAAGAGATCGGCGCCTTGCACAGCGCCATCCGGAAGACCGGGCGGCCCATCGTTCTCAGCCTTTCGCCAGGACCGGCGATGGTGAAGGACCTCGAATTCCTGCGCGAGAACGCCAACATGTGGCGCATCTCCGACGATTTTTGGGACGATTGGCGGCTGCTGCGGCAGAATTTTATTTTGATGTCGATCTGGAGCGGCATAGGCCGCCCCGGCGCATGGCCCGATGCCGACATGCTGCCGCTCGGCCGCATCGGTATACGCGCCGAGCGCGGCGAAGCGCGCACGTCCCACTTCACGCGCGATGAGCAGCACACGCTGATCAGCCTCTGGTCCATCGCGCAATCGCCCCTGATGTTCGGCGGCGATCTGCCATCCAATGACGACTTCACCGAATCGCTGATCACCAATGACGATGTGCTGGCGGTAGATCAGACCGGCTCTCACGGCGGGACTTTCGCTGAAGGCGGCGACAGCGTTATCTGGACGGCCGATGCTCCCGGTGGCGCAAAGTTCTTCGCCGTCTTCAATGTAGGCGACCATGCTCCCATCGACGTCCGCGTCGATTGGGCCGCGCTCGGCATGCCGCCCGATTGCATGCTCCGCGATCTCTGGCAGCGGGCGGACATGGGCGCGATTCGCAGCGGTCACACTTTCCACGTGGCGCCGCATGCTTCGGGCCTCTACAAACTGACGCCGGCGAAATAGGTGGAAGCCGGCGCAACGTTTTCCGGCTACGATAGAAACACCATGGCAGGCCGCAAGCGGGCCAGGCGCCCTTACCCGGTTTTCCAGTTGCAATCCTGGGAAGCGTTCTTGAAGCTCATCACCAACCCGCCCTACTCACACTGGGCGTTCCGTGGCGAGCGCAGCGAGCGCGGGCCGCTCTACAGCTCGCTCTCCCTCTACCTGCGGAACTTCGGCGTAGCGCCGGAGGCGTGGCCGTTACAGGAGGAGCGCATCTTGCGCATTTTCAAACGCAAGGCGCACCAGTTTCTGGCACGGCCGCCGGAGTGGGACGACGATTTCGAGTGGCTGGCCCTCATGCAGCACCACGGCGCTCCGACGCGCTTGATCGATTTCACCTGGTCGCCCTACGTGGCGGCGTTTTTCGCGCTCGAGCATGCCCTCGCCGAAGGCGTGGTCTGGGCCATCAACCCCGCCCGCATCGACAGCAGCCGCGCGCGCAAGCCGTTGCGCACCGACCTGCGCGCCGAAGGCAGCTTCCGGCGCTATTTTCAGCAAGGCCACCACCGGTTCATCTGGATGGGCGAGCCCCACACCATGAACCGCCGCCTGATCGCGCAATCCGGTACCTTCGCGGTGCCGGGCGTGCTCGATATGCCGCTGGATGAAATCCTGAGCGATGCCGATCAGGAAAACATCCTGGCCAGGTTCGTTCTCTCTCACTCGATGCGCGAAGTAGCCCTGCGCGAGTTGTACCGGATGAACATTACCTACGCGACTTTATTCCCGGACCTTGATGGCCTGGCAAAATCGATGGGTTACGAACTGGAGTTTCATTGGGGCTACAATCCGCGGACGATGGAGCGTTACGACACGTAGCGAGTCCACGATTATGCGCGAGCCTCCGGTCCATCGCGTCCGCTGCTCCGGCGTCAACGGGATTACTGGAGCTTCCGCGTCCACGCGGACAGCGCCTTCAGCAGATCCTGGATCGATTTGCTGGTGTGCTCGTCGGTCAGGTTCCCGGTCGCGTCGAACTTCTGCGCCGCGCTGCCGATCATCACCTCCGGCTTGTTCAACGGGTGCATGTCGAGGAACACGAAACACTGCCGCAAATGGTACTGTGCCCGCGCCGTCCCAAACGGGCCCAGCGAAGCGCCCATCATCGCGACCGGCTTCCCCTGCCAGCAACTGTCGCCATACGGCCGCGAGCCCCAGTCAATCGCATTCTTCAGCACGCCGGGAATGGAGTAGTTGAATTCAGGCGTAACGAACAGAATCGCGTCCGCCGCGCGCACTCGCGCTTTCAATTCGACGACGCGTTTGGGCGGCGATGCCTCGTCATCCTGGTTGTAGACAGGAATGCCATCGAGATCGAAAGTCTCCACCCGCGTTCCCTCCGGCGCCAGCGTCTGCGCCGCGCGCAACGCAGCCCGGTTCAACGAGCCTTTGCGCAGACTCCCGGCAATTCCCAAAACCGTCACGGTCGATTCCATCAGTTTACTTGAGATGCGCGGTATCGCCGAAAAGATGCGGGCGCGGAGAATTGTCCAATGCAAGATGAGCATGAAAGGGGCAAAGAGGCTGGGGCGGTTTCCAATGCAAGGTGAGCATGAAACAGAGGAGGATGGGGTAGGCGTGGCGCGGCCGGGTGCAAGTGCGCATGGGGAATGCCGAGAGCCTCAGCCGGGAGCAGATCCGCGAATTCCTGACCTCGAGCGAAGCGATCGAGTTTGCGGGGTGCGGACGGGCGGAAAAATACGCCTGGGTGGAGCGCGTGTTGGCGGCGCAGCGGTATGGCGCGCTGAGCAAGCGGGAGCGCGGCGTTGTCCGCGCGTACATGGAAAAGGTGACGGGGATGAGCGCGTCGCAGATGACGCGACTGATCCGGGCGTTTCTGGATCACGGCGCGGTGAAGGCGGCGCCCTACCGGAGGCATCGTTTCAACGCGCGGTACACCGCCGAAGACGTCGCGCTGCTGGCGGAAGTGGACCGGGCGCACGAGCGATTGAGCGGGCCGGCCACGCGGCGGATTCTCGAACGCGAGTACGAGCAGTTCGGCGACCTGCGGTACCGGCGGCTGGCGAAGATCAGCGTGTCGCATCTGTACAACCTGCGAGCCAGCGCGCGCTACCGCAATCAGGCCGCGGTGTTCGAGGCGACGCGGCCCACGGCGATCTCGATCGGCCAGCGGCGCCGGCCCGAGCCGCAGGGCCGAGCCGGATTTCTGCGGGTGGACACAGTCCATCAGGGCGACTGGGACGGCAACAAAGGCGTGTATCACATCAACGCAGTGGACGCGGTGACGCAATGGCAGGTGGTGGGCTGCGCGAGCAAGATCAGCGAAGCCTATCTGCTGCCCGTGCTGGAGGCCGTGCTGCGGCAGTTTCCGTTCGTGGTGCTGGGGTTTCACGCCGACAACGGATCGGAGTACATCAACCATCGGGTGGCGGAACTGTTGGAGAAACTGCGCGCGGAGTTCACCAAAAGCCGCGCCTGCCGCAGTCAGGACAATGCTCTGGTGGAGGGCAAGAATGGGGCGGTGATCCGCAAGCTGATGGGCTACGGCTACATCGCTGGCGAGCACGCTGGAGCCATCGGGGAGTTCTATGCGCACTACCTGAACCCGTATCTGAACTACCATCGGCCATGCGGCTTCGCGACGGTGAGCGTGGACGAGCGGGGCAAGCGGAAGCGGAAGTACAAGAGCGAAGACTACCGGACACCGTTCGAGAAACTGTCATCGCTGCCGAAGGTGGAGAAATGCCTGAGGCCGGGTCTCAGCCTGGCCGCCATGGAGCGGGGAGCCTCGGCGATGAGCGACACCGAGTGTGCGCGCCGGATGAGCGCCGCCAAGGCCAAACTCCTGCGGCAGTGCAAGGCGCAGCCGCCGGTTCCACCGCGGTTCCGGTAACGAGGCCGGAAGCCGGTGGAAATGCCGGGGCGGTGGAAAGCATGGAAAACCAAAACCAGGTTTTCCACCCTTCCCACCGCCCCTTGCAAATCCCGCAACCCCGGCGGGATTCGCACATTCCCACCGTCTCGACGACGGCTTCTCATCGAAATCCAAAACCAAAGAAAGGAACTCGGCCGCTGCGCGGCCTCGTCCTTCTCCTACCGCTTCGACTCCGGCCGCACAGAGCCCATTTCATGCTCATCTTTCGATTGGAAAATGCTGCGGGCACCACCGTGGCGGTGGTGGCACCCAAGCATGAACGCACGGGCGCTCTGGCTGTGCACATATTGCAGCCAGCCACTGTAAGAACTTCAATTAGTTCTGGCGAGCCAGCGAAGAATAAAACCGGGCGAAACACGATTGGCAGCGATACGGGCATAACCCCAAAAGACGAAAGAGGCGATCACCCGCCAAGACAGCTCCCGATTTTCGAATTCGTCTGGCGCCGCAAAACGGGCAGGTTGGTTTAGGTCCGCTGCTCAGATAAACCAGCAGAAGGGTCCGCAGAGTCCTCACAAGTGCGATGGACAACATCGCCACCAGGACAACGACAAGACAAATGTAACGGATCCGCATGGCGGTTACTCCCGCAGCTTTATATCCACATTTCTGAGTTTTTCCCGGAAGTGGGCAGGCGGGCAAGTCAGAAATTCTTGCGATTGTGAGCACCAATACGTTTTGAGGTAATGCAAGGGCTTTTTCCTGCCTTTGGGTTGATGTCCGCGAGGATTTTCTTGGTGTTGCGATCGCGTTTTGTCGAGAGGGGTCGGCGGCAGGCCTGTCAGGCCCAAAAGAATTAACCCATCGGCGCAAGCCATTGGAAAATCATCGCCCTGAGGAGCCCCGGAACGGGCGGAAGACAGGCCTCCCTACCAGCCGCGCACGTTATCATAAATAGGAAAGCGTCTCGCGCATGGCCGTAAAACCCGATCCGCAAATTGGCGTCAATAGCTGGCTCGAAGAAGAACTTTATCGGCAATACCTTCGCGACCGGTCGGCTGTGGACGAAAGCTGGAAAGAGGTGTTTGACTCGAGCGGCGGAGGTGTCGCTCCCACGCCCGCGCCGCCCTCCAGCGGCCCATTGCAGCCTGGCGCGGCAGGCATCGGCCTGCCAACCCCCGCCGCGGGCGGCCAGTTGCAGCCTCTGCGCGGCGCCGCCGGCCGCATTGCGGAAAACATGGCGGCCAGCGTGTCCATCCCGCTCGCAGCCTCGCAGCGCACCATCGCGGTTAAGGTGATGGATGAGAACCGCCGCATCATCAACCAGCACCGCACCACCCTCGGCTTGAGCAAGGTATCTTACACGCACTTGATCGGTTGGGCGTTGGTCAAGGCCCTCGAAGCCATGCCCGGCCTCAACCAGGCCTACGCCGAAAAGGACGGCGCAGCTTATCGCGTGGTGCATCCGCACGTCAATCTCGGCGTGGCGGTAGACGCAGCCGGCAAGGATGGCGCGCGTAATCTGCTGGTCCCCAATATCAAAAATGCCGGCACGCTGAATTTTCAGGAGTACCTGAACAGCTTCGATGACCTGGTCGCCCGCGCCCGCACCGGCAAACTGGCCACCGCCGATTTTCAGGGCACCACCATTTCGCTCACCAACCCCGGCACCGTGGGCACCATGTCCTCGAACCCGCGCCTGATGCCCGGTCAGGGCGCCATCATCGCCACCGGCGCCATTGACTATCCGGCTGAATACCATGGCACTGCCGCGGAAACACGTGCCCTTCTCGGCATCAGCAAGGTGATGACCCTCACTTGCACTTACGATCACCGCATCATTCAAGGCGCCGAATCGGGGGCGTTCCTGGGCAGAGTACAGGCGCTACTCGATGGCGGGAACGGCTTCTATGAAGAGGTGTTCGATCACCTGAAGATCCCGCACCAGCCTGTACATTGGGAGACCGACCGCAGGCCGCGCTTGCCTGGAGCCGCTTCGCCGCGCACCGCCGAAATCGCCAAAGAAGCCGCCATCATGCAGATGATCAACGCCTACCGGGTGCGCGGTCATCTCATCGCCGATCTCGATCCGTTGGGCCACGAGCCCAGCTATCACGCCGAGCTCGATCCGGAAACCTACGGCCTCACCATCTGGGACCTGGACCGCGAATTTCTAACCGGAACCCTGGGCGAAGCCATCGGCGAAGCCGGCCCTAAGCCGCTTGCCACCCTGCGTGAGATTCTGGAAACGCTGCGCGAAACCTACTGCGGCAAAATCGGCTGCGAGTACATGAATATACAGGTTCCGGAGCAGAAGCGCTGGCTGCAACAGCGTATGGAGCCGGGTAAGAACCACTGGCCCCTTGAAAACCAGACCCGCCTTCGCATTCTGCGCATCCTGATCGCCGCGGAGGGATTCGAGCACTTCCTGCACTCCCGCTTCGTCGGCCAGAAACGCTTCGCGCTGGAAGGCGGCGAGACCGCGCTCACCATCCTGGAAGAGATTCTCGAACGCTCCAGCGCCGGCAACGTCCACGAGATCGTCATCGGCATGGCGCACCGCGGCCGTCTCAACGTGCTGGCCAACGTGGTGGGCAAGGACCTCAAGCAGATCTTCTCCGAATTCGAGGGTGACATCGATCCTTCCAGCACCCAGGGTTCCGGCGACGTGAAATACCATCTCGGCGCGTACGGCGTGCGCCGCTGCGAAAACGGCCGCGAAATCGCGGTTTCGGTCGCCCCCAACCCCAGTCACCTGGAAGCGGTGGACCCTGTGGTGGAGGGCATCGTGCGCCCCAAGCAGGACCGCCTCGGGGATACCGCCCGCGAGCGCGTCATCCCGCTGCTCATCCACGGCGACGCCGCTTTCGCCGGCCAGGGCGTGGTGGCCGAGACGCTCAATCTCTCGCAGCTCGACGGCTATTCGACCGGCGGAACCATTCACCTGATCATCAACAACCAGATCGGCTTCACCACCTTGCCCGATGAATCGCGCTCCACGCCATATTCCACCGATGTGGCGCGGGGTGTGCAAGCGCCCATTTTTCACGTCAACGGCGATAGCCCCCAGGCCGCCGTCCGCGTGGCGCAGATCGCCTTCGATTACCGCCAGAAGTTCAAGACCGACGTGGTGATCGATATGATCTGCTACCGCCGCCACGGGCACAATGAAGCCGACGACCCCAGCTACACTCAGCCCATCCTCTACCGCAAGATCAAAGAGCACCCATCGGTGGCCACGCTCTACGGCGAGCGCCTCGTGCGCGAGGGCGTGGCGACCGCCGAAGAAGTTGCCGCTATGCGCCAGCAGGTCAGCCAGCGCCTGGCCGCCGGCTACGATGCCGCGCAAGCGCAGGCCGAGCATTATGAGTTGCAGGAGCTGAGCGCGGTGGCTACGGGCGAGATCTCCGCCTTCTGCCCGCGCACTGCCGTCAACCAGCAGGTGCTCGAACGGGTGATTCGCGGCATCACCAATTTTCCCGATACCTTCCACCTGCATCCCAAGCTGCGCGGCTTCGTCGAAAAACGCCGCAACGCCATCGCCCAGAGCACGCCGCTCGATTGGGCGCTGGCCGAATCGCTCGCCTTCGGCACGCTGGCGCTCGAAGGCACCTCTGTCCGCTTAAGCGGCCAGGACTCCGGACGCGGCACTTTCAGCCAGCGCCACCTGGCGTTCTACGATTACGAAACCGGCAAGCGCTACATTCCCCTGCAGCACATCTCGCCCGATCAAGCCCGCTTCGATGTCTTCGATAGCTCGCTGAGCGAATACGCGGTGCTGGGCTTCGAATTCGGCTACAGCGTGGCCGATCCGCTCACGCTGGTCATCTGGGAAGCGCAGTTCGGCGACTTCGCCAACGGCGCGCAGATCATGATCGACCAGTTCATCTCCTGCGCCGAATCCAAGTGGGGACAGCCCAGCGGCCTGGTGATGCTGCTGCCGCACGGCTTCGAAGGGCAGGGCCCCGAGCATTCCAGCGCCCGCATCGAGCGCTTCCTGGTCCTCTGCGCCGAAAACAACATGCAGGTTTGTAACTGCACCACGCCGGCGCAATACTTCCACTTACTGCGCCGCCAGATGTATGGTGGCTCCGATAGGCGCGGCGTGCGCAAGCCGCTGATCATCTTCACCCCCAAGAGCCTGCTGCGCCATCCACGCGCCGCTTCCACCACGCACGATTTCGCAGCCGGCGGCTTCATCGAAATCCTGGGTGAACCCAGCGCCGATCCGCAGCACATCTCGCGCGTAGTCTTCTGCTCCGGCAAAATCTACTACGACCTATTGCAAGCCCGTGAGGAGCGCAAGGCGGATCACGTCGCGCTGGTCCGCGTCGAGCAGCTTTATCCGTTCGCCTCCAGCCAGGCCGCCGACATCCTGCTGCACTACCCGCTCACCGCCGAAATCGTCTGGGCTCAGGAAGAGCCTAGAAACATGGGCCCCTGGCGTTATATCCACGAGCAGATGCAGCCGCTTGCCGACCAGACCCGCCGCGAGATCCGCTACGTCGGCCGCGCCGAATCCGCCAGCCCCGCCACTGGCTCCGGCAAGCGCCACCAGCAAGAGCAGCACGAAATCATCGACGACGCGCTAACCGCGGGAGCCATCTCACAGACCAAACGGGTGCGGCTGGTGGCGAAAAGGAAGAAGTAAGGGAAGAAGTAGAGGGGGCTGATGGAAGCGCTGCCCAGGCCTTCAACCGTCAGCCTGAACGAACTGGGGCGCGCGCTCAGGGTTCCGATGAACCGGATCAGCGCCATCGTCAACGGAAAGAGAGCCATCACCGTCGACACTGCGATGCGCCTGGCGCGTTACTTCGGCACCTCGCCGCAATATTGGCTGAATCTTCAGATCGCCTACGATCTTGAGATCGCCGCCCAGGAGATCCGCCCGAAAATAGAACGTGAGGTCCTCCCACGAAACGCGGCCTGAACCGCTCACCGAACTGCTCCGTGACGGGCTCGACCAGATCGTGGTCAGCCTGAACGTCTTCCTATTCGAACTGTCCACTTTGCCAAATAGCATCCTGGCGCCACTCCCAGGCGAAACCGAGTACTATAAGGCATTGACACCCAGAAGTCTGTCGGGGTTTTCCCTGCGCATGAAGGGCTGCCATTCATTTCTGCGAATGCCGTTCGCGACAATCAGGATCTCCGCATGAGCACTCTAGCAATCCATCCCATTCACCGCGCGGTGCGTTTCTATGCAGCGCCCATCGGCAAGAAGGCCGTCATGGCGATCACCGGCGTCATACTGGTCGGCTATGTGTTCGCACACCTGCTCGGCAACCTGCAAATCTATTCTTCCGACGCCGAGCAGATCAACCGCTATGCCGCCTTTCTGCACAACCCGTCGAACGCGGCGGCGCTGTGGACGGCGCGCAGCGTGCTGCTGCTGGCTGTGGTGCTGCACATCGTCGCAGCCACCCAGCTCTGGCTGCAGAACCGCGCGGCGCGGCCCATTGGCTACATAAAGAAGGCCGACGTGCCCACGTCCTACGCGGCGCGCACGATGATCTGGAGCGGCCCCATTGTCGCCGCCTTCGTGATCTTCCACGTGCTCCATCTCACCGTGGGCGCAGTGGTGCCGCTGCGCGAGCTGGGTCCGAACATGCCCGACGTACGCTACAACGTGATCACCGGGTTCGCCAACCCGTGGATCTCGGGATTCTACATCCTGGCCATGATTCTCCTGTGCCTGCATCTTTACCACGGCATGTGGAGCATGTTTCAGTCGCTGGGCATCAGCCATCCGCGCTATACGCCGCTGATCAAGAAGGCGGCGGCGGTGCTGGCGATACTGGTGGCGGTGGGCAATTGTTCAATCCCCATCGCCGTGCTGACCGGGTGGCTGACGTATTGAGGAGGCCAAATGGAACTCGATTCGAAATGTCCGACAGGTCCGATTGAGACACGTTGGGACCGGCACCGCTTCAGCCTCAAGCTGGTGAACCCGGCCAACAAGCGCAAGTACACGATTCTGGTGGTGGGAACCGGCCTCGCCGGGGGATCCGCGGCCGCCTCGCTGGCCGAGCTCGGCTACAACGTCAAGAGCTTCTGCTTCCAGGATTCGCCGCGCCGGGCGCACTCCATCGCCGCGCAGGGCGGCATCAACGCCGCCAAGAATTATCACAACGATGGCGACAGCGTGTACCGCCTGTTTTATGACACCGTGAAAGGTGGCGATTTCCGCGCCCGCGAATCGAACGTCTACCGCTTGGCGCAGATCAGCCTCAATATCATCGACCAGTGCGTGGCGCAGGGAGTGCCGTTCGCGCGCGAATATTCCGGCTACCTGGATAATCGCAGCTTCGGCGGCGCGCAGGTTTCGCGCACGTTTTATGCTCGCGGGCAGACCGGGCAGCAGTTGCTGCTGGGTGCCTACCAGGCGCTGGAGCGGCAGATCGGCGCCGGGACTGTGGAGATGTTCCCGCGCACCGAGATGCTCGACCTGATCGTCATCGACGGCCACGCGCGCGGCATCGTGACGCGCGACCTGATGACCGGCAGAATCGAGTCTCATCTGGGCGACGCAGTGGTGCTCGGCACGGGCGGCTACGGCAACGTCTATTACCTTTCCACCAACGCCAAAGGCTCCAACGCCACCGCCATCTGGCGGGCGCACAAACGCGGCGCGCTGTTCGCCAACCCGTGTTTCACGCAAATTCATCCGACCTGCATTCCGGTCTCGGGCGATTATCAATCCAAACTCACGCTGATGAGCGAATCGCTGCGCAACGACGGCCGCGTTTGGGTGCCCGCGAAGAAGGGCGATACGCGGCCGGCCAGCCAGATTCCCGAGGCCGAGCGCGATTACTACCTGGAGCGCCGCTACCCTAGCTTCGGCAACCTGGTGCCGCGCGACGTGGCTTCGCGCAACGCCAAGACGATTTGCGATGAAGGCCGCGGCGTGGGCGAGACCAAGCTTGCCGTGTATCTGGACCTTCGCGACGCCATCGAGCGCCTGGGCAAGCACGTCATTAAAGAGCGCTACGGCAACTTATTCGACATGTACGAGCGCATCGCCGGCGAAGATCCTTATCAGGAACCGATGCGCATTTACCCGGCCATTCACTACACCATGGGCGGCCTGTGGGTGGATTACAACCTGATGTCCACCATCCCCGGCCTGTACGTGATCGGCGAGGCCAATTTCTCCGACCATGGGGCCAACCGCCTGGGCGCCAGCGCGCTGATGCAGGGCCTGGCCGACGGCTACTTCGTGCTGCCCAACACCATCAACGATTACCTGGCTTCGACCAAGCTCGAAAAGGCCGACACCAGTCATGCCGCGGTGCGCGATGCCGAAGACCAGGTGCTCGAGACCACCGGCAAGCTACTGCACAATAAAGGCACGCGCTCGGTGGATTCCTTCCACCGCGAACTGGGCAAGCTGCTTTGGGAATACTGCGGCATGTCGCGCACCGCGGAAGGGCTGAAGCTGGCGCTCTCGCAGATTCCGGACCTCCGCGAGCGATACTGGCGTGACGTGAAGGTGCTGGGTTCGGGCGAAGAACTGAACCAGTCGCTCGAAAAAGCCGGCCGCGTGGCGGATTTCTTCGAATTGGCGGAGCTGATGTGCCTGGACGCGTTAGAGCGCAATGAATCCTGCGGCGGCCATTTCCGCGAGGAATACCAGACGCCGGATGGAGAAGCCGCGCGCGACGACGCACATTATTCGTACGCGGCTGCCTGGGAGTTCCGCGGCGTGGGCAACCCGCCCGGCCTCCACCAGGAGCCATTGACATTCGAATACGTGCACCCGGCGCAGAGGAGCTACAAGTAATGAAAATCATCCTCCACATCTGGCGGCAGCGGGGCGCGAACGAGCCGGGCCGCATGACGCGCTACGAGGTGCCCAATGTCAACGAGCACATGTCGTTCCTGGAAATGTTGGATGTGCTCAACGAGGACCTCATCGCCAGGGACGAAGAGCCGGTCGCGTTCGACCACGATTGCCGCGAGGGCATCTGCGGCATGTGCGGGTGCATGGTGAACGGCGTGGCTCATGGGCCGAAGCCCGGCACCACGCTCTGCCAGCTTCACATGCGGTATTTCAAGGACGGCGACGAGTTGTACCTCGAGCCATGGCGGGCGCGCGCTTTCCCCGTGGTGAAGGACCTGGTGGTGGATCGCAGCGCGTTCGACCGGGTGATGGCCGCCGGCGGTTTCATTTCGGTTGCGACCGGCAGCGCTCCCGACGGCAACGCCATCCTGGTGCCAAAGGAAAACGCGGACTGCGCCATGGACGCTGCCGCCTGCATCGGCTGCGGCGCTTGCGTCGCCATGTGCCCCAACGCCTCGGCTTCGCTCTTCCTGGGCGCCAAGATTTCCCACCTGGGGCTGCTGCCACAGGGCCAGGCCGAGCGCGACAGCCGCGCCATAGCCATGGTGGCGCAGGCCAATCTGGAGCTTTTCGGCGCCTGCACCAACATCGGCGAGTGCGAAGCTGTCTGCCCCAAGGAAATCAAGCTGGAAGTGATCGCCAGAATGAACCGCGATTTCCTGAAAGCCAAGTGGACCGGGCGGGGAACCTCGGCAGACGAAGCCTGAACTGCTCTGGGAGGGATGACTCGCGGCTTATGGTACCGCCGAGCGTAACGTACTCAGTTCTTTTGTACCGATACCCAGTACGAGCGTCTGGCACTCGTATCCAGCCTCAAAATGAGGCACTGTAAGAGTGCAGTTACAGAATCCGGCAACGGGCGACAGGTTGGCGGATGCTGAAACCGCACGCAAATCCGTCAGATTCTCCTTCGCCGGGGCTAGCGCGTCAAGCCCCGGCGTTATTTTTGGTGCCAAACGGGACACGGAAGTCTGGAATCGGGCCAATCTGCCCGCATTTCGGCAATTGGCATGAAGCTCGGCCAGCAACCGGCGGCCAACTCGCTGAAATGGCGCAAGCTCGCCTGCTGGCAGGCCGCTTGCATCTCAGCACAACGGACCATGCTACGGATAACCATTCACGACAGCACCCGCGAGCTGCGGATCAAGCTCGAAGGCAAGCTTTCCGGGCCGTGGGTGGAGGAGTTGCGTCAATGCTGGCGGACGGCCTCGACCGCCGCCAGTCGAGGTATGTCGCTCGACCTGAGCGAGGTGGATTTCGTCGATCCCGAGGGGCAATCTCTGCTCTCGGAAATGCACGGCCTGGGCGTGCGGCTGGAGGCTGCAACTCCGCTGATTCAGGCGCTGGTGAAAGAGGGCATCGACCGTGCATGCTGTGCTACGGTTGAAGAAAAGCCGGCGGGCAGCCCCCATGTTTCCCTCCTCCGCAACAGGTCCGTGGACCGTTAAGGCGCGCTACGAAACGCTGCTCGAAGTGGCGGAATCGATTGCCGCGCAGAGAGAACTTGCCACTTTGTTCACCGAGTTGAGCCGCTGCCTGAAGCGCCTGGTAGAGTTCGACTACATCACCCTCACCCTGGTGGATTTCGAGGAGCGGGTGGTGCGCGTGCACATTCTGGAAACCGACCAGCCGGTGACCGGTGAGCTGCCGGGCCCGATGCCGTTTTCCGAGACACCGACCATGGTGGCGCTGGAATCGGGACGCCCGTATTACGTGCCGCGATTGGGCCCGGAGTTGCCATTTAAGAAGCTGCGCGAGGTGCTGGCGGCCAACCGCGTCCAGTCATTCTGTGTGTTGCCGCTGCGCACCGCGCAGCGGCAGATTGGCGGTCTGACCTTCGGTTCGACGAAGCCCGACGCTTACACAGGTGAAACCATTGAGTTCATGCAGCAGGTAGCGCATCAGGTCGCGGTAGCGGTAGATAATGCGCTGAACTTTGAAGCTGCCCGTACCTACGAACAGGCGCTGGCGCGCGAGCGCGACCGGTTGCGGGCGCTGCTCGAAATCAACAACGCAGTGGTAAGCTCGGTGGCCAGCAAGGAGTTGTTCCGCTCGGCCTCGGCTTCGCTGCGGCGCGTTTTTGGATTGGATTACACGAGCCTGCTGCTGCACGATGCCGAGAGCGGTGACCTGCGCGTGGCAGCGCTCGATTTTCCGGACAGCACGGGCGAGCTCCAGGAAGACACGCTGGTACCAATGGCCGATTCCGTGGCGGGGTACGTGTTCCGTACGCGCCAAGGCCGTATTTTAGGCTTCGACGAAATGGACGCCCTGGCGCCGGCCACCGCGCGGGTGATGGCGGCCGAGGGCGTGCGGTCGTTCTGCGCCATGCCGCTGGTGGCGCATGGCGAGGCGCTGGGCGTGCTCACGGTGGGTTCACGGCGCGACGGGTTCTTCTCCCAGGGCGACATGGATTTCTATACGCAAGTCGCGGGGCAGGTGGCGATCGCGCTCGACAATGCGCTTTCCTACCGAAGGATCGAGGAGCTGAACGCCCGTCTGGCGGAAGAGAAAGTTTATCTGGAAGACGAAATCCGCACCGACAGCCGGTTTGAAGAAATCGTCGGCCAAAGCCGCGCCCTCAGGGCCAATCTGAAACAGGTGGAGACGGTGGCGCCAACCGATTCCACGGTACTGATTTACGGCGAGACAGGCACCGGCAAAGAACTGCTGGCGCGCGCCATCCACAACCTGAGCTCGCGCCGCCAGGGCACCTTCGTCAAGCTGAACTGCGCCGCCATCCCCACGGGGCTGCTGGAGAGCGAAATGTTCGGCCACGAAAGAGGCGCATTCACCGGGGCCATCGCCCAACGTATCGGCCGTTTTGAGCTGGCCCACCGCGGCACCATGTTTCTGGACGAAGTGGCCGAGATTCCGCTCGAGCTGCAAACCAAGCTGCTGCGCGTGCTGCAGGAGCGGGAATTCGAGCGGCTGGGCAGTTCCCGCACCATCCGCACCGATGCGCGCCTGGTGGCTGCCACCAATCGCGACCTGGCCGCTATGGTGGAAGAACGGCAGTTTCGCGCCGACCTCTACTACCGGCTCAACGTGTTTCCCATCACCGTACCGCCGCTGCGCGACCGGCGCGAGGACATTCCGCTGCTGGTGCGCTACTTCGTGCAGCAGAACGCGCGGCGCATGAACCGCCGCATCACCTCCATCCCCGCCGAAACCATGGAAGCGCTGGTGCGGTATCACTGGCCGGGTAACATTCGCGAGCTGGCCAATTTCATTGAACGCGCGGTCATTCTCTCGCCCGGTGCGGCCCTGCGCGCTCCGGTTCGCGAGTTGAAGCGCACCTCGGGCGGCGGCGGTGCGGTGACTCTGGCCGCGGCGGAACGGGAAGCCATTGAGCGCGCCTTGCGCGAATCCGGCGGCAAGGTAGGCGGAGCCGATGGGGCCGCAGCGCGGCTCGGCATGAAGCGCACCACGCTGCAAGCCAAGATGCGCAAGTTGGGTGTGGGGGCGAGAGGCCAAGCGAGATAGGAGCTGCGATCGTTCTTTGCCGCGCCGTTATTCTCTGTAAGTCTCCCGCATGACTTTTCCTCTTTCCCGTCTCACTTTGTACGTTCTGCCAATGCTTGCAATGGTGAACGTCTGCTCCGGAAAATCCATCGCCGCAAAAGCGGCAGCCTTGCAGATTCGGTCAAAGGCTTCGTCGCCTACGAGCTTCTTCCGGTCGCCAGGCAACCTGGAATTGTTGAGGCGATTGAATTCCTGTTGCACTTGGGTGACGTGGCCCGGCAAACCGGGCAGAGTCAGGAAGAGGTCCTTGATGCGCTCCTTGAATCCGTCCAGGAACGCCAGGTCTGCGACGATGAGAGCGCCTTCCGGCTTCAATTGGACGAGGTCCATCGAGGGGGCGGGAATGTTGTGACGATCCTGGGTGCGTGGTTTCCGCGGCATCGCTCATCCCTCGGCGTAGTGCTTTTGCCGGTAACAGTTTATATCGAACCAGGCTCGACCGGGCAACCCGGGAGAGAGTTCGGGTGGAGCGAGTCTCGCCGCGATTTGGGCCGGTGCCGAAATACGGGCAGTGCGGACGCTCACTAGTCCAATCAATTCAGCCGAATACAATGGCCCGCCCATTGCATTTTAGAATGGTCTACAGGACGCGCTGGATGACTATGAAACCTACGGTTCTTGTTTGGCTGGCGCTGGCGCCATTTGCCCTGGCGCAGGATTCCGCCCCGCTGAAGCTCACTCTGCACGATGCGGTGGTTCTGGCCCTGCGGCAGAATCCGCAGGTGATTCTGGCCAATCTGAACGTGGCGCAGAGCACCCAGGACAGCCGTGTCGCCCGATCGGGACTGTTGCCACAAGTGGGTGCGGGGATCTCGGAGTCGGTGCAGCGCTTGAATGTCGACACGCTGTTCGGATCTCCATTTCCAGGCATTCCGCAGCACCTCGGCCCGTTCTGGGTGGAGCAGGAAGGGCTGCGTTTCAGCGCGCCTTTGGATCTGACGCTGTGGCGGCGCTACAAGGCCGCGCAGAGCGGAATCACAGCGGCCCACGCGCAGGAAATAACGGCACGCGAGGAAAGTGTACTGCTGATCGTTTCGCAATACCTGGGCTGCCAGCGGTCCGCGGCCGACGTGGAAGCCGCTCAGGCGCGCGAGGCGCTGGCACAGGCGCTCTACGACCAGGCGGCCGATTTGCAGAAGAACGGCGTAGGAACCGGCATCGACACGCTCCGCGCCAACGTGCAATTGCAAAACGAGAAGCAGCGGGTGATCGAGGCGCGCACCGAACTGGAAACCGGATTGTTCGGGCTGGGCCGCTTATTGAGCGTCGATCCGCAGCGGAAAATCGAACTGGCCGACCAGGTGCAATTCTTCCAGACGCCCGAGGTTGCCGCCGATCAAACTCTGCAGCACGCCTTTGCCACGCGTCCCGAGTTGCGCCAGATTGCGGCGCAAATGGCGCAGGCGCAACTGGGCTTGAAGGCCGCCGGCGAAGAGCGGCTGCCGAAACTGACGTTGAGCGGCAACTGGGGGGAGCAGGGACTGACTCCCACTACCGTCATTCCGGTGTACCAATACCAGGCGAGCCTGGATATCCCGCTTTTCACCGGCGGGCGGATCGAAGCCGAGCGGGCCAAAATGGATATCGCCTTGCGCCAACTCAAGCAGCAGGAGCAGGCGGCGCGCGATTCGATCGCGCTGGAGGTGAAGACGTCCATCGCGCAGCTTGGAGCGGCGCGCAACGAAGTGAACGTGGCCAATCTGGGAGTGGATCTGGCGCGGCAGGAAGTGGAACAAGCCCGCGATCGTTTTCAGGCGGGGGTTGCCGACAACATCGAAGTGGTGAACGCGCAGAATGAGCTGGCGCGCGCCAACGATAACCAGATCGCGGCGCTCTACCGCTACAACCAGGCGCGGGCCGACCTGGCGCACGCCGAAGGGCAGATGGAGGCGATCTACGCCAAGTAGGCAAATCAATCCGTGGATCATCGCCTTCACGGTGATGCTGGCGACCTTCATGGAAGTGCTGGACACCAGCGTGGCGAACGTGGCGCTGCCGCACATCGCGGGCAACCTCTCGGCATCGACTGACGAAGCCACCTGGATGTTGACTTCCTACCTGGTGGCCAATGCCATCATCCTGCCGATGGGCGGGTGGTTCAGCATGTTGATAGGGCGCAAGCGATTCTACATGATTTGCGTGGCGCTGTTCACAATCAGCTCATGCTTGTGCGGATTGGCGCCGACGCTGGGCTCGCTGATTTTCTTTCGCGTACTGCAGGGCATTGGCGGCGGCGCGTTGCAGCCCATGTCGCAGGCCATCCTGGTGGAAACCTTCCCGCGCGAGAAGCACGGCATGGCGATGGCGATATTCGGCATGGGCGTGGTGCTGGCGCCGGTGATCGGCCCCACGCTGGGGGGCTGGCTCACCGACGACTTCTCCTGGCGCTGGATCTTCTTCATCAACATTCCGGTGGGCATGCTTTCGCTGCTGCTGACCCAGATGCTGGTGTTCGATCCGCCCTACCTGGTGCGCCGCAGCTTCCGCGACGGCCTCAAAATCGATTACATGGGTTTTGGCCTGCTGGCGCTCGGGCTGGGGTCGCTCGAAGTGGTGCTGGATGAAGGGCAGAAAGAAGACTGGTTTGGTTCGCAGTTCATCATCGCGTTCGCCATCGTGGCCGCGGTCTGTTTGGTGGCGGTGGTGTTCTGGGAGTTGCACCACGAGCATCCGGTGATCGATTTTCGCGTGCTCAAGATCCGCAATTTCACCTTGGGCACGCTGTCCATGCTGGTGTTGGGCTTCGTCCTGTATGGCAGCACCATGCTGCTGCCGGTGCTGTTGCAAACACTGCTGGGCTACACCGCCATGCTGAGCGGGCTGGTGCTCTCGCCGGGCGGCCTGGTGGTGATCGTCTGTATGCCGATGGTGGGCATTCTGCTACGCCATTTCCAGGCGCGCTGGCTGGTGATCTGCGGCGTGCTGGTATCTGCCAGCGGGCTGCTCATCATGTCCAGGTTCAATCTTTATATCGACTACACGACCGCGGTCTGGAGCCGCATGGTGCAAAGCGCCGGTATGGCTTTCCTGTTCGTGCCGATCAGCGCGGCGGCGGTGGCGATGGTGCCCAGGGACCGCATGAACTACGCCACCGGCCTGTTCAACCTGGCGCGCAACATTGGGGGCAGCTCCGGCATCGCCACCGTAACCACCCTGCTGGCGCGGCGGTCCCAGATGCATCAGCAGGTGTTGACGGCGCATCTTACTCCTTATGACGCGCCCTATCGGGATGCGATGCTTCACACAACGCAACTGCTGCACGCGCATGGCGCCACAATGCCCGACGCGGCCCGGCAGGCGGGCGGACTCCTTTATGGCGGCTTGCTGCGCCAGGCTGCCATGCTGTCCTTCGCCGACGCGTTCTGGGTGATGGCACTGCTGTTTCTTTTGATCATTCCTTTTATGTTTTTGATGAAGCGGACCGGGCCGATGCGCGGCCCATTGGTGATGGAGTAACTTATTATGGCCGAATCGAGAGTCGCAATGCCGGAAACGGAAGAACGGCCCGCCGTGGCGGAGCCGCAAAAGAAATCGCCGGTGCGGTTTGTGGTGGTGATCCTGCTGCTGATCGCGGTTGGGGTGGGGCTATGGGCCTATTTTCACTACCGCAACCGCGTCTCGACCGACGACGCCGAAGTGGATGGGCATATCAGCGCCATCGCTCCCAAGATCAGCGGCAACGTGATCGACGTGCTGGTAAACGACAATCAGCCGGTGAAGGCGGGAGACGTGCTGGTGCGAATCGACCCGCGTGACTACCAGGCGCGGGTGGACCAGGCAAAGGCTACGCTGGCGGAAGATGAAAGCAAGCTGCGCGCGGCACAAGTGGGCGTGCCGTTGACCGATCTCACCACCGAATCCGGCCAGACTCAGTCATCGGCCGGCGTAGGGGACGCGCGAGCGGAACTCGACCGCGCTCGCCTGTCTTACGAAGAGGCATCCAGTTCCGACCTAGCCTATGCCGAGGCCAACGTGCGCGCCCGCCAGGCCAACAACGATCGCGCCCAGGCCGACCTGGCGCGCATGAAGCCGCTGGTGGAGAAAGCCGAAATCTCACAGCAGCAGTACGATGCCTATGTGGCGGCGGCCAAGGTGGCGGACAGCGAATTGAAAGCTGCGCAGGAAAAGCTGGCCTCGGCCCGACAGGACGCGGGGATTAAGAGGGCGGCGCTGACAGTAGCCGAAACCCGCGTTGCGCAGGCGAATGCGCAGCTATCCGCCTCGGTGGCGAACCGCAAACAAGTGGCCATTCGCACGGCCGACGTGGGTACCGCGCAGGCGATTGTAGAGGCCGCGCGCGCCACGCTTGAAGCCGCCGAGTTGCAACTCAGCTACACCACCATCACCGCGCCCATCGATGGCGTGGTGACGCACAAGAGCGTCGAAGTCGGCCAGATGCTGCAGCCGGGTCAAGGCATCATGGCCCTGATTCCGTTGAGCGACACCTGGGTCATCGCCAATTTCAAGGAGACGCAGCTTGCCCAGGTGCATGCGGGCCAGCGGGCGGAGGTTCACGTGGATATGTATGGCACCACCCTCGACGGCCACGTGGATTCGATCGCCGGCGCCACTGGCGCGAGCATGAGCCTGTTGCCTCCCGAGAACGCCACCGGCAATTTCGTCAAAGTGGTCCAGCGCATCCCGGTCAAGATCCTGGTCGATCAACGTAAGGGTGTGGTGCTGCGGCCAGGCATGAACGTGGATGTGACGATCTACACGAAGTAGTCGCCGTAGTGCGGGGCTGCTGGCGGACCCGTCTCGGCCCGTCAGCGCCCTTCCGGCGACCGTAGCATCAGCCGGCCAAGCAGTTCCCGCATTCGGTTGAGCAACTCGGAGGAATCCTCGCCGCTTGCTTCTCGCTCCGACCATTCGTCAACCAGCGACAGAAACTCGCCGGCCAACTCGCCAAGGGTGGGCGCGGCCGGCCTGGCGTCGAGAACTCCGCTGCACACGGCGGTGCATTCATTACAAATGTGTGCCCGAGGGGTGTAATCACCGGGTGACGAGGTCAGCCTCACGGCATCTTCATTCTTATGGCAGAAGGAACAGCGCCGGGAGTGCTCGACCTGCTTGAGGCGTCTTAGCCGCGCGTGAGCCTCCGGCCGTTACCAAACATCTACCTTATGTTTTCGTCCTTCTCGATCTTGCCGTCGCGAATGTGGATGATGCGCCAGGCGTGCTGCGCGATGTCATGCTCGTGTGTGACCAGGATGATGGTGTTGCCCTGCTCGTGCAGGCGCTCGAACAGGCCCATGATCTCGTTGCCGGTAGCCGTATCCAGGTTGCCGGTAGGCTCATCGGCCAGCAGGATGGATGGGTTGTTGACCAGAGCGCGGGCGACGGCCACTCTCTGGCGCTGGCCGCCGGAAAGCTCATTGGGCTTGTGCAGCATGCGCTGTTCCAGGTCCACGTGCCGCATGGCCTGTTTGGCCCGCTCGAGGCGCTCAGAGGCGGCCATTCCCGCGTAGATAAGCGGCAACTCGACGTTGTGCAGCGCCGTGGCGCGCGGCAGCAGGTTGAAGGTTTGGAAAACGAAACCGATTTCCTTGTTGCGGATGCGCGCCAGCTCATCGTCCGTCATCTCGCTCACCAGGTTGCCGTTGATGAAATACTGCCCTTTGGTGGGCGTGTCAAGGCAGCCGATCAGGTTCATAAGCGTCGATTTGCCCGAACCCGAGGGACCCATGATGGCGACGTATTCGCCGCGCTTGATTTCAATGTCGACGCCCGAAACCGCGTGGATCTGCTGATCGCCCATCACGTACGTCTTCCAAAGATCGTAGGTGCGGATGACCACCCCATCCCGCTTGAGCTGCTCGGCGCGCTCCAGTAATGAGTTGTCCACGACGGCTGACATAAGGAATCTCGAATCCTAACTCTGCGTCGTCGAAATGACCGGCGCCTTGTTATCCACCTTAACCTGGGCACCGTTCTTGATGGTGCGGATCACCTGGTAGGAGCCGGTGACGATCTGGTCGCCCGGCTTCAAGCCGCTGAGGACTTCAATGTCGGTGGCGCCCGTGATGCCGGTATCGACTTTGCGGAATTCGGCTTTGCCGGCGTTGACGACAAAGACGCCCTGGAGCTCTTCTTTGCGCGCTTTTTCGGCGGCGGGGCTCAGCTTGGTGGCGGCCTGCGCGGTGGAAGACGAGCCGGGCTTAGGTTGCTCCAGATCGCCGCGCTGCCGGATGGTGAGCGCCTGAATGGGAATGGTCAGCGCGTTGGTGCGCGTGGCCGTGGTGATCTTGGCCGTGCAGGAGAGGCCCGGACGAACCTCGGACGGCGGATTATCCATCGCGATGACCACCTTGAAGTCCTTGGCCTCCTGATCGGAGATGGCGCTTTGCGAAGCGGCGAGGCCGGTGGAACGCAGAATGGCGGTGTCACCGATCTCCGTCACGTGGCCCTTGAACGTTTTGTTGGGAATGGCATCGATGGCGATATCGGCCGTCTGGCCCAGGTGCACGCTGACGATATCCGTCTCATCCACCTTGATCTCGGCCGTGATGATGGACATGTCGGCAATGGTCATGATGACACTGCCCTCGGAATTCTGGATGCCGGGCACGACGGATTCGCCGACGCGCACGGGCAGGTTAGTGACCACGCCATCGAGCGGCGCATAAGCGTCGTATTTGCGCAGGACGTCCGCGTAGCGCGTGAGGTTGGCCTTCGCCTGGGCGATGTGCCGCTGGGCGGAAGCGACCTCGGCCGCGTTCTGGTCGCGTGTTGCTTTGGCCTTCAGAATGCCGGTTTGAGATTGCGCTATCTGCGCGACCTGCGCCTCGTAAGTGAACTTCTTGAGCTCGAAATCCTGGCGGGCGAGCAGCTTGGCGTTGAACAGTTCCTGGGCGCGATCGTAATCGGCTTTCATGCGATCCAGGTCGGCCTTATCGTGGTCGAGTCCGGCCTCCATGCTGCGGATGTTCTCGTCTGCCACCTTGAGACCGGCTTCCTGTGCGGTCAAGTCGGCCTCCGCAGAGCTGACGGAGGCTTTTTGCGCCGCCACATCGGCGGTGGGTTGGATGTTCTCCACGCGTGCCAGGAGTTGGCCTTTGCGAACGTGGTCGCCTTCCTTGACCAGAATCTCCGTGATGTCGCCCATCACGTTGGCGCCGATATTAATGTAGTTCTTGGGTTTGACTTCGCCCGAGGCAGTGACGATGGCAGCCAGATCGCCTCGCGCCACCTGTCCGGTCTGCACCGTGACCACTCCGCGCTTGCTATACACGGTACTCGCATAAACGCCGACGACGGCCACAAGCAGGGCCGCCAATGTAATGATTACTTTCCACTTAGTTTTCACAACGATGTCCTATCACCGCTTTAGACGCAATTTTGCAGGTGGGAGTTCACCCTTTATTTTACAACGCTGGCCCCCCGGTTGCCGCGGCAGATATGTCGGGTGCCTTCCAGAAGACGCGGGAAAGGGGTAAAGATTAGCGCAATGGGGGGACTGGCTTGGGCTTAGCTTCGGCAGAGTGGCGGGCACCGAAAGAGGCGTTGTAGCGAATCTCGACACGGCGGACAAGACCGCCTGCGCCAAGCGAACCTACGTGAAGAAGTTGCCCATTCTGCGGAACTTAGCATAGCGGTGCTCGACCAGTTGCTGGCCGCTCAACCCGGAAAGATCGAGCAGGCTATTATGGAGGGCTCGGCGCAGGTTATCGGCCGCCAACTCTGGGTCCTCCTGCGCGCCGCCCTCGGGTTCGGGAACGATCGTGTCGATGAGACCGAGTTGGTCCATATCCTCCGCCGTGAGGCGCAGCGCGGCGGCGGCCCGCTCAGCCTTGCCGGAATCGCGATAGATGATGGACGCGCAGCTTTCCGGCGAAATCACGCTATAAACCGCATTTTCGAACATCAGGACGGTGTTGCCGATGCCCAGCGCGAGCGCTCCGCCCGACCCGCCCTCGCCGATGCAGGCCACGATGACCGGTATAGGCAGCCGCGCCATCTCGCGCAGGTTGCGGGCAATAGCTTCCGCCTGGCCGCGCTCTTCGGCATCGATGCCGGGGTAGGCGCCGGTCGTGTCCAGAAACGTTATCACCGGGCGGCCGAACTTGGCGGCCATCTGCATGACTCGCAAAGCCTTGCGGTAACCTTCCGGCTTGGGCATGCCGAAGTTGCGCTGCAGCCGTTCCTTGGTGTTACGGCCTTTCTCTTCCGCCACGATCATGATGGGCCGGCCCTCGAAACGCGCCATGCCGGCGATGATGGCAGGGTCGTCGGCAAATGAGCGGTCGCCATGCAGTTCCTGGAAATCAGTAAACAGGCGCTCCATATAGTCGAGCGAATGCGGCCGCTTGGGATGGCGGGCCAACTGCACGCGCCTCCAGGCGGGGTGAAGCTCTGGCGGAGGCGGCGGCTGTTCGGGTGTGATGTCGGAATCCATCCCTAAACATCTTACCAGTGGATCGGGCCGGCACGAGGCCGGCTCTGGCTTCCTGACGGGCCGGTGCGATGGGTAACCTCTCAACGAGGCTCATCTTGCGAGACAGCCGATTCGATGGGGTGAGTTGACTCAGGGCCACTCACGAGCCTACAGTAGGAGTGTCCTTTTCCGCTCGATCCTCAAGTCCCCATCGTCTAGCCCGGCCTAGGACATCGCCCTTTCACGGCGGTAACGGGGGTTCGAATCCCCCTGGGGACGCCATCCATACAGGCAACTCGGCCCAAGCCTAAATCGGCGTCCGTCGAATGCTCATGTGCCGCGAGTCCAGACTATTGAGAAAGCAGTTGACGGCAGAGGGGCAACTCGGATAGTCTTTGGCGGAACGAGGGAAGAGATGACTTCGAAGAATCCGATCATGCAATCAGGAGGGAACTAGATGCCGGTTCTACAACAGGGAAGCAGCGGCCCCGAGGTGGCCGATCTGCAGAACAAACTGCGCGCCCGCGGCTTCGACCCGGGGGGATCCGACGGCTCCTTCGGGCCGGGAACCGCGGCGGCGGTGGCAAACTTCCAACGCAGCGTGAGGCTCACCGGCGATGGTGTGGTGGGACCTCAAACGGCAGCCGCTCTGGGCCTCGCGGTGCCTGCCCCCATTGTGTCCGCGATTCCCGCGGTCACCGTAGCGATGGTCTGCCAGATGTTCCCGAATACGCCGGCTCCCAACATCGAGCAAAACCTGCCTGAGGTGCTGAACGCTCTGGTGGCGCCTCAACTGGCCAACAAGCCGATGATCCTCATGGCACTCGGCACCATCCGTGCGGAGACCGAGTGCTTCCTGCCCATCAGCGAGGGTCAATCTCAGTTCAATACCTCGCCGGGCGGCCATCCGTTCGATCTGTACGATTCGAGGGCGGATCTTGGAAACCAGGGGGCTCCGGACGGGGCACAGTTCAAGGGGCGCGGATTCATCCAGCTCACCGGCCGCACTAACTACCAGGTTCATGGGAACGCCATCGGGCTGGGCAATCAACTGATCGAAAACCCCGACCTCGCCAATGAACCCGGCATTGCCGCGCAACTGCTCGCCAGTTTTCTCAAGAGCCGCGAACAGAGTATCACGGCGGCCCTCGCTACCGGCGATTTGGCCACCGCCCGCCGCCTGGTGAACGGCGGTTCCAACGGCCTTGACCGATTTACGGACGCCTATAACATCGGTAAGTCGCTCATACCAGACTCAATCTCCGCTTGACGTTGGATCGGAACTGACATAGTATTACCAGCACAAGAGGGGAAAATGCTGCGTCTGTCATCTCCAATCGAAGCTATTCAGGACCACTACACCGTCGTGGTGATCGGTTCCGGCTACGGCGGCGGCATCGCCGCGTCCAGAATGGCGCGCGCCGGCCAGAGTGTCTGTATTCTGGAGCGGGGAAAAGAATTCCAACCCGGCGAGTATCCCGATACCGAAGTCGAAGCGCTGCGCGAGGTGCAGGTCCGGACACCCGAGGGCACCGCCGGCTCCAAGACCGGCCTCTACGATTTCGTAGTGGGAGACGGCATCAATGTGTTCCTGGGGTGCGGGTTGGGTGGAACATCTCTGGTGAATGCCAATGTGTCCCTGGAGGCGGAACCGCGCGTGTTCCAGGATGCGCGCTGGCCGGAGCAAGTCCGTCAGGATCTCCCGACCCTGGTGCAAGAGGGATACGACCGCGCGAGAGAGATGCTCAAGCCAACGCCTATTCCCGCATCGTTCCCCTCGCTGCCGAAGATGGACGCACTGGAGAAATCGGCGCAGTATCTGGAGCAGAAGTTTTACAGAACACCCATCAATGTGACCTTCGAAACCAAGGTCAATCACGTGGGTGTGCCGCAGAGCGCCTGCACGATGTGCGGCGATTGTGTAACCGGCTGCAACTACGGCGCCAAGAATACTACGCTGATGAACTATCTGCCCGACGCCAGAAACTACGGCGCGGAAATCTTCACGCAGGTCTCGGTGCGCTATATCGAACGGCGCGACGGTAAGTGGTTCGTTCACTACCAGGCGGTCGATGAGGGCCGCGAAGATTTCAAAGCCCCCGACATGTTCGTTACCGCCGACATCGTCATGCTGGGCGCCGGTACGCTCGGTTCCACCGAGATTCTACTGCGTTCGAAAGCGCAGGGATTGCCGCTCTCCGACTGTGTAGGCGAGCGCTTCTCCGGTAATGGCGACGTCCTGGGTTTCAGCTACAACGGTGACCAGGAGGTGAACGGTATCGGCTTCGGCCACCGCAAGCCCGGGGAAATTCCGCCAGTGGGACCGTGCATCACCGGCGTAATTGACATTCGCAATCAGCCCAAGCTGGAGGACGGCATGATTGTGGAAGAGGGCTCTGTACCCGGCGCGCTGGCCGGCCTGATGCCTGGCGCGCTGGAGACGGCTGCCAAGGCCGCTGGTAAGGATACCGATACCGGCCTGACCGCCCTCATCGAACAAAAGAAGAGAGAGTTGGAAAGCCTGGTGGCCGGATCGTACAGAGGCGCCATCCACAACACCCAAACCTACCTGGTGATGACGCACGATACCGGTGACGGCAAGATGCACCTGGAGAATGACCGCCTGAAACTCGAATGGCCGGGCGTGGGCAATGAGCCTATCTTCGACAAAGTCAATGAGACGCTGTTGAATGCCACTAAGCCTCTCAACGGCACCTACGTCATCGACCCACTGTGGACTAAGCTGTTCAAGAAAGACCTGGTGACGGTGCATCCGCTGGGTGGCTGCGTGATGGCCGACCATGCTCAAAGCGGGGTGGTCAACCATAAGGGCCAAGTCTATCGAGGCGCGTCGGGCACCGATATATATGACAGCCTCTACGTATGCGACGGGTCGGTAATCCCCGTTCCTCTGGGCGTGAATCCGCTGCTCACCATTTCGGCCATGGCCGAGCGGACGTGCGCCATCGCGGCGCAGGATCGCGGTTGGAAGATCGACTACGCCCTGCCTTCCAAGCCGGCGGTTGCAGTGCAGGCGGCGGCCATGGGCTTGCAGTTCACCGAAACCATGCGCGGCTTCTTCTCCAGCGAAGTGAAGGACAACTACATTGCCGGCGCAGCGGCGGGGGAAGCGGCGGGGTCTTCTCTGGCGTTCACCCTCACCATCGTTTCCGAAGATCTCAGCGACATGCTGGCAAACTCCCAGCACGAGGCCCGCATGCTGGGCAGCGTGGTGGCGCCGGCGCTTTCCGCGAGGCCGCTGTCGGTGGAGGACGGCGTATTCAACTTGTTTGTCGTCGATCCCACCAACGTGGAAACGCGGAACATGGTTTATCGCATGAAGATGAGGTCCGAGGAAGGTAAGGTTTACTACTTCCATGGCTACAAAATCGTGCGGCCGAATTCCGTGCTCGATATCTGGCACGATACCAGCACCCTGTACATCACGGTGCGCGACGGCGCCGACGAATCGGCTCCCGTGCTTGGCACCGGCATCCTGCACATCTTGCCCGCCGACTTCGCCAAGCAGTTGACCACCATGAAGGTTACCAACGCGCCCAGCATCGAAGAGCGTCTGCGCGGGACGGTTCGGTTCGGCGAGTTTTTTGCCGGCGTTCTCTATCAGACGTATGGCGGCGCCGTGGCGGGGTCTGTCGCGTTCAATCCGGATGGGCCGCCGCGCAAGAAGCGCGCGCTGCGAGCCGCTGCGCCGGAGGTTTATTGGTTCAGCGCGCCGGACGACGTGACTCTGCGCCTCACGCGCTACCGGGGCGGATCCAAGGGCCCAGTTATCCTTTCCCACGGCCTGGGAGTGTCCAGCCTGATTTTCTCCGCCGATACTATCGACACCAACCTCACCGAGTATCTGTTCGCGCACGGCTATGACGTGTGGCTTCTCGATTACCGCAACAGCATCGCGCTGCCCGCGCGGACCCGCATGTCCAGTGGCGACGACGTCGCCACCAAGGATTACCCCGCTGCGGTGGCACAGGTTCGCGAGTTAACCGGCGCACCCAGCGTGCAAATGGTGGTTCACTGTTGGGGCTCGACCACGTTCTTCATGGCTATGCTGGCCGGCCTTCACGGTGTGCGCTCGGCGGTGTGTTCGCAGATTGCCACCCACTTCGTGACACCTGCCATGACTAAGCTCAAGACCGGCTTGCATCTGCCCTCATTCCTCGATGCCTTGGGCGTGAAATCGCTTACCGCCTATGTGGACACTCACGCCGACTGGCGCGAACGCCTGTATGACGCGGCGTTGAAGCTTTACCCTCTGGCACTCAAGGAAGAATGCGACAGCCCGGTGTGCCATCGGATCTCCTTCATGTACGCTCCGCTCTATCAACACGAGCAACTCAACCAACTTACGCACGATACGTTACACGAGCTATTCGGTGTCGCCAACATCCGGTCCTTCGAGCACATCGCACTGCTGGCGCGCGAAGGCCACCTGGTGGCCTTTGACGGTTCTGATGCCTACCTGCCCCACCTGGAGCGCCTGGCGATTCCAATTACCTTCATTCACGGCGCCGCCAACCGGTGTTTCCTGCCGGAGAGCACTGAGATCACTTACAATCTGTTGCGCCAGACGAACGGCGACAAGCTGTACAGCCGCCACGTGATCCCTAACTACGGCCATATCGATTGTATCTTCGGCAAGAACGCGGTCGACGACGTGTTTCCGCTGATGTTGAGTCATCTGGAAGCTACTTCCGATGTTCCTGCAGCGCTGCAGGCGGGCCGCTGAGCTGGAGATGCGATGTCGGTGACACCCAATCGCGCTGCGCGGTGGTTCAGCTTTGTGGTTTGGCTGGGTATCGCATGCAATGTGCTGTTCATCGCGCAAGAGCTTATCATGCCGGACTCGGTGAACTCCGGGCTAGGACTGCCCGCAGGTCTGCCGACGGTCTGGAATCAGGCGCACGCTGTGATGGTGCTGGCACTGAGCATTTTCTATATACCGGCTGCGCTAGATCCTCTGCTCAATCCCGATTATTCGTGGCTGCTCGTGTTATCCCGGTTTCTGGCCGCCATCTTTTGGGTTTTCATCTGGCGCTCCAATCCCGCTTTCCTTTCGTATCTGATCGTGGACGGCGCATTTGGAGCGGTGCAGGCGATTCTTCTGCAAATGGCCGTACCCAGCGGGAATCGGCTCGGCGCGACTCTGGCTCGCCTCTTCTCACATTTGTTCGCCTGGCTGGCTGTCTGTTTCCGCAAGCCGGTGGTCCGCGTCGGCCTGGCATTCGCGATCCTGCTTGTCGCTTTTGTCGGATACATCCTTTGGGACAACCTGATGCGCGCGGAGCCCGACATCACCTACGCGTCCGTCGAGGATCACTATAAGTACGGCGCCATCGGTTTGGGCTCGGACAGCCGTGTCCCCTATTGGATCTGGAACGTATTGCCCGGCATGTTCCCTGAGAAACTGCCGGGGCCCGGTGGCTGGGCGTCGCTTGGGCTCATCTATGAGGACGGTCATGACCTGCCGATCGGCTTTGCCAAACGTCACATCGGGTATGACTCAGTGGAAGCGAATTGCGCGCTGTGTCATACCGGCGAATTCCGCCGGACTGCTGGCGCCAAGCCGGAAGTGATCCTCGGGGGGCCGGCTCACACCCTGGACTTACAGGCGTTTCAGAGCTTTCTCTATGACTGCGCCGCCGACGCGCGATTCACGCCCGATAACGTGATGGCCGCCATCGCGAAGGTGCATCAGTTCTCCTGGACAGAGTCTCTGGTTTACCGCTACCTCATTATTCCGGGCGTAAGAAAGGGTCTCGCCGCACAGAAGGCCGCTTACGCGTGGCAGCAATCGCGGCCACCGCAGGGCAAGGGTCGCACGGACACTTTCAATCCCACCAAGTTCAACGTCTTCCATCTGCCCGACGACCACACCATTGGCACCGTGGACCTACCGCAGGTCTGGAACCAGCAGCCGCGCGTGGGAATGAATCTCCACTGGGACGGGAATAACAACAACATCACGGAGCGTAACTTCGCCGCCGCGATGGCAATCGGCGCTACGCCCAAGACGGTGATCCTGGCCAGCTTTAAGCGCGTGACGGATTTTCTGTTGGGATTAAAGCCGCCTCCATATCCGTTCCCCATCCAGGACGACTCAGCCGGCCGCGGCCAGAAGATTTTCGACCGGGAATGCGCCCAATGTCATGCCTTCGGCGGGACTAATACCGGGCAAGTGGAACCTATCGAGACCATCGGTACCGACCGTCATCGTCTCGATTCCTTTACCGCCGAGCTGGTGGAGAAGTTTCATGCCATCAACAACCCGCCATTCGTTTTCGATGCTTATCACAAGACCAATGGCTACGCAAACGTACCCATCGACGGCATCTGGGCACGGGCGCCATACTTGCACAACGGCTCGATTCCCAACCTTTGGGCGCTCTTGCAGCCGGAAGCCGCCCGGCCGACAACTTTCTATCGCGGCTATGACGTATACGATCCGAGGAATGTCGGATTCATTTCCGACGGTCCGGAAGCGGAGCGCGCCGGATTCGAAGTAGACACCCGCGTTCCCGGCAACGGCAACCAGGGTCATGCTTACGGCGCCAGTTTGAAGGACGCCGAGAAGTGGGACCTGATCGAATATCTTAAGACACTATAGGCCATGTCTCGGCCGTATACAGCTAAGTTATGGAGGAGAACCAATGTTAAACCTGGCTCAGTTTCGCGATCCGGATCTTTCGCTGTTTCAATCGGCCGTCGATGAAGTAGTGGCGCGGAAGACGGCCGCAGCGCGGTCGCAGGCCGCCGGCGGCCCGGTTGCCATCACGCGCCCCGATCCCGGCCACAGCATGGTCAACACGGCTACTGCCGAGGCCAGCGCCGCCCACGCCGCGATTCAGGCTGGCACCGCTCCGCCTCCTCCTCCCGCCGCGCCGGTCGCAGCCACAACGGGAGGCCTTGGAGATCAGGTCGGCTACTGCGCTTCGCTGGCCCGCAACTATGCCGTGGCGAAGGTTCTCGGCCACACCGCTGACGCCAATCGCTATCAGACGTTATTGACCACGAAAGACGGAGATTGCGACCCCGGATGGGCCGAGGCCTCTCTCAAATACGAGGAGTTCCTCCTGTCGAAGGGGGCGATTCCGTATCGGGTCTATCAGAACATGAGCGATTTTGTGATCGATGGCAAGCTTCCTGCCAATGCCCGCGTTGCCATCGTGGGCGATTGGGGGACCGGCCAGGACACCGCTAAAACAGTGCTTGCGCAGATCGCCCGGAAGAATCCCGACGTGGTGATTCACATGGGTGACGTTTACTACTCCGGGACCGATTTCGAGATGCAGAACTACTTCTACAACATCTGGAAGGCAGGCCTGGATCTTACCAAGATCGCGACATTTACGCTTTCCGGCAACCATGATATGTTCTGCGGAGGAGCGCCGTACTACAAGCTGATCGACCAACTGGGTCAGCCCGCCAGCTATTTCTGCCTGCGCAACGACAACTGGCAGTTCCTTGCGATGGATACCGGACTCCACGACAGCAAGCCAGAGGGCACAGATCCCACATACCTCGAAGACACCGAAGTTGCCTGGCTCACGGATAAGATCCAGAACCGGGGCAATCGTCGTACAGTTCTGCTGTCGCACCATCAGCTATTCGCGGCCAACGAAGCCATCTGTGGCAAATCTGTGAACGATCACCTGAACCAGCAACTGTCACCGCTCTTGCCGAGCGTGGACATGTGGCTGTGGGGTCACGAACACAACCTGGTGATCTACCAGAAGTATCTGGGCGTCCTGGCACGGTGCATCGGCCACGGTGCATTTCCGGTCAGCCTCACCGACATCCCAACCACTCCCATGTTTCCGGACGTTCCGATGCTACCGCTGCGCCTCGACGATGACGGGACGTTTTACCGCCACGGTTATACGATTATGGACCTGGCTGGCGCCAGCGCCACACTCTCGTACTATCAGGACACCGACGAGACGACGCCGCAATACACCGAAGCCCTTGCCGGTGCAGTGACGGCTACGTCGTGAATGTGATGATTAGTACATAATGGCAATACCTCGTAGGTGTGCCCATTAGTACACTTCGCGAGTAACAGGTCCCAGGCGAGAGTCACTAACGAATTGGTCGCTGTCGATCGGCAATAATCGGGTCTCACTTTCCGTTGAACTCTCGATCTCCTTGTAAGAAAGTGTTGGACTAGACCAAATTAACAGGATAGAGTACATAAACGATGCGCTTCGCCCGAGCCCTCGGGCGGACTAACTCGGAGGTAGCAAATGGAGGATGCTCGTTCCGTGACCGACAGGCCAGGATCGCCCGCGCGCGGCTTGGCGGACCTGCTTGAGTACCCACTCCTGTCGGCGATCAGCGACCGCCGGACCCGCCGGATCTGTCAGGGGACCTCGCTCAACGCGGGTGCGCTTTCGTACACAAGCAGCAATGCTCCGGCTCCGCTGACCGCGCTCGAAGAAGCCATCCTGATCGTCTCCACCGGCCTGGCCGGTTTCAGTCTCCATGACGTGCCGTTGAAGCACCCCGATGGCGAGCCGGTTCTTGCCACCACGCAAATGGGAATTCCGGCCCGGGCCGCCAGCAGCGCCGATAACGCGCAAGCCACGCACTTCTTCCTCATTAACGACGAGGGGACGTGGCTGCTTCAGCAGAAGAGCGGCCGCGACGCCGTCGCCTGGCTGCGCGAGTTCCCGCCCGACCGCTCCCTGTGGACCGAAAAGCATTGGATCGATGCAGCCGCCGGAGTAAAGCGAAAGGTCTACCCCGAGCGCCTCGACTTCCCGAGACGCTGGCCGTACTACTTCACCTGGAACAAGATCATCTCCAACTGTCCCGGCAGCAGCGTCTTTATGCCCGTGGTTGATACCACGCGCCAGATGATCAATGTGCTGTTCATCATGCTTTCCGAGCCAGATGGACAGCGTCCCTTGGTGCTGGATGACTGGTCGAAATTCAAACCCAAGAAGCTGATCGAATGGGCCGCTTGGGCGGGCAGTTTGATCGGCGTGGTGCCGAAGATTCCCTACCAGCCGGTGGCCGGCATTGAGCGCGTGCAAAAGAAATGGCTGCAGTCGGATTCTCCCTTACCGCTGGGATTCGCGGGCGCCATGCGCACGGATTACGAGGCCTTCTTTCATCTTCAGAACCTGATGCTGGTGACGCACGCCATGGGGCTCGGCGGTTGGATCCACGCGGCCGTCAGTGCCCCTTATGTTTTCGAACGCGAGCCTTCGAAAGGGAGTTATGGCTTGGGATTCCGCATGGAGCAGCCGAAGAAATGGAACCGCTGGCCGCCGCTTCCGGCTCCCCTGCCCAACCCAGTCGGCCTCGACGGAATCCTGCAGGCGCTTTGCCCGCCGTACATCTCTTCGATGAACGACGCGGTCGACCAGGTGTACGAAGAGAAATTCGGACCCAACGGAGTGTACGGCGACAAGACCGTCTTCGAGAAGCCCTACCGCCGCAGCGACGACGCCGCGGACTTCATGCGCAGCGCGGAACGGCCTTCCAAAGAAACCATCCAATACATCAAAGATATCTGCAATTATATTTACGACACCTATGGCCGCTTTCCGGCGCATGTGAACTCATTCCACGTGCCCGGCGTTTGGCTGCAAGTGTCGCACCTCGAAATCGAATACTACGAGAAGTTCTTCCAACCGAGTCTCTATCACAGGCAGGCACGACACCGCGCGGTTTGGGGACGCCATTAGGTCTCCGGAAAGACGAAAGATGATTGCGGTTTGGGTCATCCTCGGATTGCTGTTGGCGCTATTTATCGCCCCGCGCCTGGCGGCGGTGTGGATACGCTGGCGCGACCGCGCGCCTGGCAACGACCGTAATCTGCTGGCCTACAGCGACGAATTGCCGCGTTATTTTACGCGTGATAGTGAGGGACGAGTGGATACCTCTGCCCGCTGGCCGGGGTGGGATGCCTGGATTGCCTCCTTAATTCCCAGTGACGCCAGCCTGCCGCCCCAGTTGATTCGTGGCACGCTGATGACCGGCCTCTACGGGCTTGAAGGCGTCGACAATTACGAGAAGTTGGTCTACCGGTTGTCCACTTACCAGGCCGTCGAACATCTCTGCCTGGTTCCCACCACTTACGAAAGCCCTGAAGGTGCACCTTTAGTACTGAGCAACCTTTCGCAGAACTATCTGACCAAACAGACGGATCTCGAGATGGCGGATGCCGAGCTGGACGTCACTATTCTCGGTTCGCGGACCGGCAATCTCACCATGGAGGAGCCGTATGGCCACGTCGAAGGCACGTGGCCCAATTATAGACTTTTGTTTCGGAATCCAGAAGGCGAGATTCGCATCGCGCTTACCTATCACGGTGAGCGCATCGTTTGGTGGACGGATCTGCCCGGCCGGTACAAGCATTTCTCGGCATTTGGAACGTTCGACGCCACCCTTGAGTATGCGCGCGGTACCACCATCGCCGATCGACATCGCCCGGTGCGCAACCCTCGCCAGTTGCGGTTTGAAGCGCGCGGAACCGTGGAGCACATCGCCGCCCTTAAGCCGTTCGGGTTCGATTGGCTGTGGCTGCCTATGCGCTACCTGGGCCGCTGGTTCCCATCCCTGAAGCCCATCCTCTATCACCATGAGGTGGTCATCGCCGACGGACTGGAAGGCGGGTTCGTACACGCCCGGGCCTTCGGCGTGGACTTCCGCAACGGCGGCGGCTTGTTCGCGGGAGCTGCCTACCATCGTGTCAGACGCGTCGCAGTGAGTTATGCCACATCGGACTGGGTGGATAACTGCGGCGGGCTAGGGGCACCGACGCCGGTCTACCGCACGTGGGATGTGCGCGCTAGCACCGACGCCGGCGAACTGACTTACACGGCCACTCGCACGCATCCACCAGCCATGGTCGCTCCCAACATGAATCAGTATCATTTCGCCTTCCGAGGTAGTTGGTGCGGTGAGTCAGTCTCCGGCCGCGGATTCGGAGAGTACGTCCACTTATAGGAACCGCTATGAAGCCCGCGTACGATTTCGTCATTATCGGTTCCGGCTTTGGCGGCTCAGTGTCCGCATACCGTCTGGCACTGGAGCAAGAGCGGCTGGGCAAGCCCGCCTCGGTGTGCGTGATGGAGCGAGGCAAGCGCTATCTGCGCGGCCAATTCCCGCGTGATGTCGGCCGCCCCAAGGATTTTCTTTTTCGCGACGAGGGCCGCGACGGCTGGCACGGAATCTTCGACTGGCGCAGCGGCGATAACATTAGCGTGCTCTGCGGCAGCGGCGTCGGCGGAGGCTCGCTGGTCTATCTCGACGTGCAGGTGGACGCCTTCGCCTCCACGTTCGATATCATCGGCCCGGAAGGCCGCAAGCGCTGGCCTTCCAGCATTAACTGGCAGGCCGAAATGCCGGGCTACTACGCGCGCATGGAATCCATGTTGAGACCCTCGCCAATTCCCGATCCGGCGCTCAAAACGATCGCTTTGCGCGAAGCCGCACACGGTGCCGGAATGGCAGAGCGCTTTAAGTTGGTCGATCTGGCCGTCTTTTGGGGCCAGCAGGGCGGCGAGCGCGGCGTGGTTTTCAATGACCCTTACCAGCGCGGCGGTCCTCCGCAAGGAGCCTGCCAGATGTGCGGCGAATGTTTCCTGGGCTGCAACACGCACTCCAAGAACACGCTCGACCTCAACTATCTTTGGTTCGCGGAGCGCGCCGGCGCAGAGGTCTTTGCGCGGCATCGTGCCACCCGCATCGAACCGCGGCCCGGCGGTGGATACACAGTCTATTTCGATGATCTCGCCGCACAGTCGTCGGGCTCCGTGACCGCACGCAACGTGGTGGTTTCCTCCGGCACCACCGGCAGCACGGAGCTGATGCTCAAGTGCAAGTACGGGTACCGCAGCGGCCGCACGCAGTTCGCCCCAACCATGCCGCGTATTAGCGGCATGCTGGGCCGATATTTTTCCGGCAACGGCGATTTCGGCGCGGTGGCGTTTCAGTCGCGGCGCGTGACCGAACCCGGAGTCGGCCCGACTATTACCGCTGCCATTGATTGCCGCGACCTGCTGGATGGCCACGGATTCTACATCGAAGACGGCGGGATTCCCGAAATACTGCACGCCAACATGCGGCTCTATCCCGGCGGCATCTCGATTGGCCAGCGCGTGATGCACTGGCTGCGCAGCCTGGTCTCCAAGCGGACGCCACCCAGCCTTGCCGAACAGGTTTTCGATCTGCTCGATCTCGAGGGCGTGCGCAACGCGCTGGTCTACCTGACCATGGGCATTGACGCCGCCGACGGGGTCATGTCCATCAATCGGGATGGCGAGTTGCAGATTCATTGGGACCATACCGAGAGCATGCGCTACCTGCGCAAGGTGGAGAAAACCTTGCGTGCCATCTCGGAGACGCCGGTTCCGGGCAGCGAGGGGCCCGGCATCGCCGCCAACCTGATGCTCAACCCGGCGTGGAGCTTCGACAAGCATCTGCTCACCCTGCACCCACTGGGAGGCTGCCCCATGGGCGACGACGAAACCTTGGGCGTGGTGAGCCCGGCCGGCGAAGTCTTCAACTATCCGGGGCTGTACATCACTGACGGATCCATCATCCCCACGGCGCTGGGGCCGAATCCGTCCAAGACCATCGGCGCGGTTTCGGAGCGCGTTTGCGATCACATCATCGCCAAGGGAATCTGATCTATGCTCCGAAACGCCCTCGCCTGGATTCGCCAACACCCCGTGAGATGCGCTATCTACGCGCTCGTGGTGGCTGGTGCTGCGTGGGCCGGGCTCACGGCGCGTGGCATCCTGCATGGTGAGCGGAACGAGTTTCTCACGCGCGTCGCACGAGCACCTCTGCTACGCGACTGGGTGGATCGCGAATTTCATGTTCGCTACTCCATCGACGCTGTGGCGTTGGTCCCGAAATGCGGGTTCGAGATCGATGTTCGCGGAGTGCATGTCGATCTGGCGGGCGCCGCGTCGGGTGGCACGGACGAGGCCAAGGTCTGCACGTCGGGCAGCTGGGAGCTGCACCGCATCCGCATCGGTGACCAACTCATCACGGTCGAAACCGTGCAGTTCGATTGGCCAAAATCCATCTGGGGCTCGGGATTCTCTTGGAGCGATCGGGACGGCGAAATCGCTTCGGCCGGCGCATTTACAGCTTCTCCCAGCCAAGTTTCGGGTTCGCTGCAGAACCTGCGTGTGCTCTCTATCGCCACCGTCGATTCCGCGTCCGCCGCCCTGGCGCCTCTCGCCCCACCGGCCATCGATGTGAAGAGCGCCAACGCCAGCGGCATTAAACTGGATGTCGATCCCACAACCATCGCCCTGGCACCGGCTCGTTTGCAGGCTGCTGTCAATACCTTGCAAGCCATGGGCGCCGCGACGCTGCCGCTCCCGGCGCAGTGGAGCGGTACCGCGCGCAAGCTGCTGGTCCAGTTTCTGATCGGCGCGGCGATCTTCCTGCTGATTCTGAAAGTGCTGCTGACGCGCACACCGGCCCCCATCGTCTTGCGCGTGGCCGCGATTCTGGCGCCGTTCGCGACACTCCCCCTGCTTGTGCTTGCCGATTCCTGGCTGGCGGTGGTGATTGCGGCGCCGGTGATCGCCATCGCTCTTTGGGCCCTGGCCTACCGTCACGCCGCGTCTTGGCACCAGCGATGGGAACCGGCTGCCGTCGATGTTCCCACCGTGTTGCTGGCGCTGCTCCTGCTCGCGCTCAGGAATTGGCCGGCGATTGCGACACCCCAATTCCCGGCCATCAACCAGGTCGCTGTGGCGCAGGTGGATGTGCAAGATATCGCCGCTACTGTTCATCAGCCCGCCTGCGGCGTTTCCGGCGCGGTCCAGGTCACGGTGCCTCAAGCCGGGGTCACCAATCTACGTGTCGGCTTGAACGGCTCCGTCTTGAAGAGCATCGATATCGAGCGGGCTTCTGCCAGCGGCAGCGTGCAGACCGCGGCCCTGGACGATCTGCAAAGCATCCGGTTCCTGCCGGCTGCGTGGAAGAAGACGCCGCCCGTCGTCTTCTGTGCTGCCGTCACGATTCGCAACAGCGGGCTAGCGGATCTGCCCGATGCCGCTTGCCCCGCCGGCATGAACACACCCGCTGTGATGGCCCGCGCCGCTGTGGATTACACCGGCCAACAAGCGCGCTTCAAAGCCGATTGGAATGGCGCGCCCGCGCCGGTTGCCGTGGCTGGCTCAGTCAATCTGCAAGGGGCGCAGGTGGACGACCTTCATACCAAGCCCGGCGCTTTGTTCCACATCGCGAAGGCATCCGGGCGCGTCGCATGGCCGAAGGGGATCACAGCCAGCGTGCAGATAGAAGGCATTGAAGCCAGCGGTGCCAGCCTGGACCGGATTGCGTTGAGTGCGCGCACGCCCATGCCGTGCAGCACCGGACCCACCACCGTGGCTGTCAGCTTAGGCAAGACTCGATACTCCTCCGGCGGCAACACCGTCCGGCTCGACGGCGCGACGCTCGCCTTCGCCCGCCCCAATTCCAGCGACTTCTTAGCCACGGCGCACACGGAGGGACTCAGCTTGAGCGGCCCGATTGAAGCCGGCATTCCCGAGTCCGACTTACGCGTGGAAGGAAGCACTTCGCGCGAATCGATTCCCCGAATGTTGACCGCGCAAGCCATATTCACTTCTCCTACGGTTGGCTTGTCCGCCCCCATTCGCCTCAGCGCCAATCTGTGGAACGGCGATTGGCAGGTACCTCATCAGTCTCTGAACATCCGCCAGCAGGTGACGTCGCGAATTCCTCAGTCGATCGCGCTCGAATTGCAGGCTTCCGGTGGAATCGCGTCGGTAGCGGCACCTCTCGAAGCCAGCGCGCGGGCGCAGGTGCGCATTCCGCAACTCGTCCCCGATGCCGGCCCTACCAGCATCGAGCTTAATGACTTGCGCATCGAGGGCGCTTGGGATGCCGTGGCTGGTCTGGCGCCGCCTAAGATTTCGAGTGGCTGGAACATCGTCAGGTTCGGCGGCCTTCCCGGCGGCCTCCAACTCGACGAGATCTCCACCCTTCAGTTGTCGACCCGCGGCACAATGCTCGAAACGCCCGAGTTCGAAGTCCCGCAGATCGCGATTCCCTCAATTCCGCAGGAAACCCGCTTCCGGCTGCAAGGAACGCCGCAATCCATCACCATGTCCGTCGATGGCGGTGAGCAGCTCACGCTGGACAACATCGAGACACGCAACATCAAGGCCTCTCTACAGGGGTTCAAGCTTGCCTCTATCGACATGGATACCAGCGCGCAGGTGAAACGCGCCGGCGCGGTTTTCCCATTCTCCGCCCACACGCATCTCACCGATGCGTCCATCGACACCGTGCTCGCGGCGCCACTCGGCGCGACGCTTTCGCTTGCGCCCCAGGCGCTCCAGTTCGCCCTCAGCCGGCCCCTCGACACAGCGAAGTTTCTGGACGAAGTGGGTCTTTCGCTGGATGGGCTTCAGCCGCAAGCCACGCTCACAAATCTTCAGGCCAATGTGACCTTCGCCGGCAACAAGCTAAAGGGGCTGGATGTGGCCGGCACTCTTGCCGCCGGCCCGCTGGCTGCGGGCAAACAGTTCGAGATCTCTCAAAGGGCACCCGCCACATTTCACGTCGCCGCGCCGGAACTTCCGAAGGTTACGGTATCCGCCTCTGTGCCGGGCGTCGCGGTCACTCTGAATGGCGGGCAAGTGCGCGCTTCCGCTGCCGCCGAGGTCTCGCTGGGCCTTACGCTCGCTGGCTCTCCGCAGTCGGCGCTATTCACGAAGCTCAGCAATGCAGCTACCGGCTTGAGCCATCACATCCAAAAAGCCGCGCAGGTTTTCGGCGCGGAGAGCGCGTCTGCCTTCCCGCTCAGATGGGATCTCGAAGTAACCGGTGGAAGCCCCGTGGCTTCGCTCACTTCGGATCGCATCGCAATTAACGCGAACACGGTGCTGCACCACATCGACATCGGCCAGGAGACGGTCGATGGTTCGGTGGATCTCCACGCCGCCGCGCGCCTCGCCGAGGGCCATTTGCTGTTCGATCTGAACGCACCCGCCAACATTGGCGCTCTTGGCCGCCGTTGGCAACTCAACACGCCGGTTCTGCTTGCACTGCGAGAAGATCTGCTGCCCGGGACCGGTGAAGAACTTTTCGATAGCGCGTTCTATGGCCGGATTGGCGGCGCTGCGCAGCCAGGCGCGGACTTGTTCCGGATCGCCGTTGGTTATGGAAAGACCCTCCAGCTTCACGCCGCGTTCCAGCAACCTTTCACTTCGGGAACCATCGGCGGTCTGGCGCAGGCCGCTATCCGCTGGCAGAATGCGGCAGCCAGCGTCGATAGCTTCGGCACGTTCAGCTTCCGGGGTCTTGAAGCGGGTGCGATTGCGCTTCCCAATCCCTATCTCGAAGACCGCCTCGATGGCGACGTTCGCTTCAGCACCAAGGGGTTTCTCGCCGACCGCTTGTTGGTGCCGCAGTTACTCGCGGACGCCTCCCGCGTGCGACAGTTGGATCTCATCGACTTTTCCGTGCAAGTGCGCAGTGCCGCCGATGGTGCGCACCTGCCAGGCATTCTCCAGGCGGCCACCGGCATCACGTTGAAACCTGCCAATCAATTCGTGCAGCTTTTGACCAATGGTTTCAACCTCGCGCTTCCACCGCGGGCCTTGCAATACAACCAAATGGCGCTGGACTTTCGCGTCCAGCAGGGAAAGGTGCAAACAGAACCCGTGCTCCTGACCCTCAGCGGCGTCCAGGTGCCCGGCGTCGCGGGCCTTAGTCCGGATTCCAAAGTGCGCATTCTGTGGGGTGGTCATGGCCGCGAGCCCGCTCCCTTGTTGCGCGATTTGATTTACACCGCTCAGAGAGTGATGGAGCGCTAAACCTATGTCGAGATACTTATTGCCGGTCGTAATGCTCTTAGTCGTCGCGCTACCCGCTTGCAAGAAGAACACCAAGCTGGGAACCGTGGCCGTTGACGTGTACGTCCATCCCGAATCCTCCAGTTCCGACGATGTCATGCTGCAGACCGCGATCCGCACCAAGCTGGATGCCGACGCGCTGACCGCGGGGAAAGTGCAGATTCGCGTGGCCGGCCTGTTAGCCGTGCTGACCGGCGACGTCTCGAAGAAGGCTGCTTCCGACAGAGCCGAGCAGATTGCGCACAATACCAGGGTGACCATCGATGACAACCCGCCCATCGTTGCCGAAAACGTGAAGAACTTAATCAAGGTGGGGGATTAGCATGTCATCCTTCGCTTTCTGGTACGCGTTCGCCACCGACGGTTCCAACGGATTCCTGTTGGACCTCATCCGGCAGCCCGGCGAATCCCTGGCGCGCCTGGTGACCTATCAGCAAGGCCGCCCGCCGCGCGTCGTGCGCCACGGTTTCCAGGCCGCCGACCTCAACGGTGTACCAGGCGCTTTGGGCGTGAACCTCGGAGGCATCGCTTTGGACGCACTCGGATGCCGCAGCTTGCTGCCCGGCATGGATCTCGATGCCCGCTTCGCATTGGACGGCCGCAACATGCGGTTCGCCCCGAAATCCGTTACCTGGTGGTGCGACAGCGTTCCCGACTTTTGTTCCCGCTATGGCGCCCTCGAACAAGCTACCTGCGAAGGCGCCTTATATGAGGATGCGCCGTTCACCTGCTCGACTTATTCATTGGATTCGCTCGCCAGTGCTCACTGGGTCCTGATCTCAGCGCCGCGTTTTGCCGGCACCGATCTCGCGTTCGAGATCAGTGCCGCGCGATTGTTGGGCCGCTGGATGCCCGCCGCGTGGGTCTTCCACGACGGGCGAGAGTATCACTTGAACTCCGTGCTCGACAGCCTCTTTCGCTTGCGCATCGGCCGCGCCGGCGACGTGGAGTCCGGTGAGCGAGTATTTACGGCGTCCGTCCGAGCGTCGGGCCTGCACCTCGATATAGATGCGCGCGGATCCATCGATCAGTTCGCGCGCCTTGACGCCGACGCCCAAACCGAAATCCAGACGACGCTGTTCGGCACTTGCCGGGCAACAGTTGCCTCAGTCGGCCAGACATTTGTGGCCGAACGGAGCTGTCTGCTCGAGGTGAAGAACGTGAGCGATGCAGCATGAAACCAGGAGAGAACATGGCGGACGACATCATCTTTCAGCCGCTGCGCTTCAGAAACCTGACGGTCAAGAACCGCGTTTTTCGCTCCAACATTTCCGGCCGCTTCGATAACTTCGACGGCTCCGGCAGCAACACTCGTCTCAACTGGGAGGAGAAGTTCGCGCGCGGCGGCGTGGGCGCAATCCTTTCGTCGTTCGTCCCAGTGTCCATTCGCGGCCGCATCATGCCTAACTACGCCACCATCGATGCCGACGATAAAATTCCCTTCTGGCGCCAGGTTGGCAAGCGCGTTCACGCGCACGATTGCCGCTTCATCCTGCAACTCAGCCACTCCGGCCGCCAGCAGGATGTTCCCGGCGTTGAAAACCAGTTCCGTAAACCCCTCAGCGCCACCGACCGCATCGAGACCTTCGATGGCTTCGTGCCCCAGATGATGACGCGCGAAGACATCCGCCAGACTATTCACGATTTTGGCCAGGGCGCCCGCCGCGCGCGCGAGGCCGGGCTCGACGGCGTCGAGACCCACAGCGCCAACGGCTACCTGTTCACTCAGTTCCTCAGCTCCGGCATCAATAATCGTAAGGACGAATACGGCGGTCCGCTGCAGAACCGCGCGCGTTTCCTGCTGGAGGTTATCGCCGAGATCCGCAAACAGGTTGGTAACGATTTTCACGTCCAGGTGAAGATCAACGGCAATGACTACGGCAATGCCGTCTTTCCGTGGGAAGCGAAAGGCAACACCGTCGCGGACACCATTCAGATCTGCCGTTGGCTGGAAGAGGCCGGCGTGGATGCCGTGCACATTTCCGGCGGCAGTTCCTTTCCGCATCCCTTCAACCCTCCCGGCGGCTTCCCCATCGACTGGGCCCTGCGCACTTTCGATGTGATGCTCTCCAGCGGCGCCTTCACCCTCCAGCGCTACCTGATCTTCCGCTATCGGCCGCTGCGCCCGCTGTTCAACTTCTTCTGGAATCGCAATAAGCCCGACATTGTCGAGGGTATCAACGCCGATGCCGCGCGCCAGATCAAGAAGCACGTCAAGGTCCCGGTCCTGGTCACCGGCGGATTCCAGACCGCGTCCATCATCCGCCGTTATATTGACGAAGGTTACTGCGACGCAGTCAGCATTGCGCGCGCGCTGGTCGCGAATAATGATCTGGTCAAGATTTTCGCATCCGGCAAAGACATTCCCGACCGCCCTTGCACACACTGCAATAAGTGCCTGGTCAACGCCATCAAGAACCCGCTTGGCTGTTACGAGCTCTCACGGTTCGATGGCGACTACGACCGCATGATCCAGGAGGTGATGAGCGTCTTCCGCCCGTCTCCCTTCGATGCGGTCGCCGCCCACGGAGGAGATTAGCCATGGCCGAACCACTTACCCCAATCGAGCAAACCACTCGTAGTATGGCGGCACGCGTGTTCGCGGTGGTCGTCATGGTAATCTACGTCCTCGGCCTGTTTCTCTACCGCCGGTTCAATCCAGACTTCCCCATAGTCTACACACCTATCGAAGACCACTTCAAGTACGGCTCCATCGGCAGCGAATCGGCGAACGGCATCCCTTATTGGATCTGGAAAGTGCTGCCTGACATGTTTCCGGATAAGCTTGCCGGCAATGGCTACGCTTCGTTCGGATTTGTGTTTGAGCCTGGCCACGAACTCCCCATCGGACTGGCGAGAAGGCGGGTCATCATCGACCGTCTCGGCATGAATTGCGCTATCTGTCACACTGGCACCGTCCGTGACACGCCCGATTCCAAGCCACGCATCTATCTGGGCATGCCCGCCAACACCTTCGACCTGCAGTCGTATCTGCGGTTCCTGATCTCCTGCGCGGAGGATGGCCGCTTCACTGCGGATAACGTAGTGCGGGCTATTAATGCAAGAAAGAAGCTCGATCCGCTCGAGACCCTCGTCTATCAGCAAGCTGTCTATCAAACGCGCGAGGTTCTGTTAGAGCGCAACAGCCAGACGTCTTTCATGAATTCACGCCCTGATTGGGGCCCGGGGCGGGTCGATACTTTCAACCCTTACAAGACAGTGCAATTCAACTTCCCCATGGAGAACGACCATAGCGTTGGCGCCACCGATCTGCCTTCCATCTGGAACCAGAGGCCGCGCGTTGGGATGCAACTGCATTGGGACGGCAACAACGATCTGCTGGCAGAGCGCGACAAGAGCGCGGCCCTCGGCGCCGGAGTTACTCCCGTCACTATCGATCTCAAATCCGTGCAACGGATCGAGGACTGGCTGCTCGACGGCCTGCAGGCACCCAAGTACCCCTACGCGATCGACGAAAATCTGGCGGCGCGAGGCGCTCCCATCTATAAGAGTCACTGCGCCAGTTGTCATGACTTCGGATCGGCATACGTCGGCGAGGTCACACCCATAGGCGAAATCGGCACCGACCGTGGCCGTCTCGATTCCTTCACCTATCCGTTCGCCTCCAATATGAACCTGCTCTACGCAGGATACCCATGGCGTTTTACGCATTTCCGAAAGACCGACGGCTATGCCAATATGCCTCTCGACGGCGTCTGGCTGCGCGCGCCGTATCTGCACAATGGCTCTGTCCCGACGCTGCGCGACCTGCTGGAAGATCCGTCGGCCCGTCCCCGGACGTTCTATCGCGGCTACGACGTGTATGACCGTAAGAAGGCCGGCTTTGTGTCCGACGTCGCCGCAGAGAAGGGTAAGAAGTACTTTCTCTACGACACCACTCTTCCCGGTAACGGCAACGGCGGGCATCTCTACGGCACTCAGCTTTCGCCGGCGGAAAAGGACGCGCTGGTGGAGTACATGAAGAAACTATAGGAGCCGACTATGAACCAGTTCTCCTACTTCAGGTCCCGGCGTTTTCGCAGGCTGTTGGTGGTCAGCCTGATTTTCATCGCCTTCGCCGGAATTTTTTTCTGGTATAAGCTGTTTCGCACCGTGATAACGGTGTACGCCGATCCGGTGGAACATTTCAAGTACGGCTCCATCGGCGTCGAAGTGCCGGCGGGCCTTCCGTATTGGATTTGGGTGGTACTGCCGCGCATCTTTGCCGACAAACTTCCCGGCCCCGGGGGCTACGTCGCTCTCGGTGCCTCCTGGGAGATGGGCAAGGAAATGCCCATCGGCTTCACCAAGGAGATCGTCGGCATTCCCAGGGTAGGTGTCAATTGCGCCGGCTGCCACACCACATCCGTGCGCTCCAGTCCGAATGAAGCGCCGCATTTCTTTTTCGGCGGGCCGACCAGCCGCTTTCAACCGCAGGCCTATGTGCGCTTCCTGTTCGCCTGTGCCCACGACGACCGTTTCACCTCCGCCAACATCATGAAGGCCATCCTCGCTATCTACGACATGCCGGTAGTAGACCGCGTGCTCTACCGCTACATCATCATCCCGGCAACCAAGAGCGCGCTTCTGAAGAGTGAAAAGGTCGATTACTATTGGATGGCGTCGCGCCCCGACTGGGGCCCGGGACGCACCGACATGAACCCCTTCCAGCGGCAGGTGCTGCGGCTTCCCGACGATCACACCATCGGCAGCACAGACGTCATGGCGATCTGGAATGAGCGTGCGCATTTAGGCATGCTCCACCATTCCGACGGGCTGAATACAAGCTTCACCGAATCCTCCCGCGCCGCAGCGCTGGCGGCGGGTGCCACCAAGAGTTCCATCGATATCCCCGCCATCGACCGCGTGGAGGCGTGGCTGCTGGATCTTCCCGCACCGAAATACGCGTTTGCCATCGACCAGGCTTTGGCCGCCAAGGGACAGCCGCTTTTCGCCCAGCACTGTGCCGGGTGCCACGCTTTCGGCGGGGCGCGCACAGGAACGGTGGTCTCGCTCGCCGAAGTTGGAACGGACCCCAATCGTAATAAGCACTGGCCGCAGTCTTCGGCCGATGCCTTCAATAAGTGGGCCACCGGCTATCCCTGGGCCTTCCACCATTTTCGCAGTTCCGATGGCTACCTGTCTCTCCCCTTGGACGGTATCTGGCTGCGCGCCCCGTATCTGCACAACGGTTCTGTGCCTAACATGCGCCAACTGCTCTCCCAGCCCGAACAACGGTCCAAGATCTTTTACCGCGGCTACGACGTGTACGACCAGGCTGACATGGGCTTCGTCTCCGTCGGTCCGCAAGCTGAGTTGGAGGGTTTCCGCTACGATACATCGATCACCGGCAATTCGAACCAGGGACACTCCTACGGCACCGACCTCAGCCCCGCCGACAAGCAGGCTCTGATCGAGTATTTAAAAACTCTTTGAAGGAGACGGTTACATGGGAAAGCCGTTAAACCAACAAGTAGTAGTTATCAGTGGGGCCGCTTCGGGAATCGGACGCGCCTCCGCCAGAAGATTCGCCGCGGGGGGCGCGCGCGTGGTGGTGGGAGGACGCAGCGCTGCCGGAATCGCCGCCATCCTTCAGGACATCAGGGACGCGGGCGGCCAGGCGACCGGCATGGAGATGGATGTTTCGCGTCGTGACCAGGTGGAAGCGCTGGCCGCGCTCGCCATCGATACGCACGGACGAATCGATACCTGGGTCAATAACGCCGGCGTGTCCATCTACAGCCGCTTCGAAGACGTCACCGAGGAAGAAGCCCGCCGCCTGTTCGACGTCAATTTCATGGGCCAGATGTACGGCATGTGGACCGCACTCCCGTTGTTACGCAAGAATGGCGGGGGCACCATCATCAACCTGGCATCTGTGGTGGGCAAACGCGGCTTGCCGTTGCAGAATTTTTACAGCGCGACCAAGTTCGCCATCATAGGGCTCACCGAAGCGGTGCGTGTCGAACTGGAGACCGAGAAGGAGAACATCGCCCTTTGCGCCATCTGCCCGCCATCGGTCGACACGCCCTTCTATGACAATGCGCTGTCGAAAATGGGCCACTGTTCGAGACCGCTGCCCATTGTGCTCTCGGCGGACCGTGTGGCGCGGGACGTCGTGAAGTGCGCGGTGCGCGCCCGCCGTGAAGTGTGGGTCGGCCTGATTGGGAAGGCGTTTGTCACATTGAGCATTCTCTTTCCCTGGATGATGGATCGCTACGTCACCAGCCTGGGCTATAAGGCCCAGATGAGCGACGAACCCACTGGAGAAGCGTCCCTGTATCAGCCCACGCCACTGATCGCTCAGAGCGGCGATTGGTCGGCATGGGGGAAAAGGGAACACGTTGTCAACAAGTAACTTCGAGGAGAATAAGTGATGGGAACGGAACGATTCTGGAAGATTCACTGGGCCGTCGCCGTTTGGCACAATGTCATCGGCGGTGTAGGTCTTCTTTTTCTGGGCGATTGGGTCTATACCACTGAAGGGCTGCATCCGCCGGTGCCTGGCGTGAACTATCTTCGCTGGATGCTGCTGATCCTGGTCTTCGCCTACATTTATTACCTGGTCTACAAAGACCTGTATAACACCGAGAAGCTAGTGAAGGCCGGCATCTGCGGAAAGATTGCATCGGCTTCTCCCGACTTCTACTACCTGGTGTTTAAGACTGGGGTGGCGAAGATCTTTTGGATTACGGTGTGCACCGATTACACCTTCGCCATCACATTCTTTATTTTTCTGGGTTTTGTGAAGAAACAGAAAGCGCTGATGGCCGCCGGGCCCAGCGATAAGGTGATTTATGGCAACACTAGCAACTGCTCCGCAAACGTCTCAGTTGCAAATCAACGTCTTTGACGGCACACGGCAAGCAATCTCCGGAGGTATTCCGGTTCTGTATACCATCACTGACGGAGGCAACAATCAGCTATTCCGCAACAGTCGTCCGCCGGGCACTGTTTTCAGCGTGCCGTTCTACGACAACTTGTTCGATAACTATACTGTTCTGGCCTTTGCTGATGGCTACGAACAGGCTGGTTTCACGCCCATCGCCTGCTCACCCAGTATCCACCAGATGGTCGACGTAATGCTGCTCAAGAAAGACGCCGGTTTCAATTTTGCTGCGGCGCAGTGGGACCAACTTGCGGCCACAAGCCCCTTGCTGTCCGGCATTCTCGCCCACGGCGCGGCCGACGATGCGGCAGCGCGCGACCGGTACACCCAGTTGATGGAAAACCGCGCGCAAGTGCTGGCTTGCCTGCTCAATATCACCACGGCCATGGCTGCCATCCCACTGCGGACCGGCAACCCTCTGCAATATTTCAAGGAACTGATTTGGGACGACACCATGGCGCAGGACCGCTTCTACGGCTGGGCGGACCCCGCTCTCTACGACGAAGTGAAACTCGCCGCTTCCCACGGGGTGTTCTCTCGCGAGGCGGACTTTGCCCTCTTCCACACCGGCGCCACCGACAGCTACAAACAGATCCAGTTTGGCGAGGCCAACGTGCAACTCACATTCCACGCCGGCGACACCAAGGTAATCGATGGCCTCACTTGCATTCGCATGGAGCCGGACATCGACTATTACAAAGACTTGGCAGCGCATGCATTACTCGAAGTGGTCACAAATGCAATCAGCGACAGCCTCACTGATCCGCGTCAAGTTTACGTCTTGCGCTGGATCGCCGGCCGCCACGCTGGCGTGCCGGACTTCAACCCACCTTATGTAATCGCCTGAGAACCGGAGGAAGTTATATGCCAACCATCCAACTTACCGATCAATTCGGGCTCGACGTGGACGTCAATACCGATGTCCTCTCATCGCTGCAGAAATACGCTGCCAACTTATCCAAGCTCTCGCTCACCAACCTGAATCTCCAATCGATCGCCGACCTCACCCTGGCGAATCCGTCCATCACCAGCCTCCACGCCGGGTTGGATCTCGATCAGCCGGTCACCATCGGTTCCGGAGGTGCAACCTTTCAGATGGACGCCGGCCTCAGCGGTACTATGGACGTCTACGTGCCTCCCGCAGGGGGCGGAAGCCTGTTTAACTCCGACCCTTACGGCGAGATCATTCCGGTGGGTGCGTCGCAGCGATATGTTTCGATTGGCCTCTGCACCTCCGTGGGGCCCGACATCAGCGCCACCTTCAACCAGCTTACTTTCGGATTTCAACCGGGCGTCAAAGTGTCGCTTGCCAATTATCAGAGGTTCGATGCGCAGCCTACCCCGCCGACCATTCTCGACGCCGTCCAGACGACGGTGGCGGACTTTTGCATTCCCGGTTGCCCGGACGATCTACGCGCTTTGCCCGCGGATGCCATCGTCACGCTCGAAGGCATAGGCACGATCACTTTTTGCGCGCAGGCTAACCTCTTCGCGGCGGCTAATCCGCTGGCCTCCCTGCAACTGCCGTCGCCTCTGCCCACACTTGATGTGTCGGCCGGCGGATCGGTGATTGTGGCCGCGACTTGCTCGGTCACCTGGGATTACCAGCTTCGCATTCGCAGGCTGGATGCTGGCCGCGTGAGCCTGGGCTTCTACAGGAAGAACGGATCTGAGACCACGGTCTCAGTCAACGCTAGTATGGGCGTTTCGGCTGGAACCAGCAAAGCCGACCTTTTCTCCAGCATCGTCTCCGTAATCAGCAAGAGCGCAGCCGCGGATACGAACGCCATCCAGTCACTCGGCCTGCCGGACGACCAGCTGAACGCGATCGGAGAGGCTGTGAAGAACGCAGCTCAGCGCAAAATCGAGATTTCAGTATTGGCTGCCCTGACAGCCGGTAACTCGCACAGCGCCGCTTTTCTTTACGAGTTCGATCTCGACGGGTTGGACGCCGCGGGCAACTCAGCTCTGGCGGCCGCACTGCGCGGCAACCTCGCCGGCCTCACTGGCGATTCCCTGCCCATCGGTGCTGAGATGGTCCGCAGCATCGCGACGGACTTACAGAAAACCGGAATGACTTGGAAGGTCAACCTGCTGGGAATCTATAACTACAGTTCCACCACCGAACTGGTGCGACAGGGCACGGTTGCTTTCGAGCCAGTCACCGGCGACTTGGTCATCACCGATAAGGCTACCGCCCAACAGATCGCCGTCAGCACTGTCAACTTTGGCGCGGACACTGACAAACTGCGGCATCTTCTGGCTGACAGATTCTTCATGACCGCCGTATATTCCGGGAGCAAGTCCCTTGTTTCAGCTCCGGAAATCGAATGCTCACATTCGTATTTTGAGTTGCAGGTTTCCACCAGCGCCGATGCGTTGCGAACGGATTTGACCACCGCCAGCGCTCTCGGCCTGCTGGATGCCGGCGCGCCGGATACGCTGCTCGGCGGCATAACGGATTTCGGCCAAACCATGGTCTATGCTGAGACATCGTATAGCAGCGGCCTCACCCCGGCCCTCTTTTTGAATGGCGCCGATCCCAAGCCGCAGAACGAATTCGAGAGCGCCGGGCGGCGAGCAATCCGCCTCTTGGTGCGCCCTGATGCCGCCGACGCCTTTCGTTTGCGTGGCGTCACGGACGACCATTTGTGGGCCCAGATGCTCGCCGCCGGGCAATTCAACTTTACACCCCTGTTCCCCGAACTGACGCAGACTCAGATTTCAGTGATAGCGTCCGATTATTCGGTTATAGTCTGGTGGGCCGAGGCTATGAGCGAGTGCGCGAAGAGCGTGGCGGCCATGCACAACCTCCCGGCGGCAGGTTCCTATCCCGATTCCCCCCAGTTCCTGGCTTTGCGCGCGAACCTTGCGAGGACGCTGGCAGAAGTTACCAGCAATACCAAGGTGGAATTCGGGCAGCCCTGGGGCCTGGTAGCCATGGACCAGGTTTCCGGCGGCCGGGCTGCGGCTAAGGTGCAAATAACCGGGAGCCGTTTTGCCTTCGCTCGCAGCACGCAGGACGTACTCACCGCCGCCGCCGGCAGGTCTCCGGTGTGAGGCCGCGGCTGCTTGCAGCCGTTCGCATCAGTTGACTAACGGGTGATAGACCGGGTTATGCCTTCGCCGCCCTATCAGCGGTCGAGTCGAAGAAAGTCGTAACCGCATTGACTATTGAATGTATGCCATCGGCTCCGCCTGCCAGGAGCGCAGCCGAAAGTGCTACATCGACGCAGATAAAAAACAAATATTGCGAACTATCCGTAAACACTTTGTCGTGGAGTTTGTCGGCAGCCACAAAATTTCCGAGCGCGCGCACGCCAGCCATGCTCACCAAGACGGATAGTGTAAGTGAAACGGCAAATGCGTAGCGTTGCGTATTCCCCTTGTACTCGGCGAGTTCGTCTGTGGCGACTTGCAGATCCGCGGCGTTCTGCGCGTTCGCAGCGGGATCGGCCGGCCTGGCTTTGATGGCGTCCACAGCTTTTCCCAGCTTACTTGCTTCCGCGTCGCGCCAGGGGCTCACCAGGATCTCGACCGCGCGCTCGATGACAGCCGCGGCAAACGCAAGAGGTGCCAATAAGTTAGTCAGATCGGTCAGTTTAACTGTCAAACCCAGCGCACCCCAGTTCAGCCACACGCGAAAGATGGTCACACCCACCAGCGCGAGCGCGCCTGAGACGAATAACGGCCAATTCTTTTGGAAGACGGACGCAAAGGGCATAGTTGCTAAATCCTCCGGATGGTGTCCGAGACATCCGACGTTTTGAACGCCACGTGGCGAAACCGGCGCTTTCCACACCACGAATGTAGCCGGCCAATCGGATTGTCCGACACATTATGTGCCCTGCGTGCAGTTCCTGTCAATCCAAAGGAGCGGAAGTCGGCCTGTCCGCTGAATGCGGCTGGGGCGCGTGGGGGGAAACGGAACACCAGAGCGATGAGACTACTTCACCTGACGCAGCGGCGACGGGTCGCCAGAACGATCAGCCCAACCCCCACCAGCACGAACATCGCCGGCTCGGGCACAGACGGGTCGTCGGAAGTGAGCGTGACGTCGTCAAAATCCACCTGGACGGCATCGGCACCGAGCGAGATTTCCAAGGGTTGCCCGATGACCGCGCCGGAGCTGGATGTCGTATACGTCGCCGTCCAGTCCACCCAGGTATACTGCTCCAGCCCTTCATAGTCGATGAGAGTCGGCGCCAGATTGGTGCCTGGGTTGCTGTTATTCAGCGTGATCAATGAGGTGAGGGAGTCGCCCGCCAGCAATTCGATCTCGGGGTCGAACGCTCCTCCAACCCGCGTACTCACCCACACCGATAGGGTGTAGGTAGTGTTCGGGGCGATGTCCGTTGTGAGGGTCTGTGTCAGGGTGTCGCCGGGGCCATTGCTGTATCCCACCTGCACGCCCTGTGGAACGCTGGTCCAGATATTGTCAGGCAGAAATGCCTCGCCGTTACTACCACCTGGGGCGTTCCAACCCACCGGTGCGCAGACAACATGTATGGTCAAGGGCTGTCCGGCGGGGAGGCAGTAGGGGTCTTCAAACGAGTAGTTGACGATGTTGATTGGAACCGCCCCTGCCCACATCCCGCCCACCGCCACAGACAGGACCACAAGAAGACGCACGACACGCCGCGCGTGCATCTTCAGTCCTCCGCCGCCGCGTTCTGGCCTCGATTCATTCAATCCGAGATTTTCATTTCGGACTCCCATATCCCGTTTCCAGTCACTGACGATTATATTGCCTGCCGCCGCCATTGGAGCCGAAAAGGAACGTCCTCTGGCGGGCTAGTAAGCTTAGAACCGGGCCAAGGGTACCGTGCGTAAAGGTCCGGCTGGACACGGAGACGGGAACCGGCAGTGGAGTGCCAATTCGTGCAGCGTATTGCCGTAAGTGTCAGAAAATCAAGTGATAGCAAATATGGCAACGTTAACGAAAGTCGAGCGTACTGGCAGTCATGCACGCGTTACTACTGGCTCGCCCTTTTCTGTCAATCGCGCGTCAGAACCACCGAGTCATGATGACCTTCTGCTCGGTGTAAAACGCAACGGCGTCCTTGCCGTGGGCATGCAGATCGCCGAAGAAACTATTCTTCCAACCGGCGAAGGGGAAAAAGGCCATGGGCGCGGCAACGCCGACATTGATTCCGACCATACCAACTTCGATCCGCGAAGAGTATTCGCGCGCCGCCTTGCCACTCGTGGTGAAAATGGAAGTGGCATTGCCGAACGGAGACCGGTTCACCAGGCCGATAGCCTCGTCCAGGCTCTCGACGCGAATAACGGAGAGAACGGGGCCGAAAATCTCCTCGCGGGCGATGGTCATTTCGGGCGTGACATGGTCGAAGATGGTGGGGCCAAGGAAGAAGCCGTCGGCCGCCTTTGGCAGCTCACGCCCGTCGCAGAGTGGCGTAGCGCCCTCGGCCACGCCCTTTTCGATGTAGCCGGCAACGCGTTTCCAGTGATCGGCCGTGACCAGCGGCCCCATCTCGACACCGGCCTGCGAGCCATCGCCTACCGTTAAGGTTCGTGCGCGTTTGGTCAACAGATCGAGCAGCGGAGCGGCCGCATCTCCCACCGCAACCAGTACGCTGCCGGCCAGGCAGCGCTCGCCCGCCGCGCCGAACGCCGACCCCATGATGGCCTCGACGGTTTTCGGCATGTCCGCATCCGGCATCACCACCAGATGATTCTTGGCGCCGCCCAGCGCCTGTACGCGCTTGCCCTGGGCGGCCGCGGTCGAGTAAATGTACTTCGCCACCGGGGTTGAGCCGACAAAGGAAACCGCGCGGACCAGCGGATGATGGAGCAATGCATCCACCGCTTCCTTGCCGCCATGCACCAGGTTGAGGACGCCAGCGGGCAAGCCCGCATCATGCAATAGTTCCACGGCGCGGCTGGGCGTCAGCGGCACTTTTTCAGAAGGTTTGAGCACGAACGTGTCGCCGCAGGCGATAGCGAACGGGTACATCCACATCGGCACCATGGCCGGGAAATTGAAAGGCGTGATGCCGGCGCAGACGCCGATGGGCTGACGAACGGTTTTGCAATCGATACCGCTGGCAACGTCATTCAGCGAATCGCCCATCATCAGGCTAGGCATGCCGCAAGCCACTTCCACCATCTGAATCGCGCGGTGGACTTCCGCTTTGGCATCATCGGCGGTCTTGCCGTTTTCGCGGGTGAGCATGGCGGCCAGATCGGCAGCATGCTTGTCGAGCAGGACCTTGAAACGATACAGGGCCTGGACGCGATCTACCACCGGAACTTCGCGCCATTCGAGGAACGCGTCATGCGCCGCGCGGACAGCCCTGTCGATATCGGCGCCGGTGGCGTAAGCGACCTGGGCCACCGTGGCGCCGGTGGCCGGATTCGTTATCGGGTGCGCGGTCCCGTCCGGCGGCGTCTCCCAAGCTCCGTTCACATAGAAGCCCACCGTTTGAACGGCGGATTCACTGGCAATCATCCTTCTCCCTCCCATTCCGGCAGCTCCACAGGCGCCGGCGTGCGTTGCATCAAGGACACATACAGGGCCGCGGCAACGCCGAAGCCCGCAAACCAGGCGTAGTCATAAAGGAATCGCAGCGGCGGGACCACCAACCCGAGGAGCGCCACTGCGATGCCCGCAGCCAGCGCCGCCACGGCGCGCCAGTTTACCCCGCCCTCGTATTCATAGGCTCCGCGTCGGCAGTAGAGGTCTTCCACCTTCAAGCGCGTGCGCCGCACCACGAAGTAGTCCGCAATCATCACGCCCGCGATGGGCCCCAGCAGGCCGGAATATCCCACCAGCCAGCCGAAAATGTAGGAGCTAAAATCGCCCAGCAGCTTCCACGGCATCATCAACACGCCCACCACTCCGGTGATCATGCCGCCGGTGCGGAACGAGATGCGCCGCGGGTTGAGATTGGAAAAGTCGTTCGATGGCGAAACCACATTGGCGGCCACGTTGGTATTCAGGGTAGCGATGAGCAGTGCCACCAGCGCTACCAACGCGACCATGGGCTGATGGAAGCGGCCGAGCAGTTCCACCGGGTCCCAGATGGCTGTCCCGAACAGAACCACCGAAGCTGAGGTCACGGCCACGCCGATGAACGAGTAAAGCGTCATCGCCGCGGGCAGGCCCAAGGCCTGGCCCAGCACCTGGGCGCGCTGCGATTTGGCATAGCGGGTGAAGTCCGGAATATTCAGCGCCACGGTGGCCCAAAAGCCCACCATCCCTGTGAGCGATGGAATGAAGAAACGCATGAACTCTGCCGCCGATCCAAACCGGCTGGGCGCGCTGAGCACCGGGCCGAATCCGCCGGCCTGCCCGGTGATCCACCACAACAGCAGCAAGCCGATGCCAAGCATGAACGGCGCGCCGATGCCTTCCAGATACTTGATGGTGTCGATGCCGCGCCAAACGACCACCATGTTCAGCGCCCAGAAGGCGAGGAAACATATCCAGACGCCGCCGGCAATGCCACCGGCGGCCGGCCAGACGATCTTCAGCATGGAATAAATGGCCTGCCCGCCAATCCAGGTCTGGATGCCGAACCAGCCGCATGCCACCAACGCGCGCAGCACGGCCGGAATGTTGGCGCCGCGGACGCCGAACGAAGCGCGCACAAAGACCGGGAACGGAATGCCGTACCGGGCGCCCGCGTGGGCGTTGAGCAACATGGGAACCAGTACGATGAGGTTGCCGAGCAGAATCGTGCCCACTGCCTGCCACCAACTCATCCCGCCGGCGATCAACCCCGACGCCAGCATGTAGGTGGGAATGCAAACCGACATGGCCACCCACAGCGAGGCGTAATTATAAACGCCCCAGGTGCGCCGCTCCAGCGGAATAGGAGCCAGGTCGGGGTTATACAGGGATGGGTCGCGGCCGGTCATGCGCTTCTAAAAAAGAGTCTTGTAGCGGCGGTCTTTGCCGCCGGTGTTGGGCCGGGCTTTCTCCTTGCGAGGCCAGTTCTTTCGCCCGAAGTGACCTCGCAACATCATTTCCACGCTCCGCCGTGGGCTGTGCGTTTCAGGTACTGGCCTCGGCCGCTGGAGCCGAAAAACCGGCCGCCATCTACGATCACTTCGCCGCGTGAAAGTACGGTGCGCGCGTTGCCGCGAACCTGGAATCCTTCGAACATCGAATAATCCACCCGCATATGATGCGTGGCGGCGCTGATGGTGTGCGGCGCTGCGGGATCCCAGATCACCAGGTCCGCGTCGCTTTCGGCGGCGATCTCTCCCTTGCGTGGGTACATACCGAAGATCCGCGCCGGCGCAGTCGAGGTGATTTCGACGAAACGGTTGAGAGTGAGTTTGCCCGCATTCACGCCGTGGTGGTAAATCAACTGCATCCGATTTTCGATTCCAGGGCCTCCGTTGGGGATCTTGGTAAAGTCGTCCTTGCCCAGGATCTTCTGGTCCTTGAAACAGAATGGGCAGTGATCGGTGGAGACCACTTGCAGATGGTCGTCCTTCAGCCCATCCCAAAGTTTCGGCTGGTGCTCCTTAGGCCGCAGCGGCGGCGTAAACACGTATTTGGCGCCCTCAAAGCCGGGGCGCGCCAAATCGTCGATCGACAGTAGGAGATACTGCGGGCAGGTTTCCGCGAAGGCGGGCACGCCGCGGTCGCGCGCTTCGCGCACCTCGTTTAGTGCGTCTTCAGAAGAGAGATGGACGATGTAGACCGGCGCACCGGCGATTTCCGCCAGCGCGATGGCGCGGTGCACGGCCTCTGCTTCGGCGCGCGGCGGACGGGTGAGGGCGTGGTATACCGGCGCCGTTTTGCCTTCTGCCAGGGCGCGCGCCACAATCACGTCGATGACACTGCCGTTCTCGGCGTGCATGCAGATCAGAGCGCCGTTTTTGGCGGTCTGCGAAAGCGCCTTGAAAATGGTGCCATCATCCACCATCAGCACGTTGGGGTAGGCCATGAACAGCTTGAAGCTGGCCACGCCTTCGCGCACCATGTCGTCCATGTCTTCCAGGCCGGCCCCGGCGAGATCGGTGACGATCATGTGCAGGCCATAATCGATGGAGGCGCGTCCTTCGGCCTTCTTCATCCAGGTGTCGAGCGCGTCACGCATGCGGGTGCCGCGGCCCTGGATGGCAAAGTCCACGATGGTGGTGGTGCCGCCAAAGGCCGCGGCTCGAGTCCCGGTTTCGAAATCGTCGCTCGAGACCGTGCCGCCGAAGGGCATATCGAGGTGGGTATGGGCATCGATGCCGCCGGGGATAACGTAGGTGCCGGCGGCGTCGATTACTTTCTCCTGAGGCCGTGGCTGGAGACCCGGGCCGACTTCAGCGATGCGTTCGCCCTCAATCCGCACGTCGGCCGCTCTGGTTTCGCGAGCCGTAACCACCGTGCCGTTCTGAATCAGCGTGCTCATGGTGATCCTTCCGCTACCCGCTGCGCCCACGATTCCGGCGCGTGTCCGGTTTCGATCTTGTCCATGGTAATGCAACCGGGAACCGGGCATACCAGCCAGCAGAGGTTGCAACCTACGCACTCGGCTTCATCGACTCGAGGAATCCTCTCCGGCGGCGTCTTGCCCGCGGCGCCGGCCGGTGCATCGAGGCGCGCGATGGGGGTGACGGCGATGCTGGCGCGGCTGGCTGCTTCGGCGGCTTCCGGCTTCGTGTAGCCATCGCGGTGGATGCACTGGTGGGCGCCATCCCAACACGCGATGTAACAAAGGTCGCAACCGATACACAAATCGGGGTGGATGCGCGCCACGATCTTGTAATTCAAATCCAGGTGCTTCCACTCGGTGATTTTGGCGAGAGAGAGGCCGCGGAAATCGTCGACCGTATGGAATCCCTTTTCCTCCATCCAGTTTTGGAGGCCGTCTATCATGTCTTCCACGATGCGGTAACCGTGGTGCATTACCGCGGCGCATACCTGCACAGTGGCGCAGCCCAGCAGCACGAACTCGGCCGCATCTCGCCAGCCGCCTATGCCGCCGATGCCGGAAATGGGCAGACCCACCGCGGGGTCGGAGGCGATCTCCGCAACCAGGTGGAGCGCGATAGGCTTAACGGCCGGGCCGCAATACCCGCCGTGCGAGGAAGCGCCGCCCACGTCGGGCCGCGGCGTCAGCGTGTCGAGATCGATGCCCGTGATGGAGTTGATGGTGTTGATGGCGGAAAGCGCGTCCGCGCCGCCCTGCCTGGCGGCGCGCGCCACAGTGCGAATGTCGGTAACGTTGGGCGTCAACTTCACCATCACCGGCGTGTGCGCCACCTCCTTCACCCATTCCGCGATCATCGCCGTGTACTCGGGCACCTGGCCGACGGCCGAACCCATGCCGCGCTCGCTCATGCCGTGCGGGCAGCCGAAATTCAGCTCCAGGCCGTCGGCGCCGGCGCCTTCGGCCCGCTTGACGATGTCGTGCCACGCCTCGCGCTTCGATTCGACCATCAGCGAGGCCACCACCGCGTGTTTCGGATAGCGCTTTTTCACGTCGGCGATTTCGCGCAGGTTGGTTTCGAGCGGCCGGTCGGTGATGAGCTCAATGTTGTTCAGGCCCATCATGCGCTGGCCGGCCCAATCCACCGAGGAGTAACGCGAAGAAACGTTGACGATCGGCTCGCCCAGAGTCTTCCACACGGCGCCTCCCCAGCCGGCATCGAACGCGCGCATTACCTGGTCGCCGCAGTTGGTCGGCGGGCCGGAAGCCAGCCAGAATGGATTCGGGGAGCGAATTCCGGCGAAATTCGTGGCCAGGTCAGGCATGCGAGATCTCCTCCAGCCGCGCGGCCATGGCGAGAGCGGCGCGTTTGCCGTCGGCCACTGCGTCCACCACTTCGCGGCCGCCATTGATGCAATCGCCGCCGGCGTAATAGAACGGGTTGGCGGTTCTGCCGGTGCTGCGGTCCACCACCACCAGGCCGCCTTCGAGAGCGACCGCGCGCGTGCTGGCCAGCAACCTGGTGAGCCGCGATTGGCCGATCGCCGGTATCACCAGGTCGCAGGCTTCGTAACAAAACGAACCCTCGACCGGCGTGACGCTGTGCCGGCCGGCAGCGTCGGCCTTGTCCAGGCGGGTTTCGACGAACTTGACGGACACAGCGTAGCCTTCGGCATCGAGAATCTCGACCGGCTGGCGCAGCCAGTGGAAACGCACTCCTTCCCGCTTGGACCGTTCGAATTCGGCCTTAAACGCGGGCATTTCGCGTTCCGAGCGGCGGTAGATAGACGTGGACTTCCTCCGCGCCCAGGCGGCGCGCGGCGTTGGCGGCGTCGATGGCGGTATTGCCGCCGCCGATCACCACCACCCGCCTGCCCGGCCGGAAGCCCGCGTTTGTCTTGTAGCGTTCGATGAAGCTGAGCGCGTCGATCACCCCGTGCAATTCCTCGCCCGGAATGCCCAGGCGATGCATCGCCCCTAAACCCATGCCCAGGAAGACAAGTGCGAACTCAGCTTCCACTTGCTCGAGGCTCACCTCGTTACCCACCTCGGCCTGGCGGAACTCCACGCCGAGCGAACGGACCAATTCGACCTCGCGCAGGCTGTCGCGCGGGCGCAGCTTGTACTCGGCCACGCCGTATGTGTTCAAACCTCCGGGCAGCGGGCGATTGTCGAAGATCACGACCGGGCAACCATGGCGGCGCAGTTCCGCCGCGCAGGCCAGCGAAGCCGGGCCGCCTCCCACGCAGGCCACTCGGGCCGGGCGCGCGGGCGCGCGAATCGCGCACCATTGCGGGTCGGGCTTCTCGTAGAAACGATCCATCGCGTAACGCTGCAGCCGGCCGATTTCGATGGGCTTCTGGTTGTAGCGATGGAGCACGCACGCGCCCTCGCACAACACATCCACCGGACAGACTCGCGAGCAGCTCAGGCCGAGCACGTTGGCATCGAGAATGGTTAGGGCCGATCCGCGCAGGTTGCCCGTCGAGATCTTCTTGATGAAGCGCGCCACATCGATATGAGTGGGGCAGGCGGCGCTGCAGGGCGCATCGTAACAATACAGACAGCGGCTGGCTTCGGCGATCGCGGAGATGCCGTCGAGCGGTGGATGGATGTCGGCGAATCGCTCCTCGTGCTCGTGATCCGGCGCCACCGATTGCGTCACCGGGCGCCTCTGGCAACCGGCGCCTCGCACATCGCCAGGCTCCGGTCCAGCAGTTCGAGGAATTGGTCCACGTCCGTGCGCCCCACGTTCATGGGCGGCGAAATGCGAAGCACGTTGCCGTACATTCCGCCTTTGCCGATGATCAGCCGGTTTTCGCGCGCCGCCTCCAGCACCTGGGCGGTTTCGGCGGCCGCGGGCGTCTTTGCCTGCCGGTCCGTCACCAGCTCGAGGGCTTGCAGCAGGCCCATGCCGCGAACGTCGCCGATCAGCTCATGCTTGCTTTTCAACTCTTCCAGGCCCGCGCGCAGGTACGCGCCCGTGGTGGCGCAATTAGCCAGCAAGTTGTGCTCTTCGATGTAATCGAGCACGGCATTGGCCGCGGTAGCGGTTACCGGGTTACCGCCGAAAGTCGAAATGGTGAGGCCTTTGAATGCATCGGCCACCTCGGGTTTCGCGACCGTGACGCCGATCGGGCTGCCGTTGGCCAGCCCCTTGGCGCTGGTGATGACGTCCGGCGTTACGCCGTATTGTTCAATGCCGAACCACTTGCCGCCGGTGCGTCCCCACGCGGTCTGCACCTCGTCGCTGATGAAAATGCCGCCGTGGTTGCGGACGATGCGCTCGACGATCTGAAAATATTCCTTGGGAGGTGTAATGAATCCGCCTACGCCTTGTATCGGTTCGGCGATGAAGCCGGCGATGCGCCCGCCGGTGGAGCTGCGGATCAGTTCCTCCATGTCCGAAGCGCAGCGCACCTCGCAGTTGGGATAGGTGAGGCCGAACGGGCAGCGGTAACAATAGGCGTTGTGCGCGTGCACGATGCCGGCCGAAGGCGGGCCCAGCCGCCAGGAACCTGACCCCGGTGAGCGACATCGTCGTGGCGGACCGCCCGTGATACGAGTGGCGCAGCGCCACGATTTCCGTGTTACCGGTGTAACAGCGCGCGGCCAGGATTGCGGTCTCGTTGGCCTCCGTGCCGCTATTGGTAAAGAACGATTTGGTGAGCTTGCCGCCGGGCGTGATCGAGGCGATCTTCTTGGCCAGCGCCGCCTGCGGCTCATTAGCGAACACCGTGGAGACGTGCTGCAAGGTATCGAGTTGGCGATGCACCTGCGCGTTCACCTGATCGTTGCAGTGGCCGACGCTCACCGTGACGATGCCGCCGAAGAAATCCAGATACTGATTGCCATCGGCGTCCCAGACGTATTGGTCTTTGGCCCGCGCCACTACCAGCGGCTCTTTGTAGTAATGAAAAACCGCGGGGAACAGGAATTCTTTGTTGGCGAGTATGATTTCGTCTTTGGTCATAGCTTTTGAGGCCCCCTCCCTCCAAGATACAACCGCACGGGACCAGGACCGGCCCGCGCACGGCGACCCGCTATTTACGCTTTCACCAGCTCCTGGTACATATCGGGACGGCGGTCGCGGAAGAACTGCCAGGTCTTGCGCACTTCGCCGATCATGTCCAGGTCGAGTTCGGCAGTCAGCACTTCGTCCTTGTCGCGCGACGCCTGGGCGAAAACCCGCCCGCGCGGATCGCAAAAATAGCTGGAGCCGTAAAACTCGCCGATCTTCCACGGCGCTTCCACGCCCACGCGATTGATGGCGCCCATGAAGTACCCGTTGGCGACCGCGTGGGCCGGCTGCTCCAGTTTCCAGAGGTACTCGCTTAGCCCCGCCACCGTGGCCGAGGGGTTGAAAACGATCTCTGCGCCGTTGAGGCCCAGTACGCGCGCGCCTTCCGGGAAATGGCGGTCATAACAAATGTAGATGCCGATGCGCGTGAACCCCAGGTCGAAGACCGGATACCCCAGATTCCCCGGCCGGAAATAGAATTTCTCCCAGAAACCCGGCGCGACATGCGGGATATGAGTCTTGCGGTACTTGCCGAGGAACGTGCCATCGTTCTGAAGGACGGCCGCGGTATTGTAATAGATCCCTTCCTGCTCGCGCTCGTAGATGGGAACGATGAGAGCCATGTGGTGCTGGCGCGCCAGGTCCTGCATCAGCTTGATGGTGGGCCCGTCGGGCACGGGCTCAGTGTAATCATACCAGCGCGTGGTTTGCTCCGCGCAGAAATACGGACCGTAAAACATCTCTTGCAGGCACGTGATCTGGCTTCCCGCCGCTGCCGCCTGGGCGATGAGGCCGATGTGTTTGTCGATCATGGCCTTCTTAGTGGCGTCAAGTGACGCATCGGGAGGCGATGGGTTGGATGCCTGGATCAGCGAACAGCGGACGTTGCGTGGCATGGCTCCTCCCGCCGTCGCCAATCCCAAGCCCCGATGGGACAGTTGCGACGACCCTAAACACGAGAATTTGCCCATTATGAGTCATCGCGCGCGGCGAAGCAACCGGGCTTGGCCTTGCCGGGCTGGGCCTCCGGCGATCCTGGCCGGATCCTGCGACCGCATCACGAAACCGGCCGCCGCTGCGATGAAAGGAACGGCGCAGTGGCGGCATTTCACAGTGAGTCGCCGGGGCAAAGGATTACGCCGGTAGCTATTATTTCGCTCCCAGAGTCTAATTTGCCGGCGTCTGACCGGAGTTATGGAGGCACCATGAAAGCCCAATATGTCACCGCCGCATTGCTGGTTCTAGCTTCAGTGGCGATTGTCGGAACGGCCTTCCGCGCGCATGCCGAAGATAGTGACACACCAACAGCCATTTACTCGCATGGTGCGCTGCATGTGGAGATACCCTACGCCGCACCGCACGACGGCGCTGGAAAACTAACCATCGAAGTTCTGAATCCCGAGGATGGAGTCTTGGGGCGGTCGGAGCGGCTGGTCACCCTCGCGGAGGGTAAGGGATCGTGGCGAGCGGACCTCAAACTCGACAAGGAGCTCGCCATCGAAGACCTGGTGTGGCAGCGCGTGCACTACCGCTTCGTTTATTCGGGCGCATCCAGCGCGGCTATCGAAGGCGCGGATTCCATTTCGGAAATCCTGCGAACGCCGCTGGTCCACGTATTGGCCCAGCAATCCTATCTGAGCGGAGGCGAGGCGGCAGTGCGAGTGATCGCCACCGATTCGAAGAATGCTCCCGTCGCGGGGCCGAGTTCGGTGCAGATCGAGCTGGTGAGGACCGGCGTGCCGAATCGGGTGCTTTTCACGGGGCCGCTCAACCGGCGTGGTACCGCGGAAGCACAGTTCCGCTTCCCGGCGGGTGTGGTGGGCAATTACTCACTGCGCTATGTGGTGGATACGCCGTTAGGTTCCGCCGATTTTACCCAACCGGTGCGCCTGGAAGACAAAGTTTCGATCTTATTGACTACCGAGAAACCGATTTATCAGCCGGGCCAGACCATTCATGTGCGTGCGCTGGCCTTGGACCGCGCCGCTCACCAGGCGGCAGCCGCGCGCTATCTGACCTTTGAAGTGGAAGATTCTCGCGGCAATAAGGTCTTCAAAAAGGCTGTTCGCACCGATGAGTTCGGAATCGCGTCGGCGGAATTCGGGCTGGCCGACGAGGTCAATCTGGGCACATACCATCTGCGGGCGCTGATGGATGGGGGCGAACCCGGGGCCGCCGCGCGGAACACCGCCGAGATCGCGCTCGACGTCGAGCGCTATGTGTTGCCCAAATTCAAAGTGGCTGTGGATTTTGCGGAAAAAGGCGAAAAGGCGAGGCACGGCTACAGGCCGGGAGATCACGTAACCGGCACGGTCCGCGCCAATTACTTCTTCGGCAAGACCGTGGATAACGGCGATGTCACGGTGAAGGCATCGGGCATGGATGTAGCTGTGTTCAAGGTGGGTTCGGTGGAGGGGAAGACCGATGCGGAGGGAGCGTATCGTTTCGACTTAACGTTGCCGCGCTACTTTGCCGGGCGGCCGCTCAACCAAGGCGCAGCGCACGTGTTGGTAGAGGCCACCGTTAAGGATTCGGCCGGCCATTCCGAGACACGGGGGGAGCCGATCACGGTGAGTGAATCGCCGCTGCTGATCACGGCGATGCCGGAAGGCGGCACGCTGATTCCGGGCCTCTCGAATCAGGTCTTCGTGCTGACCTCATACGCCGATGGCAAACCCGCCAAGACGGAACTGCGGGTGCGCGCCACGGGGAATGCGGAACAGAGTGTTACCACCGGCGACAGCGGTGTGGCGCTGGTTCGGCTGGTGGCGGCATCCACTCCGCGCACGCTGGAGATCGAGGCCAAGGATCAAGAGGGCTATGAAGTCACCAGGTCCGTGCCGCTCGAGCTTCGCCAGGGCGCGGAGCAGATTCTGCTGCGCACGGAGCGCGCCGTGTATCGCGCTGGAGACCGCATCCAGCTTCGCGTGTTCTCCACCAGGCAGCAGGGCGCCGTGTATGTGGACGTGGTGAAGGACGGGCAGACTGTGCTGACGCGCGATCTGGATATGAAGAACGGCCAGGCCGAGTTAGATCTGACGGCTACGCCCGAGCTCGCCGGCACAGTGGACTTCGACGCCTACCTCTTCGGCCGCGACGCGCGCCCGGTGGCGGACCATCGGCTGGTGTTCGTCGAGCCGGCCAGCGAGTTGAAGATTGAAGCCACCACGGACGCGGCGGTGTACAAGCCCGGCGACGATGCGCACATCCAATTCCGCGTGACCAACCAGCGCGGCGAAGGGGTGCAGGCCGCACTGGGATTGCAAGTGGTGGATGAGGCCGTGTTCGCCCTGGCTGAAAAACAGCCAGGCTTCGCCAAAGTATTCTTCTACCTGGAACAGGAGGCGATGAAGCCGCGCTACGAGATTCACTCCATCGGGATGCCGGAGGTGGTGGAGACGGCGGGAGTGGTTCGGCGAGATCTGGCCGCGCGGGCGCTCTTCGCGGCGACTGAGATGGTGAATACCAACCGGTTTGACCGGGAATTCGGGCGGACAGTGCCGCAAAACCGCTATGCGGAATATGCCAATCGTTACCAGGTGAAGTTCCAGGCCCAAGTGGAACGGGTGGCGGAGAGTTTCACGCGCGCGTATGCGCAACATCCCGAGGCGGGCATCATCCAACTAGCTGCCCGGCTGAAGGCGAGCGGCTCGCCCGAACTGCGCGACGCCTGGGGCACCAAGTTCGATTTCGAGCCCATGGGCCGATTCTGTATCGTACGCAGCGCCGGTCCGGACAAGCAATTCCGCACGGGCGACGATTTCGTCGCCTACCTGCGGGTGACCAGCCGGCAGGTGATGGGCCCTGTCGAGCCCAACGGCAGCGTCATCGATTTGCGGCTGGAACACGATCATGGGCCGTTCAACGGACTGGCGCAAATCGAAGGATCGGTTGCGGACGTCACGGGCGCAGTGGTGCCGGACGCAATCGTTGTGGCTCGCGAGATCTCGAGCGGGAAAACTCGCTCGGCGCGATCCGGCGGCGCTGGGCAATTCCAGTTCGCAGGCGTTCCGCCGGGCCGGTATGAAGTGCAGGTCACTGCTCCCGGATTCACCATGAGTTCGCGCAGTTTCCCGCTGGTCGAGCGCGATCGCGCGGAGCTGGCGGTGACTCTGAACGTTGGGTCGACGATGGAGGAAGTTGTCATCGAAGCAGGCAACCCCGGCGCCTTCTTCCTCAACGGGAGGGACGCCGCGGAACTGGCTAAGGTTGGGGCGATGGGCGGGGTCGGCGGCGGTGTGGGCCGCGGTTTTGCGATGCCTGCAGTCGCCGGGAGCGGCCAAACCGTGACCTCGGACAGCGGTGTGTTGACGGACGCCGTACAGTTGAATGCTGCGTACGCCCCCGCTTTCGCTAAGGGTCCGGTTTCCGGCGCAACGCCCGCGCCGCGCGTACGCTCTTACTTCCCGGAGGCCCTCTACATCAATCCCGAGATCATCACCGACCGCGACGGCCGCGCCACCATTTCGATTCCGCTGGCCGATTCCATTACCACCTGGCGCATGGCCATGCTCGCCTCCACGGTGCATGGCGCGCTGGGCAGCGGCTCTTCCAGCCTGAAGGTCTTTCAGGATTTCTTCGCCGATCTCGATTTGCCTGTCACCCTCACGCAAGGCGACCGCGTCTCGATTCCAGTCGCGGTCTACAACTATTCGGGCGGCCGCGGAGATGTCAGCCTGAAGCTCGAAAAGGACGATTGGTTTTCGCTGGTGCAGGACGTGTCTGAAAAGAGCCTCGCGGTCGAAGCGGGACGCGTCGGAGCGTCGCAATTCACGATCCAAGCCAACCGCATCGGTAAATTCAAGCTGACGCTCGCAGCGCATATGTCCGGTGCGGCCAACCGCGCCGATATCGTAGTGCGCGAAATCGAAG
>CAVXJY010000126.1:0-18176 GCA_963761855.1 Bryobacterales bacterium | reverse complement strand
TGATCGATTAACTTTTGTTTCTCCAGCGCCTTCGCCGGCCGGCCGCTAAGATCTACATCGCGGTCAAAATAAACGTGGCCATCGATCAGCACCTTTTGCACCTTGGCGTAATCCGAGAGTGGGTACTTATCGTAGATCACCAGGTCGGCATCCTTGCCGGCCTCGATCGAGCCTACCCGGTTGTCGATGCCCAATTGCTTGGCCGGGTTGATGGTCACCATGGCCAGCGCCTCGGTTTCGGTCAGTCCGCCGTACTTCATCGCCTTGGCCGCCTCCGTGTTCAGATGCCGCATCAACTCCGCGTCGTCGCTGTTCAGGCTGACCACGACACCCTTCTTCTGCATGATGGCGGCGTTGAACGGGATCGCGTTGTCAGCCTCAATTTTGAAGGCATACCAGTCGCTGAAAGTGGAAACGCCGGTGCCCTCCGCCGCGATCTCCTTGGCCACCTTGTAGCCTTCCAGTCCGTGCTGCAGCGTGCGGATCTTGAATCCGTAATCATCCGCCACGCGGAGCAGCATGAGGATCTCGTCCTCGCGGTAACAATGGGCGTGGACGTAACGCTTGCCCTCCAACACCTCCTTGAGCGGTTCCAGCTTCAGGTCCTTGCGGGGAGTGAGGGGATGCTCGCCGCGCGCCACTTTGCCGTCGTACTCGTCCCACTCGGCTTTGTAGGCCTTGGCTTCGTTCAGGGCTTCGCGGATGGTGTCTTCCACGCCCATGCGCGTTGCCGGATAGCGGGCCGGCAAGGTTGACCTGACGCCGCGGCCGCCCGGCGGGTTGCCGGGCCGCTTCGGATTCTCGCCCAAAGCGAACTTGATGCCGGGTACCGCGCCCTCGAAGATCATGCCTTGCGCGTCCTTGCCCCAACGCATTTTCAACACGATGGTTTGCCCGCCAATGGGATTTGCCGATCCGTGCAGGATATTGGCGGTGGTCACTCCGCCCGCCAGCGCCCGGTAAATGGCGATGTCTTCGGGGTTGATCACGTCCTTGATGTTCACCATCGATGAGACCGCCACGCTGCCCTCATTTATGTTGCCGTCGACGGCAATATGCGAGTGGCAATCGATGATGCCGGGTATTACATACTGGCCTGCCGCATTAATGATGGTGGCGTCCTGCGGCATCATGACCTTCTCGCCGACCTCGACGATTTTCCCGTCCTTGATCACCACCGATCCCTGCATCGTGCCTTTGGTCACCGTCATGATGGTGGCGTTCTCGATGACGATGTTATCGGCGTAAAGGGGCGCCAGTGCAGCCAGCGCCACAATCCAGGATTTTCTCATTGGCTTACTCCCGGTTCTTCGGCCCCACCGCGGCCGCCGCCCGCCGGGGCCTCGGCTGGCTTGTACTGCTTGCCGTCGACGAAGATCATTTGGATCCGCGTGTGGTCATCGAACAGGTCGCCCTTGGTGACCACCAGGTTGGCGATCTTGCCCACCTCGATGCTGCCCATGCGGTCCGCCACGCCGTAGATTTCGGCGGGCGAGAGAGTCAGGGCGCGAATCGCGTCCGGCCGCGCCAAGCCGGCGTCGATGGCCTTTTTCACCGCTCGCTGCAGGTCTCGCGGCTGGTCCAGGCCGCCGGAGTACAGCGCGAAGCGAACTCCAGCCTTCTGGAGCAGGCCTGGCGCCGCCGGACCCTGGTCGATGTTCTCGAGCGAACGCATGGTCCTCTCGGCTTCCGGATCGGGATCGCGCGGCGGCTCGCTCCAGTGCAGGCTTACCAGCACGGGCGAGCCATATTTCTTGAGCAGCGGCGCTGCCTCGGCCCGGTAAGCTTCCTGCATGCCGTACAGAATCACCGGTTGTTTCAACTCCGCGGCGAAACGCAGCATGCGATCCATTTCCACCACCCGATCGGCCGGGAGCAAAATGCGTTTGGATTCGAGCACGCCCTCCAGCGCCCGATCGTACTGGGGCCGCTCCATGGCGCGCGGGTCGTGCGCGTAAGCCTCTTTCAACAGCTTGTAATGCTCGGCGTCCAGGTAAATCTGGCGAATGTAGGCGATGTAGCCCATGAGGGCGTTTGGAAAGCCAAGACCGAAGCCGCCGAACATTCCGCCGCCGCGCGAGACGGCCAGGTATTGTCCCACCGCCGGGACCACCACCATCTCGCCGGCCCGTCCCGTCGAAACCAGGTCGATGATCGACCCCTGACCGCCGAAAATGCCGCGCGCCGGAAATGTCACCGTCGTGGTGAAACCGGCGCTGCGCACAGATTCGATGCGGCGGTCGGACGGGTCGATCTCATCGGCCGCCAGAACCCAGCTCGTGGTGGCAGGGCGATCCTCCGGCCCCTTTGCCGGCGCCACCGGCGCCGCCGCTGTGGCTGGTGTGGCAGCGGGTGCCGATGCGGGCGTTACCGCCGTTTGGCCGCGCCCGCCGCGCCCCGCCGCTGGGGCGAGACTGGGGATGCCAACCGTGCTCAGGCCGTCGATCAGCCCGGGGTAAACCGTCATGCCCTCGCCGTCGATAGTCCAGGCGCCGGCGGGCACGGCCGGGTTTTCGCCCACCGCCTCGATCAGACCGTTCCGCACCACCACGGTGCCCTTGTTGATCACCGGCCCGCTCACCGTCACGATCTTCGCGTTGCGAATGGCCAGCGTCCGCGGATTCTCGGCGATGGCCCACGCGCATAGCAGCAGTAAAGCCGGAACCAGTTTTCTCATAAGAACAAACTGTACTCCGATTTGCGTTGCCCTTCAACGGCCGGGCATAAACCCGGGCCCCGCCGGCACGGGTCAAACCTCAAGTAGGCGCCACGGATACCAGGCAGGTTACAGGGCCCAAACTCTTGTTGCGACCGGCGCGGGCGATGCCGCCGCAGCCTGCACACGCGTCCGCCGCCAGGTCCATTTATCTGCCCCACACGACGCTCGGCCTGATATACTCGCACAATCGGGGATTTGAGGTTTCCCCAGAAAAGCTTTCACCAAGTTGTAATTGAGGATCAGCTACGTTCGTTCTGATCCTCCGGGCGCGGTTTGGTTGTATAGCGTTGCGTCTGGCTACCGCCGGCGCACGAAACCGGTTTCGGTCCGGAAGGCAACATAACCCCAGGGGTGCTGTTTACATCGAACGCTTTTGTCTCGTGGAGAAAAATCATGAATAGTTTACCGACAGATTTTCTCAGAAAGGCCGTTTGCTGGGCGATCTTAATCTGCGCCGGCGCTTATCCCGCGCTGCGCGCGCAGCAGATTCAGGGCTCGATTACCGGCACGGTTAAGGACGCCACCGGTGCGGCCGTACCCGCCGCCACCGTCAAGGCAGTCAATATCGCGACCAACTTTACAGTGACCGTCAAAACGGAGCCCAACGGTTCTTACGTGGCTTCGAACCTGCCTGCCGGCACGTATAAACTGACGATCACCAAAGAAGGGTTTGAAACCGAAACGCATACCGAGGTTCTGGTGAACGCGGATCGTACCACGACCGTCGACGGCAGTCTGCGCGTGGGCGCGGTCAGCACGACAGTGGAAGTGACGGCGGTTCCGCTGATGAACCAGGTGGATACCACCAACGGCTACGTGGTCGATCAGTTGACCATCCAGGAAACGCCGCTCGGCACCGGTAGCTTTACGCAACTGGCGATCCTCACACCCGGCGTGCACGCCGACTTGCTGGGAGGCGCCGGCAGCAACGCGGGTCTGGGTAACCAGGCGATCTTCGCCAATGGGAATCGAGACACCAGCAACAGCTTTTCGATGAACGGCGTCGATACCAACAATCTGTTCAACGGGAATTCGACAAGCCAAGTGGGAGAGAACCGCTTCGTGCTGAACATTGGTGAGAACTTTGGCGCCGGCGGCGAGATTCAGACCAGCACCTCCGTCTACGGCGCGATTGGACAGGCGCTACCCACGCCACCGCCGGAAGCGATTCAGGAGATATCCGTCAACGCCGCCATGTACGATGCCTCCCAAGGCGCTCATAGCGGGGCTCATATCAGCGTCATCACCAAGTCGGGGACCAACGAGATTCATGGCCAGCTTTACGAGGAATTCCAGAACAGCTTCTGGAATGCGGCGCCGTTTTTTTACAACGCTTCGCCGGCCATCACTGTCAAGGACCCGTTTCTCGCCCGCAATCAGTTTGGAGCTACCTTGGGCGGGCCGATCAAAAAAGACAAGCTGTTCTACTTCCTGGCTTACCAGGGCGCCCGGATCGCTGACGCGGCGGCTGCCACCAAGGACGTCGACGTGCCTGTAGGGCTTACCAACGATCGCAGCACCCAGGGCATCATCAACGCCGTCGGGACCAGTTACGGCAAAACCATCACCGCCTCGCAGATCAGCCCGGTGGCGCAACAGATGCTCCAGGCGACGCTTCCCAACGGGCAGTTTCTGTTCCCCAGCGCGCAGATTACGAATCCAACTACGGCGCTGGCGCTTGGCTATGACGCAGTGGTGCAGGGGCCGAACGCCCAGTCCAGCGTGAATCAGGGCATCGCGAACATAGATTACGTGGTGAGCGACATGGACCGGCTCACGGGAAAATACTACGTGCAGAACAACCCGACCAGCAATCCTTTCGGCGCGGTGGGCGATCTGCTGGGCTTCGGGCAGCAACTTCAAGCGGGAAGCCAGGTGGCGGCGATCAATAACACGACTGTGCTGGCTCCCAACCTCACGTGGCAGCAGCACGCCGGGTTCACGCGCCTGCGAGCCTACGCGACTACCTCACAGGCATTCTCACCCAGCAGTTTCGGCATGAATCTGCTGGGCGCCTCCGACTTCCCCCAAGTTCAGATCTCGGACGTACTGGGCAGCGACGAATTGGAGTTTGGGCCGAGCGTGAGCTTCGGCAACGCCGGCATGTACCAGAATCAGTGGGAGGTTGGATCAGCCGTGAATTGGGTGAAGGGCCGTCACACCATCGCCATCGGTGGCAATTGGGCTCACACGCAGCTCAACATCGTCAATGACAACACCAGCACCGACACTCTCGGTTTTAAGAGCTTCCTGAATTTCGTGGAGGGCGCCGTACGCACCGGCAGCGACTCGGCTGCATTTTCCGGCAGCGCCAGCCGCTACTACCGCTCGGACACCGCGGGTTTGTATGTCAACGACAATTACAAGATCCTGAGCAACCTCACCCTGACCATGGGATTGCGATGGGACTTCGATGGACCGCTCTCGGAAAAGTACGGGAAGCTGACGTCATTCGACCCCAGCCTGTATGCCTATAACACCGGGACAGACGCCATCACCAATTCGGGGCTCGAGGTGGCCGGCAATAACGCGCTGCTGGGGACGTCCGGCGCCAGCGACACCTTGTTGGCGCAGCACCAATGGGGGCTTGCCCCGCGTATTGGAGTGGCTTGGAGCCCTAAGCCAAAACTGACGGTGCGCGCCGGATTCGGCATCTATTATGACCGGGGCGAATTCTTCAGCGAATTCTCGCCCAGCGCCGGTTTTGGCTTCAATGGGCCTCTGGGTGTCACGCTCCAGCAGCCCTTTGTCACTGCCATCTTCGCCAGCTCGGGCGCTACTTTGCAGACGCCTTTCGGCACGTCTCCGTTCCCGGCGCCGCCATCCAGCCCCGCGGCCTTCACGGCGCTGCTGCCGAACCTGTCCGATACCCTGAACGGAAAGTACCCAACCGGAAACCTGTTTGGACCTTTCCTGATCGGCGGTTACGATCTTAACAATAAACTTCCCTACACCACGAACTGGACCTTCGACGTGCAGTATCAGTTGTCGAACAGTTGGCTCTTCAGCGCCGGCTATGTCGGCAACCATGGCTCGCATGAGGTACTGCCGATTCCCTTCAACCAGCCGTCGATCGCCACGGCGCAGAATCCGGTGAACGGCCAGACTTCCTCCTATGGCGGAGTAACCCCCCTTTACCTGGATACGGAACCGTACGACCCGGCTCCCGAATATGCCGGCAACGCCCCGGCCCGCGTGCCTTATCTCGGCTACGACATGAATTCCGTGTTGTACACCGCCGAAGGAATTTCCAACTATAACGCTCTGCAGCTTCAAGCCCGGAAACGGCTGTCCAGCGGCCTGCAGTTCACTGCTTCTTATACCTGGTCACACTCGCTCGACGAACAGAGCGGCTTGGGCTTGTTCTTCACCGGCAACAACCCGCTAAACCCAGGGTCAAACTACGCCTCGTCGGATTTCGATCAGACGCACGTCTTTCTGATCAACGTCAGTTACACCCTTCCTAAACTGACCACCAATCCGTCTCTCGGCTATTTTCTGAACGGCTGGACGATAGGCTCCCAGATCGTGGCCCAAAGCGGCGAACCCTACAGCGTCTATGACTTTTCGGGATCGGTCGCGAGCTTGTATTATGGATCGAGCGATTACATCACCAATCCCATCGTGCCCATGTTGCCCGGCATCAGCTCCAAGCAGGCCGAGCTGCAGGGAACCACCGGCGTCAACGCGGGCCAGCCGGTTCTCAACGCAGCCGATTTCGGGCCGCAGTTCGTGGCGCCGGGCACCAGCGGCGTTCCTCCTTGTGACGCGTCGGGATGCGACGAATACGAGTCGCTGTACGGGACTACCGGACGGAACCTCTTCCGCGGACCCTTTCAGTTTCGCGTCGACACCACGCTCGCCAAGGAATTCCAGATTGGCGAACGTTACCGGCTGCGTTTTAACTTCGACGCATTTAACCTGTTCAACCACCCCGATTTCGACGCACCGAACAATGACGTCGATTTCTTTCCTTACTACGAAGGGCCGCCCTCGATTCCGCCGACCGGCAGCCTCGGGATGATCCAGCACACCATCGGCAGCCCGCGCTTCCTGCAGATGGATTTGCACTTTACATTCTGATCGACAGAGCATGGGGCGGGCCTTTACGTCGGGCCCGCCCCGTGCTTCTTAGCTGAAGCTGCCGCTGGCGCCCTGAAAGCCGCGCAGGGCCTGCTTGCCGAGCCACCGCACGACCCGCATGGCGTCATAGCAGTATGCCAGGTTGTGGTTGAGGGTCGAGAAGCAGTGTGGCTGGCAGCCGTCCTTCATTTCTTCCAGTTGTTTGGTCTCGAACTTGTGCTGGCCCACTGCGCCCCAATCGTAAGTGGCCGAATACATCGGGAAGCAAGGCGCCAGCGTGCCATCCACCCGAACGATCACGTTGTTGTGCCCCGCGCGGCAGTTCCACTCCTGCAGCTTTCCCCGCATGAACTCGCGCATCTCATGGAGCCGCTGTACCGAATTCACCATCTTGTATCCGGCCCGGTTCTTCTCGATCAGCCAGTCGACCAACTCGTCCACCGCCGGCCAGTCTTCCCGGTGGATGTAAGTGACGTTATCGTCCACATGGGCGAAGTGCTCCGGCTCAATCATGGGCGTCTCATTGATGTGATAATCCGTGGCGATGCGGTGCGCACGCGCGATTTCGGTCAATTCGCGAATATCGTCCATGTTGTTACGGCAGATGTTCATGTTGAAGAACACCGTATAGCCATAGCGGTACTGCCGCCTCACCAGGTGATCGAAATACTTGCGTATCGGGTTGAGCGCTTTGGGCAGGCCCGGTTTTTCTTCCACCGCATCCACCGCCAGGTTAAACGTGGCCACGCCGGCGTCGCCCAGCCGGTCAATCACGTCCGGCCGCAACAATCGCCCGTTGGTGGGCACGTAGATCCAGAAGCCCTTCTTGGCGGCATAATACACGACCTTGTGGACAAACTGCGGGCGCAGCAGCGGCTCGCCGCCCATTAATGCCAGCACGCGGCAGCCATTGTCGTGCAACCAGTCGATCGAGCGGCGCGCCGTGTCCTCTGTCATCCCCTTTACGCTGTTATCGAATGCCCAGCAGTAGTGGCAGTCCAGGTTGCACTTCCACTCCGTGAACAGGTACGCGATGATGGGGTGAAAAACCCCGGGCATGACGCGTGAGCGCACGTAAGGAAACAGCCAGCCGCGCATCGCGCGGTAGATCAGCGGCGCCGGCCAGTCGCGCTTGTCCGGGAACACCTCGGGGTCCGGCACCGATTGCAATTCGGGACGGACAGGGAAAACCGGCTCTGGCAGGGCCTGCGGTTCCCCCGCCGCGGGAAGCAGGCTCTTGAGGCCGCGGCCGTTCTTGTTGACAAGCAGATCGTGGAGTTGTACGTCTACGCGGAAAGTCTGGTGTGCAGTCGTCTTCTCGGATTGCGTCTCCATCCAAGTCCCTCTTAAGAAAAGAAATGCACGCGCGGCGGTTTCGGTTTCACAGTTAACTACAAATGCGGCGGTGCTGCGTCAGTTTGATAACAGCCATCCTGCCAAAAGCAATGTTTCTCTCCCGGCGCGGGTGAACTTCTTCACAGTCTCGCCCCCGCCTTCGGACTGGGAAGTCGAGATGGCCCTTTCCAAAACTTGACTCTATAGTGCAAAGTACTATTTACTGGAAAGGATGACGAAAACGACCCGCAGCGCTGCCTGCCTGCTCGCCGCACTCTTCGCCTCTGCCTGCGGCCGGTCCAACAACTTGCTGCTGGGACGCGTCGAGGCGCAGGTGGGGCCGCATCGCGTAGTGGTAACCGATTGCTATCGCTTCAGCGTTCCGCCGCCGCGGCAGTCCGCCAGCGGCGGCTACCGCTTCACCCCCTGCGCCGATGCCGATATCCTCATCGGACCTTCCGGGTTAGTGGTTAACGGGCGCTCCTACGGCAGCGTTGGGCCGGCGGACGACATTCTGGTAGATCACGGAAAGGTATCGGTTCATCCGCCGGGCAAGGCCGAGTGACTGCAAACCTGTTACAACGGAGGGCATGCCAATCCAATCCTCCGATCGGCGCGCGTTTCTGAAAGCGGCCGGGGGCGCGGCGCTGACTTCGTCGCTATTCACCGGGAACCTGAAAGGCGCCAACGACAAGGTCAACATCGCTTTCCTCGGCGTGGGCCGCATGGGTTCCGACAACATGGGCTTCTGCGCCAAAGTGCCGGGCTTTCAAATTGTCTCGGTGTGCGATGTCTACCAGCCGGCCCTCGATGCCGCGGCGGAGCAGGCGCGCCAGAGCGGTTTCAGCAGCGTCAAAGCCGTCCATGACTTTCGCGAGATATTGAATGACCAATCGGTGGATGCCGTATCCATCGCCGCACCCGATCACTGGCACGCCTACATGGCCGTCGAAGCCTGCAAGGCCGGCAAAGACGTGTGGGTGGAGAAGCCGGCCTGCGTGTACGTGGCAGAAGGGCTGAAGATGATAGAGGCGGCGCGCAAGTTTAAGCGCGTAGTGCAGGGTGGCACCATGCAACGCTCCGGCGGGTTTTTCCGCAACGCGCGCGAAATTGTCAAGAGCGGCGACCTGGGCGACATAACCTTCTGCCGCACTTTTCAGGCCGGCTTGACCAAAAAGGAAGGCTGGGGCAACCCGCCGGACAGCGATCCGCCACGCGGCCTGGATTGGGATCTGTGGCTGGGGCCGGCGCCGGCGCGCCCCTTCAATGCCAACCGCTGGGGCCTCGGCCCGGGACTGGACCGATGGTCCACCTTCCGCTACTTCTGGGATTATGCCGGCGGCGCCATGACCGATTGGGGCGTACACCTGCTCGACATCGTCCAGTTCGCTTTCGATGAGGCCATGCCGGCCGGAATCTCAGCTCAGGGCGGGAAGTTTTACGTCACCGATAATACCGAGACGCCGGACACCATGCTGGCGACGTTCCGCTATCCCGGCTTTATCGGCGCCTACGAAAGCCGCACAGCGAATGCGTTCCCCCTGTATAACTCGACGTACGGCACCGCCTTCCATGGAACCAAAGCGACTTTGATGGTCAACCGCAGCGGTTATGCGATCTTCAAGAATGGTCTGGGCGCGACACCGGTCGTCGAGAACGACCCTGCGCTGGCGGAAATGAACCTTCCCCACTGGCGCAACTTCATGGACTCGATCCGTACCCGGCAGCGCCCCATCAGCGATATCGAAAACTGCGTCCGCTCCACCATCACCTGCGTGCTGGCCAACATTGCCATGCGCCACGGCCTCTCGCTCACCTGGGACGACCGGGCGATGACGGTGGGCCAACCCGGCGCGCAGCCCTATCTCGAAGCCCGCTATCGCGCGCCCTGGAAGCTGGAAGTGTAGGGTTGGCCCAGGAAAAGAACCGAGACGGCATCCTAAGTCTTCAGGCTCCCAATGTCCTGCCGGGCGTGAGCAGCGCGACGCTTTCATACGCTTCACCGATGATCACGCCATCCGAATGCGTCGCGAATGAGGGCACGGACACGTCCCAGCCGGCACTCACCGCAGGCGCAAACGTCATCGGCCCGGATTATTTTTCCACCCTGGGGATTCCGCTCGCACGCGGCCGCATTTTTGGGCCGGGCGACAATTCCGCGGCGCCTCCGGTGGTCCTTGTCAACGAGGCCTTGGCCGGCGGTACTGGCCGGGAGGATACGCGGTAGGGAGACGCATCCGGATTGGCCCAGGGTGCGAAAAGGGAGACGGCGCTCATGCCGAGGTCGTGGGCGTGGTGAAAGATGCAGTTTACACTTCACTGGATTCGCGCGCGCGTCCCTATGTCTTCCTGCCGATGGAGCAGCGCTTCACCCCGTTTGTTGCGTTGCTGGCCAGGGTCGAAGGCGACCCCGCGCGATTTGCAACCATCTTGCGAAAGGAGCTGCGGCAAGTCGACGGCAGGTTGCGCATCTACGGGATTGACAGGCTCACCGATGAGATGGACGAGTCGCTTTGGCCGGTGCGCTGGGAAGCGTCCCTGTTGGGCGCATTCGGTGCGCTCGCATGGACTGTGGCCATAGTGGGTCTATACGCCGTGATGGCCCTCGCCGCCAGACAACGGATGCGGGAATTTGGAATTCGCATGGCTCTAGGTGCGCGCCGGCGCGATGTTTTTCGGCTCGTGATTGGCGATGGCCTCGCTCTCGCGCTGGTCGGCGTATGCCTTGGCCTGGCCTGCTCGGTCCTTTTCACCCGCCTGCTGCGCAGCTTCCTTTATGGGCTGAGTCCCACCGATGGAGCGACGTTCGCGGCAATGGCGCTTCTGTGGGCAGCCGTTGCCCTGCTGGCGAGCTGCGTACCCGCCTATCATTCGACGAGACTTGATCCGCTAGCCTCCTTGCGGTGCGAATGAACGAAGCCCGAGACGTTCGACTTTCTCGGTTTCACGCACCTGTGCTGGAAGACGAGCATAATGGGGACGCTTTCTGGCTGGAACCAACAGGGACAGCAACAGTGAACGAATGCGGCTTGCGTGGTGAACGTGCGGATCGGTTTGCGTTATCTTGAAGTGGGCCACGCGACTCCCGAATCTTCTTGCGCTGCCTTGGTCCCGCTACGGCGCGGCTGCTGAATGCAGGTAAACCGCGGTGCGGCGGGCGATGATAGCCTGTGTACTTGCTGGGCACGTCTCTTGACTCTGCTCACAGCCTCGGATCGCCGATGAATCTGACCGCGACAATATTGCTCGTGATCGCCGCCGCGCCATTGGTTTATTACGCAATTGCCATTTTCAGCACCTGGCGTTTCTTCCGGACCGCACGCAGAGGTGCGACCAGCCACTCCGACTTTACGCCCGCTGTCAGCAATTTGAAGCCGATCCGCGGCGCGGATCCCGACGCGTACGAAAACTTCGCCAGCTTTTGCCGTCAGGATTACCCCGATTATGAGCTGCTGTTTTGCGTGAGCGATAGCGGGGATCCCGCGCTCCCGGTGATTGGGAAACTGCGCCGCGCGTTCCCGGAACGCTCCATCCGCGTGCTCTACGGGTCAGGCCGCGACGCTGCCAACGATAAAGTTGCCAAGCTCGACCGGCTGGTTGCAGAAGCCAGGCATCCGGTGGTGGTGATCAGCGATAGCGACGTCCGCGTGGGTCCGGATTATCTGCGCACCATGGTGGCGGCTTTGGCCGACCCCAAGGTGGGCGCGGCCACTTGTTTCTACGTGACGGCGCAGGAGAGGACGTTCGCCGATCGCCTGCATTCTACCGGCATGCTATCGGATTTTTATGCCGGCATCATCGTGGCCTGGCAGTTGGACGGCGTCAAGTTTGCGCTGGGTCCCACCATTGCGACCACGCGCGAGCGGCTGGCCGGCTTCGGCGGCTACCGCGCTATTGAGAACCGCCCCGGCGACGACCTGCTGGTCGGCCGGCTCATCGCCGAGCAGGGCTACGAAGTGAAGCTCTTGCCGTACACCGTGGAAACTGTGGCCGATTTCACTTCCCTGCGCGAGTTGCTCCAAAAGCGCCTGCGCTGGATGGTGGTGATGCGGCACATGCGGCCCTGGGGACACTTCGGGCTGCTGTTCACGCAGGCAGTGCCGTGGCTGCTGGCGGCGTTGGCGCTGGCTCCTGCCGCTATCGCGCTGGCGTATTGGGGCGTGTACCTGGCCCTGCGGTGGCTATTGATGTGGATAATCGCCGGCTGGGGCTTGCGCCAGCCGGGAATCGCCCGGAAGCTGTTGCTGGTGCCGCTGTGGGATGCGGTGGCCTTCGGCATCTGGGCCACCAGTTTCACCCGCCGCACACTGCGTTGGCGTGGCCACGATTACACCATTCGGGATGGCGCACTGGTCCCGGTCGCCGCCCGCGAGTAACGCGAGCAGCGCAACATTCGGTAATTCGAAAACATTTCGTTAGGCGTGCATCGCCCCTACAACGGGACCCGTAGGGACCGGGCCCGCCCGGCCCGCCTCCGACAGGCGATCAGCGCGCCAGCAAAATAATTCCGCCCAGCACCAGCAGTGTGCCGGCGGCGCGGCGCGGTCCCACCTGTTCCTGCAGCAACAGCTTGGCGGCCACTGTCTCCAGAATGAAACTGGCCGCAGAGACGGGCACGGCGAAGCTCAGCGGCTGCGATTGCACCAGCGCCATGAAGGCGAAAAACGAAAACGCATAGCAGACGATGGAGAGGATCAGGTAGCGCCGCCGCGCCACCGTCAGCGCCAGGCGCGCGATGCCGCGCGCGCTGACGGATTGTTCGCCCGCCCGTTTCAGTTCGTAGCTTTGCAACAGGTCGGCCAACGCCGTGGCCACCACCGTGATCGCAACCAGCAGCCACTTCATTTGGCGGGCGCTTCCTTGGTGGTGTTTTGTGGAGTGGAACCCACCACAGCCACGCCGGCGAAGATGAGAAAAGCCGCCAGCCAGCGGACGGCGGTCACTTCTTCATGCAGAAAGATCTTGCCCAGCGCGGCGGCGAGCACGTAGCCCACCGCGGTCACCGGTAGGACAAAACTCAAGTCCGCGACGCTGAGCAGGGCCATGCGGGTGAACAGCGAGAAGATGAGCATGCCGATGCCGGCTGCCACCGCGGGATCGAGCATCGACTGCAGATACGCCGCCGGGTGCACGGTAAGCGCCGCTGGCAGGCGCTTCGTTCCCCATGCCAGCAGCAGATTGCCGGAGCCTCTGAGGCCGATAAAAAGCAATACCAGCAGGTAGGTGCGCGCTGTTCTTGGCTGATCCACGGTCTGATGATAGCAGCCGCGCGCGGGCTCGAAACGTGAGTGCCCGGAGCGCCCGGCTGTACCAGGGACAAGGCACCGGCGGCAAGACCGCCGGCGCTACCTTAGGCCAGGGAGAGGCTGGAGTCGGCTGCGGTGTCGAAGCCGGCGAATTCTTTGCGCAGCAGCTTGGGGAAGGCGGCGGCGGCGATCATGGCGGCATTATCGGTGGCGAGCCCGGGCGAGGGGAAGTGCACCGGGTACGGCAGATGGGCAGCGCGCGCGGCGGCGCGCAAACCGGCATTGGCGCTGACGCCACCGGATACGATCAGCGCGCGAGCGTGGATCTGGTCCGCGGCAGCGGCGGCCCGCGTCAGCAGTTCGTTGATGACGGCCTGCTGAAACGAGGCGAGCAGATTCAGCGTCTCGGGCGGCGTGACCGCCAGCCATTGCTCGAGCGAAGCGTGCGGTTCAGAGCGGGCCAGAGTGCGGCGGGCCGCGATGGCGGCAGCCAGATCGCGCGCTTCCACCCAGCGCAACACGGCGGTCTTGAGGCCGCTGAAGCTGAAATCAAGCGCGTTGCCTTTCATCTTGGCGAAGGTGAAGCGCACCGCCAGCGGGTCGCCATGAGGCGCCAGGCGGTCGATGATGGGACCGCCGGGATAGGGAAAACCGAGCAGCTTGGCGACTTTATCGTAAGCTTCGCCGGCCGCATCGTCGCGGGTCTTGCCAAGCAGCGCGTAGCCGAAGTTCTCGTCGACGCGAAACAGGTGGGTGTGGCCGCCGCTCGCCACCAGCGCCAGCGCGGGCAACTCGACCGGCGTACCGGCGCGCCGCGATTCCAAAATCACGGCATGGATATGGCCCTCGATATGGTTGACGGCGATCAACGGCAGGCCGCGCGCGAAGGCCAGCGACTTGGCGTAGGTGAGGCCCACCAGCAGCGATCCCACCAGGCCCGGTCCCGAGGTGGCGGCAACGGCGTCCAGGCCGCTCAGCGAAACCGCGGCGCGCTCCAGCGCTTCCCGCACCACGGGCACGATGGCGCGCAAGTGCTCGCGCGAAGCCAGTTCCGGCACCACGCCGCCATACTTGCCATGCGTCTCCATCTGCGACGCGACTACGGACGATACAACTGTTTCACCGTTCTCGACCACGGCGGCGGCGGTTTCATCGCAGGAAGATTCGATCCCCAGAATGAGCACTATTGACCATCGTAGCGCGGCGATTGATGTTAATATTAACCCACCGATTGGAATTTGCATCCGTACGCACTCGCGGATCACTCCCCGGTGAAAGGAAGGGCCAGCTTCTAAGGCGAAGCTGGAACGGGCAGGCAAACTGCGAATCCTCCTCTACAATCCCGACAATGGTGTCACGCAAAACTTCATGCCGCACCTCTGGATGTTCCTGCTGCAAGCGCTCACGCCCAGCGGGCATGAAGTGGTTCTGATCGATGGCAACACGCAGCCGATGAGCGACGCCGAACTGGTTCAGTTCGTCCGCGAGCGGCGGATTGGACTGGTCGGAATCGGCGCCATGACCCGCATGATCGCCAAAGCGTATCGGGTGGCGGATGCGATCCGCGCGGCCGGCATTCCGGTCGTCATGGGCGGACCGCATGTGACGGAGGTGCCGGAAGAAGCGCTCGGGCGGGATGGCGGACCGCGCCACGCGGACGCGCTGGCTCTGGGCGAAGCGGATGAAACCTGGCCGCGAATCGTGGAGGATGCCGCGCGGGGCGAACTCAAGGAAGTCTACTCTCCGGTGGACGCGTTCGGGCAGGAACGCAAGCCGAACTTGCGGGACTACCCGGCGATTCCCTGGGATTCGATCGACCTGCGGCAGTTCAACCGGATTCCGGGCTTCCTGCGCCCGGTGATGCGGCACTTCGGGTTTGAGTGGGAGACATTTCACATCATTCCCATTGAATCCGGACGCGGCTGCCCTTATGGATGCGAATTCTGCACGGTGACGGGTTTCTTTGGCGACTCGATCCGGTTCCGGTCCAACCGGAGCATCGTCGAAGAAATGCTCAAGATCAAGGAGCGCGCCAGCAGCAGCAGGGGCAAGGCTGCCGTCTTTTTCGTCGACGACAACTTTGCCATCAACGCCAAGCGGACCAAGTCGCTTTTGCGCGATATCATTGCGGCCGGCGCTCAACTGTCGTGGGTGGGGCAGATCAGCGCCAACTTATTGAAGGATGAAGAGCTGCTGGATTTGATCGCGGCTTCGGGCGGGAAATGGATCTTTATCGGGATGGAGTCTCTCGATCCCGCCAATCTGGCCAGTGTGAATAAAAGCTTCAACAAGCCGGCGGATTACGCCCGCGTGCTCGAGGCGCTGGCCCGGCGCCACGTGTATGCGATCACTTCGTTTATCTTTGGCCTCGATAACGACACTCCCGGAGTTGCCGCCCGCACGCTGGCCGAGGTCGGCAAGTGGCCGCCCGGGCTGCCCGTGTTTGGACAGATCACTCCTTTTCCGGCTACGCCTTTGTACGACCGGCTGCTAAAGGAAGGACGTCTGACTCGGCCGAAACACTGGCTCGAATTCGCTCCGTTCCGAATGGCGCACACGCCGCTGAAGATCACCATCCCCGAGGTGCAGGACGAGGTCGCGTACGCCTGGAAAAACTCTTACAGCCCGGCGGCAATTCAAGGCGCCATCGAGTCGATCGCCGATGAGCCGGCGGCTTACAAGATCAGCCACTTGATGTCACGGCTATTCTTCCGCGGAATCTATTTCCCACAGAAGGGTGCGTGGAGTTGGCTGAAGCTGGCCGCCCGGAACCGCGGCGCGATCTATCGCGTGGCAAAGGACTGCTTCACCCGGTGGCACGGCGCCCAGTCCCCTGAGAGCCGGCGGGACTTCAACGGCGGCTTGAAGCCGGCTTTGGTCGAAAGCGCGCAGCCGGAGACTAGCGGCGACTGAGCAACGGCCCGTATGGCCGGGAATGGCCCACGGCGCTTACGAGAGAACCCGAGGTCCGCCTGCCGCCTCAAAAGCCGCTCTGGCTTCCGTCTCACGCCTGAGAATCGCATCTAGAACGTCCCTATAATCAGGAAGCTCAGCGAGCGGGCGCAACCACGGATCGTGCTGCATGGCAGTCGAGCAAAGGAACCCCTCTGCCGCCAACTCGTGTATGGCCTGCAAGGCGTCCGTGTGTGCTCCATCTCGGGCCAGTTGCCGTGCCAGGTAGAATTTGATTTCGGGATCCCCCGCTGGATGCGTTTCGAGTGACTGCCTGACAATCTCAAGGCTTCGAGCATGATCGCCCTGGAGGAAGAAACGCAAGGAGTCGAGCATAGCCGGAAACTGTCCGCCGGGAGAACTGCGGCGGCGCATCAGCTCGATAGCCTCGGCCTCCCGCCCGGCTGCAGCCAACGCCGCCAGATCCATATAGAAGAGCGCACCCGTGGGGTACAATTCCAGGGCGTGCTGGTAGTCTCCCAGTAGGAAAAACGTGTGAGCCACACTGGTCGCGATCTCCGGATCCAGACGGCGAGCGCGGTGGTGCGCCCGGATCGACTCCTCCAGGAGACCGCAGTAACGGCACGCCTGAACCAGGCCTCCGAACAATTCGGGATCGTTGGGATGTCTCTCCGCTTGCCCCAGCAGCCGCACCACGGCTGCCTGGGCGTTTCCTGAATCGGCCTCGATGGACGTGTAAAGATTGTGCGCGATGGGCAGGTCGGGACTCAACGCAAATGCGCGGTGAAAAGCCCACTGCGCCAATTCCAGGCTCTGCGGCCCCTCCTGGCCGAACTTCTCCAGGAACCGATAGCACCGTCCCAGACGCGCCCACGCCGGAGCGTAGTCCGGGTCTTCGTCCAGGCATTCGCGGTAGAGGTCCCGTGCCATCGATACGTTCTCAAAGGTTCGTTGACGCTGCACATAGTTGGCGCGCAGGTAGAATTCATAGGCTCTCGCGGAAGCCGGCACATTGTGCGCCAACACCCGCCGCTCGCGCTCGCTCAACCGCAGCATCAGCAATTCCACGATGCCGCGCACCAGGCTGTCCTGAACCTCGATCGCGTTATCGCGGCCGATCTGGCAGACATAAGACCCGACCACAGTGCCGGCCGGTGCGCTGATTAATTCCGCACTGACTCGCAGTTGGTCGCCGTCGCAGAGGATCGTGCCTGCAAGGAGCATGTCCACCTCTGCTTCCTGTGCGATGCGCCTGGGATCCGGTTGGCCTTCCGCCAGGCGCGCTGCGAGCAGGCTGGAGCGCACGGTGAGGGAGCGCAGTCCGGCCAGCGAAGCCGAGATCGCCTCAGGCAGGCTATGCCCGAGGAAAGCGATGCGCTCGTCGCCGTTCATGATCGCAAACGGAAGCGCGATAAACCGGATCACCCGCTCCGGCGGTGTTTCCTCCGCCGAGGCCGAATTTGCAGCCGCCGGTACGGCATTCCAGATCCGTGTTACCGCGGGAAGAAAGCGATACCCGAGCTTCGAAACCGTTTGGATATAGGAGCCGGCTGACTCGCCCTGCGACAGAACCTTGCGCAGAAGCGAAATCTTGCTGGCCAGGCCGACTTCTTGGACGAAAATGTCGGGCCACAACGCCTTCATCAGATCTTCTTTGCGCATCAAGTGGCCGGGGTTGCGCACCAGTAGTAACAATGTCTCGAAGGCTTTGGGTGGAAGGGGCAGAACCTGGTTGCCGCGGCGGAGGATGCGCTCCCCAGGCACCAGCCGGAACGGGCCGAAGGCATAGGCTTGGGGCTCAGCCGCCTCGGCGCGGGCTTCGGAGCCCGGAGGGATGGCGGTTTGATCCGGCGAAGTCGGCGACGTCCGTTGAGGTTTCA
>CAVXJY010000125.1:0-31733 GCA_963761855.1 Bryobacterales bacterium | reverse complement strand
TAGAGCCACAGATAAACACAGATGAACACCGATAAGCAAACTGTTTTCCAATCTGTGTTTATCTGTGTTGATCTGTGGCTGTCATGTTTTGGCTTTGAGCGTTCTTCCGCAAGCCTAGGCCCCGATCGCCGATGAAGGCTTTTTTGGCAAAGACTCGGCGGACCGCTCAAGAAAGTCCGAAAGGAAGGAGTTTAGAGCCACAGATAAACACAGATGAACACCGATAAGCAAACTGTTTTCCAATCTGTGTTTATCTGTGTTGATCTGTGGCTGTCACGTTTTGGTTTTGAGGGTTCTTCCGCAAGCCTAGGCCCTGATCGCCGATGAAGGCTTTTTTGGCAAAGACTCGGCGGACCGCTCAAGAAAGTCCGAAAGGAAGGAGTTTAGAGCCACAGATAAACACAGATGAACACTGATAAGCAAACTGTTTTCCAATCTGTGTTTATCTGTGTTGATCTGTGGCTGTCACGTTTTGGTTTTGAGGGTTCTTCCGCAAGCCTAGGCCCTGATCGCCGATGAAGGCTTTTTTGGCAAAGACTCGGCGGACCGCTCAAGAAAGTCCGAAAGGAAGGAGTTTAGAGCCACAGATAAACACAGATGAACGCTGATAAGCAAACTGTTTCCGATCTGTGTTTATCTGTGTTGATCTGTGGCTGTCACGTTTTGGTTTTGAGGGTTCTTCCGCAAGCCTAGGCCTCGATCGCCGACGCGGCTTCTTTGGCAAAGACTCGGCGGACCGCTCAAGAAAGTCCGAAAAGAAGGAGTTTAGAGCCACAGATAAACACAGATGAACACCGATAAGCAAACTGTTTTCCAATCTGTGTTTATCTGTGTTGATCTGTGGCTGTCACGTTTTGGTTTTGAGGGTTCTTCCGCAAGCCTAGGCCCCGATCGCCGATGAAGGCTTTTTTGGCAAAGACTCGGCGGACCGCTCAAGAAAGTCCGAAAGGAAGGAGTTTAGAGCCACAGATAAACACAGATGAACACTGATAAGCAAACTGTTTTCCAATCTATGTTGATCTGTGGCTGTCATGTTTTGGCTTTGAGCGTGCTCCAGCAAGCTTAGGCCCCGATCGCCCATGACTCGCCGTATTCAATCGCACGAAATCGCCGGGCCGGCGGGGCGCCTGGAAGCGCTGCTCGAAGAGCCGCATGACCGCGAGCCGTGGTGCGCGGCGGTGGTGTGCCATCCTCATCCGCAGTTCGGTGGCACGCTGCACAACAAAGTGGTCTACCGGTTGGCGCGTGGATTGCGCCGCGCCGGCATCGTGGCGCTGCGGTTCAATTATCGCGGCGTGGGCCGTAGCCAGGGGAAGTACGCCAACCTGGAGGGAGAAATCGAAGACGCCCGCGCGGCACTCGAGTGGCTGCGTGCCCGGTATCCGGCGCTGCCCTACGCGCTGTCGGGTTTTTCCTTCGGCGCGCGGGTGATTACGCGCCTGGGATGCGAAACCGGCGGCGCGCGTTTTCTGCTGGCTGCGGGCTTTCCGACCAGCATGGGCGGAATGGAGTACCTGGAACGATGCGCGGCGGCGAAGATCTTCGTGCAGAGCACGCACGACCAATACGGGCCGCGCGCCGAACTGGAAGCCGCCTTCACCCGCTGGGCCGCGCCGAAACGCATTGTGTGGATCGAAGCCGCGGATCACTTTTTTACGGGCGGCCTCGAAGCCCTGGAAGATTGCGTAGCCGCAGTGGCGGCGGAGTCACTAACTGTGGGATGCTGAACGGTTCGTATGGATATCGTCACAGGCAACGCCGGCTGGATTGAAGTAATCTGCGGCCCCATGTTTTCGGGCAAGAGCGAGGAACTGATCCGGCGCCTGCGCCGCGCCATGATTGCGCGCAAGCGGGTGGCCGTGTTCAAACCGGCGCTTGACGACCGCTACTCGGCCGAGGAGATTGTCTCTCACGGCGACCTGCGCATGCATTCGCAGGTGATCTCCGCTGCTGCCGAGATACTGGAGCGGATCGACTGGCGCGCCGAAGTGGTGGGAGTGGATGAAGCGAATTTCCTGGGCCCGGGGCTGGTGGAGGTAGCGGGAAGGCTGGCCGACAGCGGCAAGCAGTTGATCGTCGCCGGCCTGGATACGGACTACCTGGGGCGGCCCTTCCCGCCGATTCCGGATCTGCTGGCGCAGGCCGAATCCATCACCAAGACGCTGGCCGTGTGCGTGCGTTGCGGCAATCCGGCCAAGCACACGCAGCGGCTGCGCGGCTCCGACGATCTGATCGTGGTGGGCACCGCCGATATGTATGAGGCGCGCTGCCGCCGGTGCTTCGAGCCCGGCATTCCCAAGCAGCAGGAAATCGACTTCGTAAAAGCGCGCCGGCACGAACCGTAGGCGTAGCGCTCCGGCGTGGCCCTACGCTGCCGTTGCACCCGCTTTCATTTTACGTTGATTACCGGCGGCGTTCGGATCTCTGCCCGGCGCCGAATTCGCATACTTTGTGGCCAGCACGATCTCCTGGCGGTGGCTCTCCATAAACTCGCCGACCAGGCGTTCGCTCGCGCCATTCGTGTAAAGGTTAGCCGTGTCGACGAAGTTGCCGCCTGCTTCACGGTAGGCGTCGCAGATCTTCCTGGCTTCGTCTTTCGCCGTTCTTGGCCCTTTTACGCTCAGAGTATTGTCCGGCGCGCGATATTTCAAGTGCCAATTCTCGTAACAGTGTGATGGAACGTGCATGCTGTTCTCTGTGCAGCGGAAGTCTTCGGAGGCGGCCCTGGGGCGATTTCTGACTGACCGGCACGGTCCGGCGCCAGACCACGGCGCCGCAAGTTAGAGTGATAGAGAAGGAGTCTCGCTTTGTACAAATTCTTATCGATTCTCTCGCTGGCGGCTTGGAGCCTTTTGGGGCAGGCGCCGGAAAAGCCGGCTAGCGTGCTCGAGTTCAGCGTGAAAAACATCGACGCCTCGGCCAGCCCATGCGTGGATTTCTACCAGTACGCCTGCGGCGGTTGGATGAAGAGCAATCCTATTCCCGCCGACCAGGCACGTTGGGGCCGTTTCGGACAGTTGGAAGACCACAATCGCGACGTGCTGCGCGAAATTCTGGAGGCAGCCAGCAAGCCGGATGCCGGCCGCGACGCGACGGCGCGCCTCATCGGCGACTACTACGAGGCTTGCATGGACGAAAAGGCGGTGGAAGCCGACGGATTGAAGCCGCTCGAAGACCTACTGGCGCGAATCCGCGGCGTGCAGAATAAGGCGCAACTTGCCGCGGTGGTCGCCCGCCTCCAACGCGGCGGCGTAGACGTGATGTTCGAGTTCGGCTCCGGGCAGGATTTCAAGGACTCCAACCAGGTGATCGCGCAGGCCGACCAGGGCGGCTTGGGGCTGCCCGAGCGCGACTATTACCTGAAGCAGGACGCACGAAGCGAAGAATTGCGCCGTAAGTACGTGGAGCATGTGGCGCGCATGTTCGAGTTGGCCGGCGAGAAGCCGGCTGAGGCCAAGGCCGGCGCGGAGACGGTGATGAAGATGGAGACCGCTCTTGCCCAAGGCTCGCTCGACAATGTGTCGCGGCGCGATCCGGAGAAGATCTATCACAAGATGAGCACCGCGGAGTTGGAGGCGCTCAGCCCGGTCTTCGATTGGAAGCAGTACCTGCGCGCCAGCGGCTCTCCGCAATTCACCACCGTGGATGTGATGTGGCCCGATTTTTTCCAGGCGCTGAACGGGGCAATCGGACAATTCAGCCTGGAGGACTGGAAGACCTATCTCACCTGGCACCTGCTGCATTCCGAGGCTCGCCTGCTGCCGGCGGCGTTCGTTAAAGAAAACTTCGAGTTTTTCGGCAGAACGCTGACCGGCACCACCGCAATGCGGCCGCGCTGGAAGCGCTGCGTCGATTTCACCGACGCCGAACTGGGCGAGGCCTTAGGAAAGGTATTCGTCGAGAAGACCTTCGGCGCCGAGGGCAAGGCGCGGACCTTGAAGATGGTGGAGGCGCTTGAGAAGGCTCTCGGGCAGGACTTGGAACAAGTGCCGTGGATGACGGCGGAGACCAGGCAACAGGCGCTGGTGAAGTTGCACGCGATCGCCAACAAGATCGGCTACCCGGACCACTGGCGCGACTATTCGAGCGTGGTGATTCGGCGCGACGATCTGATGGGCGATACCATGCGGGCCGAGGCGTTCGAGTTCCAGCGCCAGTTGAATAAAATCGGCAAGCCGGTGGACCGCCAGGAATGGGGCATGACGCCGCCCACCGTTAACGCCTACTACGATCCGTCCATGAACGATATCAACTTTCCGGCCGGCATCCTGCAGCCGCCGTTCTACGACAACGCGATGGACGATGCCGTGAACTTCGGTGGCATCGGCGCCGTGATCGGCCACGAGCTGACCCACGGCTTCGACGACCAGGGCCGGCAATTCGACGCCAAAGGCAACCTGCGCGACTGGTGGACGCCCAAAGACGCCAAGCAGTTCGAAGCGCGCGCAGCCTGCATCGAGCGGGAATATTCCGGCTTCCAAGTGGCGCCGGGCGCCTCGGTGAACGGCAAGCTCACCCTGGGCGAGAACACGGCGGACAACGGCGGCGTGCGCATCGCGCTGATGGCGTTGCTAAACACGATCGACGGCGATGATAAGAAGATCGACGGCTTCACACCCGAGCAGCGGCTGTTTCTGGCTTTCGGCCAGGTGTGGTGCGAGAACGAGCGGGAGCAAGCGCTCCGCCTGCAAGTTCAAACCGACCCGCACTCGCCGGCCAAGGAGCGGGTGAACGGCGTGGTGGAGAACATGCCCGAGTTCGAACGGGCCTTTTCCTGCAAGGCAGGCCAGCCGATGGTGAGCGCTAACGCCTGCAGGGTTTGGTAGAGGCCAAGCGAAGCGCGATTCCGGCCAGGCCACGCCTGCGCCCGATAGCCGGGCCGGCGGGCCTCAAAACGTTGAACCGAGGCCTCGCCTTGAGCGGGTCGGGCCATTCTGCTATTCTCAATGAGTTGAATTCAAAAGCAAGTTCTCTCCCGGCCGTGTGAGGCCGGGTCACTCCGAGGTTGCATCATGTCAGGCCATTCCAAGTGGGCCACCATCAAGCACAAGAAGGCGGCTACCGACGCGAAACGCGGCAAAGCGTTTACGCGCATCATCAAGGAAATTACTATCGCCGCGCGCAGCGGAGGCGATCCGGACGGCAATCCCCGGTTGCGTAGCGCTGTGTTGGCGGCCAAGGCGGCGAGCATGCCGTCGGACAACATCAAGAAGGCGATCATGCGCGGCACCGGCGAGATCGAGGGAGGGCAGATCGAAGAAGTGATGTTTGAAGGCTACGGGCCGGGCGGCGCGGCGGTGCTGGTGAACGTGGCCACGGACAACCGTAACCGGACGGTGAGCGAACTCCGCCATGTTTTTTCGAAGAACGGCGGCAACCTGGGCGAGCAGGGATGCGTAGCCTGGATGTTCGAGCGCAAGAGCCAGATTTTCGTCGAAGGCGAAAAGGCGGGGGAAGACCAGTTGATGAACGTGGCGCTTGAAGCCGGCGGCGACGACCTGCGACAGGAAGGCGAGCGGTGGGAAATCCTTTCGGCGCCGGAAGCTCATGAAGCGGTGCTGAAAGCCCTGGAAGCGGCGGGCATTCCGGTCGAGGAGGCGTCGATTGCCATGGTTCCGAAGAACCTGGTCAAGCTGGAGGGCAAGAGCGCCTCGGGCGTGCTGAAGCTGACGGATGCGCTGGAAGAGCACGACGACGTGCAGAACGTCTACTCCAACTTCGATATCGACGAGAAGGAGATGGAGGCTCTCGAGCGGTAACGTGCGGGTGCTCGGCATCGATTGCGGGTCGGCGCGCACCGGTTACGGCGTCATCGACAGTGACGGGAGCCGGCACAGCATGGTGGCCGCGGGGGTGATCCGCACCAGCGCGCAATGGCCGTTTGAGAAACGGCTGCTCAAAATCGGCAGCGAACTGCGCGCGCTGATGCGGCAGCACGCCCCGGATGGGGCGGCGGTGGAGGGCGTGTTTTATGCGGTCAACGCGCAAACCGCGCTGAAGCTGGCGCAAGTGCGCGGGGTCGCGCTGCTGGCCGTGGCGGAAGCCGGCGTGGCGCTGGCGGAATATTCGCCGCTCGAGGTCAAGACCAGCGTGGTGGGCTACGGGCGGGCGGAAAAAGCGCAAGTGCAGTTGATGGTGAAATCGCTGCTACGGCTGGCCGCGACCATCGAATCCGAGGACGCCGCCGACGCGCTGGCAGTAGCGATTTGTCATGCCAACCACGAGGCCACGCGGTTGAGGATCGGTCGGATATGAAGGGTGCGTTGCGGCTTTGCCTCCTGCTCTGGGCGGCGACGGCGTTCGGCGCCGGCGATGCGCGCCTGTTCTTTTCGCGTACGTTTCCGGGCAGCGCCCCGCCCTACATCGAAGTACGCGCGGCGCAGACCGGCGATGCCGAATACCGCGAGGCGCCCGACGACCAACTGCCGCTGAAATTCAAGCTATCGGAGGAAGAAACCGCGGCGGTTTTCGCGCTGGCGCAGAAGCTGGATTATTTCCGGCATCCGCTCGAATCGCCGGCCAAAGTAGCCTTCATGGGAACCAAGCTGCTGCGCTATGAGAGCGGCGACAACAAGAGCGAAGTGAAGTTCAACTACACCCAGGATACGGCGGCGCAGACGCTGGTCGGCTGGTTCGAGCGCATGGCGGAATCCGCCCAGCTTCACATCGATCTGGAGCGCACTGCCAAGTACGATCACCTGGGCGTGCCGCACGCGCTGGATAAATTGGAGGCCGCGATGGAGGACAACGAGGTGGTGGCCGCCGCGCAATTCCTGCCGCTGCTCGACCGCATCGCCGACAACGAGATGTACATGCACGAGGCGAGGACGCTGGCCGCCGATCTCGCCGCGGCGATTCGCAATCCGAAGAAGTAGGTCGGCGGACTGAATGGCGTAATTGGTCACTTGTCGCCGCTTCCCCCAGATCCTCCCGGTTCCCGCGGAATGGCCTCAGGGAACCGTTTCTTTAAGCCGAACCCCGCTGGCAGCCGTGGACAGGGATGGCGAGTTAAGGCAAAATATGAATCACCATGAGCCACGCGTGGGTCTGCGTGCTGGCCACATCTGTTCTGTGCGCCGCCGCACAACGGGACGCCGGGGAAATCGTTCGAAAGTCGGTGGCCAACACCCTGGCGGATTGGAACGCGGCGCCGCAATACGACTTCACCGAACGCGACGTGGTCACCGGCAAGGCGCGGATGCTCAAAACGTACCGCGTGACCATGATCGAGGGCTCACCGTACAACGAAATGATCGCGGCGAATGGAAATCCGCTCGATCCAGCCCGCGCGGCAGCGCAGAGTCGATTGCTCCAGCAGGCGATCGCGCGAAGGCGGCGGGAGACGCCCTCCGAGCGGCGGCAGCGCATCGCGCGATACAACCGTGAGCGCCGCCAGGACAACAAACTGCTGGAGCAGATGATCGAGGCGATCGATTTCAAACTCGTGGGGGAGGACAGCGTCGATGGACGGCGCTGCTTTGTGCTGGAGGGCGCACCGAAGCCAGGATACCGGCCCCCGAGCCGGGATACCAAAGTGCTGAAGGGCATGCGCGGCAAGATGTGGATCGACGAACAGGCCTATCAGTGGGTGAAAGTGGAGGCCGAGGTGTTCCGCCCCGTGGTCTTTGGCCTGTTCATCGCAAAGGTCGAACCGGGGACCGAGTTCACGCTGGAGCAACAACCCGTTCAGGAAAACCTGTGGCTACCCAGTCACTTCTCGGTAAGTGTAAAAGCCAGGGTTCTAGGGTTTTGGTCGCATAATACCACCGACGATGAGACTTACTCAAACTATACCCGCGCGTCTCAGGCGGCTGAACCAGGCTCGGCCAGGTAAGATCGGGCAACTTACTCCCTTGTTCTATTTTGCCGCTCACCATCCGGTCGGAGAGCAGCTTGCCGGTGAAGCAGCCGGAGCGGGAACATTGAAGCAAGGGAGAAAACCTGGCGACGGACGGGACGTAGTCTGACCCCAAAAGCCAGGACAAAACTCGACAGCGTAATTGCAATCAGCTCCCGCTTTCGCGTTTGCGTCCGATTCCGATGACACTCACGGCGGGCCAGGGGAGGGCGCGGTCGATGCGGCGCCAGAGCCAGACCATGCGGTCGAAGAACCAGAGGACAGTGCGGCTGGAGTTGCGGCGCTTGAGGACCCGTCCTGTGAACCACCAGCCGGGGCGCGTGATGCGGTTGAAGTGCAGCACTTGCTCGACGCTCAGGCCGGCGGCTTCCATCTTGGTGCGCAACTCGGCCTCGCTGTAGCGCCGGTAGTGGCCCAGCACCTCGTCAAGGGTGCCGTAGATGGCCTGGTCCTGCGGCACCAGCACGATGGCGACGCCGCCGGGGGCCAGAGCGCTCGAGATGTTGTTGAGGCCGATGGCATCGTCCTGGATGTGCTCCAGCACGTTGAGGCAGATTACGGTGTCGGCCTGGCCGGCGAGCGCGGCGAAGTCCGCCGGCGCGCCCAGGTCGCAGCGCAGCAGCGTCACGTTGGGGCGGAGCTGGAAGCGGACGCGAAGACGGGCCAGGTGTTCGGGATCGATATCGCTGGCGATGTAGACCTGGCGGCGCGGGACCAGGTGCCGCGAGAGGTTGCCGATGCCGGAGCCAATCTCGACCACGCGGGTACCCACCCACGGGCGGATGGTGTCGGCCATCCAGCGATTGAAGCGCGGGGTCTGTGAAAGCGCGTCCAGCATGCCGGCGCCGCCGTCGCTATAAATGTCGCGCCGTACGCCGTACCAGAGCACGGCACACGCCGCCCAGACGGCGTCCCAAAAGCCGATTTTCTTGCCTTCGTCATAGGTGCGGCCGCGGTAGCTGATGGGAACCTCATATAGGGCCACGCGCCTCTGGGCCAGCTTGACGGTAATTTCGGGATCGAAACCGAAGCCGTTCGAGCGCAGCGGTATGGAACGCACTAGCGACAGGCGGAAGGCCTTGTAGCCGGTTTCCATGTCGGTGAGATTCAAGTCGGCCACGGCGTTGCCCACAGTGGTCAGAAAATGATTGGCCAGCGCATGCCAGAAGTACATCACGCGGCGCTCGCCGGAGCTGGCGAAACGGGATCCGTAGACGGCGTCGGCGTGGCCCTCCAGCAGCGGAGACAGTACCCTGGCAAGGTCGAGGGGATTGTACTCGAGGTCGCTATCCTGGACCACCGCGAACTCCCCTGAAGCGTGCTCGATGGCGGTGCGGATGGCTGCGCCTTTGCCGCGGTTGCGGCCGTGGTGGAACACCCGAATAACGCCGGGGTGCAGCCGGGCCAACTCTTCCAGAGACTCGGCCGACCCATCGGTAGAGCCGTCATCGACCGCCACCATCTCGATGGGCACGCTCTCCCACAGCGGCACCGCCAGCAGGCGCGCGATCAGCGCCGGCAGGAACGCCGCCTCGTTATAGACCGGGATGAGGATCGAGACTCGGGGATTCGCAGGTGTCAAAGGTAAATGATAGTACGGCGCGCCGGGTCCGCGAGTCGGGGCGCGCCAGAACCGGCGCGTTGCACGCGTAAACGTGCGGTTCCCTGCCTCTAAATAGCTATCCGCAAGGCATTGACTTCCCTTACAATAGAGTCACACTGTATTTGAGAGAGGTGGATAATGAAACCGATCGGGATCGCGCTCCTGGCCACCGCAATGCTGGCCCTTACTGCGACTCCGGGCATGGCGCAATATGTGGTTGCCGCCAAGTCCGGTACGGTCAACTTCACGGAAGGCCAAGTGCAGTTGGATGGCCATGACGTGGAGTCGTCGTTAACCCACTATCCGGATATCAAAGAGGGAAGCGTGCTGCGCACCGACGAAGGGCGCGCGGAGGTCTTGCTCACTCCCGGCGTCACTCTCCGCCTGGGTGACCACGCCAGCTTCAAGATGCTCACCAACCGCCTGATCGATACCCGCCTGGAGTTGCTTGGCGGTTCGGCCGTTGTGGAGGCTGACGACATCGCCAAGGATACCAGTGTCACCATCGTCGTCAACGGCGCCGCTGTGTCACTGCCTAAGGCCGGCATCTATCGATTCAGTTTTGAGCCGTCCCAGTTGAAGGTGTTCAAAGGCGAGGCTGCCGTGTTGGCGGGCTCCGAAACCACACCGGTGGGAGCGGGCAGAATGTGCGCTCTGGGTGGGACGCCGGCCGTAGTAAAGAAGTTCGACATGAATGACACGGATGCGCTGGATCATTGGAGCCATCGCCGTGGCGAACTGATGGCCATGGCGAACGTATCGGGCGCGAATTCGTACAATTCCGGTACAGGCTCGGGTTCCTACAGCCCGTACTACTCCTTGGGGATTGGGATGCCTTACATGGGCTGTTCCGGCCTCGGTTACATGCCTTTTGGTTATTATGGGTCCGGCTTCTGGGGCTTCAACAACTACTACGGCATGTATACGTACATCCCCTGTGGCGGCATGGCCTACAGCCCGTACGGTTACGGATATTGGAGTCCGGGCATGGTTCAAGGCATCGTCGGCCCCGCCGGTGGGGTGAATCGCACCGGCCTGCGCGGTCCTGTACGCGGCCCGGTCAATCTTCCAGGGCGTGTTCCACTGGTGCTGGCACTCAACGGATCTCACACGCCGGGGTTCCGAGGTGGAACGGGTTCAACATCGGCCTACAGTGCGGCGGGCCGGTCGGGATTTGGCAGCGCGGCGGGCCGGTCGGGATTTGGCGGTGCAGCCGGGGGATATGGCGCTTACACGGGTGGCTCGCTTGGCGGATATAGCGGATCGGCCGCCGCTAGTGGATCTGTCGCGGGCGGCGGAGTCGGAGGTGGCGCGGCAAGCCACGGAGGTTTCGCTGGTGGCGGTGGCGCAGCGGCTGGCGGCGGAGCGGCAGGGGGCGGCCACCGGTAACGGACGAACCTTCTGCAAATCGAAAAATGGGCCTGGTAGCACGAGCTATCAGGCCCATTTTCTTTGGTTTAACTGATTTCTTTTCTCGAAGCTCGGTCTAGCTGCGAAGCGGGCTTAAACTGCTTGCCGCAGAACGCGGTGGCGGCGGGTGGCGCGCACCCCGATCAGCTCGGCAACCTCGCCCAGTAGCACCGGCAGGTTCTCAGTGTAAATCGAAACCTCTGAAACCTCGGGCTCGTACCGGTCCTTGGCCTTGGTATGGCCGGAAGTGATAAAGGCTGTGGCTGGCCGATATTCCTTCACCCTGGCGTAGGCTAAGAGGTTGTGTCCGGCAGCGTCGGAGCCGCCTTCGCCGTCGCTCAACACCAGGTCGTATTCTCCCTCATCGAGTTTGGCCAGGGCCTCAGCCGGCGTGGCGGCTGCGTCTACGGCATAACCACTAGCCTGAAGGATCGTCTGGATGGTCAGCCGTGGTGCAAGGTCGCCATGCATCAGCAGTATACGAGCGAGTTCCAACGCCCGGCGGTTCGAATTGTAGCCAGCGGTTAGCTGCATCATTGGCTCTAAGACTACTTTAACCGAGAACGCCGGATTTGCAGCCGAAAATTTTGATCCTCAATAGTTTAGGCGCTGTAACGCTGCCCTTGTCCGCGGTTCCTAGTACCTTCGGTATACACCCGGAGCTCCCCTCAGGCCGTGTTTTGAATGACATCACCCAAAGTACCCATTTTGCTGGAACGGAAGTCCTCTACCGCTGGGTTCAGCTTCTCCGCTAAGTTCGCCAATTGGCTGGCCGGCAGTGAGCAGCCGCAGGTGAGCCGAGATGGGCCAGTGTTGCGAATTTGGACACTTCGAGCCTTGCCGTCGGACAGCACCACCTGATTGGAGGTGTCGCCAGTCTTCCGCCGCGTTTGGCGGGGCTGCTCGGCTATACGCGCTTGGCAACCACCAGGGTGATGTCGTCGGCCTGCGGTGCGCCGGCCGTAAATTCCTTGAGCGCTGCCGTAACCGCGTCCACGATCTCGCGCGCCGAACGCGCCCGGTTTTCGCTGAGAACGCGGATAAACCGTTCCTCGCTGAATTCGTCGAAATCGGGATTGTTGGCCTCGGTGACGCCGTCGCTATAGAGCACCAGCAAGTCGCCGGGAGCGAGGCTGGCGTTTTGCTCACCATAGGGCGCCATGGGAATGATGCCCAACACGGTGCCGCCGCCCTCCAGCATTTGCGCCTCGCCGGAAGCGCGCAGCAGCACGGGCGGATTGTGGCCCGCATTGGCAAACCGCAAATCGCCCGAAACCCCATCGAGAACGCTGAAAAAGAACGTGATGAATCGGTTGCTGGGGCAAGCTGTGCAAGTGGCTTTGTTGAGGCGCGCCATGAAGTCGCCCAGGTTGCCCGGGTTTTCAGCCAGCACATGCACGCGCGCATGGAGGCCCATCATCATCAGCGACGCCGGCATGCCCTTGCCCGAAACATCGCCCAACGCCAGGCCCACGCTGGCGCCGGTATAAGGGAAAAAATCGTAATAGTCGCCGCCCACGGTGCGGCAGGGCACGTTGAAGCCGGCCAGATCCAGGCCGGGGATTTCGGGCGATCGGGCCGGCAGCATGCCGCCCTGAATCTCCGCGGCCTGCGTCAGATCGCGCTGCATGATGCGCTCGGCGGCTTCGACTTCGGCCAGGCGGGCGTGTTCGATTCGGATGGCCGCCACGTTGGCCATCACGGTCAGCAGGCTCAGATCGTTCTTGGTGAACTCGCGCAGGATGAAGGGAGAATCCACGTAGATCAAACCGATGATGCGCTCCCTGGTTTCGAGCGGCACCGCCATCATGGTATGAACCTTCTGTTCCACGATGCTCATCCGGCCCCTGAAGGCGTCGTCGAGCTGGGCGTCGCGCACCAGCATGGACGATTTCTGGTGCAGCACGCGGTCGCGTACCGCGGTCGAGATGCGGAAGCCGTCGCCCTTGTGGGCTTTGGCGACGAGTTGATCGCCTTCGAGCAGCAGCAACACGCCGCGCTGCGCATTCACCGCCTGAATCGCCAGCTCGAGAATCAGCGGGAACAGCTCCGCCAGCGGCCGGTTCTCAGCCAACTCCTGGCCGGCGTGGATCAGCGCCTGCATGGCCGCCGAGGGTTTGGCGCCGCCGCCGGGCTCGACCACGATGGTGCGGTTGGCGCCTTCCAGGCTGGTGACTAGTGTCGAAGTGGTGGGCGAATCCGTCTCGCCGCCCTCGAACACCACCACGCCGGGCACGGCCGCACCTTGCTCGGGCGCGAAGACGATGGAAAGGTGGCCGGCGGTGACCTGGTCGCCGGGGCGCAGCACCAGCTTCGCCTTGAGCGGAATATTATTGACGAAGGTGCCGTTCTTGCTGCCCAGATCCTGCACCGTCCAGTCGTCGCCGGCGGGTTCCAGGGCGAAGTGTTGCCGCGAGAGGCCAGCATCGTCGGGAAAGCTCAGTTCGGCTCCGCTCGAGCGGCCGACCACCAACCGGGCGCCGCTCAGCGGAATCTTCTTTGTCTGCCCGTCGGGGCCTTGTATCAGAATTTCACGTGCCATCGGTGTGAACTATTCTAAACCGTTCGGCGGGGGTGAAGGTGAGGAGGGAAAGGCGCTCCGGCCAGCCAACAAGTGGCGGCATCCAGCTTCCGAGGCGCGCGGCCTGGATTGCCGCCTGCGCGGCCGAAGCGCTCGCCGGCTGCGGAACGCGCTGCCGGCTTGGTAGAGTGCGATACCGGCTATTGCCCCGCGTGAGCGCGGTGGTGAGCGCCAGCTTTCGGCTGCAGCAATTCCTGGAACTGCGTGGAGGGCATCGTCAGCGAAAGTGTGACGGTGGTGCCGGTCGCGCTCACCGTCAGCGCCTTGGATAGCGCCTGGACTTGCGGCTGGTCGGAAGCCTTCAACTGCGCCATGTTGACCAGAAACTGGATCAGGCCGGCGATGGCAGTAGCATTCTGCGCGGTATCGGCTTGCGCCTGCGCGGTCATCACCACGTTGGCTCCGAACTTGATTCCGGCGCTGCCCGACTGCACGGTCCCGAGGACATTTTCGGCCCCGTTGCCGACGCCGGGGACGGCAGGCGCGGTGGATGACGGTTTCAAACTGGAAGGCGGCACGGTGGTGAGCGCCCAGGCATCGTTCGCCGCGCTGAGCTGGCCGATCTCGACCAGCAGGGAAGCCGGCAGGACGGATGGCGCCGACACGCGATCGATGGCGGCTTTCAAATTGGCCAGATCGCCGGCTGCCGCGATCGAGTTGCTCAGGAACGCCAGGCCCGCTTGCTTTTGCAGGTCCTCAAAGATGGTGATGCCGCGATAGGTCTCCGTCGCCACTTTCTGTTGGGCGATGGCGCTGCTGATGCTGGCCACGTTGAAGTTGCCCGAAACCAGCGCCAGCCCGTTGTGTTGCGCCGCGGCGTTACCGGCGACCAGCAGCTCATCGACGTCCCGGGTCGGGTCAAAACCGGTGAGCGTGGCGAGCTGCTGCAACTGCTGCGTTTCGACCTGCATCAGGACGTACTGGCCGAAGGGGGAAGCCTTGGCTTGCGCCACGTTGACATCGGCCATCACCTTGACGTCCGGCATCACCAGGTTGAGAAGTTGTGAATTGGCGGCGCACAGCACGCCCGAGAAAAGGGCCGCAAGGGCCGCGGTGGAAGTGATCGGGGCCTTCATACCAGTGTGGACGCCGGGTCTCTCCTATTATTAACTTACTTAACCGAAGCGCGGGCTGAGGCCACCATGCGCCAGCGCGACGCATCAACGCCCAATCGGCACCTGGTCCACGATCTCGATGCCAAATCCTTCCAGGGCGACGATCTTGCGCGGGTGATTGGTCAGCAGGCGAATGGTGTGCAGACCAAGGTCGGACAGTATCTGCGCGCCGATGCCGTGCTCATGCTGGAGCTGCCGCTGGCCGGCGTCGCCCTGATAGTGCGTGAACTCGCGCGTATGCGACAGCATGCGCGCCGGGGCGATCGCGGAATCTTCGGTGCGGAAGCCGGGCCCGGTTTCGTGCAGATAAACCAGCACGCCATGGCCCTCGCGCGCGATGGCCTGAAGCGAGCAGCGCACCAGGCGGCCGCAATCGCAACTGGTCGAGCCAAATACGTCGCCATAGAGGCAGCGGGCATGCATGCGCACCAGTACGCTTTCCCGGCCGGCGACTTCGCCGCGCACCAGCGCCAGATGGTATTCGGGATTGAGATCGCTCGCGTAAGCGACCGCGCTAAACGCGCCGAATTCGGTTTCGATGGAGCCCTCGGCCACGCGCCGCACGAAACGTTCGGTGCGCATGCGGTGGCGAATCAGCTCGGCCACCGAGATCATCTTCAGGCCGTGGGCGGCGCAGAATTCCGTGAGTTGCGGGACGCGCGCCATGGTGCCATCGGCGTTCATGATTTCGCAGATCACGCCGGCGGGCGCAAGGCCCGCCATGCGCGCCAGATCCACCGCGGCTTCGGTCTGGCCGGCGCGCACCAGCACGCCGCCATCGCGCGCGCGCAACGGAAAGATGTGGCCGGGCCGCGCCAGATCGCCGGGACGGCACGCCCGATCGATCGCCTTGAGAATGGTGCGCGTGCGGTCGGCGGCGGAGATACCGGTGGTAACGCCCTCGCGCGCATCGATCGACTCACAAAACGCGGTGCCGAAATTGGAGGTGTTGAGCGGGCTCATCGGCGGCAGCCGCAATTGGTCGCAGCGCTCGCCGGTGAGCGCCAGGCAGACCAGGCCGCGGCCGTGGGTAGCCATGAAATTGACTACCTCCGGCGTAACCTTTTCAGCGGCAATGGTGAGGTCGCCCTCGTTCTCGCGGTCTTCGTCGTCCACCACCACCAGCAGGCGCCCGGCGCGCACTTCTTCGAGCGCATCCGGGATCGAAACGAACGGCATGATTCATTGTAGCGGGAGGGCTTGCGAGGCAGCTTGGCAAGCTGCGGGGCGATTGATAAACGCTGCGCAGGATGTCACCCTGCCCCACAAGAGCACCAGCCCCGCGGTCAGCGCGGCTATTTACCCGGCGCTCTGTGGTTCCGCATCAGTATGCGGCGCGTGGGATGGACGGATAGACCTCACGCTGCTTCGCATCTGTCACTCTCCATTTTAGGCTGCGGCGTCCTTCTTCGAGCCAAGCCTCTATCCCTAGGCTAAGATGGAGGTTTGGGAGTTAGCGCTCCCAATTCATCGATCCATGCCGCGACTATTCCGACCCTTTCCGTCGCTGCCGGAACTGGATGCGACCGGTGTGATCGACATCCTGGTGGTGGCGTTCCTGGTCTACCAGTGCCTGATGGTGGTGCGCGGCACGCGCGCCGGGCACATCCTGCTGGGCATCGCGGTGATCGTCTGCCTTTACGTGGGGGCGGTGTGGGCCGGCCTGGAGGCTCTGCACTCGGTGCTGTCGCTGATTGTTCCATATATTGGCCTGGCCGTGATCGTGCTCTTCCAGTCTGAAATCCGGCGCACCCTGGCGCGCCTCGGCCGCAGGCGGCTGTTCGGCCTGGCGCCAGGGTTCCATGCGCCCGAGGCGGCGAGCGAGATTCTGATGGCGGTGGAACAGCTTGCCGCGCAGAAGACCGGCGCGCTGATCGTGCTCGAGCGCGATATCGGCCTGCGCACGTTCATCGAGAGCGGGGTGCGGCTGGAGGCGCAGGTTTCGCGCGATTTGCTATTGAGCGTCTTTCAGCCGGGCCTGCCGCTGCACGACGGCGCAGCGATTGTGCAGAAGGACCGGATCGCCGCCGCCGCTTGCTTCCTGCCGCTCACCATCAACCCCGGCTTGTCGCGTATGCTGGGCACGCGACACCGCGCCGCCATCGGCATCACCGAGGAAACCGACTGCCTGTCGCTGGTGGTTTCCGAGGAGACCGGCCGGATTTCGGTGGCGGCATTCGGCGAGTTGACGCAGGGGCTGTCGGTGCCGGACGTGCTCGACCGCATTCACAGGCATTTCGGCGTCCAGCCGCCCTCTCCGTCGCAGATCGAGGAATCCGCGGCGGATATTCCGTTGACGTTCAAGGACGATTCGGCGCCGCCACCGGGGCCGGCTCAGGAAGGTGTGGGGCGCTCATGAAAGCGCTCCAGTGGGTGGCCCGGCTAATCAGCCAGAACTTCTGGTGGAAGGTGCTGTCCCTGGCCATCGCCGTCCTCATTTGGGCGGTGGTGGCAAGCGAGCCCGAACTGTCCACCTTCGTCAACGCGCGCCTGGAATACAAGAACCTGCCCGACGGCCTGGAGCTGAGCTCGGAACCGGTGACATCCATCGTGTTCGAACTGCGCGGTCCCTCGGGAGAACTGCGCGGCCTGGGCGATGGCGGCCAGCATCCGGCGGCCGTTTTGGACATGAGCAACGCGGCGCCTGGCGAGCGCACCTTTCTGATTGACGCCGACAACGTCCGGCTCTCGCGCGGCGTCCATATCGTGCGCGCCATCCCATCGCAGGTGAGGCTGGCATTCGAGCCGCGCCTGGAGCGTAGTGTGCCGGTGAAGGTGCGTTTCAGCGGCGAGTTCCAGGACGACTACCGGGTGGCCAGCGTCACGGTCGATCCGGCGCAACTGACGATTCTTGGTCCACGAAGCCACGTGGCGGGCATTAGTTCAGTTCTTACCGACCGGGTGGATGTTTCCTCGTTGACCACCACCCGGCGATTCCAGGTGAATGCCTTTGCCGGCGATCCATTCGTGCGCTTCCGCTCGGCGCCCACCGTGACCGTAACGGTGACTATGAAGAAAGAAAAAGAATAGGAGATTTATAACTTCGGTGGCGAAACAGCTTTTTGGAACCGATGGCATTCGCGGTGTGGCCGGCCGGTACCCGCTGGATCGAGGCACGGTCTACACCTTTGGCGTGGCTCTCGGCGACGACGCGGCGCGCGCGCACGCGAACCCCGAGATCTTGATCGGCACCGACACCCGCGAATCTGGCGCCTGGATTGCCGCCACCGTCGCCGCCGGACTGGTGAGCCGCGGCGCCAAGGTGCGCTACGCGGGCGTCATCACCACGCCGGGTGTGGCGTACCTGACGCGCACGGGTCCATTCGCCGCCGGGGTGATGATTTCGGCGTCCCACAATCCATATCAGGACAACGGCATCAAAGTATTCGGCCACAGCGGCTTTAAGCTGCCGGACGCCGAAGAGCACTTGATCGAGCAGGAGATTCTCGCACTCCGCGAGCGTGGCGCCGAGCCACAGCAAGCCGCGCTGACGGCCGATGAAGGGCTCGACCGCGCGTATTTGCAGTTCCTGCTTTCCAGCATTTCGGTGCGCCTGGATGGCGTCAAGCTGGCGATCGATTGCGGCAACGGAGCGGCCTGGCAACTGGCGCCCGAGCTGTTCCGCGGCTTGGGCGCGGAGTTGGTCCAGATCGGCTGCGAACCCAATGGCCGAAACATCAACTTGAACTGCGGCGCGCTTCACGTGGACGGGCTGAGCCATGCGGTGGTGGAGTCGAAGTCCGAGTTTGGCGTGGCCTTCGATGGCGATGCCGACCGGGCCATCTTCGTCGCGCGATCCGGCCGCATCGTGGATGGCGACGCGGTGCTGCTGATGGCGGCGCGCGCCATGAAAGCCGCCGGCCACCTGCCGGGCGCCACCGTGGTCGCCACGGTCATGTCGAACCTGGGCCTGGAGAAAGCCCTTGTGCGCGATGGCATTCGCATGTTGCGGACTCCGGTGGGCGACAAATACGTGCTGGAGGAGATGGTGCGGCTGGGCGCGGCGCTGGGCGGCGAGCAATCCGGCCACGTCATCTTCCGCCAATATGCGACCACTGGCGATGGCTTGCTCACCGCGCTCCGCGTATTGGAGATCGCTCGCCATGCCGGCGTCGGCCTGGACGAACTGACCGCCGATTTGCGCATCTATCCGCAGAAGCTGGTCAACATCCGCGTGCGCGAGAAACGCGATTTCGCCGACGTGCCCTCGGTGAACCGGGAAATCCAGCGCGCCGAAGAGGCCATGGCCGGTACAGGCCGCGTGCTGGTGAGATACTCCGGCACCGAACTGTTAGCCAGAGTGATGGTGGAAGCCGCCGACCAGGCGCATGTCGACACCTTCACCGCCAGCATCGCCGAATCGATTCGAAGGGAGATTGGGGAGTAGGGGTTAAGAGGACGTGCCCGCGCGGGAACGTTCAGATTGAGGAGTTTGGTAGCCTGGCCCTCAATTATCCCAGGAGATTGTTTATGACCGAACGAGTTCCGGGATCGCGTTTCACCACTGGGCTGGCCTGCTCCGTATTCCTGGTTTCTGTCTGTCTTGCCCAAGCGCAACTGCGGTCAGGGGCCCCGTCTTCGACAGCGGAGGAATCGCTGAGGACGTTTCTCCGGGGCTATCTGCGATCGGGCTCCCTGGATTTCGACAAGACGACACGATATTCAGCGGCTTTCGTTGACCTCAATGGTGACGGGAAACAGGAAGTCATCGTGCACGTCAGCGGTCGGGGGTGGTGCGGGACCGGCGGCTGTAACACGTTCATATTTTCCCCAAAGGGCGACTGCTACAGGGTGGTTGCGGAAATATCGGGCACGCATACTCCGATCCGCGTTCTAAGGAGCACGTCGCATGGCTGGCATAGCATAAGCGCTTTCGTCCGGGGGGCAACAGTTATTGTCGGGCAGGGGGTCGTTACCGAGCCCAACTACGAGGCCGAGCTCCGGTTCGATGGCACGACTTACGACTTGGTCCCTTCGGAGGCTCTCGCCCGGCCACCGATTGGGAAAGTGGCGGGAGAGGCCGTGATATCCGGATCGGATGCCGGGACGCTTCTGTATCCGTGATCGCAGAATACAGCAGCGAAACATGGCCCGTCGCGGCCGGAAAAGTGGAGAAAACCAGCTGCCCGGACTCGCTCTACCCCATCGCTTTCGACAAGCCGCGTGGTCGCGCGGCACAGTGCCAAAGAACCCTCTAGATCCCTAGATCCGTCCTGCGCGAGTCGGAGATTCGGGGACAGGCTACGAAACTCCCAAATGGATGGCTGGTGAATTTCGGAGCTTCGTAGCCTGTCCCCGAAATGCCCTGCTGAAAATCTTGAGCTCGCAAACCCGTCACCGGGCTGCCCGAACCGTCGACCGCTGCTACGTTCAGATTCACCACCGGCGGGCTCGGTGGCTCCGATTGGGCTGCGAGAAGCGCGGCGAGTGAGAGTGTCAGCGGCAATCTGGCCGCCAGCGATGAGCACGAGGATGCACGACGCAAGCGCAAAGCGAATTCTAGCCTACAAAACCTACATACAAAACCCGTGACAGCCTACGTGTTTCCGATTTCCAGCCCGGCCCAGGACCAAAGCATAGCGCGGTTGGGGAAGAAAGCAAACGCGTAGCCTGGCACGGGGTCTTGTACTCTGGAAGGACAAGCTCAAAAAACAATATGGCTGAATCTCCTATCACTCCGCGCGGCGAGGACTTCGCTGCCTGGTATCAAGATGTCGTCCTATCCGGGGACATGGCGGAACCGGCCGAAATCGTCAAGGGCTGCATGGTTATCAAGGCTAACGGCTATGCCGTTTGGGAAGCGCTGCAGCGCGAATTCGACGCGCGCTTCAAGGCCACCAACCATCAGAACGTCTATTTCCCGTTGTTGATTCCGCAAAGCTTCCTACAGAAGGAAGCCGAGCATGTGGAGGGGTTCGCGCCGGAGCTGGCGGTGGTGACCATCGCGGGAGGCAAGGAACTGGAAGAACCGTACGTGATCCGTCCTACGTCGGAAACCATCGTCGGGCACTTCTTCTCCAAGTGGATTCAGAGCTGGCGCGACCTGCCGATGCTGCTCAACCAGTGGGCCAACGTGATGCGCTGGGAACTGCGCACGCGCCTGTTTCTTCGCACCAGCGAGTTTCTGTGGCAGGAGGGCCATACGGCGCACGCGAACCACGAGGAATCGCTCGAAGAAGTGCTGCGCATTCTCGACATCTACGCCGACGTGGCGGAGAATCTGATGGCGATGCCGGTAATCAAGGGCGTGAAGACCGGGGCGGAGAAATTCGCGGGCGCGCTGAAGAGCTACTCGATCGAAGCCATGATGCAGAACGGTCTGGCATTGCAGGCGGGCACGAGCCACGACCTGGGCCAGAATTTCGGCAAGGCGTTCGATGTGAAGTTTCAGAGCAAGGAAGGGCGGCTCGACTACGTCTGGCAGACGAGCTGGGGCGTGAGCACGCGGCTGATCGGCGGGCTGATCATGACGCACTCCGACGACAAGGGGCTGGTGCTGCCGCCCAAGGTGGCGCCGGTGAAGAGCGTGCTGGTGCCGATTTACCGCAAGGATAACGAGCGGGGGCAGGTGCTGGAAGCGGCCCACCGCATGGCAGCCGAGGTGGGCGCGAAGGTGGACGACCGCGAAGGGCAGACTCCGGGCGCGAAGTTTTTCCATTGGGAACGGCGGGGAGTGCCGGTGTTGCTGGAACTGGGTCCGCGCGACCTGGCGGCGGGCAAGATCGTGATCAAGCGGCGGGACACGGGCGTCAAGGAGCCGGTCGGCCAGGGCGAGTTGCCGGCGCGGTTGCCGGCCACGCTGGAGGCCATGCAGGCAGACCTGTTATGCGCGGCCCGGCAGCGGTTGAAGGACAACACGGTGCCGGCGAACTCGGTCGCGGAAGTAGAAGCCATCCTGGGAGATGTGAGCGCCGAAAAAGGCGGCGGGAAATTTGTGATGGCGCACCTCAAGGACGATCCGCGATGCGACGCGCGCATGCGCGAATTCAAGGCCACGGTGCGCAACATTCCGCTGGTGGACGAGTTCGACGGGCCGGGCAAGTGCATCGTCACCGGGGAGCCGGTGGACCGGCGCGCGGTGATCGCGAAAGCGTATTAGCGTCCCGTCTCTGAAGTTCGTTGACACTACCCCGCCGGGCCTTTCGCTCTGTCGCAGGGCCTAAAGGCCATGTTTAGTAGATCCCTCATCGGCCCGGCTTAAGCCGTGCCCTGATACAAAGCTCCGGAATTGCGCTGCGCACTCGTGGGACGGGACACTAAAATACAAGGCGCTGGAATTGCGCTGCGCACTTGTGATACGGGATACTGGCGGGGAACAGTCACGCTCGTGAAGATCCGGCGGACGCTAGGCCGTTGAACCGGCGCCCTTGCCGATTTCTTCTCCGAGGAAACTCACCAGTTCACGGTTTACTTCCTCCGCGTGGGTCCACGTGATGCAGTGCGGCCCATCCTTGATCACCACCAGGCGAGCTCCTTTGACTAATTTGGCGGTACGGAGACCTGAGGCGCCGATCGGCACAATTCGGTCCGCATCGCCCTGCATGACCAGGGTGGGCACGTCGATGTGGGTCAGATCCCTGCGGAAATCCTCGTGCCATGCCGGCACGCACGCGAGACTGGCCGCGGCGGAGGCGCTGGCTGCGACGTTCCAACTCGCCTGGACAGCCTGTTCGCTGACACGTTTCCCCAGCAGGAGATCCGTGTTGTAGAAATTCTTGAAGAACTCGGTGAAGAACGCGTAGCGGTCCGCGGCGACGGCCTTCTCGATCCCCTCGAAAACGGCGCCGTCCAGGCCCTCCGGGTTGTCCGGCGTTTTCAGCAGAAAGGGCGGGACCGATGAGATGAATATGGCCTTGCTCACACCCTTCGATCCGTATTTACCTATGTAACGCGCTACTTCGCCGCCCCCCATGGAGAAACCGACCAGCGCGAAATCGCGTAGTTCGAGCCGCGTCAAGAGCTGGCGCAGGTCTTCGGCGAAGGTGTCATAGTTGTAGCCGCTAGTTGGCTGGCTGGACTTGCCGAATCCTCTGCGGTCATAGGTGATGACGCGGTGGCCCGTAGCCAGAAGCGCCGGGACCTGCCTTTCCCAGGAAGCGCCGCTCAAGGGATATCCGTGGATCAGAACGACCGGCTCACCCGAGCCATGATCCTCATAGTAGAGGTCAATGTTGCCGGAGTTTTTCTTCCCTACAGTAACGTATGGCATGAGGTTCTCCTTTGCGCGTTTGCGCGCACGTTGATGTTGATGGCGCGTGGATGCTGCCGGGTTCGTGGTGGCTCAATGGCTGGGTACGATTTCGGACAGCAACCGGTCCTCTCCACACAGGACCAACGGAACAAGTCGACCCGGCCAAGCCCCGCTACAATAGTGAGGTGCAGCACTCCAAGTTCCGGATCGGGCTCATCCAGATGGCGTGCTCGGTGGATCCGAACGAAAACATGGCCAAGGCGGAATGGCGCATCCGCGAAGCCGCCGGCCGTGGCGCGCAGATCATTTGCCTGCCGGAGCTGTTCCGCTCGCAATACTTCTGCCGCGAGGAAGACGCGAAGTTCTTCGACCTTGCCGAGCCGGTGCCCGGGCCAACGGTGGAGAGCCTATCGCGGCTGGCGCGCGAACTGGCGGTGGTGATCGTCGGCTCCATCTTCGAGCGCCGCGCGGCGGGCCTGTATCACAACACGGCGCTGGTGTTCGATGCGGATGGGCTACTGCTGGGAATGTACCGCAAGATGCACATCCCGGACGACCCGCTGTATTTCGAGAAATACTATTTCGCGCCCGGCGACCTGGGTTTTCGCTGCTTCGACACGCGCTATGCGCGGATTGCGCCATTGATCTGCTGGGACCAATGGTATCCGGAAGCGGCGCGGCTGGCCGCGCTGGGCGGCGCGCAAGTGCTGTTCTACCCGACCGCCATTGGCTGGCACCCGGCGGAGAAGCGGGAATTCGGCGCGGCGCAGCATGATGCTTGGCGAACCGTTCAGCGGGGGCACGCCATCGCCAACGGCCTGTACGTGGCCGCGGCGAACCGCGTGGGATACGAAGGGCCGGCGGAGCGGGGCCTGGAATTCTGGGGCGGATCGTTCGTGGCCGATCCATTCGGCCAGGTGGCGGCCGAGGCCAGTCACGAAAAAGAGGAGACGCCGATCGTGGAGTGCGATCCGCGGCGTATCGAAGAAGTCAGGCGCAACTGGCCTTTTCTGCGCGACCGCCGCATCGATGCCTACCAGCCCATCCTCAACCGGGTGATCGATTGAGTCTAAGCGCGCGTGGCTTTCGCATGCCGGCGGAGTGGGCGCCGCACCGGGCCACGTGGATCGCGTGGCCGCACAACCGCTCGGACTGGCCGGGCCGTTTCGCGCCGATTCCGTGGGTGTACGGCGAAATCGTTCGCAAGCTGAGCCAAGGGGAGCGGGTCCGCATCCTGGTGCGCGACGGCGCGCTGGAGCGGCAGGCGCGGCGCGTGCTGGCGAAAGTGGGCGCGAATGCGGGAGCGGTGGAGTTTTTCGTTTGCCCGACCAACCGTTCGTGGACGCGCGATTACTGCCCTCTGTTCGTGAAGGACCGGGGAGGTCGAGTGGCGCTGACGGCGTGGCGGTTCAACGCCTGGGCAAAATACAACGATTGGAAGCTGGATGCGGCGGTGCCAGCCTGGATGGCGCAGCGTTTGAATCTGCCGGTATTCACGCCGGGGATGGTGCTCGAAGGCGGGAGCATAGACGTCAATGATGCCGGCCTTCTGCTGACCACCGAAGAATGCCTGTTGAGTCCGGTGCAGGCACGCAACCCGGGGATGAGCCGCGGGCAGATCGAGCGCAAGCTGCGGGCGCACTTGGGCGTGACGCGCGTGATCTGGCTGCGCAACGGCATCGCCGGCGACGATACACACGGCCACGTGGACGATATCGCGCGGTTCGTGGCGCGCGACACGGTAGCGGCGGTATGTGAAGCCGACCCGTCCGATGCGAATTACCTGCCGCTGCGCGAAAACCTGCGCATTCTGCGCGACGCGGGGCTGCGGGTGGTGAAGCTGCCGATGCCGCGCCCGCTGATTTTTGCGGGGCGCCGTCTGCCCGCCAGCTACGCCAATTTCTATATTGCCAACCGTATGGTGCTGGTGCCAACCTTCAATGATCCCGCCGACCGCGCGGCGCTGGCGGCGCTCGCGCTGGTGTTCCCGGACCGCGAGGTGGTCGGCATCAACTCGACCGACCTGATCTGGGGCCTGGGTGGCCTGCACTGCATGACGCAGCAAGAGCCGGCCGGCTGAGCCGATCGTCCGGAGCATGACCTGCACCGTACTCTGACGGACGCGCCCGCTCCCCTACAGTTTCTTGGGCCGCCTGCGGAAGGTTCCGATCCACATCAGCAGCGCTCCGACCAGCAGGTAAGTGGCCGGTTCCGGCGTCTGGACTTGATACTGGAGAAACTCCTGATTGCCTGCGGAATTGGTCTTCGAATCGGGGGTATAGACCAGTGTATTGGCGTAAACGGCGCCGAGCCATGCCGCGCCGGAATCCACCGCTGCCAGCGCGCCGGTCTGCAAGGCCTGCTGGCTGCTGTTCAGCGCCACGGAGGAATCGAACAGGTTCCAGATGGCGTATTGGTAGTTGGTCACAGTGTCGGGAGAGGTGTTGGACCCCAGTGAATACAGGTCATAGCCCAGCAGGGCCGCTTCGTCATACAGAGTTTGCGCATTGGTCATGCCGCCAAAGTACAAGCCGGCCGGATTGCCGGGACTTGCAAGCGCGGAGTAGTCGTAGGTCAAAGGTCCGCTGGGAACGTAGGTCTCGTCCTCGTAATCGTCGCAGAGCAGCGATTGGCCGGGAATTCCGTTCACCGTGGCAGTGACATAACCGTTGTAAGTCACACCCGTCGAGCCATAGTCGCCATTCAGGTCGGTATAGGGCAGGTTGGTGAAGGTAACCGTGGCAGTGGAGGAGGCGAAAGCCGCGGTAGAGCAGCCGATCGCCGCAAGCAGCATCATGGGAAGTGTTTTATTCATTGCAGTTCATCTATCGGCGGAGCGACGCTGCCCCGATAGATCCTCTGGTACCGGCACAAACCGTAAAACAACCAAACAGAAGTTGGGTGTTAGTCCCCCCTGCTTGGCAGGGGGGTATTAAGAGTTACGGCTTGTGAGCGTCACCACAGGCGCCGATTCCGCTGGTAGATTAAGACTATGGGTATGCGAGTGGCCGGGGTGCTGGCCGCGCTGGGCTGGGCTTCGGGTTGGTGCGCACCGCCGCCTCAGGCTTGGGTTCCGATGCGCTGGCCGTGGCAGGATGCGCGGTCGCTGGAACTGCTGGCGGGCACGCCCATCAATTGCCTCCTGCTGGAATCCTATTCATCGGAACTGGTTGCAGCCGCGGAAAAGCGCGGTTTGGTGACATTGGCGCGGATTGCGCCGGGCGGCGATACGGTGGCGGCGGCGCGCGCCGCGCTGGCACGCGGCGTGAGCGGCATCGCGCTGGAAGGCTCGTTCACGGAAGCAACCGCGGCCGCGGTGAGGGCAGAGGCTGGCTCGCGGCCGGTTATCGAGATCACATCGCGCAACCGCCTGGCGCTCGGTTCGACGGACGCTGTGCTGGCCACCTGGCAGGGTGTTTGGCCGGGCATTCCGGCGGACGACCACGGCAGCAGTAGGATGGCGGGACCGACCGGGTCGGCCTGGATCGATACCAACACCGGCTTCATCCGCGCGGTGCGTGCCTGGGGCGAAACTGCGGTGTGGCTGGCCAACACGCCGCCGGCGGGCGAGGTGGTCACCACGGAACGGTACTTGCAAGCGATCGCGGACGCCGCCATTTCCGGTGGGCGCTGGGTGGTGGCGCTGGACCGCGGATTCGCCGCCCGGCTGGTTGCAGGGGAGGAAAGCGCGCGGCGAAGCTGGCAGCGCATGGGCGCCCTGCTCGGCTATTTCGAGCGTCACCCGGAATGGCGCGCCATGCGCGAAGCGGGAAAGCTGGCGCTGGTGCAGGATCCTGCCAAGGGCGGCCTGCTTTCGGGCGGCATCCTGGACATGATCGCGGTGAAGCATACGCCGGTGACGCCAGTGCCGCCGCAACGGTTGACGCCGCAAGCGCTGGCTGGAACTACCGTGGCCGTGGACGTGGATGCGGGCGCGCTCACACCCCCCGAAGAAACGGTGCTGCGTAACTTCGCGCGCTCCGGCGGCACGCTGCTGACCAGCCCTCCTGGATTCAAAGACGAGCGGCCGCCGGGCGACAGCATCACGCTCAGCAAGGCCGAGCTGGAACGGTTCAACGAGATCTGGCGCGACGTGAATTCCCTGGTCGGCCGGCAGAACCTGGGCGTCCGCCTGTTCAACGTGTCCACCATGCTATCGAACGTGCTTGCTTCGGCCGACGGCAAGACGGAGATCGTTCACCTGGTCAATTACTCCGATTACCCGGTCGAAAACATCACCGTGCAATTTCTAGGCGGTTACCATCGCGCCACGCTGCTGGCTCCCGACGGCGCGGAAAAGACACTGCAGGTCTACGCCACCGAAGGCGGCTCGGGCGTGGACATCGACAAAGTCGCGGTGTGCGCTACTCTCAAGCTGGAGTTATAACCCATGATCACCCGAAGAGAATGGATGGCCATGATGTGCGCGACGCCGGGCGCGGCGTCGCTGGTGCGGAGCGCTCGAGCGGCCGCGGCGCCGGCATCGCCGGTGGCGATCGCCCGCTGCGCTGCTTATGACGAGGACGTGACTGCGCACCTCGCCGCCATGTTCGACCAGTTGGGCGGCCTGGCGCGGTTGGTGCGCGCGAAGACAGTAACTATTAAGGTCAACATGACGGGCAGCCCTGCGATGCGCCTGCGCGGCAAGGCTCCCGCGCTGACGCATTTCACGCACCCCAAAGTGCTGGGCGCTACCGCGTACCTGATGGGCCAGGCGGGCGCGCGGCGCATCCGGTTCGTCGAAAGCGCCTGGGCCTCGGCGGGGCCGCTCGAAGAGTCAATGCTCGATGCGGGGTGGAACGTACGCCAGTTGCAGGCCGCGGCTCCGGTGGTGGAATTCGAAAACACCAACGCGCTGGGCAAGTATAAGCGCTACGCGCGTTTCCCGGTGCCGGGCAGCGCCTACATGTACCCGGCTTACGATTTGAACCAGGCGCTCGAAGAGACCGATGTCATGGTGAGCGTGGCCAAGTTGAAGAATCACGCGACGTGCGGGGTCACGCTGTCGCTCAAGAACTGTTTCGGCAACCTGCCGGCTTCCATCTATGGCGACGACGCGGGCAAGGACAAGCCAAATGAGAAGCCCGCCAGCGGGCGCGACCTGGTGGGCCACGAGGGCACGCGGCAGCCTTCGAAATCGGCGCCGCAGGAACTCCATTTCGGCGTCAACCATGACCCCGGCTACCGGGTGCCGCGAATCGTGGCGGATCTGGCAGTGGCGCGCCCTATCGATCTGGCAGTGATCGACGGCGTGGAAAGCGTCGCCGGCGGCGAAGGGCCTTGGATCGGCAATCTTAGAATCGTTCAGCCCGGGGTCTTAATTGCCGGGCTGAATCCGGTTTCCACCGATTCCGTCGCCACCGCCGTGATGGGCTACAACCCGCGCGCGGTGCGCGGAACTGCTCCTTTCCGCGAGTGCGACAACATGTTGCTGCTGGCCGAAACGCATGGCGCAGGCTCGGCCGATCTGAGCCGGATCGACGTGCGCGGTCTCACGATTCAACAGGCACTGTATAAGTTCGAGAGTTAGGTGCGGAGCGCTGGCGCTACCGGGCGGCGCACGAAGCGCCCACGCGGAGCGGCTATGTTCTACGCCGGGGTGTGCGACACAAAAATGGCAAGCTCTCTATTCGTGGTTAGTTCGCATCAATCTGAATGCATGGGTACACATGCGCTTTGGTCTCTCTCAGGAGGCCTTGTATCAGGGCATCGGCTTTAGCCGTGCCGAACGATAGGAGAGTTATGTGGGCTTTCAGCCCCTGTGGACTCGTAGCGAGGAACCGGCGGCTAAAGCCCTTGGCTCCGGACGTGTTGCGGCACGGCTGAAGCCGGTGCCCTGATACAAGGCCAGCCGTTCGGTTTCCACTTAGATGTCGCACACCCTCTACGCGGGTGAAAGGAGTAAGGTCGATAGTTACCCGATGCGCCGAGCTTACGTTCTCATCCTACTGGTGACTGTCTACGCAAGAGCTGATTCCGAGCGGCTTCGCTCGCCCTGGGAGGCGGTACCAATACCCACCGCCGAACGTACGGCAAACTTATAAGTGTCCGCCGGAACAACCGCTGCCGCGCGTACTTCGCTTTAGCGGCTATTACACCGACATACACCACTCGATCAAGGATCGAGCGGCCGAACTTGCCTATAGACAGGCGGTTGCATTGCCGGAGAGCTTTGCTCGCGACGTGGTGCGCGCTGCCGACGCTTACCGGACCAAAGGCAACGAGGCGGCCGCGGCGTGTGCAGGGACGCTACTCGCCACGGCGGCCGGACAGCGCGCCTTCACGGAACCGGAACTGGGACCGCACGGCGATCGTCAAGGCTATTACGTGCAGACCTGGCTGCTGGCCGGCCTGGCACTCGCTTACCTGAAGGTCGAGGGCAGCACCGCGGATACACCGGAGCAACACGCCGCAATCGCCGACTGGTTGAGCAAGCTGGCGGAGCGCGTGCGGAAGATGCATAACGAACTCAGCGCGCGCAAGACGGGTGACTCGGCCAACAATCACCATTACTGGGCTGGTCTTGCGGCTGCTGCCGGCGGAATCCCGGCCAATAGGCGGGACCTGTTCGATTGGGGCCTAAACGCAGGACGGGTCGGACTCAAGCAAGTGATGCCGGACGGCACCTTGCCGCGTGAGATGGCCCGCGCTTCCATGGCGTCGCATTACCACTTGTTCGCTGTGGCGCCGCTGGTGTTGCTGGCCGAACTCGGCGAAGCGAACGGCGTCGATCTTTACGCGGAGGACGGCGGCGCGCTCGAACGGCTGGCGCATCGCGCTCTCTTGGGGCTCGTCAACCCATCGTTCTATGTCGAGCGCACCGGCGTTGCACAGGCTCCGCAGGACCCCGAAGGAGCTTCCACGGTGGGCTGGGTACCTCCTTTCCAGAGGCGCTACCCCGATCCGTTGGTCGCGGACCTGCTGGCAAAAGCGCACAATCTAAGCTACTGGATGTATGGCGGCATCGCACCGCCATAAGTGGACGCCGCGTCCAAACACATTTTGAGCGGGATCGTTCAACGCCGGAAGGCGGATCGGCCCGCGAATTGGGAACGCCCCTTCAACCGCTCCTCGATGCGAAGGAACTGGTTGAATTTGGCGACTCGCTCGCTGCGGCAACCCGAGCCGGTTTTGATATGGCCGGCACCGGTTGCGACGGTTAGATCGGCGATGAAGGTGTCTTCGGTTTCGCCGGAACGGTGAGACACAAAACACCGATAGGCGTTGCGCGCCGCCAGTTCCATCGTATCCAGCGTTTCCGTCACGGTCCCGATCTGATTCAACTTGATCAGGACTGCATTGCCGATTCCCTTGTCGATTCCCTGCTGCAGGATCTGCGGATTCGTGCAGAAGACGTCGTCTCCCACCAGCTCGATTTTGTCTCCGAGAGCGACCGTCAATTTCCGCCAGCCATCCCAGTCGTTTTCTCCCATTCCGTCCTCAAGGAGTACGATCGGATATTGCTTCACCCATGACTCCCAGATTTTGATGAGTTCATCGGAAGTAATGGCCTTCTTCGTGGACTTGAAGAGCACATACCTCCCGTCGTCCCACATTTCACTGGCGGCCGGGTCGAGACAAATCGAGATATCGGTGGATGGCTTGTAGCCGGCTTTGGTAATGGCCTCCAAGATCAGTTCGACGGCTTCATCGTTCGATTTCAGGTCGGGAGCGAAGCCACCCTCGTCGCCCACAGCCGTCGAATACCCTTTGCCCTTCAGTACCTGCTTGAGAGTGTGGAAGGTCTCCATGCCCATGCGAATCGCCTCCGCAAATGATGGCGCCTTGTGCGGAGCAATCATGAACTCCTGAAAATCGACGGTGTTGTCTGCGTGCTTGCCGCCGTTGAGCACGTTCATGCACGGGACGGGCAGCGTGCAAGCATTGGCGCCGCCGAGGTACCGGTACAAGGGCAGTGAGTGAGCGTTGGCCGCGGCGCGCGCGGTTGCCATAGAAACGGCGAGAATCGCGTTGGCTCCCAATTTGCCTTTATTCGGGGTTCCATCGGCCTCGATCATCGCTTGATCGATGGCGCGCTGATTGGTGGCATCCTGGCCCACAACGGCGGCGGCCAGCTCTTTCCTGACGTGACTTGCGGCTTTGGTGACGCCCTTCCCGCCGTACCGCTGTTTGTCGCCGTCGCGCAATTCGGCGGCTTCTTTTTCTCCCGTCGATGCTCCCGAAGGAACGGCCGCGACGCCGACTGCACCGCCATCCAGCCAAACCTCGGCCTCCACTGTAGGGTTGCCGCGAGAGTCGAGAATCTCACGACCTACAACACTAGCGATTTTTGTCATCTATAACTCCTTGTGCCTTGTGAATGAAATTTCGCCCAAAATGAAAAAGCTCCTACCGGCCGGCAGGAGCTATCAGAACCGGTTGCCCGGAACGGTTAAAGGTGACGCTCCATCACCCGTGCGTTTTCGAAGCTCGACTATAACGCATGGCGCCCCTTTTGGGCAACACGGCCGATCGTGATCTTCTGCACGAAAGCGCGGGCTCAGTCTGAGGAATCCGCTTGCTCCAGCGCCCAATTGCAGGGGGGCTCTCCTGTGGTCGAGTGCGATACGATGTGCAGCCCACCCTTCTGCAGCAGCAGGATGCGAGGCGGATATGACGACCGCCCGAACCAATCGGGATCGTCGCGCGGCAGGAACAGCCCCGCATCGAAACCGGCCAGAGAATCCAGTAATTCGAAATCGGGCGGGCAATCGTTTTTCGAGCCAAGCTCGAACGCCACGATGTAACGCCGGGAATCAGGTGCCGGCCGCTCTCCCATAACTTCCTTGACGGCTCACGCGGCAGTACCCGGCGCGCTCTCGTGCGCCGCGCTTTCGGCAGCGGCGGCTAGCGCCGCAAGGTCGTCCCGCAGAGCCTGCTCGTCTTCCACGCCGATGCGTATTGCGGCGAACTCCAACGCCTACGCTCATTATGGCCGAAGCCCCGCGACTGGTCAACGCGAGAGCGATACGACA
>CAVXJY010000124.1:0-20818 GCA_963761855.1 Bryobacterales bacterium | reverse complement strand
CTTCGCTTTTGGAAAGCACTCGGCTGCGGCCCTGGTTCACCTGGCATTCCTGGTGGCGCTGGTGTGGCAGATGTGGATTTGGGGCGCGCGCCACGGTATGGCATGGGTCGGCGTCGGCGGCGCGGCGCTGGTGGGGCTGAGCCCGATCATGGGCGTGGACGCCTCCAGCGCTTATAATGACGTCGCCTTAGCCGCAGTGGCTTTCCCGCTGTTTACCTGCTGGAGTGTTGGGCAGAGGCAAAAACCGCTCACCTGCTGCCGGCTATCGGGATCCTGGCGGGCTTCGGATACGCGCTGAAGTACACAGCCTGGCTGGGATTGGTGTACGCGGTTGGGTTCGTCGCCTGGAAAAGCCGGCGGGTGCGGCCGGTTGTGGTGGTGGCTGCGTGCGCGTTCCTGATGGTGGCACCGTGGTTGCTCAAGAATTCGATGTGGATGCACAATCCGGTGGCACCATTCTTTAACCGCTACTTTCCAAATCGATACGTAACCATCGATTTCGAAGAAGATTATAAGAGCTATTTTCGAACCTATGATCTTGCCAGCCGCTGGCAGATACCGCTGGAAGCAACGGTGCGCGGCTCGTTGGGCGGCGTGTTGGGACCGGTTTTTCTTCTGGCACCTTTGGGTCTGGTGGCACTGCGCAAACCGCTGGGCCGTCAGTTGTGGCTGGCGGCTTTGGTGTTCGGCGCCAATTATTTCGGCAACATCGGAGCACGATTCCTTATTCCGCCGCTGCCGTTCGTGGCGCTGGCGATGGCGATGGCACTGACCACACTTCCAGGTATGGTTTTGGCGGTGGTGCTGTTGCATGCGGCGCTTTGCTGGCCCCCCGTGGTGGCGAAACTCGTGCCCACCGGGACGTGGCGAATGACGTTGACATCGTGGCGGGACGCGTTCCACCTGCGGGATCCCGGTCGGTATTATAAGAATCACCTGGCCCTGTATCCTGCATCTGAATTGATAGAAAGGGTTACGCCGCCTGGCTCGACCGTGTTGACATTCAAACCGATACCCGACGCGTATACTTCACGGCGTATCCTGCTGGACTACGAGTCGGCGGCAAATCAAGTGGCGGCTCGCATCTTTTTGAGCGCCGCGATCGGGAGGGATCAGCCCAACGGGCGGTTGCGCTTTAAGTTTCCGCCGCGACGGCTGCGAGCGATTCGCGTGAATCAGACGGCTAGCGGAACCGACATCTGGAGCATCAACGAACTGCGCATTTTCTTGGACGGGCACGAACTGCGGCGCGAAGCGAGTTGGCGGCTCACCGCACAACCCTACCCATGGAGCATTCAGGACGCCTTCGATAATTCACCTGTTACCTTCTGGCGGAGCGGCGAAGCCATTCATCCTGGGATGTTTGTGGAGGTGGACTTCGGCGCGATTCAGGCGGCCGACCAGGTGGTGCTGGAAGGTCCGGCCGATCAGTACGGCGTCCGGCTGGAACTGGAGGGCGAAGCCGGCAATGGGACATGGCAGCGGCTGGCGAGTGCGCCGGTGGCAAGCGATGGAGCGCCCTATCTCGGGTTCCGGCGGGCAGCGGCGGAAGAACTGAAGCGCCGCGGCATCGACTACGTTCTCTGTTTCCAGGATGAGGAGTGGGCGGAAGATCTGCGGCGCAATCGCGACTTGTGGGGCGTGCAAGAAGCGGGCGCGGCCGGCGGAGCGCGCCTGTATCGATTGCCATGAAACTGTTTCTAGGTGTGGACGGGGGCCAATCCGGGACTGTCGCGACAATCGGCGATGAGACGGGCCGCGTGTTGGGGGAAGGCGAAGCCGGACCGAGCAATCATGCCGGCGGCGCCGAAGGGCGGGCGAAGCTGGAGCGGGCAGTGCGCGATTGCCTGACACAAGCCGCCGCGCAGGCGGGCCTCGATCGAGCGGCTTTGGAATTCGAATCGGCGTGCTTCGGCATGAGCGGCGGGCCCGAAAGCAAGCACGCGATTCTCTCCGGGTTGATCCGCGCTGCGCGGCTGCGGGTGACGACGGATGCGGCGGTGGCGCTGGCGGGCGCAACCGGCAGCGGGCAGGGAATCGTGGTCATCGCCGGGACAGGCTCGATGGCGCTGGGGCGCGATCAACAAGGGCGTGTGGCACGGGCGGGCGGCTGGGGGTACGTGTTCGGCGATGAGGGCAGCGCGTTCGATATGGTCCGCCAGGCTGTGCGCGCAGCCTTGCGGATGGAAGAGGGCTGGGGCCCGCAAACCGCGCTGTGCGAAGCGTTGCTCGACGCGACCGCCTCGGTGGACGCCAACCAGATGCTGCACCGGTTCTATACACCGGAATGGGAGCGCTCACGCGTGGCGGCGCTGGCGCCGCTGGTGGACCGTGCGGCGGTCGAAGGCGATGCGGTAGCGCTGCAGATCGTGAACCAGGCCGCGCAGGAACTGGCCCAGCTTGCGGCGGCGGTTCGCGGGCAACTCTGGAAGCCGGGTGAGGCGGTGGAGATGGCCTACTCGGGCGGCGTGTTCGAAAGCCGTATGTTGCTGGAGCGATTCCGCATATTGGTGGAGATGGGTGCAGGGAATAAGCTGGCCCCGCCGAAACACCCGCCGCAGCTCGGGGCGCTGCTCGAAGCCTATCGGCTGGCGGGAATCAAGGTTGAATTGCAGCCAGCGAGGTAGCTGCAGCGTGACGCAACAGCCGGCCGGGCTGGCGCACGACGCCTGGAGTTTCTACATTTCGGAGCGTGGGGATATGATCAGCCTGTATCAGGGCATGGCTTTAGCCGTGCCGCAAAGTCACGCTAAGGAATGGGCTTTAGCCCCTGGTAATGGCCAAACCTACGCGCCATGCCGTCGCTGGCAGGATCGTCAGGTCGGCGCGCACGTTCTTCGCCACCACCAAGACCAGCCGGGGACTGTCGCAACCGGGACGCAACGCAGCGTTGATGATCGAGACATTCACCTGAGGAGTTCCCGTATTGCGATTCCTACATGGCAATTAGAAAGGCGGCAGGGGCTGAAGCCCCGCGGGGGCAGTTGTTTGCGGCCCGGCTGAAGCCGTGCCCTGATACAAGACACACGTTTGGGTTGGCCGCACGAGTTGGGGCTGATGGCTCAAATGTGGAAACTCCAGCAGGCCGGGCTTCCGCCCGGCTGCGCCGATTTACAATCGGCGCGCAGGATATCATCCTGCCCCACCAGGGTCACCACAGGTAGTCTTTGGCGATGGCGCGTTTTTCGTGGCCGTCGAGGACGTGGACTATGCGGATTTTCTTTAACGACACGGGCGAGAGCTGGCCGATGGGGATGTAGACGATGGTGCGGCCGACGCGGTTGGCGATGCTCTTGAAGATGGAGCGCGGCGGTCGGGTGGCTACATAGACGACATAGTGATGGATGGAGTAATCGAGCGCGGCCAGTAACAGGCGCTCCGATTTGGACTCGGCGAATTCGTAGTCGGCGTCGCGCCAGACGTCGTACATACGATGCGGCGGCAGGCTCATCAGGAAGCCGCCGTATTCGGCGCGGCCGATGCCGGGGCCGACCAGGTTGTCGAAAGGGAAGGTGGAATAGAACGCCATATCCGATTCGTTCTGGCTTTCTCCGGTCCAGGTGGTGGTGTAGGGATAGCGGTCGTCGCGGTCTTCATCGAAGATGACCACCACCTTTGGACCGGAGAAAGCCAGAACGAATCGGATATGGCGTTCTATTCCACCTTCCCTTTCGACAACCTGGTCGGCCCCGGCATCGGCCGCGCCGAATACGGCGGCTTCCTGATGAGCCTGCCGCCGCATCGTATGTACGACGTCTGGCGCGACGCCGACTACGAATTCGCCGAGTCCAAATCGGAGCGCCTGTTACTGGCCGCGCTCGATTACTCCATCCATCACTATGTCGTCTATGTAGCCACCCGACCGCCGCGCTCCATCTTCAAGAGCATCGCCAACCGCGTCGGCCGCACCATGGTCTACATCCCCATCGGCCAGCTCTCGCCCGTGTCGTTAAAGAAAATCCGCATAGTCCACGTCCTCGACGGCCACGAAAAACGCGCCATCGCCAAAGACTACCTGTGGTGACCCTGGTGGGGCAGGATGATATCCTGCGCGCCGATTGTAAATCGGCGCAGCCGGGCGGAAGCCCGGCCTGCTGGAGTTTCCACATTTGAGCCATCAGCCCCAACTCGTGCGGCCAACCCAAACGTGTGTCTTGTATCAGGGCACGGCTTCAGCCGGGCCGCAAACAACTGCCCCCGCGGGGCTTCAGCCCCTGCCGCCTTTCTAATTGCCATGTAGGAATCGCAATACGGGAACTCCTCAGGTGAATGTCTCGATCATCAACGCTGCGTTGCGTCCCGGTTGCGACAGTCCCCGGCTGGTCTTGGTGGTGGCGAAGAACGTGCGCGCCGACCTGACGATCCTGCCAGCGACGGCATGGCGCGTAGGTTTGGCCATTACCAGGGGCTAAAGCCCATTCCTTAGCGTGACTTTGCGGCACGGCTAAAGCCATGCCCTGATACAGGCTGATCATATCCCCACGCTCCGAAATGTAGAAACTCCAGGCGTCGTGCGCCAGCCCGGCCGGCTGTTGCGTCACGCTGCAGCTACCTCGCTGGCTGCAATTCAACCTTGATTCCCGCCAGCCGATAGGCTTCGAGCAGCGCCCCGAGCTGCGGCGGGTGTTTCGGCGGGGCCAGCTTATTCCCTGCACCCATCTCCACCAATATGCGGAATCGCTCCAGCAACATACGGCTTTCGAACACGCCGCCCGAGTAGGCCATCTCCACCGCCTCACCCGGCTTCCAGAGTTGCCCGCGAACCGCCGCCGCAAGCTGGGCCAGTTCCTGCGCGGCCTGGTTCACGATCTGCAGCGCTACCGCATCGCCTTCGACCGCCGCACGGTCCACCAGCGGCGCCAGCGCCGCCACGCGTGAGCGCTCCCATTCCGGTGTATAGAACCGGTGCAGCATCTGGTTGGCGTCCACCGAGGCGGTCGCGTCGAGCAACGCTTCGCACAGCGCGGTTTGCGGGCCCCAGCCCTCTTCCATCCGCAAGGCTGCGCGCACAGCCTGGCGGACCATATCGAACGCGCTGCCCTCATCGCCGAACACGTACCCCCAGCCGCCCGCCCGTGCCACACGCCCTTGTTGATCGCGCCCCAGCGCCATCGAGCCTGTCCCGGCGATGACCACGATTCCCTGCCCGCTGCCGGTTGCGCCCGCCAGCGCCACCGCCGCATCCGTCGTCACCCGCAGCCGCGCAGCGCGGATCAACCCGGAGAGAATCGCGTGCTTGCTTTCGGGCCCGCCGCTCATGCCGAAGCACGCCGATTCGAATTCCAAAGCCGCTCGATCGAGGCCCGCCTGCGCGGCGGCTTGTGTCAGGCAATCGCGCACTGCCCGCTCCAGCTTCGCCCGCCCTTCGGCGCCGCCGGCATGATTGCTCGGTCCGGCTTCGCCTTCCCCCAACACGCGGCCCGTCTCATCGCCGATTGTCGCGACAGTCCCGGATTGGCCCCCGTCCACACCTAGAAACAGTTTCATGGCAATCGATACAGGCGCGCTCCGCCGGCCGCGCCCGCTTCTTGCACGCCCCACAAGTCGCGATTGCGCCGCAGATCTTCCGCCCACTCCTCATCCTGGAAACAGAGAACGTAGTCGATGCCGCGGCGCTTCAGTTCTTCCGCCGCTGCCCGCCGGAACCCGAGATAGGGCGCTCCATCGCTTGCCACCGGCGCACTCGCCAGCCGCTGCCATGTCCCATTGCCGGCTTCGCCCTCCAGTTCCAGCCGGACGCCGTACTGATCGGCCGGACCTTCCAGCACCACCTGGTCGGCCGCCTGAATCGCGCCGAAGTCCACCTCCACAAACATCCCAGGATGAATGGCTTCGCCGCTCCGCCAGAAGGTAACAGGTGAATTATCGAAGGCGTCCTGAATGCTCCATGGGTAGGGTTGTGCGGTGAGCCGCCAACTCGCTTCGCGCCGCAGTTCGTGCCCGTCCAAGAAAATGCGCAGTTCGTTGATGCTCCAGATGTCGGTTCCGCTAGCCGTCTGATTCACGCGAATCGCTCGCAGCCGTCGCGGCGGAAACTTAAAGCGCAACCGCCCGTTGGGCTGATCCCTCCCGATCGCGGCGCTCAAAAAGATGCGAGCCGCCACTTGATTTGCCGCCGACTCGTAGTCCAGCAGGATACGCCGTGAAGTATACGCGTCGGGTATCGGTTTGAATGTCAACACGGTCGAGCCAGGCGGCGTAACCCTTTCTATCAATTCAGATGCAGGATACAGGGCCAGGTGATTCTTATAATACCGACCGGGATCCCGCAGGTGGAACGCGTCCCGCCACGATGTCAACGTCATTCGCCACGTCCCGGTGGGCACGAGTTTCGCCACCACGGGGGGCCAGCAAAGCGCCGCATGCAACAGCACCACCGCCAAAACCATACCTGGAAGTGTGGTCAGTGCCATCGCCATCGCCAGCGCCACGAACGGCAGCGGCGGAATAAGGAATCGTGCTCCGATGTTGCCGAAATAATTGGCGCCGAACACCAAAGCCGCCAGCCACAACTGACGGCCCAGCGGTTTGCGCAGTGCCACCAGACCCAAAGGTGCCAGAAGAAAAACCGGTCCCAACACGCCGCCCAACGAGCCGCGCACCGTTGCTTCCAGCGGTATCTGCCAGCGGCTGGCAAGATCATAGGTTCGAAAATAGCTCTTATAATCTTCTTCGAAATCGATGGTTACGTATCGATTTGGAAAGTAGCGGTTAAAGAATGGTGCCACCGGATTGTGCATCCACATCGAATTCTTGAGCAACCACGGTGCCACCATCAGGAACGCGCACGCAGCCACCACCACAACCGGCCGCACCCGCCGGCTTTTCCAGGCGACGAACCCAACCGCGTACACCAATCCCAGCCAGGCTGTGTACTTCAGCGCGTATCCGAAGCCCGCCAGGATCCCGATAGCCGGCAGCAGGTGAGCGGTTTTTGCCTCTGCCCAACACTCCAGCAGGTAGAACAGCGTGAACGCGACTGCGGCCAAGGCGACGTCATTATAAGCGCTGGAGGCGTCCACGCCCACGATCGGGCTCAGCCCCACCAGCGCCGCGCCGCCGACGCCGACCCATGCCATACCGTGGCGCGCGCCCCAAATCCACATCTGCCACACCAGCGCCACCAGGAATGCCAGGTGAACCAGGGCCGCAGCCGAGTGCTTTCCAAAAGCGAAGGCGAACAGGAAGAGCATTTCCATGCCCTGTGACAGGCTGGCGTAGAAGTTCCAGGTGAGGCGGTGAAACCCGTGCTCGCGCAGATATCGCGCCGTCAGGCTGAGATGATAAGTGGCGCCATCGGGGCTAACCTCTGGAGCCAGAGCTCTCAACAAGTAGATGTAAAAATACGCGAGAAATATAAGCAATAAAAGGATGTTTATAGCCGATGGCTTGGGCCAGGATCGGACGCCAGACTCAGCCCGCCAGCGGTTCCAGGGCTTGCAGGCAGCGATCGCCGCCGCACCCAGAATGGCGAAAGTCGCCGGATACACCAGGCCGCTGGCCGCCAGCAGGAACACCAGGAAACTCAGCGCGCCGGTTCCCACCACAAAGCGAACTGGCCAGTCGCGGCACGCGTTGCCCAGCAGCAGCGTGCCGAGCGCCGCGGCGGTTGCCACGGTGAACAGCGCGCCAAACAGAATCGCCGCAACCTGCATGGGTTACTCCACGAAGCCGGCGCGAGTGAGGACGAATCCCAACCGCTCTCCCCCGGGGCCAAGCGCGGTCTTGTCAGGCACAAGTGCAACTGTGTTTATGCCGTCCGCGTGCAGCCATTCCCACGGCATCGCTCGCGCATACTCCTCGCTGCCCGGCTTCGGGTACCGCACGCGATCGAACTCCTTGCCGTTGACGCGAATCGTCAGTTCCACCGGCCCTGTCTGGGCGAAGGTCTGGTCGGGAAATGTCAGGTCCATCAGAAAGCGGAGCCGCGGCACGCGCGGCACATAGAATTGGAGCACCGGCTGTTCGTGCGTCCAGCGCCACGCCCCTTCGCTCTGATCGCGAAAGCCACTCACGATGTACGCCCCGGCATCGGGGTCGCTCATGGCCACGAAGTATCCGAAGGGAAGCGAAGACGGCAGGCTGAGCGAAGGGCGCTGCTCGGGCGGCGGATACCAGTCGAGCCGGCTGCCGCACCCCGCCGCAGCCAATGCCAGGACGATCGAAACGAACCGAAGCACGAAGACCGATTGTAGCAGCCGCAAAATAGCCGTCGAGATGTCGCAATCGTCAACATTTGTGTTATCCTGATTAACGTAACGAAACGAGAATAAGAGAAGACAAGGAGCATTACTCCAAGAATGGCACTGGCGGTCGAAGCAAAACGGCAGGTATTTTCCACCAATCAACGCCACAAGACCGACACGGGGTCGCCAGAGGTGCAGATTGCTCTGTTGAGCCAGCGGCTAACGCTGCTCACGGAGCATTTCAAGGCGCACAAAAAGGATCATGGTTCCCGCAAGGGCCTATTGACCATGGTTGCCAAACGGCGCCGGCTTCTGACCTACCTGCGTAATACGGACCCGGAGCGTTATAAGGCAGTCTTGCAGCGCCTGGGCATCCGTCGTTAGTCATTCTCCGGAAGCAGTCCTGTTTTCGAGACGAAGAAGCGGGTGCTTTCGAGGACCACATTCCATCAGCCCTTCTGGCGCGGCCGGTGCCGCATCGATCTAGGGCTTCCCTTCGTGTCAACTCCAGATTCTCAAACGGCACTTTCCTTTTTGTGGAACGGCCGGATTGCGACTCGTGCGGGGCTGGACCCCAGCCGAGACTAGAGGTTTTTGAAAGATTATGATTCACACAGTTGAAGTTGACCTGGGCGGCCGCAAGCTTACCTTTGAAACGGGCAGGATGGCCAAACAGGCGAACGGCGCGGTTGTCGTTCGTTCCGGTGACTCGGTAGTACTGGTCACCGCTTGTATGGCCGAGCAGGCCAAACCGGGAGCAGGTTTTTTTCCGCTCACCGTTGACTATCGCGAATACACGTATGCCGCCGGCAAGTTCCCCGGCGGTTTCATCAAGCGGGAAGGGCGCATGTCGGAGAAAGAGACTCTCACCTGCCGGCTGATCGACCGGCCGGTGCGCCCACTGTTCCCCGAAGGTTTTCTGAACGAAACGCAGATCATCTGCATGGTGCTTTCGGCCGATCCCGAACAGGACCCCAACACTCTGGCGATCTGCGGCGCGGCCGCTTCGCTCGCCATTTCCGACATTCCTTTCCACCACGTGCTGGCCGGCGTCCGCGTCGGCATGAAAGACGGCCAGTATCTGGCCAACCCGACTTACACCGAAGGCCGCGAATCGAAGTTGAACATCGTAGTCGCGGGCACCGAAGAAGGCATTGTGATGGTGGAAGCCGGAGCGCAGCAGGTGTCGGAATCCGACGTCCTGGGCGCCATCGAATTCGGTCATGAGTGTTGCAAGAAAATCGCCAAGGGCATCCGCCAATTGGTGAAACTGGCCGGCAGGCCGAAGCGCGAGTTCACAGCGCCGGTGCTCAACCAGGAACTCTACGCCGCCGTCGAAAAGGCTGCGCGCGTGGAACTCACCGATGCGCTCAACACGCAGAAATACCCGAAGCTGGAGAGCTACGCCAAGGTAGCCGCTGTGCGCGAGCGCGTGCTGGAACCGCTGGCGGAGGAGCAAAAGGTCGAGGCCGGCAAGTGCTACGACGCGCTCAAGGAGCGCATCTTCCGCGATGAGATGCTGAAGAACCGCCGTCGCCCGGACGGCCGTGCGTTCGATCAGGTGCGCCCCATCGCCATCGAAACCAGCGTGCTGCCGCGCACTCACGGCTCGTCGCTCTTCACCCGCGGCGAAACCCAGGCGCTGGTCACCGTCACGCTCGGCACCAAGGATGACGAACAGCGCATCGAACTGCTCGAGCCCGGCGAAGTTACCAAGCGCTTCATGCTGCATTACAACTTCCCGCCGTTCAGCGTCGGCGAAGTCGGTTTCATGCGCGGCCCAGGCCGCCGCGAAATCGGCCACGGCGCACTGGCAGAGCGCTCTCTATCGGCGCTGGTCCCGGACGAACAGACGTTTCCCTACACCATGCGCATCGTCAGCGACACGCTGGAATCGAATGGTTCCAGCTCAATGGCTGCGATTTGCGGCGGTTCGGTGAGCCTGATGGACGCCGGGGTGCCGGTCACCGCCCACGTGGGCGGAGTAGCCATGGGCCTGGTGATGGAAGGCAACCAGTACGCCATCCTGACCGATATCGCCGGCGCTGAGGACCACTACGGCGACATGGACTTTAAGGTCGCCGGCACGCGCGAAGGCATCACCGGCATGCAGATGGATATCAAGGTGCCCAATGTCAGCACCGCGGTCCTGAAGGAAGCGCTGGAGCAGGCGCGCCGCGGACGGCTGTTCATCCTCGACAAGATGTACGAGGCCATCGCGCAACCGCGCGCCAACCTCTCGCAATACGCGCCGCGCATTTACACCATGAACATCCCGACGGATAAGATCCGAGACGTCATCGGACCCGGCGGCAAGGTGATTCGCGGCATCGTCGAGCAGACCGGCGTCAAGATCGACGTCGAGGACGACGGCACCATCCACATCGCCTCCGCCGACGAAGCTTCCGCCAACAAAGCCATCCAGATCATCTCCGACATTACTGCCGTGGCCGAGGTGGGCAAAACCTACCTGGGCAAGGTGGTTCGGCTGGTCGATTTCGGCGCTTTCGTCGAAATCTTCCCCGGCACCGATGGCCTGCTCCACATCAGCGAAATCGCCGAAACCCGCATCCGCGACGTGCGCGACGAGCTGAAGGAAGGCGATCAGATCCTGGTCAAAGTGCTGGCCACGGAAGGCAACAAGATCAAGCTCAGCCGCAAAGCCGTATTGCGCGAACAGCGCGAAAAGCTGAAGCCGGGCAAGACCGAGTCGACCAAGACCGAGCAAACCCGCTAATCACAAAACGCCCGTAGGGGCCGGGCACACCCGGCCCGCGGGCGTCCCCACGTTTCGTAGCGTCCGCGTTGTGGTGGGCGCTGTCGCTTGCCAACCTCCGGCTGCTCTGCCCTATCTTCGTTCCTCGAAAAACCCGCGCAGCAATTCCACGCATTCCACCGCCAGCACGCCTTCTATGATCGCGACCGTGTGGTTCAAGGTGCCGGAATCGGCGATGCGGAACTTGCTACGCACACCGCCGAAGCGCAGGTCGCGGGTGCCGAACACCAGGCGCTCCACGCGCGCGGCCACCAGCGCGCCCGCGCACATCGCGCACGGTTCCAGCGTGCAATAGAGCGTCGCACCCGTCAGGCGGTAATTGCCGGCTGCCGCGGCAGCTTCGCGCAGCGCCATGATTTCCGCGTGCGCCGTGGGATCATGACGCGCGATCGGAGAGTTCCATCCCCGCCCGGCGATGGCGCCGCCCATCACCACCACCGCGCCCACCGGCACTTCGCCGCGCTCCGCCGCGCGCGCCGCCAGGCTAAGCGCTTCCCGCATGTACTGCTCGTCCGCCGCCATCCATTTCGTTCCCGACTCCTATCTTCGCGCACCGGACCGCCGGTGGCTGAAGCGCCGATGGCCGCGTATAATCTGCTGAGTGGCTAAAACCGCGACGTCCGATCTCGATTATGTCCGGCAGCACCGGGAAATCTGGGCTCTTCGTCCGGAGCTGAGAGCCGTCTATCGCGGCTTCTTTGCGACGCTGCTCGAAGCAGCCGGCGACCGGCGGCCGATGGTGGAATTCGGTGCCGGCCCGGGTTTTTTCCGTGAGTATTGTCCCGAGTCGATTTCCACCGACGTTATTTTCACACCCTGGGTGGATGCGGTCTGCGACGGTTGCCGCACGCCTTTCCGTGAGGCGAGCGCCGGCGCGGTGGTGATGCTGGACGTCATCCATCATCTGCCCAAGCCGCTCGATTTTCTGGCAGAGGTGTCGCGGATTCTTCGTCCCGGCGGGCGCCTGGTGGCGATCGAACCTTGGATCACGCCTCCCTCCTACATTCTTTATCGCTATTTCCACCACGAAGACTGCGTGCTTTCGATCGATATCGCCGAACCGTTCCGTTCGACCGGCAAGCAGGCGTTTGACGGCAACGCAGCCATCCCTTATCAGTTGGTGCGGAGGCTGCGGACTCAGCCCGCTGCCGGCCTCAAACTGGTTCGCTGCGAGCCATTCCTGGGACTGGCTTACCTGGCAACGCTGGGTTTCAAACGGCAGCGCACTGTTCCCACCGCGATCGTCCGCATGGCGGACCAATGGGAACGAATCGCCGGTCCGCTCGGCCGGCTGGCGAGCACCAGAGCGTTACTGGTTTGGGAAAAGCTCTGACGCGGCTTACACTAGAGCCGATGCGCCTCATCGTCGGTCCCGCAGGCTCCGGAAAAACCGGGCTCGTGTTGAAGGAACTGCGGGACTCCGTCCGCGCCGGTGGCGCGAGCGTGCGGTTGCTGGTTCCCACGGCCACGCTGGCGCAGCACTTGCAGAATCAGTTGGCCCGCGAAGGCGTGGCGCTGCGCGGCGGCGTCATTCAAACGCTTTCGAGCTTCATGCGCCCGTGGGTTGTGCCGGCGGTTCAGGCGCCCGATTCGGTGGTCTACCTGGCGGTCGAAGATGCGGTGCGGAGGATCGATCGTCCGGAGTTCCGGCAGGTGGCGCACTTCGCCGGGTTTTGCGGCGCGCTCACCCACACTCTCGCCGAATTCTCTTCGGCCGGTTGCGACAGCCAGCGTCTGCGCCGGAACCTTCCCGAGACGCCGTTGGCCGCGGCATTTCAGGCCATCTACCAGGAAGTCGAAACGGCGCTGGAACGCCGCGGCCTGGCGCTGCGCGCGCGGTGTCTGCAACTGGCTGCCGCCCGCATCGCCGCGGAAGGACTGGACGGCATTGGCACCATCTGGCTGGACGGCTTTCACGTTTTGACGGACCCGGAACTGGAAGTCGTCTCCGCGCTCGGCCGTCATACCGAACTGGTTCTCACTTTCGATTCCGGCACCGGCCCGGAATTGCGCGCCCGCCTGGCCGGCATGGGTTTTGTTGAACAGCAGTTGCCGCGCGTGCGTCCCACGCCGGCCCTGGCGGTGGTGCGCGCGGCGAACATGGAGCGCGAAACCGAGGAAATTGCGCGGCGCATTCTCGAACAAGCCGCGGCGGGCCGGCCGTTTCGCGAAATCGGCGTGGTGGTGCGCTCGGAAGCGTACAGGCCGCTGTTGCGAACCACATTCAGCCGCTTCGGCATTCCGGCGCGTTTCTATTTCGATGAGCGCCTCGACGAGCATTCTGTCTCGCGCTTCCTGGGCGGCGCCATCAACGCCATGTTAGGTGGCTGGGAGCATCTGGAAACGCTCGCCGTGTTGCGTCTGGCGCCGCGTTTTGCCGCCTCCGATGCGATGGACCGTTTCGATTTCGCGGTGCGCGAGCAAGTGCCCAATGCCGGCCTTGGCGCTTTGAAGGAACTCGCCATCGAGGCACATGCCGAAAAGCTGCTGCCGCCGATCGAGGAGATGGGCGGGCTCGAAGAGTGGCAGTCCTTCGTCTTGTTGCCCAAAGATTGGGCGCGGCGTTTGGCCACTCTGCGCAATCTGTTCCGCCCGGCGACGGCTTCCTCCGATACCACGGATCGCGAGTTGGTCGAGATGTGGCGCAGCCAGGCTGCTGCGCTGAAACTGTTTGACGAAGCGCTTGACGAGGCCGCGCTGGCACTCGATCCGGCGGCCGAGATTCCTCTCGAACCGTTCTGGCGGACCCTCGAAGCCGTGCTGCGCCTCAAGCCGCTGCGGCTCGGCGACGACCGCCGTAACGTAGTCCGCGTTTTGAGCGCGCCCGAAGCGCGGCAATGGGTGCTGCCGATCGTGTTTGTCTGTGGGGTAGTGGAACAGGAGTTCCCGCAATTCCATCGGCAAGACGCGTTCTTTCCCGACGATGCGCGTCGCCGCCTGAACGCCGCAGGCATCCGCGTGCGCACAGCGGCCGAATTTGAGCGGGAGGAGCGGGAGCTGTTCGATTCCGCCGTCACCCGCGCCACCATGCTGGTGACGCTTTCCTATGCCGAAACGAATCCGCGCGGCGAGCGCAACCTGCCGTCCCTTTTTCTGGAAGACTTCGTCGCACCGGCACAGGAAGGACCGCGCGTGGCGCCGCGTCCGCGCTATCGGCGCGAGCTGCGGCAACCGCACGCCATCGCACGCGCGTCCCTGCTGCAGGCGCTCGTGGAACGGACCGCGCATGTTTCGCCGACGTCGCTCGAAAGCTATCTGCAATGCGCCTTTCAGTATTTCGGCCGCCACTCGCTCAAATTGCAGACGCGGCCGCCGCGGCCGGACCAGCGGCTCGATTTCATGCTGCAAGGGAGTATTGTGCACGCGGTGCTGGCGCGCTGGTGGGTGGAGGGTGGGGATATCTCGACCGTCTTTGACGAGGCGTTCGAAAGCGCCATCGACGAGCATCGCATTCCCACCGCCTATCACACCGAGCGGCTGCGCAACGCGATGCTGGACGATTTGCTCGAATTTGCCGCCGACACGCAATGGCCGCGCGGCCGGTTCCGCTCGCGCATAGAAGAGACAATTCACTACACGCTCGCCGCGGACACCGAGATTCGCGGCAAGATCGACCGCCTCGACGATGCGCCGGACGGCCGCGCCTTCGTCTTCGACTACAAATACAGCAACGCGCAAAACACCAAGAAAAAGCTGGACGATGAGCGGCTGCTGCAGGCGCCGCTCTATCTGATGGGCGCCACGCAGGAATTCGGCGTGACTCCGGCCGGCATGTTCTACGTCGGTTTGAAGGGCGGCGTGGAATACGCAGGCTGGAGCGATGCGGGCGAGCTTGAAGCGCAGCCAATGCCGGAAGATTGGTTCGCCCGCACGCGGGAACGGGCACAACGCGCGGTGGAGGAGATTCGCGGCGGCCGCATCGAGGTGAAGCCCGCGGACCCCGAAGGCTGCCGCTTCTGCCAATGCCGCGACGTCTGCCGCATTGAGGTTCCGACGGCGGCTGTGGTGGGCGCATGAAGGAAGTCGAATTCACGCCCGCGCAGCTCGCGGCGGTCGAGGTTGCCGGGCCGCCGCTCGATACCTGCGTGGTAGCCGGCCCCGGTTCCGGCAAGACCACGGTGCTGGTAGAACATTTTCGCCGGCTGGTAGAGGCCGGCGCCAATCCACAACGCATTCTCGCCATCACGTTCACCGAAAAGGCCGCCACCAACATGCGCGCCAAGCTGGCCGAGGCGTTTCGCGAACGCCCCGCAATTCGCGCCCAAATGGAACGCGCCTGGGTGTCCACGGTGCACGGATTCTGCGCGCGGCTGCTGAAGGAGAACGCCGTCTTCGCCGGGGTAGATCCGGAATTCTCGGTGGCCGATGCCAACGAATCCTGGCGCCTTCAGCAGGAGTCGATCGCAGCCGCCATCGAAGAGCTTTTCGGGGAGCAGCGGGCCGCGGTGCGGGCGCTGATTCGCGGCCTTTCCGCATTCGATTTCGAAGCGGCGCTGCTTTCGGCTTACGATGCCATGCGCTCCGCCGGCAAGCGGGTGGCAGACCTTGCCGGCTATGCCGAACCGGCCGGTACGGGGATGGCGGGATTCGCCGCCACCGCCGCGGAACTGGCAGCCGAGCCCGCCACCACCTGGAGCTCCGCGCAAAAACAGCACCTGGCGGAAATTCGCGAAAGCGCGGAGCGCATCGTACATGCACCGTCGCCGCTCGAAGCATTGCGAGCGCTCGCGGCCTTCCCTGCCAATCTGCGCAAGGCGAAAAGCGGTACGGCGGCTTACCATTTGGCGAGCCGCCTGAAGGAGCAGGCCAAAGAGCTGCCTTACTCGCTCATCACTGAACTGTACCAGCACGAGCGCCGCACGCTGGGCGAGATTCTGCGCCGCTTCGACCAGATCTACCGCCAGCGGAAACGACGCGCCGGTACGCTCGATTTCGCCGACCTGGAGGAGTTCGCCGTCGCATTCCTGGATCGCGACCGGCAAGCCCGCGCGCGTCTGAAAGCGGAGTTCGACCACATCCTGATGGACGAATTCCAGGACACCAATCCACAACAGTTGCGGCTTCTCGAACTGGTGCGCTTGCCGGACCGTTTTTACGCGGTGGGCGACGTCAATCAGTCGATCTTCGGCTTTCGTCATGCGGAACCCGACGGCTTCCTGCAATACCGCAACGAGGTCGAGGCTGCCGGCCGCAAGCTGGTTCCGCTGGATGATAATTTTCGCAGCCGGCCGCAGATTCTGAGTGCGGTCGAAACCATTATGGATGGCGCAGCGGGCATCGAGCCACGGACCTTGGTGGCGCGGCGCGAGTTTGCGGTGCCGCGCGAGGTTTCGGTGGAAGCGATCTGCGCCACGGCCGGCGACGCAGCGGCGGCGCTCGAAATCGAGGCCCGGTGGGTAGCGCGCCGCGTGGTTGAATTGCTCGAAGGAAACGCCCGGCTTCACTTACAAGGATGTCGCTTTGCTAGTGCGTAACACGGAGGTGATTCCGCAATTTGCGCGAGCCTTCGATGAGGCTGGCATCCCCTACCTGGTGAATCGCGGCAAAGGCTTTTACGATTGGCGCGAAGTGAACGACCTGGTTCATCTGCTGCGCGTGATCGCCAACCCGCGCGATGAAGTCAGCCTGGCGGTGGTGCTGCGCTCGCCGCTAGTGGCGGTTTCCGATGAAGCTCTGCTGGCCTTGCGTTTGCTGGCGGAGAACTTAAGCGCCGCGCTGGCGCGCCTAAGTGCGCAGACGGAACCCGAATTCGAGGCTGACGATTTCCGCGCCCTCATGCATTTTCGCGAGCGTCTGCGCCGGTGGCGGCTCGAGCGCGAGAGCGTCGGTTTCGACCGCCTGTTGGCCGCCGCCATCGACGACTGCGGTTACCGGCCCTCTAATGGCGCGCGCGGCGCGGCTAATATCGATAAACTGCTGGCGCAAGCGCGCGCCGCGGCAGAGCGCATGCCTCTCGACGAGTTTGTGGCCGAGTTGGAAATACTGCGCGATTCGGATCTGCGCGAAGCCGATGCGCCGCCCGAGGATTCCGCCGACGCGGTCGAGATCCTCACCGTGCATTCCGCCAAGGGGCTGGAGTTTCCCGTGGTGTTCGTGGGGGCATTGCAGAAGGGGGTCGCGACCGGGCCGCCGGTGGTGGCGTTTTCGCCGCGGTTCGGTCTTGGCGCGCGCTGGCGCAACCCGGCGGACGGCAAAGATAAGGACGATTTGTTCCAGCACGCTATTCGCGAGGAGCGCAAGCGGCGCGAGGAAGAAGAGAGCAGCCGCCTGCTCTATGTGGCGATGACGCGAGCCGAGCAGCACCTGGCGCTCACTTTTTCGGGGACCGGCAAAAAGTTCGAGAACTGGGCCAGCCTGGTTGCCGGCAAACTGAATTTGCCGCTCGGGGAAACGTGCGATCGTGTGACCGAATGCCGCATGTTTGGCAGGAACGCATGGAAGCTGCGGCTACTGGCGGCCGACCACGCGCCGGAGTTGCTGGTCAATGCTCCGGCGGCCCGGGGCAGGCATCTGCGACTGCTGCGGTCACATGGCTGGATGCGCCACAGGTGACCGAGCAGCAAGACACTAACGCCACGGTCACCGCGCTGGTTGAGTTTGCACGGTGCCCGCGGCGTTACTTTCTGGGGCACTATCTTGGATTCGACGGCCGTCCGCGGCACATGGCGGAGGCCGGCGAACATGAGGAACTGCCGGCTAACGAACTGGGGACGCAGGTACACCAGTTACTCGCCGGCAGCGCGGTCGCCGATGCGGACGCCGAAGCGATGCGCCTGGCCGATAACTTCCGCAACAGCTCTCTTGGCCGGCGCGCCGCCAAGGCCACGCGTGTCGAGCGCGAATTCGATTTTCTGACGACCGTGGAAGGGCTGGTAATTCGCGGTCAGGTGGACTTGTGGTTCGAAGACGCCGAGGAGTTGGTGATTGTGGACTACAAGACCGATGCCGTGAACCTGGCCGAAGCGCACCGCCGCGCGGGCGATTACGGATTACAGCTTCGGCTTTACGGCATGGCAGTGGAGCAACTGACCGGCCGGGCGGCGGATCGCGCGTACTTATGTTTTCTGCGGCCCAACGCGATGGTGGAGATTGACCTGGCGCCATCGCTGATCGAATCGCCCAGCGATGTGGTGCGCGAGTTTCAGGAGGCTCAGAGCAGCCTGCGATTCCCTTTGAACGAAGGGGAGCGCTGCCACGCTTGCCCGTTCTTCCGAGACCTGTGCCCAGCAACCGGGGGCTGAGGCTGGTTGGGGTTCTTGGGTTGGAGCCGAAGGCCAGCCTCGAGCCCGGCTGCGCGGATTGAACAATCGGCGCGCCGTTGGCAACCTGCCCTACGGGGTATTGGCAGGTCGGGGACCTGCCTCACTTTGGGGCGAATTCGCCCCGTTTTCGGAGGGTGCTGTCTTGTTGAATCAATTACTTACTGTCAAATTCGTGGGGCGAATTTGCCCCACTTAAGCCCCACTCAAGAGATAGATTGAAGCGGACGCATCCCCATTCAAATTATCTCGCGGTGCTGGCCGTCGAATGGCGGTTGAGCTGGCGATATCGCCGTTAGCTGTTGATTCTAAGATACTGATAAATCAGAATTGGGCGGTGACTGAAGTCCCGCAAGGAAAATACTTGACAGCCGCGGATCTGGCCAGCAAATTGGCGTGGATCAACGGCATGATCGTCTACACCGTAATCGCGGCGGCGGTGACGATGGTTATCGAGGCGATTTGCGAAATCCGCCACCTGTTGCGCGGAACTCGGCGAACGCGACAAGCGCGCCAAGCCGCGCAGGTTGAAGCGCTGTAATAAACATTACATTCGACGGGCGCGGCACTGAAGCGGGTGATATAGAATTGGCAGGATCACCAACTAACTAGGGAGCAGGAGGACTCTCACAGATGGCGACAAAGGCGCGTATTAAGCTGCCAGGCAGCGGGCTTAAGGCAATGGCGGGCGCGAGGGCCGGCAAGACCGTGGACCCCGGCAGCCTGGTCGAGGTAACGGTACGTATCCGAGGCCGTGCAAAAGCATCTCCAGAAGACCTGATGAAGATTGGCGCGCAAAAGCCCGCCGAGCGTCACACGCTAAGCCGCGAGGAATTCGCCGCGCGGTTCGGGGCCGATCCCGTGGACTTCGCCAAAGTGGAGGCGTTCGCGCACGATCACGGTCTGGCGGTATCGGCGGCGAACGCCGCACAGCGAACCATCCGGCTAAAAGGCTCGGCTGCCAGTATCAGCGAAGCATTCGGCGTGGAACTGCGCCACTACGCAAAGGGCGGCAGCGTTGCCTATCGAGGCCGGATCGGCGCCATTTACATACCGAAGGAGCTGCAGGACATTATCGTCGGCGTGCACGGGCTCGACAACCGGCCGGTGGCGAAGCGGCACTCCCGCCGGCGCGCGCCGATGGCGACGGCGGCGCGAAAGACTGCCAAGACAAAAGGTGCGGGCAAGAAGTCCGCCAAGGGGAAGGCGGCGGCGAAGGGCACACCGGCAGCAGACCCGAGCGTCACCGCGCCACAGGTGGCGGCGCTCTATAACTTCCCGACGGGACTCACGGGCCAAGGCCAGTCGATTGCGCTGATCGAGCTCAATGATACGGACAGCTCGGGGAATCCGACCGGGGCAGGATATCAGGCATCCGACCTGGCAGCGTACTTCAAGGGCCTTGGCATCGCCGCGCCAACGGTGGTGGCGGTGAGCGTGGACGGCGGGGCGAACGTGCCGGGGCCGGACCCCGACTCGGACGGCGAAGTTACGTTGGACATCGAAGTCGCTGGATCGGTAGCGCCCGCAGCGACCATCGTGGTCTACTTTGCGCCCAACACAACGGACGGTTTCATTGACGCGGTGAATCAGGCGGTCCATGACACGGTACACAAGCCAAGCGTGATTTCGATCAGTTGGGGAGGGCCGGAGGACCCGAACGGACAAGTGGATCAGCAGTTCACGCAAGGATTGAACCAGGCGATCCAGGACGCAGCGCAATTGGGCGTAACGGTTTGCTGCGCGGCTGGCGACAACGGTTCGCCCGATATGGAACTCAAGGGATGGGACGGAAAGGCGCATGCCGACTTCCCTTCCTCGAGCGCGTTTTCGCTGGCCTGCGGCGGCACGAAACTGTCGGTTCAAAACGGAGCGATCGCGAGCGAGGTGGTTTGGAACGAAGGCACGAAGGCCGGCGCGGGCGGCGGAGGCGTGAGCAATCTGTTTGCGCTGCCTTCTTACCAGGCAAGCGTGACGGTGCCGAAAGCGCCCAACGGCAGCGCAGGCCGCGGATTGCCGGACGTAGCCGGCAACGCAGATCCGGATACGGGATACCAAATCTTCCTGGCGGGTCAACAGCAGGTGATCGGAGGCACCAGCGCGGTGGCGCCGCTGATGGCCGCCCTGATCGCTCTAATCAACGAGAGCCTGGCTAAAGCCACAGCGGGCACGACCGCCGGTTTCTTAAACCCGCTGTTGTACATGTCGGCGGCAGGGGCGTTCCGCGACATCACCATGGGGAACAATGACATTTACGGCAAGCTGAAAGGCTTGTACACGGCAGGGCCCGGTTGGGATGCCTGTTCGGGACTGGGTGTTCCGGACGGGACGAAGCTGCTGGCCAGCGTGGTGTAACCGGGGCAGAATCCGGGTGCGAATCCGTGAAAGCCGCACCTTGTTTTGATGTGGTGGATGTCCGATGTCATCATTCCCAGCCTGGAAGAAAGGGCGGGAGCCTTATGATCTTTGGCGCTCATGTTGTCGTGTACAGCAAGGATGCAGAGGCTGATCGCACCTTCCTGCGGGAGGTCCTTGGATTCACCTGGGTGGACGCGGGCCACGGGTGGCTGATCTTTGCTCTGCCTCCGGCGGAAGTG
>CAVXJY010000123.1:0-45261 GCA_963761855.1 Bryobacterales bacterium | reverse complement strand
CCGCTTTAGCTTGCCCGGATCGCAGGGAACGTGTATCTGTCGCTTTCAAATCCGCGATGTAGAATAGGTTCGCGGTCCCGCGACACATGCCGGCGACTATCATAGAGCCCGTCGAGCGGCAATCCCGCCGGCGCTAGGCTGAATCGAGGAGCAAATGCGACACGAGGCGAAGGTAGATTGGCTCATTGGATTAGCGATTGCGGCCGGGCTCGTCATTCCGTGTGTCAGCGCGGTTACGACGTCGACGCCGTGGGGGTACGCCGTATCCGGTTTCGGGGCCCTCCTGGTATTTGGTTTTTGCTGGCCCCAGTGGTACGAAACAACCGCGGACGCTCTCGTCATCCGAGCCGGAGTGACCACGCGTCGCATCCCTTATTCGGCGATCACGGCTGTTCGCCCCTCATCGGATACCAGCAGTTCATTCGCGATGTCCCTGGATCGGGTCGAGATCGAATACGGTTCCAAAAGGCTGCTCATCGCTCCCAAAGACCAAGACGCCTTCTTCTCCGATATCGCGATCAGGGCGCCCCAACTCTCCCGAAAAGGGCAGAATCTGGTCACCTTGTTCGCCCCCATTGAGTGAAGCGCACTGGGCAGACCCCTCCATACCCTACATTATTGACAGAGATTGGGTAGATGGTACAATGGATCAACTCAGAGAATGTGGTAATTCCTTTGCCAGCAGCCACATGGATGTTGAATCCAGAGGGGGCGGCAAGGAATCCATTAAGGTGTACCATGGCTCACGCGCTTCCCATTCCGCGGCTTGCCCGCACTCAGGCAGAGCCGTTGCTGGCGACCATCGGCAATACGCCGCTGCTGCGCCTGGACAAAATTGCGGGCGAATTCCCCTATGTCGAGATTTTCGGCAAGGCGGAGTATTTCAATCCGGGCGGTTCGGTGAAGGACCGGGCAGCGCTCAACATGGTGCTCGATGGCGAACGGTCGGGCCGGCTGAACCCGCAGCGCATCATACTGGACGCCACTAGCGGCAACACCGGCATCGCTTACGCGATGATCGGCGCGAACCGCGGCTACCGCGTGAAGCTGGTGCTGCCGGAGAACGCTTCCGAGGAGCGCAAGCGCATTTTGCAGGCGTACGGCGCGGAGATGGTGTTCAGCCCGGCGGACGAAAGTTCGGATGGGGCGATCCGGCAGTGCCGGAAGCTCTACATGGCGGATCCGGACGCGTATTTTTATGCCGACCAGTACAACAATCCGGCCAACTGGAAGGCGCACTTTGAAAGCACAGGTTCGGAGATCATCGAACAAACCGGCGGCACGCTGACGCACTTCGTGGCTTCGATGGGCACGAGCGGAACCTTCACCGGCGTCACCCGGCGGCTGCGGCGCGACTTGCCGGAGGTGAAGTGCTATTCGGCGCAGCCTTCCAGCGGCTTTCATGGTCTAGAGGGTCTCAAGCACATGCCCACGGCCATCGTTCCCGGCTTTTACGATGAGAAGCTGGCCGATGGGAACGTGTGGATCGAAACCGAGGATGCCTACCGCATGGTGCGGCGGCTGGCGCGTGAGGAAGGGCTGCTGGTGGGCATCTCCTCCGGCGCCAACGTGCACGCCGCCACGGTGCTGGCGCGCGAACTGACGGCGCGCGGGGAAGGCGCGACCATCGTCACCGTGCTTTGCGACAGCGCCGAAAAATATTTGAGCGAACGGTTCTGGAACGAGGAATGATTCGCATTGATCCCGGCCCCTGGAAGACCATGCTGGCGCATGCCGCCGAGACCTATCCCAATGAATGCTGCGGGGCGATGCTGGGTGTGGCGGATGGCGACCAAAAGACGGTGCGCGAAGCTATGCGCCTGGAAAACGCGTTCGCCGGCGCGCAGGCCACACGCTATGAACTGCGCCCGGAAGACCTGCTGGCCGCCGATTCAGCCGCGCGCAAGCGCAGCCTGGACCTGATCGGCATCTACCACTCGCATCCGGACTGTGACGCGTACTTTTCGAAAACCGATCTGGAGAATTCCTGCCCCTGGTATTCGTTCGTGGTGATATCGGTGCAAAAAGGCGAGTTCCACCACGCCAATAGCTGGCTGCCGAACTTCGACAGGACCGAAGCCGCCAGAGAGGAGTTGCAATACTGACATGCCGAAGATTCTGATTCCCACGCCGCTGCGGCAGTACACCGCCAAGGAGAACGCCATCACCGTTCCCGGCGGCACCGTCGGCGAGGCGCTGGATGCGTTGACCGGCCGCTTCCCCGACCTGCGCAAGCAGATTTTCAACGATGAAGGCAGGCTGCGGAGCTTCGTCAATGTGTATCTGAACGACGAAGACATACGCTACCTGGGCAAGACGGCGACGCCGGCCGCGGAAGGTGACACCATTTCGCTCGTGCCCTCAATCGCCGGCGGCGCAGGCGTGGCTGCCCCGCCGCTGCCGAAAGAAGCCGCGCCCGCGCTTTCGAACGAAGAGATCCTGCGCTACAGCCGGCATCTGATCATTCCCGAAGTGGGTATGGAGGGCCAGCAGAAGCTGAAAGCGGCCAAGGTGCTGCTGGTGGGTACGGGCGGGCTAGGCGCGCCGCTCGGCCTCTACCTGGCGGCAGCCGGCGTGGGCCGCATCGGCCTGGTGGATTTCGATGTGGTCGATTTCACCAACCTGCAGCGGCAAGTGATCCATTCGACCAAGGATGTGGGGCGCAAGAAGCTCGATTCGGCGGCGGAGAAGATGCTGGCCATCAATCCGCACATCGCTATCGCGCGCCACGAGGTCGCGCTCACTAGCGAGAACGCACTCGAGATTCTGAGAGACTACGACATTGTGGTGGATGGCACCGACAACTTCCCCACACGCTACCTGGTGAACGATGCCTGCGTGCTGCTGGGCAAGCCGAACGTCTACGGCTCCATCTTCCGTTTCGAAGGCCAGGCCACCGTGTTCGCTTACCAGGGAGGGCCGTGCTACCGCTGCCTTTATCCCGAGCCGCCGCCTCCGGGTTTGGTGCCGAGCTGCGCCGAAGGCGGCGTGCTGGGCATTTTGCCCGGCACCATCGGGCTGATCCAGGCCACCGAAACCGTGAAGCTGATTCTGGGCATTGGCGAGCCTCTGGTGGGCCGCCTTCTGCTTTATGATGCGCTCGGCATGCGGTTCCGCGAGTTGAAGCTGCGCAAGAATCCCGAGTGCCCGGTGTGCGGCGCGCATCCCACTGTCACCCGGCTCATCGACTATCATCAATTCTGCGGGGTGCCCCGGCAAGAGGCCGCGCCCGCCCAGGAGGCCAAGTTGAACGAAGGTGAAATCGACGTGACCGAACTCAAGCAGAAGCTGGATCGCGGCGACCAGTTCGTGCTCATCGATGTGCGCGAACCGCACGAGTACAAGATCGCCAGCATACCCGGAGCCAAGCTGATTCCGCTGGGCGAATTCCCGAAACACGTGGGCGAGTTCGACAAAAACGCGGAGATTGTGATTCACTGCAAAATGGGCGGCCGCAGCGCCAGAGCCTGCGGCATCCTGCGCCAGGCCGGCTTCGCGCATGTCCGCAACGTGGTGGGCGGCATTTTGGCGTGGTCGGATAAAGTCGATCCCAGCGTGCCGAAGTATTGAGGGCGGGATATGTCGCGCGACGCTGCCGCGCTGGCCTTCGGAGCCACGACCGTCAGGGAGTGGTTGTCCGGAAGTCCCTATCGCCGCAGCGCCCAGAGCACCAGGGAGAGCGCCACGCTCAGCAAAATGCAGGTGGTCAGCGGAAAATAGAAGCTGCCATTCTTGCCATGGATGAAGATGTCGCCGGGCAAGCGGCCCAATTTGAAGGGAAGGCGTCCGGCAAATCGCATCAGCACTCCGGCGGCGATCAGCGCCGCGCCGAGCGCGATCAGCAGGCGGCTGGCTCCCATGCCTTCCAGTGTAGTGCCGGCCCGCTGCGAGCGTCCCGTCCCTGCACATTCATTGACTCGGCAGAGCTATCGCTCCAAACAGCACAGGGCCTTCCATCTAAAGGCGATTTGGCAGGTCCGACTCTGGCACGGCTGAAGCCGTGCCCTGATACAAGGCTCCGGAATCGTGATGCCAACCTGGGTGACAGGAGGCTAACTCGTGGCGCGGCCTGTTAAGGCTGCTGAGCCGAGAGTCATCCCGGCTTTTCCTGGCCGTACCAGCATTCAGCCGGACAACAGTGGTTCGAAGCCGGCGCCGGCGGCTGGCGTGGCGTCGATCAAGTGATCCATTTCGCGGAAGTCGGGGCGGCCGGCGTAGTAACTGGCGATGAGGCCGCGGCGAAGTTCCGGCAAATCGGCCTTGCGGGTTGCCACGACGATGGCGCCGCCGAAGCCCGCACCGGTGAGCCGCGCGCCCAGGGCGCCGCAGGCTAAAGCGGCATTCACCAGCCCATCGAGCGCTGGCGAGCTGACGCGCAAGCGGTCGCGCAGGCTGGATTGCGATTCGGTCAGCAGGCGGCCGAAGCCGGCGGCATCGCCGGCCTCCATCGCGGCGACGGCTTCGGTTACGCGCGCAGCCTCCGTGGTGGTGTGCAGAAAGGCATCCCGCTCCTCCACGCTGGCGAGGCGCGCCAGAAATTCTTCCCGGCGTTGCGGAGCGGCGATTACCTCGCGGTAGCTGGCCACGCCCAATCGGACGAGCGCGGCCGTACCCGCCTGGCGGCGCGCATTGTAGGCGGTGCGCGCGCTTCCCGATTTTTCGGCCGTTTCCAGGCTGTGCGCCACCAGAAAAGCCCAATCGGCCGGCACCGCGATGTGGCGCACCCCGAGCGGCGCGAATTCGATCAGCGAAGCGTAGCCGGCGCGGGACGCCAGAATGGCTGCATGATCCATGCCGCCGCCGCGCGTGCCCACGAACTGCTCGCCTTCAGGTAGAATCGCCATCAGCTCTTCGAATCCGGCTTCAATCCCGTTGGCGGCGAGCAGACACAGCGCGAAGGCTACGATCAGCGCAGAGGAAGAGGAGAGCCCGGCTGCCGGCGGCAGGTCGGAATCGATCCGGGCCTCCACGCCCGCGCCCGAACCCCACCGCGAGGCCACAGCGCCGGCGGCGGCGCGCAGGTAATTCTCCCAATCGCCCGCAGCCACGGGCTGTAAATCGCGGGTCCAGGCAAACTCTCGCCGGCCGAAAGGCGGAGCGCTCGAGGCGCAGATGCGCCGGTCGCCGCGGACGCGGAAGCGAATGCGAATACGGCGATCGATCGCCATCGGCAGCACCGCCAGGCCGTGATAGTCGATGTGCTCGCCGATCAGGTTCACGCGCCCCGGCGCCTGCACTTCTCCCGCAAGCACTATTGCGCTTTCAGGAGCTTGACGTCGGACGGCAAGGTGAACAGGTCGTCGCCGACATTCTGATTGATTTCCACGCTCTCCGAGTACATCTCGTAGACCTTGTCTCCGTTGCGCTCGCGGTGGGTGTCAAAGGGCCACAAGATGCCGCCGGTGGAGCGGTACTTGTCGAAGGCCGTCACTTCGGTGTCGAAATCGCCGTACGTCGGGTTGCGGCGCCGAAAACTCTGGCGCAGCGGGAGCTTGGTGGACTGATTGAAATAGACGGTGACGGTGCGGCCCTCGGCGTCGGTGATATCGACGATTTCCACCGGCTGATTCTGGAAAATGTCGGCGCCCTGCGAGTAAAACGACAGGCCCGGCTCGGAGAGACGCTGGCGCAGGATGTAAAAGATGTTGAGCAGTTCGCTCATCTGGTAATTCTTGAAACGCTCGTCGCTGACTGGCGTGGCGCCGTGGTAGTTCACTTCCCAGGCGCCGGTCTCGTTGAACAACACAAAGCCCTCATCCTGTTTCTTACCGAAATTCTCGCGCTCTCGCTGGGCCAGCTTGCCCGGCACCGGGGCCAGATAGCGGGTGTAGATGGTAGCCACCGAAAGCCCGGAAATCTGCGAATTGTAGAAGGAGTAAGCGCGGCCGGTTTCCACGCGGTCCTGCATGCGCAGGAAGGCGTCGCCGCCGAGTGCGGCCAGGGCTTGGTCGACCACGCGCTTGCCGCGCTGCTGATGCGTTTCCGGTTGCGCCGACAGGCCGCCCGCCAACGCCGCGCAGGCCAGCAGGCAGAATGGCCATCTGGCGATCCTCAGGCCCCACGCCATACTGACTTTGGCAGGACCCAGGCGGTGCGCAGCAGTGCGTGCGCCACGCTGGCCGGCCGGACAATGTGAGGCACTCATGGACGGCGCTCCAAATCCTCCAACTGGAGGCCGGTATTGATCTGGAACTGGCTTACCGTGGAGTCGGCCAGATGTTTGCCACCTTGCTGGTATGTCACGTGAAAAGGCACCTTGATTCCATTCACCTCGCGAAAATCGGAATACTCCTCTTCCACCGGCTGCGGCGGCCCGTTTGGCTGCGCGGATTCGTAAAGCAGTTGATGCGGCAGCCCGCTAGCCGGATCGATCACCAGGCGGGCGACTGCGTCACCGTCGGAGATCTCGACCGTGCGGTCGTCCACCGCCGCCACGCTGGCCGCGCCGCCGGCCAGCAGCAGGCTGAAATAAACGTGGAACACTTCGTCGTGCATCACCTTCAGGAGCGTGCCCTTCAAGGGACCGGCGCCCTGCGGGGTGGAAATCCAGCCGAGCTTACCGTCGCAGTACATCTGGACCGGTCCGGCGCCGATCCGGGTATCCTGGCGCAGATGGCTGGGAGCGATCCACCGGTCGGTTTCGCTGGCGTCGGACCGCCCGGCGCTGGGATCGAACCGATCGTTCTGGGTCGCCGTATAATCTCTTACCGACGCCAGCCTGTCGGCGCCTCCCACGGCACGCTGCACGCGCGCCAGCATCTCCCGGCCTTTCGCCAGGCTGGCCGTATCGGACTTGGCCGCTTCCTTCTTGAGAGCGGGAATGGTGAGGTCGACAGCGGTGACGGGCCGGCCGAGCTTGGCGAGCGGCTGGCCGAACTGCTCGGGATTGCCCACGGCCACGATGGTGAAGTCGGCCGGAGCAAGATACTCTTTGGCGACGCGTAGCACGTCGGCGCACGTCACGGCTTCAATGGCACGCCGATATCGCTCGATGAAATCCTGCGGGTACCCGTAATACTCGTAGTTGAGAATGCGGCCCAGCGTTTTGGCCTTGGTGTCGAAGGCGAACACCAGGCTGTTCAGCGCCGTGTCCTTGGCGGTCTTAAGCTCGGCTTCGCTCACTTCGGCGGAGCGCATGCGCTCCACTTCCTGGAGGATCGCTGCGAGTGTTTCCACGGTGGATACAGACTTGGTGCTGCCCGCAATGCTGAACAAGCCGGGGTGATCGTAGTTGGCGCCCCAGTCGGCTTCAATCTCATAAGCGTTCCCCATCTCGGTGCGCACCCTGCGTACCAGGCGGCTTTGAAATCCGCCGCCCAGAATGTCGGCCATGATTTCGAGAGCGGGGTAGTCCTTGTCCTTGAGCACGCCGCCCAGATGGCCCATGGAGAAAAAGGTCTGCGTCACATCGGACTTGCTGGCCAGGTATGTGCCCGCGGCGGGCTTGGCTGCAACCGGCGGAAAAGCCGGTACGGGCGGCTGTTCCACGGTCCAATCGGCGAACAGTTTCTCCAGGCTAGCCTTCATTTCCGGCGCGCTGAAATCGCCCCAGACCGCCAGCATGGTGTTGGCAGGGAAGAAGTAGCGGCGGTAGAAGTCGATCAGGTCGGCGCGCGAGACGCGCTCGATGGTGTCGTATTCTTCGTCCCAGCCATAAGGCGTATTCTTGCCATAAACAATGTCGGCGAACTCGCGCTCGACGATGCCGTGGGGCTCGTCATTGCGGCGGGCGATTCCGCCGTTCATCTCGGTCTCGGCCAGATCGAGCTTGTCCTGACGGAATTCCGGCTGGGTGAGAACGTCATGAAAGGCGGCCAGAACTTCGCCGGTATTCTCCTTCAGGCAGGAGAAGCTCACTGAGCCGAGAGTTTCGCCGATGCTGCTTTCGACGCTGGCGGCGATATCTTCGAGTTCCCGGTTCAGCTGTTCGCCGGTCTTGGCGTGGGTTCCACCCGTGCGCAGCACCATGCCGGTCATGGCGGCCAGACCGATCTTGTCCGGTGGATCGAACAAGTTGCCGGTGCGGATGCGAATCGCGCCGTGGACCAGCGGCAGTTCGTGGTCTTCGAGAAGAAAAACCTTCATGCCGTTGGGCAGGGTGAATCTTTCAACGTTGGGAATGGCGACGGCATGAAGCGGTGGGTAAACCAGATCCTTCCACGAGGGCGACTCGGCCGCCGCGGCTTTCGCCGATGCAGCGGTAGCGCTTCGCCGCGGTGGGGCCGGCTGCTGAGAAGGCGCCATTTGGGAGGCCATGCAAACGGCGGCTACCAGCAACAACGCCGGGAGACTGAGCCCCCGGCGGCGCAATCGTGTTCTCTCCCGGTTGATCATGGCCGGCCTTCTCCGCCACCGTTAGGGGCCGGCCTCAGTTCGCGCGGCGAAACCGTGAAAGCCACGGTGCGGTCTTGGGCGAGGAAGCAACTGCGTGCCACGCGCTCGATATCTTCGGCCGTCACCTTGTTCAGGTCGTCGAGCTGTGTGAACAGCTTCCGCCAGTCCCCATAGCTGCCGTAGTCCGCCGCCAACGAGGCTGCCAGGCCGGAGTTGCTGTCCAGCCGGCGAATTACCGCCGCGCGAGCCTTGGTTTTCACGCGTTGCAAGGTCTCCGCGTCGATTTCCTGCGCCTCCAGCCGCGCCAGCACACCCTCCAGCGCCTTCTGGTTTTCTTCCACGCCGTGCCCCACCGCGGGCGCAACGAAGATGACGAACAGGCTCGGATAGCGCGATGCCGGGTAGGCGGGCAGCGCTTCCACATCGAGCGCAATCTTCTTGTCCTGCACCATGCTTTTGTAGAGCAAGCCGGTGCGGCCGCTGGAGAGAATCAGCGCGATCACCTGGTACACCGCATCGTCCTTATCGTACTCGTCCGGCCGCTTAAAGCCGGCGACGAACAGCGGCTGGCTGCGCGATTCCACCATGGCCGATTTGGGGCCGTCCTGTGCCGGCTCAACAGTATGAATCAGCGGCGGCAGCGGATGCACCGGTATGGGACCGAAGTAGCGCTCCGCCAGGTGCAGCGCCTGCGCCGGATTCACATCGCCGACAATGGCGATGTTGATGTTGGCGGGCACATAGTACCTCTCGAAGAACTCCTGGGCCATGCCGCGGCGAAGGTTATCCACATCGCTGGCCCAGCCGCCGGGCGGATTGCGATACGGGATAGACTCGAAAGCGGTTGCCACGAAGTCGCGCAATAGCTGTCCTACCGAGCCGGGCTGATTGCGCATCCGGTTTTCCTCCTGCACCACGTCGCGCTCCTTGTAAAACTCGCGGAACACAGGGTGCAGAAAGCGCTGCGACTCCAGCAGAAACCACAGCTCGATGCGGTTGGAGGGCAGGCTGTAGAAATACTCGGTATAGTCGAACGAGGTGTCGGCGTTGAGGTCAACGCCGCCGTTTTCTTCGATGATGCGCGTGTACTCGTTGGGTTCCACGTAGGATTGCGCCACATCAATGGCCTGTTTGATTTGCATGCGGAGGTAATCGATCTTGCTTTGGTCGGCCCTGGGCCCTTTGTTCCGCTCGGCTTCCATCTGGTCGTAGATTCCTTCCACAGCCTGCAAAGCTATCTTCTCGGCGGCCCAATTCTTAGTGCCTATTCGCTCAGTGCCCTTGAACGCCATGTGCTCGAACATATGGGCGAGGCCGGTTTCGCCGGCAGGATCGTCCACAGAGCCCGCATTTACGAAGGTGTGGAAGGATGCAACAGGCGCCTCGTGGCGCTCCGCCACAATGAAGTGCAGACCATTGGCCAGGGTGAATTCCGTGACCTTTTTCTCGAACTCCTTCAGGTCCTGTGCGGAGAGGGAAGCGGCCGCACACAGCAGTACCAGGGCCAAACGGGAGATGTTCACAGTTTATCGTTCTTCCTGCACTTTCTTTGAGGATAGCAGGCGTTTCAGCTAACATATAGGCAGCAGGGTTAAGGGGTAACGTCGTAGAACCGCTGTTACCCCGTACGTACTTCCGGGACTATAGAGAACCTAACGCGCATCCGCATAATAATAACTAAGCGGGACGATTCCACCTAGATAGGCCACGATGGGTAGCGCAATGGATTGGGACGAGAGCATTCAGCAATTCGACACGATTGCCGGAGATCGACGCCGGGATAAGCGCTATGAGCTCGAACTGGACCTGCGCTGGAAGCTGATTCGGCGGCGCCGCCTGTTGGAAAGTGGTGAGGGCCGGACGGTGGATCTGTCCAGCGGTGGCATCCTCTTCGATGCCGGGCGTCCACTGCCGCCAGGCCTTAATGTGGAGCTTTTAGTCACCTGGCCCGTGCTGCTGCACAACGTAGCCCCGTTGCAACTGATGGTATATGGCAAGATCGTCCGTTCGAGCGGCCAGCGCACGGCCGTCCGCATGGTGCAGCATGAGTTCCGCACCGCCGGACTGGCAATGGAGCGGCGTTTGGCCGTGGCCGCCGGTTCACGGACGACGCTGCCGCTTCTGTCTCGCGTGAGTAGCGCGTCGGGCCTGACCAATCCGCGCTAATTCCTCGGCTGCGAGATCCTTAAGTTACCGCGAGTTACCGCCAAAATGATGGCTGCCTTGACTGGTGCCAGGCAGGCACCGGCCAAGCGCTGGCTATGCCCGTTTGAGAGCGAGGCGAGACCCGGCGCGGCCTGAAAGCTACTGCAATTCGCCGGTGGAGCGGAATGCGAACCGGCCTGCAACCAGGTTGCCTTTGGCGAGGTAATCGCGGATGGCGCCACGGTTGGGTCCAGCGCGGTTGGCCGCATCGGTCAGGCAGCGTACGGCATCCGCCAGCGTAGTCCCTCGATCCAGCCGGAAGATCCACGGAACGTTGGTGGACGTCAGATTGCGGTCGGAGGAGATGCCGATCACGGGGATGAACGTCTTGACGGCAATCTGCTCGGCCAGGTGGGCGGAAGCGCGGTCGGTTGCGACCAGACCGAGCACACTGGGATCGTAAACCAGCTTGACCAGTTCATCCGCAGCCTTGCCCCAGGCCTGTTCGGAGGACACGCCGACCACGCGGTAACCGGCAGCGCCGAGGTGCGCGGCAAGAGCCTCCGCGCCTGGCCCGAAGATGCCGATCTTGTGCTCGCCGGCCGGCGCATCGGCCACCTTCGGTCCCGCATACTCCACACCATGGTCGCCGACTTTGGCGTAAGGTGCATCCATGGTGTAGCGGCGCCAGGTTACGTTACCGTCCTTTACTTTGCCGAGCCAAAGCGGCGCGATGTTCTTGGCATTGGGATCGAACACCATTTCGCCGGTGACGCCTTTATACCGTTCGAAGCTGTAGAGCGCGTCACGGATGCGGCCGCGATTCAATCCGGCGCGGCAAATGGCGTCGAGCAGGATATTCATGGTATCGAAGCCCAAGGCGGAGAACGCGTCCACCTTGGCCTGATAGCGGGCCGTGAAGCGCTTCTGGAAATCCAGCCAGAGCGGGTCGTCGCGATCGGGATCGAACGGGTAGACCACTTCCAGTCCGTCCGCCGCTTTGCCCGCATTGGCGAACAGGCCATCGCCCAGTACGCGCGAGGCTCCGAAGACCGGCTGCTTCATCCCCATCTGCTGCATCTGTTTGAGGATGGTGCCGGCGGCCGGGGCATCGGCCCAGAGTACGATGGCGTCCACCCGCGAATCGTTGATCACCTGCAGTTCGCGAGTGAAGGTGGTGTCGCCAGGCTGGAATTTCTGTTCGATGACCACCGGATGGCCGAGGCGGCGCGACGCGTCACGGAACTTGATGACTCCCAAACGGCCGTAACGCTCATTGACGCGCAGCAGGCCGACGCGCTTATGTCCGAGATCGGTGTAGATCCTGCGGGCCAATGTGTAGCCTTGCACGCGGTCGTCCTGGATGCTGGTGAGTATCCACGGGATGAGGGTCTCGGGTATGGTGGGGTCCGTGGAAGCGCTGTTGACGATGGGCAGTTCGGAGCGCAAGGAGACGCGCAGGGCAATGTGGGTGGAATCGGCGCTGATGGAGCCCAACATGGCCCACACCTTTTCGTCATAGATCATCTTGACGATTTCGTTACTCGAAGCTCCCCAGGTGGCGGCATCGTTGTGGATCTTGAGATGGAATGGCTTGCCGCCGTAGCCACCGCGCGCATTGGCCTCGTCGATCGCCATTTGCGCACCATGCAGCATGGCCCTGCCGAGCGCGATATCCCTGTGCTGCTCGATGGGCCCAAGAAAGCCGATGGCAACCTCCGAGACTTCGGACGGTTTTAAGGTGGGCACGTAGTCGGCGGCGCCGGAGTAATCCGGCGTTGTAGTGTAGTTCTCGTAATAAGGCTTGGTGAACCTGGAAAACGGCTGCAGATCCTCGGGAGTGTTAGCGTAAGGCTCTGCCGTGCGGATCTTGGGCGGACCGGCCGGCTCCGCGCCACACGAGCAGGCGCCGGATTGCGCCCACGCCACCGGGCCTGCCAGCAAAATCGTCAGTATCACGGCCGGAAAGCGGCGGCCGCCAAGGCTGCCAGCCGCGCCGGCCGGCAGCCCGCACCACACTCCTGCCGCAACCATCTTCTACTCCTTCGGTTTCGGAATGAACATCGCGATGGCTTCGATCTCCACCAGCAGTTCGGGGCGGCACAGGATGGCCTGTATGCCGGTCGAGGCCGGCAGCGGGTCGAGACCCTGCTCGCGGAAAAATGCGGTGCGCCCCTCGTTGAAGGCGGCATAGTCGCGTTCGATATCGCGCAGATAACAGGTGGTACGGACCACGTCCTTCCAGGTGGCGCCTTCGGCGGTCAGCAGCCCGGTGATGTTGTGATAAGTGCGGCGGAGCTGCGCGTCAAAGTCACCGACATGGACGGTCTGCCCCTGCTCGTCGATGCTGGCGGTGCCGGAAATCAGAAGGATCACCAGATTGTCGAGGTCAATGCGCAACCCGCGCGAAAATGAGCTGGGCCGTTCATAGTCATAAGCCTCGTTGAGAACGGAGTGTTCGGTAATGGCCTTCGTCTTCACTTGCGTAGTTTTGCCGATCCGGTCCAACGTATCGAGTATCGTCATGGTTTACTTGTCTCCCGGTTTCATACGGATTCCGTGGCTCAGGCCTTTGGCCGTGGCCACCCAAACGTCGTCGTTCTGAAAATCGATGCCAAATGTGTAATGAAAGGCCGGCGCGGTGGCGACCGGCACGCGCGTAACGGCGCCTTTCGCGTCGCGCACCAGCATCTCCGGTGCGTGTGTATCTAATGCGGGGCGGTAAGTGGCCCACTGGGCGCCATCGTAATAAGCCAGCCCCTTGTCGGTGGAAAACCAGGCGCGAGTTCCATCCACGGTTTTCACCTGGTTGATGAAATTGCTGGGAAGGCCGCTGTCTTTTTCCAGGAAGTTACGCCAGTAACGCCCGTCATATCGGCTGGCGCCGAAGTACGTGGAGACCCAGAGGATCTTATTCACGTAACTTACCGATGAGGTGATTTCGTGAATCAGGCCCTCGTCTTTGTGGAGCACGATTTCGTTTTCGTCGTCGGGATCTCTATAATCCTTCCAACGTTCGGTTTTGACGTCGTACTCCAGCACCCCTCCCCCCCATACTGCGTAGTATACCTTGTCCTCCGCGGCGCTCACGTTGTAGGTCCAGATCTCCTGCATGGGGGTGTTGCGCTCGTTGAAGATGCTCCACTGGTCGGTGCGCGTATCGAAACGCGCGCCGCCGGCGGCGGTGGCTACCCAGACCAGGTCGCCTTGCACCGTGACGCCGTAGACTACGTCGTTGGGCAGGCCGCTGTTGAGCTGCGTGAAAGTGTCGATGCGGCCGGCCGAATAACGGCTCAACCCGCCCATGGTGGCAATCCACAGAGTGTGCGTCTTCTTGTCCAGCGCCAGGTAGAGCACGGCGCGATGCGCCAGGCCGTCGGCCGTCGTGAACACGCGCCATTTGCCGTTCTCATAAAGAGCCAGCCCGTTATCGGTGCCCGCCCAGATGCGGCCGCCATCCACGCAAACGCTGTAGACGCGATTGTCGGGCAGGCCGTTGGCAGTCGAGAAGTTCTCCCAGCGAAACCGCGGCAGATCCTGCGCGAACAGCGCCGAAGCGGCCAGGAATGCGGCGATGATGGTGGCTCTCATAAGGTTTTCAAATACTCGATGAGATCGTTCAACTCATCCTTGACGAGATCGTTGGTGACGCCGTGCTGGTCCTTGGGGTTGAAGACGGTCCAGATTTCTTCCAAGGTCCCTGCCGAGCCGTCGTGGAGATACGGCGCGCTATTGACTACGTTGGTCAGCTCCGGAGTATCGACCAGCGGCGAACGGTCGGTGGGTTTGCCGGTGCCGACATCGGCGACGAGCTGGTTGGTGTAATACTTGCCGGAGTGGCAAACGAAACACTGTAGGCCTTCCGGAATGGGAGTGCCGTCTTTGCGGGTGGTCCGCAGGAAGATGGCCTTGCCGCGCTCCTGCGCCGGCGTCAGCTCGCCATCGGGAGCACGGTAGCGGTTGGGCCGCAGCGGAATGGCCTTGATGTAGCTCACCAGGTCCTCCAGGTCGTCGCCGCGGATGCCTTGCGAGCGGAAGAAAAAGCGCTCGGTGCGCGGACCGCATTCGGTCTCGAGATCCGGGTTCTGTCCATTCCATTTGAATGGCGAGGTGTCGCCGATGTCTTCAAGCGCGCGGTTGTCGACGATGTCGACGCCGAAGCCATCCGGCTCCAGGTCCCAGTTGAGGCCATCGAAGGTGGAATCCAGATGGCAGTTGGCGCAGCCGAAACTGTGGCCGAAGGATACGGCCGAAGAGTAGAACAGGCGTTCGCCGCGGCGTTGCGGCGTCAGCGTGGCCGGCCCGCCGAGCGCGACGCTGCCGGTGACCGCCAGGCGCGCCGTGTCGATAATTGAAATGCTGTCATCCAGGCGATTGGCCACCCAAAGCGTCGCCCCATCGGCCGAGAGCGCAACGCTGCGCGGGTTGCGGCCCACTGGAATGCGCGCCACCACGTAGCGAGAGGCCGCCGAAAGATCGCCGGCCAGGCGCGCGGCGTTGGGCGAGCGCGCCGCCGCCACCAGGTGCGCCAGATCGATCACTTCAACCTCGTCGGAACCGCTGGCGGATACGTAGGCGCGCTTCTTATCCGGAGAAATAGCCACGCCGAACGGCAGCGAGAAGTAGTCCTCGATGAAGTCGAGCGGAAGCTGGACCACGCCGCCGATATCCGCGCCGAACACCGCCAGCGAATCGCCGAACGCCCAGCCGTGTTCCACATGCGCCAGCGGCACCAGGTTGTGCGGACGCAGCAGCGTAGCCAGGCCGAGCCGCCCGTCGCGCGAAAGCGCGACATGAAACACGCCCGCCGCGTCCGGTAGCGGGATGCGATCGGTAACAACCTGCGTGCGCGCATCGATTTCCGCGATCTCCGACCGCGGCGGCGTGCGGAATTTACCCGGAATGGGATAGATGTGAGTGACGTAAATGCGCGCACCATCGGCCGAGGCGGCGGCGTAACTGGCGCCGCGCGCCGAAATCAAGTGGCGGGTAATGGCGCCGCTGGCCAGGTCCACCACGGTCACATCGTTGCTCAGCCGGTTGGCGACATAGAGGGCTCCGCCACTGAAAGCAATCCCGGTCGGCTCGAATCCCGCCGGCAGCGTGCGCCGCGGCGTCAGCGTTGCGGCATCGATTTCGCTCACCGTGTCCGACCATGAATTGGTTACGTAAAGGCGCGCGCCGTCGGGCGTGATGGCGATGCCGCGCGGCACCTTTCCAACCGCTGTCCGGCCGGCGATGGCGCGCCTGGCGGTATCGATGGCGGCCACTTCGCCGGTGCCGCTCAAGACCGCGTACAGGCGCGTGCCGTCCGGCGATAGAACCAGATCGTCCGGACTGGGATAGGCGCTCTGCGCGGCCCCGGCGGAAGCGAAGACGATGCACGCGAGGATCAAGGCGCACCGTGGCGCACGCGCTCGTGCGTGCCGCGTCGAGATTCGTCTCGACGCGTCTTCGTCCTGGGGCGCCAGGCGTCGGCAGGATTGCCGGCGCGGCACGCACGAGCGCCTGCGCCACATTCGCCTCTGCATCCCCGTTCCCATCCTTTATTTCTCCGTTATCGTAAACACCTGGCCGGCGGGAATGTTTTCCACCACCTGGTGTATACCGCTGGGCCACAGCACGGTGATCTTATCCGCTTTGGTGGCCGCACCCAGCCCGAAATGCAAACGCCAGTCGTCCTGGCTCAGGTAGCCGGAGCTGGCGGTGCGTTCGGCCCGCTGTTTGACGCCGCCGGCCTCCACCTCTACCACCGCGCCGATCCCATCGCGATTGCTCTTGGTTCCCACCAGGTTGATCTTCAACCAATGGCCCACCGGCGTGGTGACGTTGTGCAGCAGCGTGCCCGGGGCGCCCAGACTCACCAGGTAGGCATCCACCCGGCCATCGCTATCGTAGTCGGCAAAGCACGCGCCCCGCCCCACGCTCTTGGTCGAGAAGAACGGCCCGGCGCCGGTGGAAACATCTTCGAACTTGCCGCCGCCCAGGTTCTTGAAAACCGAATCCTCTTCCGGGATCAGGTGAGTCAGGCCGCCGTGAGCGATGAAGATGTCGCGCAAACCCCTGTTCGAGAAATCGTAGGCGCCGGTGCCCCAGCTTGTATATTGCGCGGCGAGTTGCGAGATGCCGGCCTGCTGGGTGATATCGATGAACGGCAGCTTGCCGGTGTTGCCCAGCAGCCGGTTGTACTTGGAATCGCTCACCCATAGGTCCACCTTGCCGTTGTTTTCCGCGTCGAAAAATACCGGCCCCATGGCGGAAGTTGATTCGCCGTTTTGACCGAAGGCGGCGCCGGCATCGAGCGCGATCTCCTCAAAAGTGCCGTCGCGCTTGTTGTGGAACAGGAAGTTCTCGGTCTTGTCGTTGGCGACGTAGATGTCGGGATAACCATCGCCATCGAAATCGCCCGCAGTCACGCCCATCGCCCGGCCCTTGAATGCCGCAATGCCGGATTTCTTGCTGACGTCCTCGAAGGTTCCCTTGCACGTGTTGTGGAACAGCAGATTGCTGTCGCCTTCGTAGTCGAGGGGTCCGGGGAAACTGTCGGCCGCGTAGTAAGCGTGGTAAGTAGGATCGAACTTCACATAGCGGCCGATGAAGAGATCGATGCAGCCATCGCGGTCGTAATCCAGCCACGTGGCGTCGATCGCCCATCCCTTCACGTTCCCGAGCCCGGCTTTGACCGTGACATCCTCGAAGGTTCCGTCGCCCTTGTTGCGATAGAGCGTCACCTTCCCGTAGCTGGTCACCAGCAGGTCGGTGTAGCCGTCGTTGTCGAAATCGGCCGCAACGGCGGAGAAGCTGAAGCCGTCGCCGGCGAGGCCGGCTTGTTCGGTGACGTCGGTGAAGTGCCCGTTCCCATCGTTGCGGTACAAGTGATTGTGCGGCGCTACGGCGGGCGGCTTGCGCAGTGGATAAGGATGCATGCCGGGCCCCAGTGGACGCCCGCTGACCACGAACAGGTCGGGCTTGCCATCGTTATTGAAATCGAACCAGAGGCAGCCGGCGCCGGTGCTTTCGATCAGCGATCCCAGCTTTTCGGCGCCGAAAGAATGAGTGAAGTTAATACCGGATTGGACGGTCGCATCGTCGAAACGGATGGCGCCAGTCACGGCTGGTTGGGCCAGCGCCAGCCCCGCCGCCAGGCAAAAAGCAGAAACGAAGGATGCCGTTCTTATAATCATTTGGTGGATCCTGGAATGGCCGTCATGTTGACCGGCACAATGGTGCGATTCAGAATTTCGGGCACCCGGTTTTCCGGCGACCGTTCCGTGCCCGCGTGGCAGCCCACGCAGATGCGCTGTTCGCTGGGCCGCATCCAGAACCAGCTCTTTTCCGCCCGCGTTACCGTGCCGGAGCGGCCTAGCAGCTCCATGCGCAGCGGCCGGTCCGCCGGCACTTGCACGTAGAACGAACCATCCGGCTCAACCACCGTTTCGCCCAGCAGCAGCGAGGCGCCGGCGACGTTCTGAGTGAAGACGCGAACCGTGGCGATGTCGCCCGCGATCGGAGTTTTCGATTCATGCGCATTGAGACACAGCAGATTTCCGTTCTTTCGCGTAGGCACGCGCGCCGATGGGAAATCGCGCGGCGGCACGCGGCTGGCGACCACCACCGGCTCCACTGCGTTCCCGGACGAGCTCGGATTCAGATCCACGAGCTGCCCGCTGGCCCTGGTCCACACAAACAGATGAAATGGGTGTGCGGCGCTGCCACGCAGCGGGATCAGCCAGCGGTCCGCCGAAAGCTCCGCGCCCGGGCCGGCCGCTTCCAGCTTGGGCTGCGCCAGATCGGTTTGCTCAGCCAAGGCGGGCGTGAAACGCGCCAGGCGCTTGCCCACGTTGAATATCACGTCTCCCGATGCCGCCTGGCGCCCGTTGGCGCGCTGCGGGCCGTGATTGCAGCGAATCGTCTCGACACCGGTGCCGTCGGGGTAAACCGTGTACAGGTCGCCGCTGGTCTCGAACAAGATCCGCCCGTCGTGCAGCACATCGTCGGTGAGGTACCAGCCGGGAACGAACGTCAGCGTTTCGGGCGAGGCGGCACCCGTGAGCGGAGCAACCTGGATTTCCGAGCCTCGCGCCAAGAGTCTGGTGTAGACCACACGGCCATCCGGCAGGTACAGCGGTCGAATGCAATCGGTATCCGCGGTGGTAAGCTGCCGCGGGTCGCCTCCCGCCACGGCGGCTTCCCAAATCTGCCAGGGGCCGGCGCCGGTGCGCTTGCCGGCGAACAGGATGTGCAATCCATCGAAGGAGACAGCCGGGTCGGTGGAAGCGTAAAAATCGGCGGCAAGTTTGCGCTGCCCTTGCGCCGTCGCCAGCACCACTGCGGCTCCGGCCGGAAAGCGCTCGCGGCCGCTGCGCCATGCCGCGCCGTCGTACTTCGGCGCCGCGACATAGGCGTAATCCGGCGTCGCGGAACGGTCCGCCAATGCGCCAAACAGAGCGAGTGCCAGGCCCACCGGGGCAGCGAGCTTCCTCATGTGACTCCATATTAAGTGAATGAAGTCTGTTTATCAGTAATAGGAAAATACTAGGGTCGGAGGCCCGGTTTTTGCGGCTCTGCGGACGCTCCGCGAAGCGGGCTGTGCTGCTCTTGGCCGAAAGAACCTCATGCCCGCGCTGAACGCCTACTGCATATGTGCAGGAACCTGGTTGCTCAAGCGCCGGCGCTGCTGCTCGCGCAATTGCGCACGGGCGATCTCTAGCTGCCTCGCGAGTATGCGGTTTGTTACGCGCTCAGCATCCAATTGCGCTTGCAGCCCGGCGGCGACCCGCAACAATTTTTCGCGATCCTGATTCGGCGGAGCGAGACTCACTGGCCCGACAGGCGCAGGCGGCTTCTGGCCCAGAAAGGTCGTAGCCTGCCGCACGTCGGTCCCGCTTGGCTGGTGGAGCACCAACACGACATCCACACGCGCGTTACGGCGGCCGTATGTGAACACGCCGGAGGCCAGGTGCTGGGCGTCGAGCCGAACCATGTTGGGCGGCGAATCGCCATCCACAATGTCGAGCGAGCCGCGGGTGGCACTGCGTAGCAGGGCGGAATTCGGGTCCCAGCGAATCTGCAATTGCCCGGCCTCATCCACTGTGTTCAGGCCCATGGATGGCGCATTGATTTTGGGAGGGGTCCGTTGCCACAGCGAAAGGGCGGCCGGATACCAGGCGTCGCGCCAGGCATATAGCGCGGCACCCGCTGCCAGCACTAACCCCACTGCCAGCAGCACCTTCAGCCACACCCACGAGCGCTTCTGCGGATATTCGAACATACCCGGGCCGGGCAACTGGGTGGGCGCAGCGGGTTCGCTGTGCGGCGCCTTTTCGGCCGGGGAGGCCTGTGGCGCGGCCATGGCGGCGGGCGTCGGCTGAGCCGCCGGTTCGGCACTGCGGTCAATGCTGCGGGCAGCCGACGCGAAGGGAACCTCGGGTTCAGCCTGGACATTCACGACGGGGGCAGCGGGCGCGGGCGGAGTGGCGGGTTCGGCGCGCACGTCGACAATAGGACCAGCGGACGCCGGTTGGTGCGGCGGCGCCGCCGGCGACCCCGTGGAAACGCTTCTCGGGACCTGCCGCAGCGGCTGAGGCTCTATCAAAAACTCGTGATAGCTGGCACTGGAATGAATAATGCCGCCGGGGCCGCGGAAGAAGAATCCAGCGCGCATGGGCTCGAAGGTATGCGGCTTCACCACCAGTGCCACCTGCCACGGCTCGGGGAAGAACCGGTTGTGGACGGTGAGATCGCTGTCGGAGAGCAGGACGCCGGTCCGTGTATGCGAATGATACCAGCCGACCGGCTGCGATCCACCGGAGACGCTGGTGGCGCGGATCAATTCCTGCAGCCTGGTTTCGTCGCTCACCGAGAGCGTAAACGAAGGGCCCAGGGCATGTTCGCAGTCGAGCGCCGCGTAATCCGAGATCGTCAACCGGCCCTCCTGCCAGGCGCCCAGCAGAACACCGCCGATTTCGGCGCCGCCGCGCGGCAGCGAAAAGAAAGCGTCGGTCACCGACAGCCGGATGTCGTCGAGCACGCGCTTGCTGCACTCAATCGAAAAAGGGCACTCGGGGGTCGACCAGGTTACCGTTGTACGCTCCGGCTCGGCTGCCATCCTGTTCACAATTGTAGGCGATTTTGTTTGAATACACGCGTAACTCGCGGGGATCTCCCGTACCCCACTTAGCACGACGGTGATAGTACTGGGTCCGCGCGGCAGGTCCCGCCCACCGACGGTATACACTTCCGCGTAGTGGCAATCTTCCAAAAGCCGGAGGCCGCCTTGTCCCGAGCTTGGAAGCCTCAGGATTATCAGCTAGTCTGGAAGGGGCGAGCGATTCCTTCTGCGGCATCAAACGTGCTCTGAAGCTCGCGGGGAATTGTCTCGCTGAGCCCGACTGGCGGCCCTGATGAAAGAACTGAAGTTCCAACTATCGACCGCGCTGCTCACTATCGCGACCGTTGCAGCGATCGTCGCCGCCGCCATTAATTTCGAACAACGTCTTCAATTTCATGGTCTTGCCGAAGATGGCGCGATTTGGGTGGATCGCCAGAATGGGGTTCAGGCACTGCGTGTCCGCCCGCGCAGCGGCGCTGCCAATGCAGGCATCCACGCAGGCGACTGGCTGCTGACCATCAATGGCGAACCGGTCAAGCAGGCGTTGGATGTCACCCTCATCCTGGTCCGCGTCGGCACCTGGACCAAAGCCAATTACCACCTGCGCCGAGGCAAGGAGTTTGATGCCATTGTCATCACCGGAGAGGTGGCGCGCGATCGGGCGGTTACTTACCAGTACCTGGTCGGCTGTGCTTACCTGATCATCGGACTTTTCGTTTACTTTCGCCGCGGCAGCGCGCAGAAAGCCACGCATTTCTATGTGCTCTGCCTGACGTCGTTTATCTTCCTCTGTTTCCATTACACGGGCCAGTTAAATAATCTCGATAAGGTCATCTGCCTGGGCAACTTCATCGCTGGTGTAGTGGCGCCCACGGTGTTTCTGCACTTCTGCCTGACTTTCCCGGAACCGAACGCCTGGTTTCGAAAGCGCTACAGGCGGGCTTTGCTCTACCTTCCCGCGGCGCTGCTCTCGTTGGTCTATATCGGCTTTGCGAAAGAGACGCTGAAAGCCGCCGTATCCCCTATCGAATTGAACTGGATGTTGAATCGCATCTGGGTGTTGTTTACGGCTGTGCCCTATCTGCTTGGCGGCGTGGCGGTCAGCCTGACCTTCCGCAAGGCGGAAGACCCGATTGTGCGGAAACAGCTCAAGTGGCTGCGAAACGGCACGTTTTGCGCCATCTTGCCCTATACGGTATTCTACGTGCTGCCATACGCGCTCGGCGCAGTGCCCTCCGGTAACCTGCGCCTGGCAGTGCTCTCGGTGGTTCTGCTTCCGTTGAGCCTGGCTTACGCCATTGTCCGCTACCGGTTGATGGACGTGGATATTCTGTTCCGGCGTGGATACGCGTACACGCTGGCCACGGTCTGCGTGCTGGCCGGCTTTTGGCTCATCGTATCCACGCTGGGCACCCTGGCCCACGTCTACTTCAAGGACTTGGGCACCGGCGGTTCGCTGATTGTGATGCTGATCGGCGCCTTCCTGTTCCAGCCGATCCGCAACTGGATTCAGGAAAAACTGGACCGCTATTTCTACCGCGACCGCTACGACTACAGGAGTACGCTGGTGGAGTTCGCGCAGGAGCTCGGTTCGGAAGCCGATCTCGATACCATGCTGGCCAAGGCGGGAGAGCGGTTGATTGCGACGCTCGCGGTGAGCCACCTGGCCTTCTTCCTGCTAGAGGATGGCGTGGTTTCCCCGGCCGGCGAACCTGTCTTCCGGATGCGCAGCGCCATGGGCGACAATCCGCGTCTGCCCGCCGGCACGTCCGAGGATCTCGATCTGAGTTTTCTGAACTGGAAACTGCCGGAGCCCTACCTGTTCTTCGAGCGCACGCACCATCAGCTCGACGCCATTTCCACTTCCTGGCCGCCCTCGGTGCGGCGCACCATCGCCGATCTCGACCTCACTTATTATCTGCCGTGCACCGTGCGCGGCCGCACCATCGCCTACCTGGGCATCAGCCGCACCAACGACGGAGACTACCTCGCCAGCGTGGATATGGAATTGTTGACCACGCTCGCCGGTTACGTAGGCATCGCGATTGAAAACGCCGGCCTTTACCGCTCGCTGCAGCGCAAGGTGGATGAGTACGAGCGGCTCAAGGAATTCAGCGAGAATATCGTGGAATCGATCAACGTGGGGATTCTGGCGGCCGACCTCGAAGACCGGGTGGAAAGCTGGAACAACCAGATCGAGCAGTTGAGCGGAATTCCGCGCGAGCGCGCCGTGGGCAGGCGCCTGGCGGAGCTGTTCCCGGCCGCCCTGATGGGCGAATTCGACCGCGTGCGCGGAGAAACCGGCATCCATCACATTTACAAGTTCGTGCTGAAGGCGCCCCCCGGCCCCAGCGGCAATGGCCATCCGGGTCCGGCACAGCAGCGCCGTGAAGCCACTCTGAACATCGCCATCGCGCCGCTGGTCTCCAAGGACCAGGAACGGATCGGCCGCCTGGTGATCTTCGACGACGTCACCGACCGCGCCGAATTGGAGCAGCGCCTGGTGCAGGCCGACAAGCTGTCCAGCATCGGGCTGCTGGCGGCCGGCGTGGCCCACGAGGTGAATACGCCGCTGGCCGTGATCTCCACCTACGCGCAGATGCTGGCCAAGCAGGTGGCCGACGATACACAGAAATCCGTGATTCTCGATAAGATCGCCAAGCAGACCTTCCGCGCCAGCGAGATCGTCAATTCATTACTCAACTTCTCGCGGACATCGAGCACATCGTTCGGCGAAGTCAAGTTGAACCGGGTGATTCAGGAGACGCTCTCGCTGCTCGAGCACCAACTACAAAAGACGGGTATCCAGGTCCACACCGAACTCGATCCCGACTTGGGGCCGGTGCACGGCAACGCCGGCAAGCTGCAGCAGGTGTTTCTCAACCTGATCCTCAACGCGCGGGACGCCATGCGCAGCGGCGGAGCCCTGGAGGTCCGAACCTGGCAGGAAGGGGCGCGAGCGCGCATTGAAGTGGCCGACAGCGGAACCGGCATCGCCCCCGAACATCTGCACCGCGTCTACGATCCGTTCTTCACCACCAAACCCGCGCGCCAGGGCACCGGCCTGGGGCTGGCGGTGACTTACGGCATCATTAAGGAGCACGGAGGGTCCATCGAGGTTGCCAACCGCGCCGGCGGCGGCGCCCAGTTCCGCATCGAATTGCCGCTCACCAAGATTGCCGTCGTGCAGCAGCCCGTAAGCGCCGCTTGAAATGACCGAGACGCCATTCAGCCCGGCTGATAGCAAGGGCGACATCCTCGTCGTCGACGACGAAGCCGATATCCGCGAAGGACTCGAGTTGCTGCTCTCCAGCGAGGGTTACCGGGTAACCCTGGCGCAGAACGGCACCGAAGGCCTCGAGAAGATTGAGTCGAGCCTTTACGACCTGGTGCTGCTCGATCTGATGATGCCGGACCGCTCCGGCATGGACGTGCTGGCCGAGGTCCGCGCGCGCGACCGCGAAACTCCCATCTTCATGATCACCGCCTACGGCTCGGTCGAAGCCGCTGTGGAAGCCCTCAAGCTCGGCGCCAATGACTACTTCTCCAAGCCCTGGGACAACGAGAAGCTGCTGATTGAAATCGGGCGCATGATCGCGCTCCGCCGGCGCGAGTACGAAAACACGCACCTCAAGCGCGCCCTCAAGGAGCGCTACAGCTTTCCCAATATCATCGGCAAGAGCGAGCGTATGGTGCGCACGCTGGACCTGGTGGCGCAGGTCGCCTCCAGCCGTTCCACCATCCTGATCACCGGCGAAACCGGCACCGGCAAGGAGATCATCGCCAAGGCGATTCACGCCAACTCGCCGCGCGCCGACCAGTTGTTCGTAGCCGTCAACAGCGGCCAGTTGCCGCCGGACCTGCTCGAATCCACCCTGTTCGGCCACACCAAGGGCGCCTTCACCAGCGCCGTGCAATCCAGGAAGGGCTATTTCGAAGTCGCCGACAAGGGCACCATCTTTTTCGACGAGATCGGCACCATCGGCGCAGAGACGCAAATCAAGCTGCTCCGCGTCATCCAGGAAAAGGAGTTCACCCCGCTCGGCTCCACCGTCCCCATCAAAGTCGACGTGCGCATTCTCGCCGCCACCAACGCCGACCTGCACCTGCTGGTCAAGGAGGGCAAGTTCCGCGAGGATCTCTACTACCGGCTGAATGTCATCAATATCGCGCTGCCACCGCTGCGCGATCGCAAGGAGGACATTCCTCTGCTGGCTGAGTACTTCTTCACTTATTACTGCCGCGAAAACGGCAAGTTTCTGGACTCGAGCGGCCACTCGGTGCTGCACTTCCAGCCGGAAGCGCTGCAGATGCTGATGGAGCACGCCTGGCCGGGCAATGTGCGCGAGCTGGAGAACGTGGTGGAGCGCGCTGTGGTGCTGGCCACCGACGCCAGCGTGCCCATCGACGTGCTGCCCGAGGCGCTGCTCGAAGCCAACGGCATCCGCCTGCAGCGCAGCGAAGGCACGCCGCTGCCGCCCGACGCCACGCTGTTTCAGATCGTCAACGATTACGAGCGGCGCGTCATCATCGAACGCCTGGAGCAGGCCAACTGGAGCCAGACCGAAGCCGCCGAAGGCCTGCACGTGCCCCTTTCCACGCTCAACCAGAAGATCAAGCGCCTGGACATCAAGATTCGCAAAAAAGGCGAGTAAGTGGCGCAGGTCCCCGACCTGCCAGCTTCCGCTTGCGGGTGCATTCTTTCGAAGCGTTTTTCGCAATGCCTCCTCCTCAGCAACCGCCCGACATCGTCTTTTACGACGGCCACTGCGCCCTGTGTCACCGTGCGGTGAAGTTTGTCTTAAAGCGCGACCGCTCGGGAGCCTTCCGATTTGCGCCCTTTCAGGGCAAAACCTTCCTGGCGATGGTGCCCGCCGCCCAGCGCGCCGGCGTGCCCGATAGCATAGCCGTGAGAACCTATGATGCTTCGCTCCTGGTGCGTTCGGACGCTTGCGTTCACGTGCTTCGGCGCCTCGGTGGAGGATGGCGCGTGGCGGCAGCTCTCATCGCCTCGATTCCGCGCCCGCTGCGCGATGCTTTCTATGACTTCATCGCGCACATTCGCTACCGCGCTTTCGGCCGGCGGCGCGATCTGTGCCCCACCGTTCCGATCGAGCTCCGCGAACGATTCGATCCTTAGGTAGCGTATGGCGGTTGCCACCATCCCGTTGAGCGATGCGGTCCAATAATAGATCGTGATACGATATATTTGTGAACGGAGATATCGATCTAACTTGCGATCAATACCGCGATCTGGCCGAATTCCGCCGGCAGATTCGGCGGTTTCTCCATTTCAGCGAAGCCACCGCCAGGGAGCACGGCGTCGAGGCGCAGCAACACCAATTGCTGCTTGCGCTGCATGGCCTGCCGGAAGGCACAAAACCGACTATCCGGGAGCTTGCCGGGCGCCTCTTCATCCAGCATCACAGCGCGGTGGAACTGATCGACCGCCTGGAGCGCCGGGGAGCGGTCGCGCGGTATTCCGGAGCCAGGGATAAACGCGAGGTATGGGTACGGCTGACACCGGCTGGCCGCTCGACCCTGCGTAAACTCGCACTGGCGCATCGAACCGAACTGCAACGGTCCGGCCCCGAGTTGGCGCGCGCGCTCGATTCGGTGCTGCGGCACCGCAGGAGGACAGTGTCATCATGAGCGGCGCCCCGGGCAAGCTTTCGGAGGAATTGGGCGATTTTACGACCACGGTGCGCGTAATTCCGCTCTCGTTCGCGGCGATCGGCATCGGCATCTTGAGCACGTTCGTCGCCTGGGCGTTGCTTCGATTGATCGCCTTTTTCACCAACGCGTTTTATTACGGGCGCGTCAGCACAGTCTTCCTTTCGCCCGCGGGCAACCACCTCGGCTGGGTCTCATTGCTGATCCCCGTGGCCGGTGGTCTCGTCGTCGGGCTCATGGCGCGATACGGTTCGGAGCGCATCCGCGGTCACGGTATTCCGGAAGCGCTCGAATCCATTCTGATCACCGGAAGCAAAGTGGAGCCGCGGCTGGCGATTCTGAAACCTCTTTCGTCTGCCATCTCGATCGGATCGGGCGGTCCTTTCGGCGCCGAAGGCCCCATCATCATGACGGGCGGCGCGCTGGGGAGCGTCATCTCACAACTCTTTCGGCTGACTGCTGCCGAGCGAAAGACGCTGCTGGTTGCAGGCGCGGCTGCAGGGATGTCCGCCACCTTCGCCACGCCCATCGCAGCAGCGCTGCTTGCGGTTGAGTTGTTGCTGTTCGAATGGAAGCCGCGGAGTGCGATTCCTGTGGCTCTGGCCAGTGCAACTGCCGGCGCGGCGCGGCGCTACATTCTCGGCCTGGGTCCGCTCTTCCCTGTGCCACATCATGCGGTTTTTATCGGTCCGCAGGGCCTGTTGGGATGTGTCGTGGCCGGCCTGCTGGCAGGCGGCCTCTCCGCACTCCTCACCGTCAGCGTGTACGCGGCCGAAGACTCCTTTATGAAGCTGCCGATCCACTGGATGTGGTGGCCCGCCATCGGCGGCGTGGCCGTCGGATTGGGCGGGATCATCTTCCCCCAGGCGCTCGGCGTTGGCTATGACACCATCCAGTCCCTGTTGCAGGGCGATGTACCCCGCGCGGTAATCGCAGGTGTGCTGCTGGTCAAATCCGCAATCTGGGCGATTTCGTTGGGCTCGGGAACCTCCGGCGGCGTGCTGGCGCCTTTGCTTATGATGGGGGCGGCGTTGGGAGGCGTGGAAGCGATCTTCTTGCCCAATGAAGGCGCCGGGTTCTGGCCGCTGGTCAGCATGGGAGCCATTCTGGGAGGCACCATGCGGGCGCCGTTTACGGCGATCCTCTTTGCACTCGAATTGACCCACGACATCAATGTGCTGCTCCCTTTGCTGGTGGCCGCAATGCTCGCCCATGGCACCACCGTGCTGCTGCTGAAGCGCTCCATCCTGACCGAAAAAGTCGCGCGAAGGGGATTTCACCTGACGCGCGAATATTCGATCGACCCGCTTGAGGTTCTATTGGTGCGGGAGGCGATGCGAACCAAGTTGGTCGCGCTTCCCGCCGAGGTCACGATTGAGGACCTCCGCCACATCCTGGTTCGCGCTCCGGCGCAACGCGGCCAGCATCTCTTTCCGGTGGTGGATCGGGACCGCAGGGTGAAGGGTGTGATTACGCGCAAACAGTTGCGCGAACTGACGGAATCGGCGGCAGCGGAAGCGTCGCTGGCCGATGTGCTGCGAGAACCTGTCGTGGCTTATACCGATGAGCCGCTGCGCGCCGCCGTCTCGCGTATGGCCGAAACTGGTCTCACAAGGTTTCCAGTGCTCGAGCGCCATAGCGGGCAGTTGGCCGGAATGATTTCGCTCGACGATCTGCTGCTCGCCAGAGTCCGAAACCTGCATGAAGAACGGCAGCGCGAACGCGTCCTGCGACTGCGCCTTCCCTTCACGGGCCGCTTGGGCGCGACCCGGGAGTAGGCCGGCGTCCGCCGTGCGCCGGCTACCGCACCGGTGAGTACGCCATGGCGCGGTGCAGCGACAGGTCGATGACGGCGGTGATCTGGCCGTCGCGCTCCACCGATTCTTTGCGCACCCGGATCCATTCCTCGTCCGCGCTGAATGCGTTCCAGGCCTTTTCGCGCGCCGCCAGATTGTCGAAGGGAATCAGGTAGGTCAGGTTGGGACGATTGGCGCCAAATACGGTCGAGCTGTAGAACACCGGGTGGATGCCGACGCGGTGGAAGATTCCGATTTCCGCGCCGCTAAAACGTGCGTCGAGCGCCCTGCGCTGCCGCGCCGTAGGCGAGTGATAGGTGCGCAGTTCGAAAATCCTCGGCGCTTCCGGCGGTTTCTCCGGCACGGCGATCTCCGGCGAATAGGCCGTGGCTTCGAGCAGCGCCGCGCTCGAGGTGACATACGGCTCCTCGCCCGATTCCCATTGATCGAACGCGCGGCTGAAATCCTTGTCGGCGAAAAGCTGCTTCGAGATCTCCCAGATCTGGCCCAGCGATTCCACGCCGACAATCGCAGTGACCAGCGGCAGGTGCGGTGCGGCCACCGCTTCCAGGAAAATCTTCGGCCCCGGATGAATGCGGTCGAGCGCCGGCAGCAGCGCTTTCGAAAAGAAATCGTGGATGCGCGAAGTCTGCGGCCCCTGCTCCAACTGGTATTGCTCCAGCACATAGAAGCGCGTCTTGCGCCCGGCTTCGGCGCCGGAAACCGCGCCCGACGCCAGCAGCGCGGGCACGGTGGAAAGGAAACCACGGCGATCGAGGATCATGGGCCACATTGTATAAAAATGCCGCCCGCAGTGTTGGACAAGTGGGCCTGTGCGAAGCGGAACTTGAGCTACCGATGCGGCTCGGAGGAATCCGCGGAACGACGCCATTAGCCCCAGCGCGTCAGAATACGACGCCGGGCTGGGTTTGAGGTATTGAGTCTCAAAATGGCGGAGAGAGAGGGATTCGAAGGCTCGGGACGCCAATCGAGCTGCCAAGTTATAGATTCTACGTTGCCGACGATGCCGTAGTGAGGCCAAACGGCGCTTCGGACCCTCCGGTCGATCAATCGCTCCAGGCGATTTCGCTGCCCGTGGCGGGCGGGTTCGAGCCGGACCGATCACAGCTTCAGCCGGAATGGCGCCATCGCCGAACGCTCGAACCCGGCACGGGAATAGAACCTTATCGCTTGATGGTTCTCACAATCCGTCAGCAGTGTAACCCGAGTACAGCCTGCCCTCTTCGCTTCGGCTAGCGCGTTGTTCAAGAGGCGGCGGCCGATGCCCTGTCCGCGCCAATCCGGATGCACAATCATATCCTCCAGCCAGGCGGCCCGGCTCCCCTCAGCGGTGCTGACCGTGAAGAGGATCGTGATCATTCCGATTACTTCTTCAGAGTGAGTTGCGCAGTAGATACAGCCGACTTCCGGATTGTCGAGGATGAGTCGCAGACCGCGCCGTTGCCGCTCAGCGTCAGGCGTGAAGTCGGCTTCCTGCGTGAACAACTCGGCGAGCAGAGTGCAAAGCTGTGATATGTCGCCGAAGACCGCTTCCCGGATTACCGCGAGAGGCGGAGCATCGCCAGGTGATGAAGCGGGTCGCGTCGTCTTAGCGCCAGGTGTCAGGCTAATCCTTCATCAACATCACTTCTGTCGATTTGACGATCGCCGTCACCGTATCTCCTCTCTTGAGACCCAGTTGTTCGGCGCTGCGGCGGGTAATCACGCTTTCGATCACGTTCTTGCCGACGCGTAGCGAAACATGGGCCATCACGTCGCCCAAATGAATCTCGGTGATGCGTCCTGTCAGTTGATTACGTGCGGATATCGGCATGTTGGTGCAGTCCCCTGTCCTTCGATAATTGTCGCGCGATTGCGGCCAGTTCTTTCGGGCTGACAGCTCCTTTGAGCGCCCTGGCGCGCCGGCGAACCGCCGACAAGATCTCCGCGCAGAGGGCGGCGGGCACCGAAACTCCGCTTGCTTCCAGCAGCGACTGCACGCCGGCCGAGCCGGAATGCTTGCCAATCGCGAAGTCTTCCGGCGCGCGGCCTACTTCCTCGCAGGGAAACGGCTGATACGCTGCGGGGTTCTTCAGCAGCGCCGCGGTGTGAATGCCGGATTCATGGCGGAATGCGTCGGCGCCGGTGACCGGCTTGGCGCGATGGATGGACCTGCCGGCGCGTTTCGCCACTAACTCACAGAGATCACTCAAGCGCGGTGTATCTATCCCGGTGTCCCTACCCAGCGTGTGAGAGAGCGCCATGGCGACCTCTTCGAGCGGCGCGTTGCCAGCGCGTTCTCCCAGACCGTTGACCGTCACGCTGACCGCATCGGCGCCGCCTTCGATGGCGGAAACCGTATTGGCGGTAGCCATGCCAAAATCGTTGTGGCCGTGGAATTCAAGCGAGAGCCGGCTTCCCGCTATCTTCCTCAGCCTGCGAAATGAACGCCACGCCTGGCGCGGGTTCCAGATGCCGACAGTGTCGGCGACGCGCACGCGGTCCGCGCCGGCATCCCTGGCGGCGCGGACGAATCGATCGAGCAGCGTCTTATTCGCGCGTGAGGCATCCTGCGCACCCACGGAAACGAAGTGGAATCGGGCGCGTGCGCGCGCGACGAATTCCGGAAGAGCGCTCCAAAGCCATTGCTCGTCTTTGCTCAGAACGCCGAAGAGAATGGGAGACACGGGAAAGGAGATGTGCACCGAATCGACCGCGCAGCTCGCGGCGTATTCGAGATCTTGCGCGGTGGCGCGGCACCATGCGGTAACGCGGCAAGGCAAGTGCAAATCGACGATAGCATGGAGATCGGCGCGCTCCTCCTCATCGATGGCGGGCGTTCCAGCTTCCAATTCCGGAACTCCCGCCGCGACCATAGCGGCCGCGATTTCCAGCTTGTCGGCGCGCGAGAACACCACGCCAGGCGCTTGCTCGCCATCGCGCAACGTGCTGTCGATCAGGTGGACTCTCGCCGGGGCCATAGCGAATCAACAAATGAGAAGCTCATCGGCCGCTCTGCCTTCTGCGAGCGCATCGAGCATCCGGTCGACCCGGTCTTCGTCCATTTTTCCGTACCAGTGGCCTTCGGGGTAGACCACCACGACGGGCCCTTGTTCGCACAGCTTCAGACAGCCGGCGGCAGACACCGTGACGCCGTCCAGGCCGCGGTCCGACACTTCGGATTCCAGGTACCCGACGAGCGCGCCCGAATCCTTGCGATGGCAAATCCCCTTGGGATCTCCCGCGACGCGAAAGCTCCCGCAAACGAAGACGTGATGTTTTGGTTTTTCCATTTGAGTCTCCTGCTTCCTATCCGCAACCCGTTCCGGTGCCCGAGCAGCCGCCGCAGCCCTGGAACAGTTTCTGCATTCCACGCGGGACCTGGCCCGTGCGGTTCCACGCGGTGATGGCGTCCGCCGCCACACCCACCGCCTCGATGACCTTGATGCCGCGCTGTTCGAGAATCCGCCGCGGCGTCTTTCCGACCGCGCTGGTGAAGACGGCCTTGCAATCGTCGAGCATGTCCGCGAGCTTGTCCCAGCGCGCCAGACCACCGCCGGAATCCGGCGCTTCGCGCGTTTCGACCAGCGCGGGCGGACCGTCTGGCTGTGGCTCAAATACCCAAATCAGCGAGGCTTCGCCGACATGCTGGTTGATCAGCGCCCCTTCGTGGCTGGTCAGTGCGACGTACGGGCGCCGCTCGTTCGGGTTCACCGGTCCGGCGGCGGTGGTTTGCAACAACTCGACCAGGGTCTGCGATTGCGGCGCGCCCAACAGTCCCACGGCGTCGGCGCGGCAGCGCGTGCAATGCAGCATCTGCGGTAGAAACTCCGCTGTGTGCCGGCGCAGTTCGGCGAGTTCGGCATGACCGATCTCCCCGATCGATTCGAACGGTGTGCCCGCGACCGGGTACAGCGAAATTGCGTTCATGATGTTCGCACCGAGGGCGGCCACTTCGCGAGCCACCGCGACCGCGTGATCGTCATTGATGCCAGGCATGACGATGGTGTTGATCTTGACCGTGACGCCGTGCCGCTTGAGTTCCATGATCGCGAGGCGCTGCCGTTCGAGCAGGGCGGCGGCGCCGTCCACACCGCGCAGGATCCGAACGCCGGAGCGGACCCAGGCATAGATCTGCGCGCCAATCGCTGCATCCACCGCGTTTACCGTGAGCGTGACATGGCTCACCCGGAGTCTGGCGAGTTCGGCGGCATGGGTTGCGATTTCCAGGCCGTTGCTGGCAACGCACAACAGCATTTCCGGGTAGCGATTGCGCACCAGGCGAAGCGTCTCCAACGTGGGTTCGGGACTAGCGAACGGATCGCCCGGACCGGCGATTCCTACCACGCGGATTTCCGGCGAAACTTCCATCGCGCGGTCCAGGTAATAGACCGCCTGTTGCGGCGTGAGGACGGCGCTGGTCACGCCGGGCCGGCTCTCGTTCAGGCAATCGTATTTTCGGTCGCAGAAGTTGCACTGCACGTTGCACCGCGGCGCTACCGGCAGGTGAATCCGCGCGGCGGTCTCTCGCGCTGCCTCGTTGAAGCACGGGTGTTGAGTGAGATCCAGAGTCATCGCGCCTCCATCATTGATAGCTGTACCCAACCGGCGAGCGCTCCTGCGCGCGCGCCAGTAAGGTATTGGTCACCGCGTCGAATAACTGCTGCGCGCCGCGGTAGCCGAGATGCAAAATGCGCTGGCCGCCGATGCGATCGTGAATGGGGAAGCCAACGCGAATCAAGGGAACGTCGAGCTCGCGGGCGACGCTGTAGCCTTTGCTGCTGCCGATCAGGAAGTCGGGCGCCAGGCCGCGCGCAAGCTCGCCCATGGTGGCGAAATCCATCCCCTCTCTGACGACGATCTCTTCGACGGCATCGCCCGCCACCGACTTGACGGCCTCCGCCAGCCGTCCGCTCTCGCCGCCCGAGGCACACAGCACCGGCTGAACGCCGATCTCGGCAAGGAAGCTGGTAAGTCCCACAACCAGGTCTTCCTCACCGAACACGACCGCGCGGCGGCCGAAGACATACTTATGAGCGTCGACGTAAGAATCCACCAGGCGGCCGCGCTCCTTGGCGTGTTTCTCCGGCATCGGCGCGGCCGCTCAACTCAGACATCGTGGCGAAGAAGCGATCGCTTTCGAGCACGCCCACCGGCCAGCCGAGCTTATGCCGCGGGACGCCGAACTTGTTTTCGAGCGATACCGCCGCGGTCCCGGCATCCGCCATGGTGCGGCCCATTTCCAGGCTGGCGCGGGCGCGCCCCATGGCGCAGAGGTCCGCTACCGGCGTCCCGCCGGCCGGGATATTCTGGTACTCCTGAAGCTGCGGCCCGTCCAGCGTCTCCGAATAATCGGGCAACAGGGTGGGCACGACTCCGAAATCGGCGAATACTTCCTTGAGGTAGCGCAAGTCCGCTGGCGACACCATGCCGGGGAACACGTTGACGCCCTCACCCGCGGGTCCACCTTCCGCCAATTGTTCGACCAGCGCCTTCACGGTTGCGTGAAAACCATCCACGTGAGTGCCGCGATAGCTCGGCGTGGAAACGTGAACGGTGCGGAACGGCGTGTCGCCATCGGGATGGAAATCGTACAACAAGTGGCCCACGTCCTCGCCGATGGTCTCGGGCAGACAGGTTGTTGCGATGCCAATCAACTCCGGATGATATTGCCGTGCCAGGTTATTCAAGCCGCTGCGCAGGTTGTCGCCGCCGCCGAACACGGTGGTGGCTTCGCTGAAGCCGGAAACAGCGATATCGACGGGCTCGCGAAAATGCGAAATCAAATAGCGGCGAATGTAAGTGGCGCAGCCCTGCGAACCGTGTAGAAAGGGCACCGCGCCCGCCACGCCGCGCAGCGCCAGACACGCGCCCAGTGGCGCGCACAACTTACAAGCATTGCGCGTGGCCACCATTGGTTCGATTGCGATCATGACCGTTCCCTCCGCGCGCCGCGCGGCGTGAGCTTCCACACCGGGCTGGCCACCGTGTTATATACTTCACGCGCGAAGTTCAACATGCCGCGAAACCCGGCCAGCGGCTCCTTGCGCTCGTGATTGTGGTCGCAGAAACCGACGCCCAACTTGTAGGCGATGGGCCGCTCTTTCACGCCGCCAATGAACAGGTCCACTCGCTTTTCCTGCAGGAACGAAGAAAGCTCCAGCGGGTTCGAGTCGTCGACGATGATGGTACCTTCGTCGCACAACTCGCGCAGTTCGTCGTAATCCTCGCGCAGCCCTGTCTGCGATCCCACCATCACGGTATCCATGCCCAACTGGCGCAAGGCGCGCACCAACGAGAAAGCTTTGAACGCGCCGCCCACATACACTGCCGCCTTGCGGCCTTCCAGCTTGCGGCGGTACAGCGCAATCTGCGGCATGATAGTCGCCAGTTCGCCACTGACCACCGCAGCGGTTCTTTCCACGATGCCCGGAGACTTGTCGGCGAAGAATCCGGCCGTATCGTAGAGCGCCTGCGCCATATCTTCGATGCCGAAGTAGGAAACTCGCTTAAAAGGGATACCGTTTTTTTCCTGAAGCTGTTTCGCTAAATGCATCATCGAGCCGGAGCATTGCACCAGATTGAGAGCTGCGCCATGTGCGCGGCGGATATCGTCTATGCGGCCATCGCCGGTGATAGTCGCGACCACTTCCACGCCCATCTTTTCAAAGTAGTCGCGGATGATCCAGACTTCGCCCGCCAGGTTGAAATCACCGAGAATGTTAACGCTGACGGGACTGATGCCCTCCGTGGAACCGGTCCCGACCAGTTGCAGCAGCGCTTCGCAAGCCGCGCGATACCCATCGCGTTTGGTGCCCTTGAAACCTTCGGAATGCACCGGCAGCACAGGGATTTTCTTCATCGCGCTCACCTGGCGGCACACCGCTTCCACATCGTCGCCGATGACACCGACGATGCAAGTGGAGTACACAAACGCCGCCTTTGGCTGGTGCAGGTCGATGAGCTGACAAAGCGCCTTGGCGAGTTTCTTCTCACCGCCCTGAATCACATCCATCTCGCGGAGGTCGGTCGAAAAGCTGAGGCGATGCAACTGCGGACCGGAAGAAAGCGCGCCGCGAATATCCCAGGTGTAAGAAGCGCAACCGAGCGGCCCGTGAACAATGTGCAGGGCGTCCGCAATCGGATACAGCACCACGCGCGACCCGCAGAAGACGCAAGCCCGCTGGCTTACCGAGCCCGCCACGCTCTGCTTGTTGCAGTCGAGTTGGAAGGGTTCGGCGCCTTTTCGATAGACCTGCGGCTTGCGTTCTTCCAGGATCTTCATGGTGGTTTCCCTGTGTCCGGGTTACATCGTCAATTCGAACGATTCCTCAGGTGCGTTGCGGTCCTGACGGTCCATAATGACGCTGAGAATCTTCTCGGCCAGGCGCATGCCGCCCATGTACGCCACGGTCGGAAAGTAAGAGTGGCCTACGCGGTCGATAATGGGGAATCCGAAGCGCACGAACGGAATATCCTCGTCGCGCGCGATGTACTTCCCATAAGTGTTGCCGATCAACAGATCCACGCCTTCTTTCTTGATCATCTGATGCAAGAGGAACATGTCGGCTTGGGCTCCCTGCCGGATTTGCGCTTCGGGGACGGCATCGCCCAGCGCTTCGCGGATGCGCGTCTCGAAGCGCTTGCCGGGCGTGCCGGTGACGATGTAAACCGGACGCATGTCGAGCGTCACCAGAAACTCGGTGAGCGAAACCAGTTGGTCCGGATCGCCGAACAGCGCCACGCGTTTGCGGTAGAAGTACTGATGCATATCCGCGATCATGTCCACCAGACGGCCGCGTTCGTCGGTGATGAACCCGGGCACCCGGATACCGGAGCGATGGCGCAGTGCGTTGATGAAGCGATCCGTCGCCAGCAGCCCGATCGGCAGCTCCAAGACTTCGGAGCGCACTTGGCACTTCTCTTCGAGCGCCAGCGCGGCGGCTTCGGAGGCGGCTGGGCCCAGCGCCAGTGTGGAGCGGCTATCGCCCGCGTGGCGTATCTCCTCGATCGGCGCGCCGCCCCTCGGGTAAAACTCATGTGTTCCGGTTTGCGGCGCGTCCATCACATCGGAAGTGTCCGGGAAGATATTCGGATTGACGCCCATGGCGCGGGCCAGGCGTCGCAGTTCCCGCATGTCGCTCGGCTCTACCCAGCCCGGTATGATATTCACTTGGTTACGCTTGCGCCCGGTAGTCTCGGCAAGGTAAGTGACTATGCCTTTCACCATGCTGGAAAAACCAGTTACATGCGAGCCAATGTAACTCGGCGTGTTAGCGTGGATAACATGCTTGCCAGGGGGAACCTTGCCTTCCTCGCGGGCCTTGGAGATGATCTGCACGATGTCATCGCCGATCGTCTCCGAAAGACACGTAGTGTGAACGGCGATGACATCCGGGTTGTACATCGCAAACATGTTGGTGATGGCCTGCAGCAGGTTCGCCTGGCCGCCGAAGACGGCTGACCCTTCGGTGAACGAACTGCTGCCGGCCATCACCGGTTCCTTGTAGTGCCGGGTCAGAGTGCTGCGATGATACGCACAGCATCCCTGCGACCCGTGGCTGTGCGGCAGGCAGTTATGAACGCCGAGAGCTGCATACAGCGCACCGATTGGCTGGCACGTTTTGGCCGGATTGATGGTCAGAGCGGAACGTTCCATGACGTCCGCCGTCGTATGCCGCAGCAGCATCGCAGTCTCCTGTCTGAGTTGAACTTATGAAATTGCTGTAGCGCGACCCCAATCGGAGCCGCGACCGTTAGGAAGCGGCCCGGCACTTAGCTGGCGATCTCTTCCATCTCCACCTCTTCGCCGGTTTCCCAGGGCGCCTGGACATATTGCCAGATCCTGGTATTCACCATGCGATCGATCTCGTTATAGAAGTTGATCGCACCGCGGAACCCGGCGTACGGCCCTCCGTAGTCGTAACTGTGGAGCTGCTTGCAGGGAATGCCGGCCTTTTGCACGGCGTATTTCTCTTTCACGCCGGCGCAGAAAATGTCCGGCTTGTAGATTTCCAGCAGCCGCTCGGTTTCGAAGTGATAGATGTCGTCGATCACCAGCGTTCCCTCCTCCATCTCCGGCATCATGCCCTGGTAGCCGGCCACGTCCACGCCGGCGGCTTGTAGTTGCACCAGCTCTTCCGGGCCCGCGGCGCGGCATGTAGCGCGTTTCATCGGGAAGCACTTCCAACTGCTCGATGTTGCGGCTGTCGGCATCCACCTTGATGCTCGGCAGCACGCGCCGGCCTTCGTAATCGTCGCGATGGGCAAACTCGTAGCCCGCCGCCACCGTCTTCATCCCCATCTCCGCGAACAGCGTCTGGTAATGATGCGCGCGCGAACCGCCCACGAACAGCATGGCCGTCTTACCTTCGCAACGCGCACGCACGGCGAACTGGGTCTTCAGAACTTCTGTCATTTCGTCGGAGATGACCTTCTCCACCCGCTCGGTCAGCTCGGCATCGTTGAAGTACTGCGCGATGTGGCGCAGGCTCTTGGCGGTGCCCTCGGCGCCGACGAAGTTCACCTTAATCCACGGGATGCCGAACTTCTTCTCCATCATCTCCGCCACGTAGTTGATCGACCGGTGGCACATCACGGCGTTGAGATCCGCCATATGTGAGTTAGCGAAGGCATCGTAAGTCGAGTTGCCGCTAAAAGTCGATACCAGCGTGATGCCGCAGCGCTCGAACAGGTCTTCGATGACGAAGGCGTCGCCGCCGATGTTATACTCGCCCAGCAAATTGATTTTGAACTTCTCCGGCCGCGGCGTTTCGTTGGTTCCCACCACGTGCTTGAAAAGCTGATTGTTGGCGATGTGATGGCCGGCCGACTGGCTGACTCCCTTATAGCCTTCGCAACTGAAACCGAACACATTGATGCCCAGCTTCTCCTTCATATCCCGCGCCACCGAATGCACATCGTCGCCGATCAACCCGACCGGGCAGGTGGAGAAAATGGCGATCGCCTTTGGATGGAACAGCTCATACGCCTCTTCGATCGCCGCGCGAAGCTTCTTCTCTCCGCCGAAGACGATCTGTTCGTCCTGCATGTCGGTGCTCAGGCAATAGGGGATGTAGTTGGCGTCGTCCGGAGACTTCCGGACGCGTCTGATTGCGGCGCGTCAGCCAACTGTAGAAGCCGCAGCCGATCGGTCCGTGCGTGATGCTGAGAATATCGCGCGTCGGCCCAATCACCACGCCCTTGCAGCCGGCATAAGTGCAGCCCCGCTGCGTGATGGCGCCCGGCGTGGTGCGCACATTGGCCTTGATCTCGGGAACCGCGCCCTCGGCGCAGGCGTTCGTTGACGACAATCTGTTCCGCCCGCTTGCGCGCGATCTTTTTTGGTAATGCGCTCAGCAACTCCTCTTTTACGGTGTGCGGATTCGGTTTCATTAAGATGTCTCCTTGAAAAAGTCAACCTACGCAGCCAGACCATAATCCATCAACAGGTGCTCGAGAGTGTCCATCGTGAGCGGCTTCGGAATCACGAATTTTTGATTGGCGTCGATGGCGCGCGCCAGTGTTCGGTATTCGTCGGCCTGGGGGGCGTCCGATTTCCAGTCGATCACCGTTTTGCGGTTGATCTCGGCGCGCTGCACGTCGTTATCGCGGGGCACGAAGTGAATCATCTGCGTGCCGAGTTGCGCCGCCAGTTCTACGATCATTTCGCGTTCGTTATCCACCTTGCGGCTGTTGCAGATCAGTCCTCCCAGGCGCACGCCGCCGGCGTTGGCGAACTTCACGATTCCTTTGCAGATGTTATTGGCGGCGTACATGGCCATCATTTCGCCGGAGCAGACAATGTAGATCTCCTGCGCCTTGCCTTCGCGAATCGGCATGGCGAATCCGCCGCACACCACGTCGCCCAGTACGTCGTAAAAGACGTAGTCCAGGTTTTCGTCCTCGTGGTAGGCGCCCAACTGTTCGAGCAGGTTGATGGAAGTGATGATGCCGCGCCCGGCGCATCCCACGCCAGGTTCTGGCCCGCCGGACTCCGTGCAGTAAGTGTTGCCGAAGCCGCGCAGCCGGATGTCCGCCAGATCGACGTCTTCGCCTTCCTCGCGCAGTGTGTCGAGAACCGTCTTCTGTGCGAGCCCTCCCAACAGAAGGCGTGTGGAATCCGCCTTCGGGTCGCAGCCGACCACCATCACTTTCTTGCCCATTTCGGCAAGGGCCGCAACCGTGTTCTGCGTTGTGGTGGATTTGCCGATTCCGCCTTTACCGTATATGGCAACTTTTCTCATTGTGGTTCTGTCTCCTGTCGATGGACTTGTGAACAGGTCGGCTGCGTCGCACTTGGTGGCCAAGTGGTCGGGGACGCGGACGCGATCTGGGTTAGTGCCGGATGCCGGTGAACACGTTTAACGCACGGGGCAACGTCGAGACGACGAGTGGCGGGGAAAGCCTGAGGACTTCAAAACTGATGGCCGAAGCCGATCTAGACAACCCTGTCTATCAGTGTAAGTGCTTCTCGGGGAAGCGGTTCAGCTCTCAGTTAGAAGAGTATCACACGTTGCCAAACGAGACCAATCAAAGATTTCTATGGCATAGATAGTTACAGACCCTAAACACCTTAATCGGAGCCGGCTGCGCGGCCCGATCGGTGCTACCCTGCGGCTGAATCGCCCAGCCAGGGTGCCGGAGATATGGATGAGGCAGCCGCACTTTTTCCACCCCCGCCGACCTTCCTCAAATTCTCCAGAACGGGAGTCTTCAGCGTGTCCGCCTTCGCATTCTTTGCGGTGCCGACGGTACAGGGTGAGATGCATTTCGTGCCCGATTCATCCTGGCACTATTGCACGCTATTGCACGCCAGCAAGGCTGATTCCATTTAACTTGTTGATTCTATTATGGCGGAGAGAGAGGGATTCGAACCCTCGATAGAGTTTCCCCTATACACGCTTTCCAAGCGTGCGCCTTCAACCACTCGGCCATCTCTCCGCATTCGTGGGAACGAGGTTGTGCGGTCCCTGCGACCTTCGAGTTTTAGAATAGCATGCCCGGCGAAACAGCCCGGCTTGCTTGCGCCGCTGAGCCCGGCGTCGAATTACTCTTCTTCCACGATGGCCACGCCCCACGGATCCAAGGTCAAGCCGGCGGCTGGCGCCACGCTACGCTGCGACAGCAACTCGGTGCCGCGCGCATACATGTACACCACGTGCTGCGGCGCCGGAGAGAAATTGAAGTAATAGTGGATCGTCTTGCCGGCGCGGTTGACGCCATGTTTGACTCTCACCGCCGGGGGCAGCTTCTGGTCCGGCCCCGACAGGTGCGCCTGTTCCAGGACTCGCGCCAGCACTTTCTGTTGCAGTTCCGCGCTCAGCACCGTTCCTTCGTAGGTCACCATCCCCTTGCCGAAATGGTTCTCGGTGATGGCGGCGTATTTGCCGAAGAACGGGTGCTCGTAATAAGCCAGCGGCTTGGCCGTGTCGAGCAGCAGCATTTCCGCCCAGTCGCTCACCTGGTTCTGCGCGCCGGCCTGAAACGGATCGCCGCGCAACTCGACCGGCTTCGCCAGGTTGGAGAACTCCTGATAATGGATACCGGCCGCTTCGCCGAGCGGCCCCGGTGCCATCACATCCCGCACCGTCGAATACTCATTGCAGAAACCGCTCTTCAGCGTCAGTACCAGGTGCCCGCCGCCGCGCGCATAATCCACCAGCCGGCTGAGCAGCGCGTCGCTCGCGACATAGAGCGGTGGCACCACAATCACTTTGTACCGGCTCAAGTCCTGGGTCTCCGGAAAGATGAAATCCACACCGGCATTCAGTCTGTAGAGCGCGCCATAGAGCCGGCGCATTTCGAACTCATAGCCTTTGGGATGGTGCCAGGGCATGTCTCCGGGCGGCTGCGACTCGAGGAACGGCATGTAGTCGGTGCCGTGGCGTGAATCGTTGCTGTACAGCAGGGCAACTGGATGGGCCGCTGTTAGATCGACGATGTGTGGGCCGACCCGCTCCAGCTCATGCGCCGTTCGCGAAACCTCGGCGTAGATGCGGCCCGGCTCCAGGTCATGCGACAGCACGCCTTTCCAGTATGTTTCCTGGCCATAGTGCAGCGAGTGCCAATGCCAATACTCCACCATGTTGGCGCCGGTTGAGGCCAGCAGATACACGCTCTCGCGCAATTGACCGTCGTAGGGTGGGAATTGCGATCGCGAGTCCCAGCCGATGGTCTGCGCGTTGGTTTCCGTCACCAGGAAATTAGTTTGTTTGAGCGACCGCGCAAAGTCGCCGCCGTAACTCGGTCCCTCGCCATCGTAGCCATCCTGGGTCGGATAGTAGATATTGATGGCGGCGACATCCATGTTTTTCGAGATCGCGTGCTCGTCGACGTTGGGGTTGGTGGCCCCGGCGAAGTCCTGCATCACGAACTGATCCGGCCGCAGATACTCGCGCACAATCGAAGCTTGCCAGGCCAGGTAATTAGTCGCGAGCGATTCTTGGTAGCGGTCCCATTCCAGTTTCCAGCCGGGGTTGAGAATTCCGTTGCGTGGCGGAACTTCGCTCCAGTCGTGCAGTTGCTGTCCCCAATAAACCAGCCCCCAGATCCGATTCAGCCGCTCGACGGTCGAGAATTTGTCGCGCAGGTAGTGGACGAAGCCTGCCTGCACGTTGGGTCCCGCGGTGCCATAGGCCGAGGTTTCGTTGTCCACCTGATAACCGATCACCGCCCGGTTATCGCGGTAGTGTTCGGCGATCTTGCGAATCACCCGCTCGGAGTAGCGCAGAAAATCCGGGTTGGTGATGTCCATGTTCTGGCGGATCCCGTAAGTGGCTTTCTGGCCGTCCAGGCGCGTCACCAGGATTTCCGGGTGCTCCTTGAACATCCAGGGTGGAATCGAGTAAGTGGGGGTTCCCATGATGACGCGGATGTGCGCCCGCGTCAGCCGCTCGATGATACGATCCATCCAGGCGAACTCAAAGTGGCCGTCTTCGGGTTCCCACATGCTCCAGGTGGATTCGCCCACTCGCACCACATTGATGCCCGCCTGCTGCATCAATTGGACGTCTTTCTCCAGCCGGTCCTCCGGCATATACTCTTCATAAAAGGCGGCGCCATAAAGGAACGTGTCCATCCGGTCCGCGGCAAAGCGCGGCGCCGGCGTTTGAGAGCGGATCGCCAGGGCGCCGAACAGGGAGGCCATGGCCGCAGCCAGCCACGGCACCAGGTGGAGAAACGGGCGGGGTTTCATAGACGCCATCGTAGCAGGGCTTTTCCGTAGCCGGCGGCTTCCACCGATCCGGCGCGCCGTGAAACGGGTTAGAATCGATTTTCGAATCGCAATCAAAGAAGGCATTTCACCATGAATAACGGCAAAACACGCGCGATGACGTTCGGTCTGATCGTCGGCAATCGCGGTTTCTTCCCCGACCACCTCGCCAAGACCGGGCGGGCGGATATGATCGCAGTGTTGGAAAAGGCAGGCCACACCGTGGTCGCGCCCGGACCGGAAGACACCAAGTACGGCGCTGTGGAAACGCGTGCTGAGGCGGCCAAATGCGCCGATCTGTTCAAGCGGCATCGCGAGACTCTCGACGGCGTCATCGTCACCCTGCCCAATTTCGGCGAGGAACGCGCCATCGCCGACACTCTGCGCGGGGCCGGAGTCGACGTGCCGGTGCTGATACAGGCCACGCCGGATACGCCGGGATCGATGTCCATCCGCGACCGCCGCGACAGCTTCTGCGGCAAAATGTCGGCCTGCAATAACCTCAGCCAGTACCGCATCCCCTACTCGCTGACCACCCGCCATACCGAGGCGCCCGATTCCGATCTCTTCCGCCAGGACCTGGAATGGTTCGGAGCCGTGTGCCGCGTGGTGAAGGGTCTCAAGCGGCTGCGCATCGGCGCCATCGGCGCGCGGCCGGCCGCGTTCAACACCGTCCGCTACAGCGAGAAACTCCTCGAGGGCGCCGGCATTTCCGTCGAGCCGATCGACCTTTCTGAAATCCTGGGGCGCATCAATCGCATGAAGGATGACGATCCGGCGGCCGTGGCCAAGCTCAACGCGATCCGCAAGTACGTCACCACCAGCGGCGTGCCAGATCCTTCGCTCATGAAGATGGCGAAGTTGGGCGCGGTGATCGATCAGTGGATGGCGCAGACCGAAGTCTCGATCAGCGCGATTCAGTGCTGGACTTCGCTCGAGGAGTTTTTCGGCGTGGTTCCCTGCACCATCATGAGCATGATGAGCAACAGCCTGATTTCGAGCGCGTGCGAGGTCGATATCTGCGGCGTGATCGGCATGCACGCCCTGCAACTGGCCTCGGGCACGCCCAGCGCGCTGCTCGACTGGAACAACAACTACGGCGACGATCCGGACAAAGCGGTCTGCTTCCACTGCAGCAACCTGCCGAAGCATTTCTTCCGCGAAGTGAAGATGGATTTCCAGGCCATCATCGCCGGCACGGTGGGCCGCGACAACACTTACGGCACGTGCGTCGGGCTGGTGAAGCCCGGACCGATGAGCTATGCGCGCTTTTCCACCAACGATCGCGAGGGCATCATTTCCGGCTACGTCGGTGAAGGCGAGTTTACCGACGATCCGCTCGATACCTTCGGCGGCGCGGGTGTGGTGCGCATTCCGCATTTGCAGAAGCTGCTGCGGTATATTTGCGAGAACGGTTTCGAGCATCACGTGGCGGCCAACCTGGCGTCGGTTGCACCCGCCGTGCGCGAAGCCACCAGTAATTACCTCGGTTGGAGTGTGATTTCGCACGAGTAGGCCGCCAAGTCATCCGGGATCGGGACTCGCAACCCTGGGAAGATACGAAAACTAATTTCGAGCCACGGATGAACACAGATGAACACTGATAAGATCCTTGTTTTGGATCCGTGTTCATCCGTGTCTATCTGTGGCCCAGTCTTTTTTGCGGTTTCCGGGGGAGCGCGCCGGGCGCGGCGTAGCGCGGAAAAGCATCCACCATCGGGAGAACAACCATGGCATTAGTAGCGGGCGTTGATTTCGGAACCCTCAGCGTTCGTGTATCGATTTTCGATAGTGCTAAGGGCCGGCTGGGCTCGGGCGTGGCCGAGTATCCGCTGCTGCGTAAAAAGGAAGATCCGGACCACGCCACCCAAAGCCACGCCGATCACATGCACGCGCTGGCCCTGGCGTCGCGCCAGGCGATTGCCGCCGCGGGCGTGGATGGGCAGGCGGTGGAAGCCATCGCCCTCGATACCACCGGTTCCAGCGTGATTCCGGTCGGCGAGCGCCTGGAGCCGATCGACGACTATTACCTGTGGTGCGATCACCGCGCTTGGAAGGAGGCCGCGGAAATCACCGCTGGCGCGCACGCGTACGGTCTGGCAGCCATCGATTGGTGCGGCGGGACGTACTCTTCCGAATGGGGTTTCGCCAAGTTGCTCCACTGGCTGCGGCACAATCCGGACAAGCGAGCGCGCATGGTGACTGCCTTCGAGCATTGCGACATGGTGGCGGCTGTGCTCTGCGGCATCGCGGATCCGGCCGCGGCGCCGCGCAGCGTCTGCGCCATGGGGCACAAGTGGATGTGGAACGCCGCCCTGGGCGGTCTCCCGCCGGAAGATTTTCTTGTCAGCGTCGATCCGCTGCTCTCGGGCGTGCGCCAGAAACTGGCCGGCCGATACCAGACCTCTGACCAGATCGCCGGCCACCTCACCGCGGGGTGGGCCGAAAAACTGGGGCTTCGTGCGGGCATTCCGGTGCCTGTGGGCGCGTTTGATGCACATTGGGATGCCATCGGCGCCGGCGTCAAACTCGGCGATGTGGTCAACGTTGTCGGAACCTCCACCTGCATCATGGCTATCGGCGAACAGCCGCAACTGGTCCCGGGCGTGTGCGGCGTGGTGCCGGGATCGATCGATCCCAAGCTCACCGGCATCGAAGCCGGGCTTTCGGCCACCGGCGATATTTTCGAAGCCATTGCGCGCCGCGCCGGCACTACCGTGGCCGCGCTTTCCGAAGGCTTGCAAAACTACCGCGGCGGCGAAACAGGCCTGCTGCGCCTCACCTGGGATAATGGCGACCGCACCGTGCTGGTGAATCCTGAACTGAGCGGCATCACCCTCGGCTGGCGGCTCACCCACACCGCGCAGGATGAATTGTTCGCCGCCATCGAGGGCACCGCTTTTCATACCCGGGCGATTCTGGAGCGTATGGAGCAATACGGTGTGCCGGTGCGGCGCGTCATCAACGGCGGCGGCATTCCGCAACGC
>CAVXJY010000122.1:0-28431 GCA_963761855.1 Bryobacterales bacterium | reverse complement strand
TTTTTTGTGGTACCTGAACTCGTCGTCTTGCCCTACTCGGTGATTGTGCACGACGAGCGCTTGATTCCGGAACGCGCCATTCGCGCCGCGGCACTCTACCTGGCGGGGATGGAGCGGACTTTCGGCGGGCGGGACTGGGCGATCTTCGCTTACCACTGCGGCCAGGGATGCGTGGCCGAAATGCAGGAACTGACTCGCCGCGCGCACGGCATTCCCAAGAACCAGATTACCGTGCCGCGTATGTACTTTTCGTCGAGCCCAGCGTGGAACCGGGAACTCTACGTTGCCATGCAGCAGCAGATGCAACGCGACTACTCGCCCACCTACTATTTTCGGATCCTGTGCGCCAGCCAACTGCTGTCGCTGTATCGTTCCGACCCGGCGGCCTTTGCCGCGCTGGCCGCCGCGAACAAGAGCGAGTTCAATTCCGCCGGCCGCGCGCCGCACCGCCTTTCGGTGTGGCTGAAGCGCGAAGACATGGTCTTCCATTCGAGCGAGGATATTCGCGCGGATAGCGGCAAGCTGCTGGCCAGGGCTATCGACCGGCCCGAATTCTTCGGTTATGTTTTGCATATGCATGAGGCGATCGACAGCCGCGAGGAGCTTGCCGCGGCTTCTCCCGCTGCGCTCGGCGCCTTGACCTATATTGCCTTCGAGACGCGGCGTTTGTTTGAAGCGATGCGGGATAAACAGGAACAATTCCGGCCGCTGCCGGTCACGGCATTGGTGGAGCCCGATGAGCTGGCGCAATTGCAGGATCGGCGCGACGAGGCGGCTCACAGCTCGGGGCAGGTCTTCGATATCGATTACTCGGGCCTGCCGCCAATGGAGCTGGAATGCCTGCGGTTCATCCTCGACGACTTAGGCGACGACGGTTACCTTGGGTTTGTGGAAGAAGGCCGTGACAACCTCCATATTGGTTGTTCGCCAGACTCGCGCGATTTCTTCACCTCCGTGTACGAGGAAGCGGCGGGTTCGGCCGCTACGCGGTAGGAGGATGCTGAAAAAGTCCGGAGAGAATACTTTCAGCCGCCGATGAACGCTGATGAACGCTGATAACCCAGTTGATTTCAATCCGTGTTCATCGGCGTTCATCGGCGGCCATTTATGTTCTGGCTTTTTTTGAGCAACGTCCCAGAGGCCTTGTGGCGCAGGCCCCCGGCATGGCCGGTGTCTCTCCTGATGGCTGGCGGAAGGGCGGACGGGCGGCCCCGGAATCCACTGGACGTGGTCGTCGCCGCGGTTGCCGAAGTGAATGACTGCATCCTGGTCACGGATAACGAGCGAGACTTCGCGGGCCTGAAGGTCGTCAATCCCATGTCGCGGACTTGAACGTTCTCGCGGGCCGCCAGCGGTAAACCGAGTCGTTGTTTACCCCGGCAGGCGCAATCGCGCGATGCAGCCGCTGGTACCTTCGCGGTTTTCGAGCGCCAATTCACCTCCGTGAGCTTCGGCGATCTGGCGGCTGAGCACCAGGCCGATGCCAGATCCGCCGGGCTTGGTGGTGAAGAAGGGCACGAAGAGGTTCGCGGTGCCGGCCAGGCCGGGGCCATCGTCTTCCACCCAGATCTCCACCATGGGCCCTTCTTTCTTCCAACCGGCGCGCACGCCGCCGCCAGTGGAGAGGGAGGCATCGGCGGCGTTGCGCAACAGGTTGATGAGCACCTGCTCCAACTGGTCCGGATCGCCATGAATGCCGACAGAGGGGCCTTCCTTTACATCCACCGGGACGCGGGTTTCCAAGCTAGCCGCCCGCAGCAGGCAATCGCCTGCCACCAGCGGCTGCAATTGCGGGCGCGGCAACTTGGCCAGCCGCGCGTAGGCGCTGATGAATCGCGTCAGGCTTTCGGAGCGGGAGTGGATGACTCCCAGGCCGCGCGTCACGTCGTCGCGCCAGTCGGCCGGGAGAGGATCGCGCGCCAGAATACTTTCGAGGCTGCCGGCGATCGACTTGATGGGCGTGAGCGAGTTGTTCAGCTCATGGCCAAGCACGCGGACCAGCCGCTGCCAGGCCTGCAATTCCTGCTCGCGCAGGGCTTCGGTGAGGTCGGCGATCACCACCAGCTCGAGCGGTAGCCCGCGCTCGCGGATGCGCGTCCGGCGCATGCCCCAGCGCCCGGCGCGGCCGGGGAAGGCGGCCTGGAGCATGGCTTGCGCCGGACCGTCGAGGCATTGATCGAGCTGCAACTCGGCCGCCGTCTGGCCCAGCAGCCGTTCGGTGGGCGCATCCAGCAGGCGCTCGCCGGCGCGATTCACCAGGCGCAGGCGGCGATGTTCGTCAAAAGCGAAAATGGCGACATCGATTTCCCGCATCACGGTGCGCAGCAGCGTGGTGGCTTCCATCGCCCCCAGCCGCTGCTCGCGCAGGGTAACGCCGAGTGTATTGATCTCGCGCATGACCTCGCCCAGCGCGTCGTTCGGCCGGGGCGCGCGGCCGCGCACGGAAAAGTCGCCTTCGCGCAACGCGCCCAGCAGGTTGGCGAGTGTCTGCAAGGGGAATACCACGCGCTCCCGCAGGGCCGCTGCGAAGCCCAGCCAGCCGCCCACGATCACCACGGTCAGGGTCCACTCGGTGCGCGGCTGGTAGCCGCCGCCCCATAACAGCGCCAGTGCGCAGGCCGACGCCGGCAGGGCCGCCAGCACGGCCAGCATCATGATGTGGCCTTCGTAGCTGAGCCGGGAACGTTTATCGGTGCGCGGCATGGGCGGTGGGGAAGTGTGGCGCGGGCTTCAGAGCCCGTAGCGCTGCAGCCTCCGGTAAAGGGCGCTGCGGCTGAGGCCGAGCGCGTTGGCGGCGTGGCTCACATTGCCGTTGAAGCGGGCCAGCGCCTTTTTGATGAGCAGGGCTTCCACGTCTTCCAGGCTCATTTCCTCCAGGCGCAGTGAAGTGTCGCGGCTGCCGCGCAGGGCGAGGTCGGCGGCGCGAATGGTCTCGCCTTCGGCCATGAGCACGGCGCGCTCGACGGCGTGATCCAACTCGCGCACGTTGCCAGGCCAGGTGTGAGCCAGCAGAGCCTTCATGGCCCCTTCGTCGAAGAGGTCGATGGCTTTGCGGTAGTGCCCGGAGTGCTGCCGCAGGAAGTGGGCGGCCAGAATCGGGATGTCCTCGCGCCGGTCGCGCAAGGGCGGCAGATGGAGTTCGATGGTGTTGAGGCGGAAGAGCAGGTCCTGGCGGAAGCGGCCTTCCTCCACCGCGGCGTGCAGATCGGAGTTGGTGGCGGAGAAGACGCGCACGTCGACGCGCCGGCTCTTGGAGGATCCCACCCGCTCAAACTCGCCGGTCTCGAGCGTGCGCAGCAGCTTGCCTTGCAGGGCCTGCGAGATGTTGGCGATCTCATCCAGAAACAGCGTGCCGCCGTCGGCCATTTCGAAACGGCCGACGCGGTCGGTCTTGGCGTCGGTGAACGCTCCCTTGACGTGGCCGAACAGCTCGCTTTCAAAAATGCCTTCCGCCAGGCCGCCGGTGTTGACCGTCAACAGCGGGTGCGTGGAGCGAAGCGAAGCCGAGTGCAGGGTCTGCGCCACCAGACCTTTGCCGGTGCCGTTTTCTCCGGTGATGAGCACGTTGGCGTCGGATGGCCCGACCCGCGAGATCACGTCCAGCACCGGGCGCATGGCGGCGGACTGGGCGATCAATTGGGGAAAGCGCTCGGCGCGCAGGGCGCGGTTTTCTTCCTCCAGCCGCTGCCCCTTGCGGAGGGCGCGGCCGAGCTCGATCTGCGTTTTCAGGATGGCGGAGAGGCGGGCGTTATCCCATGGCTTTTGGATGAAGTCGCGGGCGCCGCGGCGCATGGCTTCCACCGCCAGCTCCACCGACCCCCAGGCCGTCATCACGATCACCGGCAGGGCGGCATCGAGAGTCAGAATGCGCTCCAGCAGCTCGAGCCCCTCCTGGCCGGAGGTGGTATCGCGCGTGTAATTCAGGTCCATCAGGACGGCGTCGAAGTCGCGCGCTTCCACGGCATCGAGGGCGGCGGCGGGAGCGGTGACGGCTTCCGCCAGGTAGCCTTCGGCTTTGATCAACAGGCGGAGGGCTTCCAGCACGTCCGCCTGGTCGTCGGCGATCAGGATCGATGGCCTACGGTCTTCGTCGGCTTTCATTCCATTCTATTGATAGCGCAAAGCTAACGCTTGCAGTGAAGGGCACGCCAGTGCCCACTCGGAGGACGCGTGAATACGGGGGTGCGAATCGTCACGTAGCGCCCTATGTGTCCGCTTCCGGGACGAAGCGGACAGGAAAAGCCAAAGCGTGCTCTTCTGCGGGAGTAGGACAGGCCGGCGGCAAGACCGCCGGCACTACCAAAATGGGCTAGAGCGTGCCTCACTTCGCGTCGCGCCAATTGTCGCCGACGCCGATATCGACCTCCAGCGGCACCGCCAATTTGCCCACGCCCTCCATCTCACGTTTGGCCAGTTTCGACACTGCCTCCACCTCCTCGGGCGGGCACTCGAAGACCAGTTCGTCGTGGACTTGCAGCAGCATGGCGGACCGATAGCCGCCCGCTTCGAGCGCAGCCTGAACGCGCACCATGGCCAGCTTGATGAGATCGGCGGCGGTGCCTTGCAACGGCGAATTGACGGCAGTGCGCTCGGCGAAGCCGCGGGCATTGGGGTTGCGGCTGTTCATATCGGGGATGGGCCGCTCGCGGCCGAACAGCGTGCGCGTGACGCCGGATTGGCGGACCGCAGCGATGGTCTCATCGCGGAAACGGCGCACACCGGCATAGCGTTCGAAGTAGCCGCGAATATAACGTTCCGCCTCGGCGCGGGAGATGCGCAACTGCGCCGCAAGGCCGAAAGCGCTGATGCCGTATACGATGCCGAAGTTGACGGCCTTGGCGTCGCGCCGCGCCTCGGGGGTGACCATCAGCGGCGGCACGCCCATCACTTCGGCCGCGGTGCGCGTGTGGATGTCCTCGCCATCGCGGTAGGACTGAACCAGCAGCGGATCAGCCGAAAAGTGCGCCAGCAGGCGCAGTTCGATTTGCGAATAATCCGCGGTGACCAGCTTCCAGCCGGGGCGGGGCACGAAAGCAGCCCGGATTTCCCGGCCAAGTTTGGTGCGCACCGGAATATTCTGCAGGTTTGGATTCGACGACGAGAGACGCCCGGTGGCCGCGCCCGCCTGATTGAAGCTGGTGTGCAGGCGGCCGGCGCGCGCGTCCACCAGCAGCGGCAGCGCATCCACGTATGTCCCTTTGAGCTTGGTGAGCTGGCGGTATTCGAGCACCAGGCGCACGATTTCGTGATCCGGCGCCAGCGCTTCCAGAACGTCGACAGCCGTCGAGACAACTTTGCCTTTGCCGTACTTCACCGGTGCAGGCAGATGCAAATCTTCGAACAACACCCGGCCCAACTGCTGCGGCGAGCTGACGTTGAACGGCTTGCCCGCGAGCGCGTGAATCTGCCCGGTGAGCCGCCCGATCTCGCCTTCCATCATGGTGGAGAGACGCTGCAATTCGGTGCGGTCGATCAGGATGCCGGTGCGTTCCATGCGCGCCAGCACGCGCACCAGCGGCAATTCGATGGTGGAGTACAATTCCCGCAAGCCGCGCGCGTCAATAGCCGGCTCCAGTTGGCGGTAGAGTTCCAAAATGATATCGGCGTGCTGTTCGGGCGCGGCGCCCAGTTTGACATCGAGCCGGCGGCGCGCCTGCTCTTCAAGCGAGCACCCGGCCGGATCGGCGTCCAAAAGGAACCCATACAGCATCACGTCATGAATGAAGCCTGCCCCCTCGATTCCCATCCCCTCCAGCGTCAATAGCGCCGATTTCACGTCGCAGGCAACTTTGGGCGCGCCCGCATCTTCCAGCCATGGTTTAAGTGCCGCGACCAGGCCGCCGCCCACGGCCCGCGCTTCGCCCGGTTTCCAGGCCAGGCCGATGGTGTCTAGCGCCAGCTCACCCTCGCCCGATCTGGCGATGGCCACCGCGACGGGCGCCTGGCGGGGTACTTGGGCGAGCCATGTGCGCATTTCGCCTGCGTCCGCGAACGCTGCATAGTCGTGGGGCCGCGTGTCCTCCGCTGGTCCCAGCTCCTTGAGCAGGCTGTGAAACTCCATCTCCTGGTAGACGGATTTCAGCAGGGCCGGATCGGGCGAATGCGTGGCGGCCGATTCGAGCGCGAACTCGATCGGCACACCGGTCTCAATCGTTGCCAGGCGCTTGCTCATGCGGATGCGATCCACGTTGTTCTGCAAGCTCTCGCGGTACATTTTCCGCGGCACCTCGGCGGCATGCGCGAGTACCTCTTCCACTGAGCCGAATTGGGAGATGAGGTCACGCGCGCCTTTATCGCCGATTCCCGGCGCGCCCGGAATGTTATCTACGGCGTCGCCCTTGAGCGCCAGGAGGTCGGCGACCTGCGCCGGCTCGACGCCCAGGAATTCCTTCACCTTCGCCGGGTCGTACCATTCATCGTCCTTAGCGGGGTTGAGCATCGAAACGCGGTCCGTGACCAGTTGCATCATGTCCTTGTCGCTGGAGACGATCACCACCTCGACGCCCGCCGCTTCGGCGCGCCGCGCGATAGCGCCAATTACGTCGTCGGCTTCATAACCGGGATATTCGAGCACCGGGATGCGCATGGCTTCCAGCAACCGGCGCACGTGAGGGATTTGCTCGATCAGGTCGGGAGGCGTTTCCGCGCGATTGGCCTTGTACTCCGGGAACTCTGCGAGACGGAGGGTCGGTTCGAGGCTCTCGAACACGGCGGCAATGTGCGTCGGCTGGTATTCACGCGTCAGCTTGCGCACCATATTGTTGAAGATGTAGACCGCCTCCGTGGAGAGACCCTTGGAGGTGCGCATCGGAGGGGCGCCGCTGCGGGCGCGAGCGTGATAGGCGCGAAAGATGAAGCCGAACGAGTCGATGAGGAAAAACCGTTGGCTGGGCACTTGGCCCATCATACTATCGCCGAGCTCGTTTCTTCCGTAGCGCGGTGGTCTTGCCGCCGGCGCTTTTTGATTCTCTTCGCATTCAAGGCACAAGACACCGGCGGCAGAGACCGGTACGACGGTACAAGAGCTGTTGGGGCGTTTACGCTACAAGCTGATGGCAAAGTGTTGCGAATTCACCACGCTGCCATCAAGCCAGTTCTTTTATAATCAATCACATATCATTCGGGTTTCGGCGTGCTTATTAGGCGGATTATGCCGAAGAGGGATTGCCTTGCGTTTTGAGACGACGATTCGACGCGCGGTGGGAGCATCGGGCGTGGGGCTGCACAGCGGAGTCGCTGTGCGCATCCGGGTGGTGCCGGCGCCCGCCGGGACCGGCATCGTTTTTCTGCGCACTGACCTGGAGAATTTCGCCATTCCCGCCAGTTGGCGGCACGTCGCGCGCGTCAGTTATGCCACCAGCCTGATGCGCCAGGGCGTTCTCATATCCACCACCGAACACCTGCTGAGCGTGTTCTACGCCATGGGGATCGACAATGCCTATGTGGAGATCGACAACCTGGAGGTGCCGATTCTGGATGGCAGCGGGTTGCCATTCGTGCGGCTGATCGAGGAGGCGGGAATCCAGCATTTTCGCCGCCGCCGCCGCTACCTGCGGATCCGCCGGCCGATTTCGGTGGAAGACAAGGGAAAGCGAATCAGCATTCTGCCCGCCGAGACCTTCCGCCTGACTTGCGACACAAGCTATCCGGCGCCGGTGGGACGGCAATCGCTGGAACTGGAGGTGACGCCGGCGCACTTCGCTTCCGAGTTAGCGTTCGCGCGCACCTTCGGCTGGGAAACGGACCTGGCTCAGATGCGGGACATGGGCTTGATTCGCGGGGCGTCGCTGGATAACGCGGTTTGCTTCTCGAGTGGGGGCGTGATGAATCGGGAGGGGTTGCGCGCTGTGGACGAATGTTGCCGCCACAAAGCGCTGGACCTGATTGGCGACCTGGCGTTGCTGGGCAGGCCGCTGTTGGGCCACGTGATCGCCGAACGCGCCGGCCACGCCATGCATGCCGCGCTGGTGGCGCGCATCATGTCTGACCCGACGGTTTACGAGATTCTCACTTTCGATCAGTTAGCCTCGCGGGTGGCGCAAGCACTGGTTCGGTAAAGACCGGGCATGCCTGGCCCGCCGCACCACGAAAACAGTCAGCTGCATTCAGAAAACGAGCTAACTAAGCGCAACTTTTCGCGGCTGCCCGCGTTAGTGTAAGCTGAGAGGCACCGGCTGCCCGCGTCCCCGGGTCCGTTCCGATCAAGGAGTCCGTATGAAATATCACGCGATGGGGGCCAGCGCAGTGTCGGCCCTTCTCATTTCCGCCAGCTTGGCCACGGCGCAAACCACCACCACTCCAACCTTTGAATCGACGTTAACCACGGGCATAGTAGGCTGGGCGCCGGCGACGCAGACGGCGCAATTGAACGTACTCAACGTGGGCGCCAACTTTGCCGTCGTTGCCGGAACCACTTCAACCACGCCGACCAGCGCGTGCCCACTGGAGTTGGAGTTTCACGACGCGCAGAACAACGTGCTGAAAACGCTCGAGGTGAGCAGCCTGGCACCGGGCACGGCAGTGTCACTGACGCTGAAACTCGCCGATTTGACGGCTGCCCCAACAGGCCTGCGCGTGGATATCCGCGGCGTAGTAAAGAGCAATCCGCTTTCGACCGGGCCAATCCCAGCCGGGAGCGCGACGGGGACCGCCGTCAACTTATTCTCAGCCTGCTCCACCATGCCGACGCTGGAATTGTTTGACAATGCGACCGGCGTGACGCAGATATTTACCAGTAACACGCGCCCCGTCGCCACGCTGCAGGTTGTGCCGCTGATGCTGCCGAACTGAGCGGCGCTCGAATTTACAGAAACAGGCGCCGGCGGGCAAGCGCAAAACCGCCGGCGCCAGCAGCTCAGAATCCAACTTGAATCGTCTTGCGCAGCCTGATGTCGGCCGAAGATGCGCCGGCCAGGATCTCGATCGATTCCGGCTCCACGACGAACCTGTTCCCGGCTTCATCCCAGTACGCCAGGGATTCGGCCTTCAAGGGCACCGATACGGTTCGCGTCTGGCCGTGTGGAATGTTGACCCGGCCGAAGCCCCTCAGCTCACGCATTGGCCGCTCCGCCTTCGAGCCAAGGTGCCGCACGTAGAACTCAACCACCTCGTCACCATCGCGCGCGCCGGTGTTGGTGACGTCGACGCTAACGGTAATCTCGCGGCCAACCTTCAGCGTGTCTGAACTGGCACGCAGATTGGCGTATTGAAATGTCGTGTAGCTCAACCCGAATCCAAATGGGTAGAGCGGCTCCTCTTTGGCATACATGTAGGTGCGGCCATGGCGGATGTTGTAATCCATCATGGGCGGCAACTGGTCGATCGATTTCGGCCAGGTCTCGACCAAGCGGCCGGCGGGGTTGTAGTCGCCGAACAAAACGTCGGCGATAGCGGTGCCTTCCTCCTGGCTGTTGTGGCTCATGTGAATAATTGCCGGCACGTTCTGCTGGGTCCAGTCGATAGCGTAGGGCGCGCTCGCGACCAGGACCACCACCGTTTTCGGATTGGCCTGATAAACTTCCTTGACCAGGTCCTCCTGGTCGAGCGTAAGCGACTGGCGGTCACTGCCTTCCATGCCTTCGCTGGGGATAGCGCATCCGCCGGTCATCATCAGACCCTGCAGCAATTGCTGCGGCGTCCGGCCGCAGGTGGGATGGTTGCCCACCACCACAATCGCCAGATCGGAGGATTGCGCCGCTTCCACCGCCTCACCGTCGGTGTTGTCCACCACGTGGCGGACCTCGACGCCCGGGCCCACCTTGGCCCGAATGGCCGCCAGGGGCGCCACCGCGTACGGCGGCACGCCACCATAGAAGTCCGGAAGCACTTGGTTGGCGCGCGGGCCGATCACGGCGAGGGTCTTAATCGAACGGCGGTCCAGCGGCAAAAAGTTATGACTGTTCTTCAGCAGCACCACCGATTCGCGCGCCACCTGCAGCGCAATGGCGTTGTGCTGCGGCGAATTCACCGGGTCGGGCGCGCCCTTCAGCTTCGAATAAGGAACTGCGGATGGCGGATCGAGCAGGCCCAGCCGCAACGCCGTGCGAATGCTGCCGCGCAGCACCGCGTCGATGTCCGCTTCGGTGATCAGGTGGTCCGCCAGCGCACCGTTGACCGCCGTCTTGTAGTCTTCGAAAATGGTCAGGAACATATTGATCCCGGCCTTGATGGAAGCCGCCGCGGCTAGCTTGAGATTCGGGTAGGCCTTGTGCTGGCTCACCAGGTTGCCGAGCGATCCGGCGTCGGTGCAAATGATGCCGTCGACGCCCCACTCGCGCACGGTGATGTTCTTGAGAATCGGATTCACCGTCATGGGCACGTGGTTCCGGGCGTTGTAAGAGGCCATGTAGGAGCGGGCGCCGCCATCCAAGAACCCCATGCGGAAGGGCACCGAGTAATACTCGCGCAGCAACCGCTCATCGAAGTCCGACGACGAGCCGTAGCGGCCGTGTTCGTTGCTGTTGGCCAGGAAGTGCTTCAGCAGGCTGGCGGCCTGCCAGTACTTGGGGTCGTCACCCTGAACACCGCGGATCAGCGCGGCCGCCATGGTGCCGTTGAAGAAGGGATCTTCGCCGTAGGATTCCTGCGTGCGGCCCCAGCGCGGATCGCGCGCCAGGTCCGCATTCGGCGTGAGCAGCACCAGAAATGCCTTCTTGTTCTTGCCGTTTTCAAAGATGTAGCGCGCCTCCGATCCGATCACGGCGCCTGCCTGGTGCACCAGATCCGGATCCCAGGTTCGCGCCAGGCCGACGCCCTGGGGAAACTGCGTGGCGGGTGTGGGCAACGTCTTCATCTCCGGCGGAACGTTGGGAAAGGCGTCGATCAAGGTCTGCATGGGACCGCCGAGGACCACGCCGCTGAGGGCCTCGCCGATCGCAGTGCCGCGAATCCCAAGCCGCTGAACGGCCACGCCGGAGGTGCCAAGGCTGGCAACCTTTTCGTCCAGCGTCATCAGCGAGAGCACGTTGTCGATACGCTTCTCCGCGTCGAGCGAGGGATCTTGGAACGGGTATTGATGTTGGGCCCGCGCAGGTGCGGAAACTGCCAGAAACAGAACACACAGGATCGTCAAGGTCTTCATCGTGGAATTCCTTTCATAATTACATCGCGGCCGCGCATCCGCTCCCTGACGGCCGCGGCTCTGAAAGCATCTGAGCCGCGGGCGTAAGCGAGCGGTCCGCGCCAAACGGCTATATTCCCATTCATTCCGCCGCCATGGTTACTACCGAGACGCTAAGGCCGTGCAGCGTCAGCTTGTTGGCGCTCAACGCCTGCCGGACGGGAGGTGCGCCTTTGGTAGTTTGGTCGACATATTCGACTTGGCTGGCGCGGCCGCCCAGCGTCAGATCGATATCGCGGTCGCGCTTGTTCACCAGCAGCAGTTTGCGGCCGCCTTTAGGTGAGATCATTCCCAGCGCGTAAACGGCGGAGCTTCGGCTCACAGTATTCACGATCCGGTCTCCGGGTCCGAAGTTATTCTTCAGCAACTCCAGCACGCGGAACCGCGCATTGGGAGCGCCGGTCGACCAATCCACCATAGACACGCTGGGGAATTGGGTGGGGTAGCCGACCAATTGCGATTCGCCGGCGATCTCGATGCCCAGCTCGGCAAGATGGCCGAAAACGTACGCATAGCAGGCGCCGGACAGGTTCCAATACGAATCCGGGATGGCGGTCTTCAGATTCGGATCGCCCGCCAGGATGCTGCCGATCTCGTCCACTGTGGTCTGTGTGCCGGGAGACAGCCGCTGGCGGATGGCTTCGATGTAGCGCGCCGTAGCAATAAAACGGTCGGCCTGGTCGAAGAATGTGAATTGCTGCACCGCGGGGCTCTCATCCGCCGACGGAGTCGCGTAGAAGTGGTACGAAATCATGTCGAGCGGTGTGCCCGGCCGATGATTCTGCGGATTGAGGAAATACTCAAACATGCGCGGATTGTCGGATGGCGCGGCCAGGGCCAACCCGACGAACCGCATTTCAGGCGCGACCGCGCGGATGGCAGCGACAATTGCGTCATAGCGCGCCGTGTACTGTTCCAGGGTTGTCTGGTGCTCAAAATCGGGTTCATTCAAGACTTCCCAGTAGGCGATTTTGAAATGGTGTCCGGATTCGTGCCGCTGCCCGAGCTCATCGGTGAAGCCGCCATTCGCGTACCAGCTCACCAGGCGGGCGTAGTAATCGCCCAACTCCATGCCGGACGCATCGCGCAGTTCGGTGCCTTCGGTGTAGTTCCAAGTGACTTCGTCGGGGTCGGCGGGATAGGTTACCGGTTCGGCCGTCCGAAACATCCATTGCGGAATGGTGCTGAAGTTGAGGATGACCGGATGCCCCTTGGTGGCATTCAGGAAATCCAGCGTCATGGGATCGATCAGGGAGAAGTCCCAGGAGGTTTTGCCGCTTGCCGGCGGCTCGAGTTCGGCGACAGCCAGCTTCGGATAGGGCAGCCATGGGACGTAGCGCACGTAATCGGCGCCGAGACGTTCCAGCTCGCTGAAGACGCGGTCGTGAATTGGCGATCCGCGCCGGAGCGGGGGATTGACCACCACCTGCAAAGTCGCGGTGGTCCGCGAAACCCGCTCCACCTTATCCCATTGCACGTCGATTTGCTGGCCGAACGCCGACGTTGCGGCGACGATGAAAACCGCGAGCATGGTTAGTTTCATAATCTTCCTAAGATGCGTGGCACGCGCACTTGTGGGCGCCGCATCCCGACTCTCGGCGGCTCTTGGTTCGAATCGCCAAGAGTGTGTCCGCATGAGTGCGGACACGGCACGTTGAGAACGTGCGCCACATCGCGGCGAAGCCGAATCTCCGCATCACTAACACACTCGCACTGCTTCGATCCCCAGCAGCGCGCCGAGTTTCTGAATTCGAGACGCGATATGCCCGACGCCGACGGCGCAATGATGCGCCGGCCCTTGCGCATTCCATTCCTCCAGAAACCGGCGCGCGCCAATGGGGAAGCGATAGCGGCTGTTGGTATTGCCGATCTCGAGGATGGGGCCCGGCACGGATTCCGCTTCCGCCACCACCAGCTTCAGGCGGCTCTGCACGCTTTCCGCCACCGAGAGCAGCGTCACTGGGCCGTGCTTCACCGACATCTCCACCGACAGCCCGCGGCCCACCTTGCCGTGATACACGCCGAGTGGCCGCACCTTGGTCTTTCGCTCGGCGATCGCCAAATGCCCCGGACCGTCATGCCCCATCAGGACACAGTTGTCTTTGAAGTCGGCAGCGTAGTATTCAGTGAACGATCCGCCGGCGCCGAAGGAATCCATGATTTTCATTGCCTGCGCGTTCTTGACTTCATACTCGCCGGCCACCGGAATGCCGCGCGCCGTGAGCAGGCTGGTGCCCAGGATGATGGAGCTGATGGCGTCCTCGTTTTCCGCGATGCCCGTGCCCTGATAGTAGTACGCGAGCGATCCGAGCGCGTGATTTTCCACCAGCCGGTCGAGCGCCACCGAGGTGCGCGCGGAGCGGCGCAATTCGTCCGCGGGGCAGTCCGGCTGGACGTCGAAAGCGTCATGGAAGTGCCGGAAGCGGGCCTCAACCTCCGTTTCGGACACAGCGCGGCGGAGCGCGGCGAGCTCATCCACTTCGAGCAGCTCGAAGTGGCCGCCGAAAGTGGCGCATTGCAAAGTCAGATCGGAATAGATATCCAGCATCCCGCTGTAATAGTGGCCCATCAGGCCAAGCCGGTTGTGCTCCATCGCCGAAAGAACGCGCGCCGCATCCAGCCAGCCGGCAATCTCCTCCCAAGCCCGCGGATCGTGCTCCATCGTCCCAGTCACCTGGAAAAACGGCACGCTGCAGCGGCGGAAGACGTTGGCGATCTCCGGGACCGGGCATGCCTGGCACCAGCTCAGCCACTCGCCAGTCATGCGCCCGCGATCGCCCATTCTGTTGAAAGCGGAATAATCGATAGCCTCCCCGGGCGCGAGGTGCAGCATGACAACCGGAACCTTCGCCCGGCGCACCACCGGCAGCACGGTCGATGACAAAGCGTAGGTCGAGACGTGCAGGAAGATGAGATCGACATCAGCCCGCCGGAACTCATGTCCCGCGGCTGCCGCCTTTTCCGGAGTGTCGATCATCCCCAGGTTCACCACTTCGACGCCATCCCGCTGCAACGCTTCGGCGACACGCCGGTTGTAGCCGGTCAACTTGTCCAGCAGGCCGTCGAATTGCGGCCAGTAGGCGTCCAATCCGATGCTGAACAGGCCGACGCGGAGCTGGCAGGGCGTTGCTTCGATCTTCATAGAGCAGGAGCAGCAGCCATTCTAACTCCGCACTACCGGCAATCCCAGCCGCGCACCCGGGCCGCATTTTGGGCCGCAACCCGAACTGCCGGCCGACGAACTTCAACCGCGGCACAACGAGGTTGGCAATTCGCAGGTCCAAGCGATGGGAAATTCGGAGGGCCGCCGCATCGGCAGGGGCTCAGGACCCGAGTGACTGCGGCTGCGCCGAGGCGCTTCTGGGCCGTCTATGCAATCCGATCGGTTCACGCCGGCGGCGATTTCCGGGGGTGTCCTGGTGGGTCACAAGGTAACACGTTCCGGCATGTGCTACAATACAGATAAGTCACCTCACTACAATGCCTGCCACGGATCTACCCAGAGGCCTAATCGGCTCGGGGGGAGCAACTTTTCTAGGAGCAATGTTTCTAAAAGGGAGCGAGTGGTCGTATGTTATATGACAGCACGAAAGTCCTTCTACGTGGAATGGTGCGGTCGTTGCAGAGTTCGGAGCACGAGGGATGGGACGATCAGGTAGAGTACGGCGGCGAATGTCTTTACGAAATGCACCAGATGGCGCGGCCGCTGTACAAAGGTTATAGAACGGACGGTTCGAATCGAGCGCCATCGCTTGTGCCGGTTTACGAGAGAGCCGCACGTGCGATACCGCACGTAAAGTCCATGGTGAGAGCGATCCGGCGTAAGGACCAGGCTGCGGCCGTGGAAAGCGGCACGGCTGCGCTCGCCGAGCTTTAACTCGATTCCGCTCGAGTGTGCTGCATCGTACGTCACTGAATCCCGGCGCCTATCTGCCGGGTAAGTAAAGCCTACCAATCCTTACTTCAGATGCGATCCGCGTGTTTTTCCGGCGCCTACGTGGGTACCAGCTCCGGCAAGACCGCCTCGAAGCGTGAGCGTTTTTCCTGGAGGGCCGTACCGGATTTCAACCCAACAATTTAGCTGAAGGATGGGATCTCATTCCGTGCTATAATAGATGCGTATTTGACAGTTCCGCTAATTGAGGTCTCTCGCATAGCCCGGCACAACCGTCTATCCTGCCCGCGATTCGCTGCTCTGCAAATTTCAGAAAGAAGATCTTAGTGAAGAATATTTTCGTAGGAAACCTGAGCTTCGGAGCTACCGAAGATGCGGTTCGATCCTTGTTTGAGGAATATGGCACGGTTGACCGTGTGAACGTTGTGACCGACCGGGACACCGGACGGGCCAGAGGCTTCGGATTCGTGGAAATGAGTGTGGCTACCGAGGCCGATGCTGCCATTGCGGCTCTGAATGGCAGGGAACTGGATGGCCGGGCGCTGAATGTGAACGAAGCGCGGCCGAAGGAAGATCGCGGCGGATTCCGCAGCAATGGCGGTGGCCAGCGGCAAAACAAGCGCTGGTAAGGTAAAATGAAATTGGGGCGGCGCTCGAAACTGCCGCCCCACGTCCTCTTCTTGCGCGGACTCGATCCGGCCTGTGTTGCCAGTGGGTCTGAGGAGGTCCGTGTGCATGGCATGACTGCAGTTTGAGCCGACCAGGAGAGCACAAAAAGGAGACAGCACCATGGCCACGCGATCACGCACTACGTTCCAGAAACGACAAAAGGAAATGGCCCGCGCCGAGAAGCAGCGCGATAAGGCTGCTAAGCGGGCGCAACGGAAAGATCAGGAGCGCACCGGTCCGGTCGAAATTACACTGGAAGAGGCTGCGATCCTTCGTTCGTAAGCGGTCCTGTCCGGCAGCGGCCCGAATCACATTCTCTTGGTTGCCGGGCCTTTAGTCCACGCACGAGAGTAGCGCGAACAAGTGCCGCGTTGCAGATGCGGCTGTCGAGCACCGCACCTTCACACCATCGGATCACTCTCACGGCCAGCGGGCCCTGAGCGGCGGTGACGCCGCTGCACCAAAATGCCCGCCCACGCCAGGCAGAGCAGCAGCCCCATGATTCCTCCGAGCTCCCGCACCAGGAGTCCAGGTTCCTCCCACGAAAGCTGGACCGTACAGGCGCCAGCGCATTTGGGTTGAATGACCAGGAATCCGAGCGCATCCGCGTAAGTGGGGCACACGCCACCTTGAGAGGTCGCGCGCCATCCGCGATTGTAGGTAACCTGCAGCGAAATGATCTGACCAGGTGGAACGTCGGCCTGAATCACAGCGCGGCTCGAACCAGACCATTTGATGAAAGCACGCGCAGCCCCAGTATCTTCGATCCCATCGACATACTCAACCAGGGGGGCGATATCCAGTCCGTTTACCGGTTTTCGTGAGATGAGCCGTGCCGGCGGTATAACATGTGCAAGTGAGCGCGAGTTCCGGCACACGTCATAGATCACATTGTCCCCATCCTGCCATAGGACGGGAAGTACTCCATCAAACTTCTGTGGACTCGCGAAGGGATGGAAATACTCGGTACTTTTCGGACCTACAACGCCGACCTGATCGACGCCGTATGCCTTGAGCCAGGCGATAGAGACGTCAGCATTCTTGCCGGCGTAGACAATATAGGATGCGATCCGATCCTCGAAGGTCGGCACGCTCTGATCACAACAGCCCCAAAGTTGAGGTGTGTCGTTGAACATATTCATCCAGAGCGAAACGTTGCCGGGGGCGAAAACACGCGGGTTTCCGCTTGCCGATCGAAATTGCATGGACATTCGGTACTCGATCGTCCGGGCAATCTCAGTTGACCCTATTTCAGTCCGCGCGACTCGCCGAAAGCAGACTGCCTCCCAAACACCGACCAGCGCCAACGCTATGATCGCCCCAGTTCGAGCTGGAGGGGCAAGTCTTCTGGTTATGGACCACAGTATCCACGCCAGAGATGCGGCAGATGCCAGATCGAACTCGACTTGAAAGCGATTGGGCTGAGGCAGAAAAGCCCAGCCAAACAGAACTTGTCCCAAACCAATTGTGCCCGTCAAAACGGAGAAATGAAGGAAGAACTTAAGCCACCTCGGGACCTTGGCCCGAACGTAGCAATACTCTAAAACCAAAAGCCCAGCGGCGAGGAGCGAAAACGCGAACAGGTGACGACGTCCCATCGTGATAGCACTGGCCTGCTGTGCGTTGCGCAGGACATCTCTCACCAGCGATGGAGGAATCCAGCGGCATATCAGGAGATAGGCAATGGCGGCGACCGCAAGCATTCGTGCGCCAACGCGCCAGCTTCGGACGCCGGACAGGGTATAGGCCACTATGGCCATCGAGAGGCCGAGCGAGCCGGGCCAGTTCGTGACCACGATGGCACTCAGGGCAAACGGTGCGAAGAATACAGCCCACGGTCTCTTCCCGGTCGCGGCCCAGTGCAAAAGGAGCAAGGCGACAGGAATGAGCATTACCGCCGTGGTATGAGGACCTTCGCCGTACCTTACGAGAACAACCAGGCGTCTTGCAGCCGTAACGCCATCTGTGTCGGCCCGTATTGCTCGCGAAAACAAGCATGCCGGCGAAACCAGGGAATACATGGCTGCGGCGAAAAACGCATACACGCGAGAGGCCGCAACCCGCGTGCAGAGTATGAATAGCATCGCCGGCCCGAGGCAGTATGTGACCGCGGTCAAGAAATGGTAAGAATGCTGGATAGTCCATCCGGAGAGAGCGCTCAGGGCGGCGACTGTGGTGTGAAAGCCCGGTTGATAGATGCTATAAAACGGCATTCCATTAAACCAGAGCGGGAACCATCCGATATCTCCCGCGTGGTCGCGCGCCCACCTCGCGATCGCCATGTACGAACCTTCGATAGAACCCATTTGGCGGCTATACTCGATCGAAAAGAGCGCGTGAATTAACACCGCATTGAGCGAAAACAGTGCTGCCATGCAGATCAAGTCGCGAATAGCGGAAGGGATGTGCTTCAAGCTAAGCTTCACAAGGTGGCGATGCATCGGCGAGTCTCAGACCGAAGCGCGAGTTCTATGGCAAGCTCTCGGACGCTTTACAATCGGCTTTAATCTCAGCGGTGTAGCTCCATGTTGGCGTACTTATATCGAGAGGATAAGCTCCGGCGCGCAACTGCGGCGGAAGTGAAAGGGTAAACTCATAGCCGAACACATAAGGATTGTACAGCCAATAGGAGACGGTTTCCAGGCGTCGCGACTCCACGCTGAACGAAACGGTGCTGGGATCGGCGATCCCGGTCAAGCAAACCTTGAGAGAGCCGCTGGTCGTCGCACACTTGGCGGCAAGGTCGACGCCGTCTGCGATAGCCACCACACGGGGTTCCATCTCCGGATAGTCACAGATCTGTATAACTCGCTCTCCTGCAGCCAGCACGCCCTGATAATACACGCGGACTGTATACTCTCCAACTGGTGTGCCGCTCGGAACCAGTGTGTTCAGTTGGAACGCTCCCCTCCCGACGTGATCGCTGATGTAACAAGGCAGGGCTTCGGAATCGTTTAAAGTAACTGAGAGCGCTTCGAGAGATGTGAACTCCGGAAAGCCCTCGAGCCAAGAGATAAAAGCGGCACCGGGTCCCGAGGGGGAAATCAGTTGAAGAGGATTGTCCGTCGGAGTAATCGCTCTCACCTCCGGATGACCGAAAGTGGCTCCCCGCGAATTCTCAACCAGCGGCTTCCTTCCGACAATCCACATATACTGCGTGCCGGCTCCGGTAAGCTGTAAAAGGTGCATCCCGCATTTCCTGCTCAGATCGAAAGCCTGGTCAGGGCCATAGACGCACCCGTTCCAGGTATCGTTCTCTTCGCCGGGCCCTGAGAATGGCGCCGCAACGCCCCGCGTTTGGCAGCACAAGGCTCCGCCCGGCTTCAAGACTCTGAGCGATTCCTCAAGATAGCGCGTAATAACCTCCACGCTCGGTATATGCTGAAAAACCAGGGCTGAATACACGAAATCAAAGTGTGCGTCCTCGAAAAGCGATAGGTCCGAACCCGAGTTCAGGTGGACGTGAGCGCCCGGGCACGATTGGAGATTCTCGCGGGCAAGACGGACCATTTCATCCGAGACATCGACACCGTGGACCTCGCCGAAGAAGGCGGACATGGGCAGCATCAGTCGGCCCGGCCCGCAGCCGATCTCAAGCGCCCGCCGCGCGCCTTCGGGTGAACCAGTGCGGATACGGCAGAAGGTGGATTGCAGCGCCGGAAGCAATAAATCTGCGGTCGAAAGGAATTCAGCCTTGCTCTGGCGCCGACGCCCGAACGCCACGTAATAGTGCGCGTCCGATCTGGCCTTTTCATTCCAGTCGTCACGCATCTTTTGTTCAATCGAGGCGCTCATTGACAGAATTATAGCGTGCAGAGGCTTTGGACCCGCCGCCCACCCCCTTTCGCTCGGGCAAGCAATTGGGCTATGAATAGCAATCGGACCTTTATGCGATTCTCGACGAAGTACACCGCCCTACAGATATCACTTAGCGCTGCGCTGCTTGCCATGGCCGCTGCGGCACAGGCGCAGACCGCTCCCGCGGGGCGCACACACACGTGGTGGCACGATGTCGACCCTGGACTCCGCCCTTACACCGCCAACGCCAAGAAGTTGCCGTTAATCTCCGTCAAGGGCAATAAGTTCGTCGACCCGCAGGGCGCGACGGTGCTGTTTCAAGGTCTTTCCATCTCCGATCCCGACAAGCTCGAAATGCAAGGTCATTGGAACCGCCAGCATTTCGTAAAAGTCCAGGAGATGGGCGCGCACGTGGTGCGCATCCCGATTCACCCCGTCGCCTGGAGGGAGCGAACGCCGGCCGAGTATCTCAAATTGCTCGACCAGGCGGTGGAGTGGTCGACCGACCTGGGTATGTATGTCGATCTCGACTGGCATTCCATCGGCAATCTCACCACCGGCGTTTTTCAAGACCCGATGTACGACACTTCGCTCCAGGAAACGTACCAGTTCTGGCGCATCCTGGCCCACCATTTCGCCGGCCACAACACGGTGGCGTTCTTCGAGATCTTCAATGAGCCGACCACCTTCCGGGACCAACTCGGTCCGGTCTCCTGGGATGAATGGAAGAAGATTAACGAGAACGTGATCTCCATCATCCGAGCAAACCGTGCGCAGGCGATACCGCTGGTGGCTGGTTTCGATTGGGCATACGATTTGACGCCGATTATCCTTAGCCCGATCGCTGCCGAGGGCATCGGCTACGTGGTTCACCCGTATGCCAACAAGCGGCCGCGGCCGTGGGAACCGAAATGGGACGAGGACTTCGGTTTCGCCGCCGCCACCTACCCCGTGGTCGCCACCGAATTCGGCGGTTTCGGAAGACCGCCGGAGTATGGGCCGGCGATCATCAAGTACCTGGAAGGCAAAGGCATCAGTTGGATGGTCTGGTGCTTTGATCCGGAATGGGGTCCGACGCTGATCGGCGATTGGAACTATACGCTGAATGCCTCCGGCGAATTCGCCAAGAAAGCCATGCACGGAGAAATTCAATAAGGGGCTGCCGGGGACTAGACGAGTTCGAAGCCGGCAGCCGCTCCCTCACGGTCGCGGCTCCGATAGGCTCTGAACGCGCATCAAGCAAAGAAAAGCCGAGACGACTCTCGGCTCAGCAGGCAAGACCGCTCGCGCCTCGGCTACGCTAACCGCAGGCGCTCGGCGGCGGATTCCGGCGTGAGGTCGCGCTGTGGCGCGGCCAGCATTTCGTATCCCACCAGGAATTTGCGCACCGTTGCCGAGCGCAGCAACGGAGGGTAGAAGTGCAGGTGCAGATGCCACTCCGGGTGCGGCTGGCCATCGGTCGGGCTCTGGTGGAAGCCCATGCTGTAAGGGAAAGGCACCGCGAAAAGGCGATCGTAGCGCGCGGTCAGGCGTTGCAGGATGTCCGCCAGGCCGTCGCGCCCTGCGTCATCCAGGGCCTCGATGGCGGCGGTGTGCTGCCGCGGCATAACCAGCGTTTCAAACGGCCACACGGCCCAAAACGGCACCACCACCTGCCAGCCTGCGTTCTCCTCCACGATCCGTTCCCGGTGCGCGGCTTCGCGCGCCATGTAGTCGCAGATCAGGCACCGCTTGCGGGCTTCGCGCCAAGCCAACTGCGCGGCCTGCTCCTTGGCGACCTCGTTCGGCAGATGCGCGTTCGACCAGATCTGGCAATGGGGATGCGGGTTACTGGCGCCCATCATGGCGCCGCGATTTTCGAAAATCTGCACGTAGCGGATGGATTCGCGCGCGCCCAGGTCGCGGTACTGTTCGGCCCAAACGTCCACCACGCGCCGGAGCTCGGCGGGTTGCATGTGGGCAATGGTGAGATGGTGCTTGGGCGAAAAGCACACCACTCGGCAGATGCCCGGCTCGCCCTGCGCCACCAGGAGGCCGTCCTCGTCAAAGCGGTCCGGCGGCGTCGCGGGCCGCAGCGCGGCGAAGTCGTTATCGAAAACGAAGGTCGATGTGTAGCGCGGATTGCGGGCGCCGCCGGCGCGCGCATTGCCGGGGCAGAGGTAACAGTCCGGGTCGTATTCCGGCTGCGGCGCGCGCGCCGTCTCTTCCATCTGCCCCTGCCACGGCCGCTGGGTGCGGTGCGGCGATACCAGCACCCACTCGCCTGTCAACGGGTTGAGGCGGCGGTGCGGATCCTGTTTCCAGTCGAACATGAAGTCACATGGTAACCAAACGCAGCGGGAGCGGGGCGCCACCCGGCAGGCGTATTACAATAAGCCTTCCATGTCCGAAGCTTCCAAGTTCCTTCTTACCGACCGCCAGATCCCGGCGGTTTGGGTCAACGTGCTGCCATCGCTTCCGGAGCCGCTCGCCCCGCCTCTGCATCCAGGCACTCATCAGCCGCTCGGCCCTCAGGATTTGGCGCCGATCTTTCCGATGGAGTTGATCCAGCAGGAATTCTCGGCGGTGCCGGAGATCGATATTCCGGGCGAGGTGATGGATATTTATCGCCTGTGGCGCGCCACTCCGCTCTATCGGGCGCGGCGCCTCGAGAAAGCGCTCGATACCCCGGCCCACATTTATTACAAGTACGAGGGCACCAGCCCGGCCGGCAGTCACAAGCCCAACACGGCGGTGGCGCAGGCTTATTACAACAAGCGCGCCGGCATCCGCCGCCTGGCCACCGAGACCGGGGCGGGGCAGTGGGGCAGCGCGCTGGCGCTGGCCTGCCAGATGTTCGGCATGGAATGTACGGTCTACATGGTGCGCGTGAGCTACGACCAAAAACCGTATCGCCGCATGATGATGCACGTCTGGGGCGCGGAGGTTTTTGCCAGCCCCAGCGAGAAAACGCATGCCGGCCGCGGGGTGCTGGCCACGCACCCGGATTCGCCCGGCAGCCTGGGCATCGCCATCAGTGAAGCCGTGGAGGACGCCGCTACTCACTCCGACACCAACTACTCGCTGGGCAGCGTGCTCAACCACGTGCTGATGCACCAAACCGTCATCGGCCAGGAATCCAAGCTGCAAATGCAGATGGCAGGCGACGAGCCGGATGTGGTGATTGGCTGCTTTGGCGGCGGCAGCAACTTCGGCGGACTGGCGCTGCCGTATGTGCTGGACCGCCTCGCCGGCAAAGGCCCGCGCATCCTCGCCATCGAGCCTTCCGCCTGTCCTACTTTGACGCGCGGCAAGTTCACCTACGATTATGGCGACACGGCCAAGCTCACGCCGCTGGTCAAGATGTTCACGCTGGGCCACGATTTTGTGCCGCCGGGCATCCACGCCGGCGGGTTGCGCTACCATGGAGCTTCACCGCTGATCAGCCACCTGATCAAGCTGGGGCACATCGAGGCCAAGGCTTACACGCAGCTCCCTGTGTTCGAGGCGGCCATCCAATTCGCGCGCACCGAAGGTATCCTACCTGCACCCGAAAGCGCGCACGCTATTCGCGGTGCGATCGATGAAGCGCTGGCCGCCAAGCAAGCGGGACGCGGCAAAGTCATTCTCTTCGGCCTCAGCGGCCACGGCCATTTCGACCTTGCCGCGTACGAAAACTACATCTCCGGCAAGTTGGTGGATTACGAATATCCCGGCCGCGAAATTGCCGAAGCCATTGCGGCAATCGACTCGGGATCCTAAAGGCGGGCGCGTCAACCAGATACCCTGGCTCGCGGCACGGCAAGTTGCTTCCGCGGTGCGCGCTGCGCCACACTGAGAGGGGTTCCTTTCGATCTTCATGCCTGATTTCTGCAGTTGCGGCGCCGAGCTTCCGCCGGATGCGTTGTTCTGCCACAAGTGCGGCAAGCCGCAGAGAGAGTTGCCGGAAGTGGCAGCGCCGGCACCAGTGCCAACGCCAATTGTGTTGCCGCTACCCGGACCGGAGCCGCCGCCGGCACCGGTCGATTTCCGCAATCCGCTGGCGCTGAAGATCGCTTTGATAGTGGCTACGGGAGCTACCGCTCTGTTCTTCGTTCTGCCGTTCGTCAATTGGCTGGCCGCAGGCTTCTTCGCGGCATTCATCTATCGGCGCAGAACCGGCTTGCTGCTGAACGTCGGGGCGGGCGTGCGCATGGGTTGGATCACGGGCCTGCTGGCCTTTGTGCCAGCCGCCATTATGTCCCTGGCCGTCGAGCTTCCGCCAGCGCTCTCCGGCCGCCTTGCCGGCACCTACGCGCAGCAGATGCAGAGCTTCCCGCTACAGGACCCTGCCGCCGTCCAACGGGCCGCCGCGTTCATGGCGACCGGCACCGGCGTCGCAGTGGTGCTCGCGTTCACGCTCATCACGCTGTTCATTTTCGTTACATTTCTCAGCATGGCCGGCGGCGCGCTGGCGGCCAAGCTCGGCCAGGCTAGCCCGCCGCGGGGCGGGCGTAGCGCTTGACCAGCGTGACCGCCGCGAAGATCACTACCATCGCCGCCGATTCGCGCAAGCCGAACGGCTCGCGGTAGAAGAGCCACCCCAGCGCCACTGCGACCACAGCATTCACGTACGGGTAAATCGAAACCACGGCGACCGGCAGCCGGTCCATGGAGTAGACGAATGCGCTGTAGCCCACCAGCGAACCGAAGACCACCAGGTAGAGCAGCGCGCTAACGCCGCGCGTGCTCCAGTGCACGGGATGGTGCGGCACCAGCAGCGCAAAGGGCACCATTGTCAGTGCCGCGAACAATTGGTGAATGCCGCCGGCCACTACCGGGTGTGCCTTGCCCGCATGGCGCCGCTGATAGATGGAGCCAAACGACCAGCCTGCCATGCCGATTTGCAGGACCAGGAAGCCAATCAGCAGACTGTCGCCGCCGTGCTGCGGGCCGCCGCCCGGTGTCACCAGCAGCGCCGCGCCCGCCAGCCCCAGCGCCATCGCCGCCACGGTCGGCGCGTGCAGGCTCTCGCCGCCGGGCAGCAGCGCTTCCACTCCCACCATCCAGAATGGCGACATGGCCACGATCAGGCCGGCCATGCCGCTGGGGATCAGGGTCTCGGAGACCACCAGCGCGCCGTTGCCCACGGTGATGGTTCCGAGGCCGGCGACGCAGGCCGCAACCAGTTCTTTCCCGCGCGGGATGTGCAGACCGCGGTACCAGGCAAACGCGAGTGTCAGCGCGCCGGAAATCGAATAGCGCACCGCGACCAGCGTGAGCGGCGGAAAAGTCTCGAGCGACATCCGTATTCCCAGGTAGGTGGTGCCCCAAAAGAAACACACCGCCGCCAGAGCCAGATACGGTTTGAACAGAGGATGCCGGGACAAGCCACAGGTTAGCATCGGTGCGCGCGGAAGCGGGTCGCGGCTCAACCGCGCCAATCGCCAGCGGTTGTTGCGTATTGGTTGGACCCTCAAGAAGCAGGTCGGATCTCACCCAAAAAACTGCGGCGTGCGGTTGGTCCAACTTCACCTTCTGCTCCCATGACAGCGATGAGGTTGGCCCGGCGGCCCTGGCTAAGATTGGAAAAGATATCGGCGTCTTCGCGCCGAAGACCTGTGACCTACGGGACCGGCGGCAGCGGCACACGCAAGCGGCCTTGGAAGACTTCGCTGAAGGCTGCCAGGGCTTCGGCGTGCAGCGCGCCATTATCGGCCAGCAGGTGATCGGATTGGGTCGGACTGTGCGGCGCGCCGCGCATGTCGGAAGTGCGTCCGCCGGCTTCAGTCACCAGCAGCGTGCCCGCCGCCACGTCCCAAGGCTTGAGGCCGAATTCCCAGAACAGGTCCAGGCGCCCGCACGCCACAAACGCCAGATCGAGCGCCGCCGACCCGGTGCGGCGCACGCCGTGCGATGCCATCGCCAGTTGGTAATAGAAGTGGATGTTCACGTTGTGATGCCGTTTGCGGCTGGGAAACCCCGTGGAAGACAGGCTGTCGGCCAACTGCTTGGTTTGGGATACGTGAATGCGCCGGTTGTTCAGGTAGGCGCCGGCGCCGCGTTCGGCGGTGAACAATTCCTGGTGGATGGGGTCGAACACCACGCCGGCCAGCATCTCGCCCGCGCGCGCCAAGCCGAGCGTCACGTTGAACGCCGGAAAACTGTGGGCGAAATTGGTGGTGCCGTCGAGCGGGTCTACGTACCAACAGTATTCGGCTTGAGCGTCATGGCCGCCGCCTTCTTCGGCGACGATTCCGTGAGAGGGATAATGCGACCGCAGGCGTTCCACCACCAGCTTCTCGCTGGCGCGATCGGCTTCCGTCACCAGATCGAATTCGCCCTTCACTTCAAACGCCACCCGCCGCTCGAAATAGTGGGCCAGCAAGGCACCGGCTTCACGGGCGATTTCCACGGCTGTTTCGAGGTAGGGCATGGGCGGGAGGCCGGCGCTCGAGGGTTAACCCTGCTCGACCACGTAATTGATGTCGTGCTTGAAGATGAAGAGGTTCGGCTGGCCCTGGCGCGTGATGCGGATGAAGGAGTGATCGTAGTATTCGATCACGCCGGTCACCTCTTCGCCGCCGGCCAGCTTAACGCGCACGGGCGTCGCGTTCTCAATCAACTGCTTGAGGTACTTGACCTCTTCCAGTGTGTGCTCCGGGGCGCGCGCGGACTTCGGCTGTTGTATCGTACGCTTCTCCTAACGCTTCTTCCGGCTATCGGGCTTCAGCGTAACCTGCTCCGCCGGCGAACCCGTAACCTCCGCTTCCCCATAATAGCCGTTGCGCGCCGAAGCCCGCAATTCGGGAGACTTGAGCCGGACTTCCAGCTGGTGAAAACGCTCCTTGGTGGGCGGTATGTCGTGCGGGTAGTAGCCTAGCAGGTACTCGGTGCGCAGCTCGGTGATGATGGAGCTGAAGGCGTGGTCGAGCTGCGGGCCTTCGGAGAGCAAGAAGCTGCGCCCGCCGGTGCCTTCCGCCATGAATTGCAGGGCGTGCTCGCCGCCGATATTGCGGCCGGCGTCGTTGGTGATGGGCATCACAATCACCGGATAAATCACCGCGTCGGCCAACTGCGCCGCTTCCAGCGCCCGGTGGCTGTCGATTTTGCTGGTGGTCTCGCCGCCATCGCTCACCAGCACCAGCGCCTTGCGGCCCTCGCGCAATTCCAGGTCGCGCGAGGCCAGCCAGATGGCGTCATAGAGAGAAGTTCCCGCCGAACCGTGAAGCTGACGCAGCATGGCTTCGAGCGACACGATGTTGTGGGTGTAGTTGTGCACCTGCGTCACCAGATCGTCGAAGGTGTAGAGCGCCACCTGGTCCTGGGGGTTGCGGTCCGAAAGCAGGGCGCGGATGAAGCGCACGGCGGAATCGGTTTCGAACTTCAGGTCCTGGTTGGTAGAGCCGCTGACATCCACCAGCAGCGCGACCGAGAGCGGCTGATTGGTCTGGCGCTCGAAGACCGCCACGTCCTGCCGCACGCCGTTGTCGAAGATCTCGAAGTCATCCTTGCCCAGCGAGCCCACCAATTGGCCGGCGCGATTCTTCACCGTGGCCACGATGTGCACCAGATTGACTTTGACCGGGATGACGAGCTCCTGCGCGGCCAGCAAAGCGCAGCCGGCCAGCATGGCGGCGATCGGCTGGTTTCACGCCACCGCGCCGCCGCCGGAAGGGCCTCGGGTCGGAGCCGCGACCGTCGGGGAGCGCTGTTTTTACAGTCGCCAAATGCGCGCGATCCCTGAACTACCGCGCCAGAGGCACATCGGGGTCCCACTCTCCTTCCACCCAGACGGCGCCATCGGCGAAGTGCTCCTTCTTCCAGATGGGCACGCGCTTCTTGAGGCGGTTGATGCCTTCCAGTGCAGCCTCGAACGCCGGGCGGCGATGCGCGGCGGTCACCACCACAACCACGCTGGTTTCGCCCACCAGCAGGCGGCCCAGGCGGTGCGCCATGGCGACGCGTTCCAGCGCGAAAGCGCGGACCAGCTCGCGGCCGATCTCCGCCATGGTCTGCAGCGCCATCGGCTCATAGCCCTCGTAATCGAGATAGAGCGTGCGCCGGCCGCCGGTGTGGTTGCGGACGGTGCCTTCGAAGGTCACCACCGCGCCTTCACCGCCGTGCAGCAGCCGCGCCGACAGCCTGTGCGCATCGAGCGAGCGGTGAGTGATGGCGAAATAGTTGCCATCCTCTTCGATTTCCAGTCCGTCGACAGGTTGTTCGGAGCCGCCGCTGACCGGCGGCAGCAGTGCGATTTCGTCGCCTTCGGCGATCTTGGTTTCCGGCTCCGCGAATGCGCGATTGCGCGCCACCACGATACTTCCCGTCATTTTCCCGATGGCCGGCGAGAGCGCCGCGTACTTAGCCAGCACAGCGCGCAGATCGGCCTCCTCGGCGAACTCGGCATCCTCCGAGCTGCGGCCGACCAGGTCCTTCAAAACGCCGAAGAACAACACACGAACGCGCATCTGCAACGTTTGGAATTCTCAGTCTATCAGACGGTTGCGGCAGCCCGTCCGTTGCGCTCTTGTTGGCGCATTAAGATACCTGGACTGGCGGACCGCCCGGCGCCGGAGGCCGGCTAGCAGGCGTGGCATTGGGCTGTCCAACCCGATTTGATTGCTTCCTTATCTGCGGCCTCACGATCGCGACTCCGAAAAACAACCGAAGCAGACGGAGCCGCGGCCGTAAGGGAGAGGGCGATTGCCTACCGAGAGAATCCTAACTGAATCCTAACCGCTTCGTTCACTGCTCGCATCACCGGGTTACAATCGCAGTTACTCCCATGACGCCGACCTCCGAGACTCGCTTGCGCGTTCGCTACGCCGAAACCGACAGAATGGGCGTGGTTTACTACTCTAACTATTTGGTCTGGATGGAGGTGGGCCGGGTTGACTTATGTAAGGCGTGCGGCTTCAATTACCGCGACATGGAAAACTCGGATGGCGTCGCGCTGGCGGTGGCCGAAGCGCAATGCCGTTATCTCGCC
>CAVXJY010000121.1:0-137819 GCA_963761855.1 Bryobacterales bacterium | reverse complement strand
ATTTTCCAATCGAAAGATGAGCATGAAATGGGCTCTGTGCGGCCGGAGTCGAAGCGGTAGGAGAAGGACGAGGCCGCGCAGCGGCCGAGTTCCTTTCTTTGGTTTTGGATTTCGATGAGAAGCCGTCGTCGAGACGGTGGGAATGTGCGAATCCCGCCGGGGTTGCGGGATTTGCAAGGGGCGGTGGGAAGGGTGGAAAACCTGGTTTTGGTTTTCCATGCTTTCCACCGCCCCGGCATTTCCACCGGCTTCCGGCCTCGTTACCGGAACCGCGGTGGAACCGGCGGCTGCGCCTTGCACTGCCGCAGGAGTTTGGCCTTGGCGGCGCTCATCCGGCGCGCACACTCGGTGTCGCTCATCGCCGAGGCTCCCCGCTCCATGGCGGCCAGGCTGAGACCCGGCCTCAGGCATTTCTCCACCTTCGGCAGCGATGTCAGTTTCTCGAACGGTGTCCGGTAGTCTTCGCTCTTGTACTTCCGCTTCCGCTTGCCCCGCTCGTCCACGCTCACCGTCGCGAAGCCGCATGGCCGATGGTAGTTCAGATACGGGTTCAGGTAGTGCGCATAGAACTCCCCGATGGCTCCAGCGTGCTCGCCAGCGATGTAGCCGTAGCCCATCAGCTTGCGGATCACCGCCCCATTCTTGCCCTCCACCAGAGCATTGTCCTGACTGCGGCAGGCGCGGCTTTTGGTGAACTCCGCGCGCAGTTTCTCCAACAGTTCCGCCACCCGATGGTTGATGTACTCCGATCCGTTGTCGGCGTGAAACCCCAGCACCACGAACGGAAACTGCCGCAGCACGGCCTCCAGCACGGGCAGCAGATAGGCTTCGCTGATCTTGCTCGCGCAGCCCACCACCTGCCATTGCGTCACCGCGTCCACTGCGTTGATGTGATACACGCCTTTGTTGCCGTCCCAGTCGCCCTGATGGACTGTGTCCACCCGCAGAAATCCGGCTCGGCCCTGCGGCTCGGGCCGGCGCCGCTGGCCGATCGAGATCGCCGTGGGCCGCGTCGCCTCGAACACCGCGGCCTGATTGCGGTAGCGCGCGCTGGCTCGCAGGTTGTACAGATGCGACACGCTGATCTTCGCCAGCCGCCGGTACCGCAGGTCGCCGAACTGCTCGTACTCGCGTTCGAGAATCCGCCGCGTGGCCGGCCCGCTCAATCGCTCGTGCGCCCGGTCCACTTCCGCCAGCAGCGCGACGTCTTCGGCGGTGTACCGCGCGTTGAAACGATGCCTCCGGTAGGGCGCCGCCTTCACCGCGCCGTGATCCAGAAACGCCCGGATCAGTCGCGTCATCTGCGACGCGCTCATCCCCGTCACCTTTTCCATGTACGCGCGGACAACGCCGCGCTCCCGCTTGCTCAGCGCGCCATACCGCTGCGCCGCCAACACGCGCTCCACCCAGGCGTATTTTTCCGCCCGTCCGCACCCCGCAAACTCGATCGCTTCGCTCGAGGTCAGGAATTCGCGGATCTGCTCCCGGCTGAGGCTCTCGGCATTCCCCATGCGCACTTGCACCCGGCCGCGCCACGCCTACCCCATCCTCCTCTGTTTCATGCTCACCTTGCATTGGAAACCGCCCCAGCCTCTTTGCCCCTTTCATGCTCATCTTGCATTGGACAATTCTCGCACGCCATGGGCGCTTGACAACGACTAAGGTGGCTGTTACATTAGGCCCTTCGTTCTATTTTTGGCAGTGTGTCCGAGTAGCCCCACTGGATCTTGCGGATAACCCTCCGAATCTCACAAGGTCCGGCCGGAGAAGACTATGAGGCAGGAATACTTTGTCGTGGTGCTGGCCCATTCGCTCCGCGGCAGGCTTCGCCGTATTCATGTTCCACACCAGGCTGTCTATGCCATTCTTGCGTTGGCCCTGCTCGGCTGCTTCACGGTATTCGGCTTCGTCGCCAGCTACGCGCGCATGGCGTGGAAGGTCGCCAATTACAACGCTCTAAGGCGCGAAGCGGACACCCTACGCGCGCGCTACCAGAACCTGCAGAAAGTGGTGAATCAAACCGACCAGCAGTTGGCCAGCCTGGAGGTTTACGCCCAGGAAGTTTCCCTTGCGTACGGCATCAAACAGAAGTTGGAAGGCCCCTCGGATATCTCCGGCGAAGGCAAACTGACGCCGAGCTTCGCCGAGAGCGTGGCCGAGTACAACTTTTTGCGCAGCGCCAATGCGATGGAACTGCACAGCGACCGCAGCCGCTGGATTCAGCCGGCGAATGCGCGGCCGAGCATCTGGCCAGTGGCCGGCCGGTTGACGGGAGCCTTCGGCAGCCGTATGGACCCGTTTTCCGGTGAGGGAGCCTTCCACACCGGCGTCGATATTTCAGCTCCGCCCGGCACGCCGGTCCGCGCCACGGCCGATGGCGTCGTGCTGCAGGCTTCCTGGGAAGGTGGGTACGGTCTGATGGTCGCGGTCGATCACGGCGGCGGCGTTAGCACGAAGTACGCGCACCTCTCGCGCTGCTTCGTGCAGACCGGACAGGCCGTGCGTCTGGGCCAGATCGTCGGCGCGGTGGGCGCCACAGGACGCGTTACAGCGCCGCACCTGCATTATGAAGTGCGCATCGGCGGGGTGCCCGTCAATCCCTACAGCTATCACCTGGCCAAGTCGGGCCTCTACCAGCAAGGCGTGCGCAACGAGTTTCCGTTCTAAAGGTGGGGCGGGTCTCCGGCCTGCCAACCCGAAACCCGCCGGCTTTTCGCGGTACGCTGATTCTCATATGCGCATCCTGATTCTGGCTGCCGCGCTGACCGCGGTTGCTTGCGGGCCGGCCACCGAAGCCGGCGGCATCCCCGAATACTCCTACCACGTCGTTCACACCTACCCGCACGACAATACCGCGTTCACCCAAGGCCTGTTTTATCTCAACGGCTTTTTATATGAAGGCACGGGGCTCAACAACCAGTCCTCCATTCGCAAGGTGAAGCTGGAGACGGGTGAGGTGCTCGAAAGGCGGGATTTGCCGGGACAATATTTTGGCGAAGGCATCGTCAATTGGAAGGACCGGCTGATCGAGCTCACCTGGCAGGCGCACGAGGGATTCATCTACGACCTCGCCACATTCCAACTCCGCAGCGATTATCATTATCCGGGCGAAGGCTGGGGCCTGACGCAGGACGGCAAGCGCATCATTATGAGCGATGGGTCTCCCCAGCTTCGCTTCTGGGACCCCGAAACGCTGGCGGAAATCAGCCGCATCACCGTCACCGCCGATGGCCAGCCGGTCAAGAACCTCAACGAACTGGAATGGGTCAAGGGCGAAATCTATGCCAACATATGGCAGACCGACCGTATTGCGCGCATCGACCCGAAGACCGGCCGCGTGGTGGGATGGATCGATTGCACCGGCCTGCTCAGCCCGGACGATCCCGTCGGAGGCGAGGGCGCCCTGCTCAATGGCATCGCTTATGACGCCGCCGCCGGCCGCCTCTTCGTCACCGGCAAGCTGTGGCCCAAGCTGTTCGAGATCAAACTGGTGAAAAGGCGGGCGCGGTAAATCGTGTTCTTCTCCGGCGCGCCGCGCTGCCCCGCCTCGCCCCACCACTGGAACAATATCGCACCCTATGCGATATCCGGCAGCAGAAACTAAGCAGCAGAAACTCAGCCGCCGGTCGCTGGCGCAGCCGCAGGCGCGTGATGACGACAATACACTCATCTGGATTGGCCTTCTGACCCGCAATGAGGGACAATTACCAGTGGCTTTATTGGCCGGGGGTGTCAGTAGGTGCGCCGTCCGAAATCGAATAGACGTTGGAACATCGCGCGGAGACAAGCTCAAGGGGAGAAGTTCTTGAGAATGATAGGCGCGGCCGATGTTGCCGCGGCGAGAGCTCTGTGGAAGGATCCTGGTACTCCTGTCCATCAACGATGTCTTGCGGCAAGGGCCAACGGTCTGTTGGGCAAACATGGACCGAGTTGGTTAGCCGAAGGCATAGAAACGGAGGATCACGGATCGCCACTGGCTCGGGCTCGGGACCATGGGACGCGCGACGCGGCACGGCGACGGCTGGCGGAGCGACAGACGCGCGAGAAAGATGATGCGACAGTGAGCATGCGCGATTTGGGCACTGGATCGGTTGCGGAAGTGGTCGGGATAGTTCAGGACCGATCACAGAGCCCCGAAAGACGAGAAACAGCGGCGGCTATTTTGGGTGGGTTGAGATGCAGAGACGCCGTTTTGCCACTCATCGAGGCACTCCGAGAGGGACAGCCGAAGCTGTCCCGGATGTGCATGAATGCGCTCACGGAGATTGGTAGCCGTCGCCATGCCCGCGAGCTAATCGAGGTTGTCCGAGGCGACTATCCTCTCCCGGCGAGGCAAGAAGCTATTTACACTCTCTGGCACCTCCGCGAACCACGAGCCGAACATCTATTCCTCCATGTTTGCGCTGCTGTGGAAACGGAGGAAGAGTACACGCGGGATATGGCAACCGAGGCCCTTGGCAACACACGGTGGCGTCCCCGGACGCAGAGGGCACTTTCGGAGCGGCTCTTCGATTCGTCAGTCTCGGTACGGTTCGCGGCGTTGTGTGCCATCGGGGCAGTCGATGATCAGGCCCTCGAATGCCTTCGGCGCGCTCTTGAGGCCAAGCTTACAGACCCAGGTAAAGTCGATGACAGCCGCGTCATCGCAAAACTCGCTGGCCAGCTGCTGGGCCGAGCCTGTTAGCCGATGGACGAACTTGGGCCGGTCGGCGAACCGCGTCGAACACGAGAACGGGTTTCGGGCAAAAAGTGGGCCTACCGGAAACTGGCGGTCCAGAAGAGTTGGCGGCTGGCAAGTTGACGTCTAACGCGCAGCGCTTCCCTGAGTCCGCGGGGCAGAGTCGCTCACCATCAGACAGCAGCCGGCAACTTTTCGTCCGGGTGATTACCCTCCAGACCGAAACCTTGGGCCGGTCCTGGCTGGCGCATCAAGGATCTCCAGATCGCGAGAGTGTTCGTTATTGGAACATCATGTGACGACTGTACGCTCATCTGGATTGGCCGGTTTTCGATAAGCGGTATTCTGTCCAGAACTCTCGTTGGTTGTCTAACGGAGCAACAAGCGACTGGAAGGCCGCGAATGCATTCGCTGCTACGATGCGGCTGACGGGAACGGGCCAATGATCTCGACGCTGCCGCATCGAACCGCCGTCAGAACGCTGGTGAACACCGATTGAGTATGTAGAGTGGAAGGCCCTCAGGGTTTTGCGGACGCCGGCTGCCAGAGCTCAATCTTGTTCCCATCCAGGTCATAGATCCAGGCGAAGCGACCGTAGGATTCATCCATTCGTTTGGCGTCAATCTTTACTCCCTCTTGTTTTAAGCGGTCGAGCAAAGCATCCAGATCGTCCACGATGTAGTTGACCATGAACGGTTGCGCGGCTGGGATATAGTCAGTGGAGGCGGGAAAAACAGTCCAAACGGTAACGTGTTCCTTTTGCGGGTCGTCGTGTTCGCGCCACGGAAGCATCGCGCCTCCGCCTTTGTCAGTGAGTCCTAGATGCCTCGAATACCATTCGCGCATCTGATCGCGATTAGCGGATTTGAAGAAGACACCGCCGATTCCAAGGATGCGCCCGCGCTGCTCCATTTTGACGGGCGGCTTCGACTTTTCAGGTTGCGGAGATTGCACTTCCTGTCCTCCTTTTAAGCAGGCCGAGATGAGCAACAGCGAGCTGAGCGCAATTGTGCTCCAGGGTATTCGTTGCATCTGTGGATTATATACGATTCGAATGGAGCGAACGGTTGGCTCAAGCTTCGCCGCGATTCACTCTTTCTAGATCGCGCATGAGGTCTCGAACCGGTTTGGCATCGCCCGCTGAAAACCCGGCTGGCCGCGAACGGCAACATATGGTTGCTGGTGGCGCTGGTCCGGCAGCCGGCGTTCAACGGCGCTTCACGGAAACGCTCACGACCAGATAGCGCTCTTATCCATTGCCGACCAACTCCAGGCGCGGAGCGCTGGGCGAGCGAAGAGTCCGAATATCCCGCATCGGCGGCTGGCCGAAGAAACGGCTATATTCGCGGTTGAATTGGCTGGCGCTTTCGTATCCGACCTCAAAGGCCGCGCTCGCCGCGTCCAGACCATCCATCAGCATGCGCCCCCGCGCTGCCTGTAAGCGAAGCTGTTTCTGATACTGAAGCGGACTCATGGCGGTCAGCACCCGGAAATGATGGTGCAGCGTGGACACGCCCATGCCTGCCATCTCCGCCAGATCTTCCACCCGCAGCGGCTTGGCGTAGTTCGCCCTAATCCAGGCGATCGCTTTTGCCGTCCGGTGGCTCTGCTCCCCTAGCGTCGCAATCGCTCGCAGGCGCGCTCCCTCCGCACTGCGAAGGATTCGATAGACGATCTCGCGTTGAATCAGGCCACTGAGAAAGGGAATGTCCCGCGGCCTGTCCAGCAGGTCCACGAGGCGGCAGCATGCACTGAGAAATTCGACCGTGGTCTCGCCGGTTGCCATGCCAGGACTGTCGGACGGCGCCTCCGCCACTTGCATCTCCTCCCGGCTGAGAAGCTCCCGGACCAGGGGCATCTTGAGTTTGAGCGACAATGCGAGACACGGCACCTGTTCACTTGCTTCGATCACGCGGCTGAAGACGGGCAGATCGATCGACGTGAGCAGGAATCGCGAGGCATCGCAGATGAAAGAAGTCCGGCCGAGGTCTACCCGCTTCCGCCCTTGGGCCACCACGGTCAAGCTGGCATCGTACGTGATTGAGCACGGAGCGGTCGGGGAGGTCCGCCGGACCAGCGTCAGGGCGGGAACGTCCATTACCCGTTTCTCTTCCGTGCCCAGGAACAAGGCAATCTTGCGAGCCAATTGAGCCCGCAGTTCGCGTGCCGGATCTCGCCACCGGGAAGGCATCATACCGCGATTTGTCATGGTAGCGGTTCCGCTCTCCTCTTCCCCAAGCATAACCGATCGCTGTGTACGTGGATGAACACTGCAAGAGGAATAGGCAATAAATCGGAAGCATCGGGATACCGCTTGCAGGCAGCTCGAACCTAGACTGGAGATGATAGAAACGGTTCCTAAGGAGAAACAATGCAGAAGCGAAAACTTGGCAAAAGCGGCCTGGAGGTTTCGGCCCTCGGGCTTGGCTGCATGGGAATGAGCTTTTCGTACGGTCCGCCCAAAGACAAGCGGGAGATGACCTCTCTTATCCGCGCGGCCGTGGATCGCGGCATCACATTCTTCGACACCGCCGAAGTGTACGGCCCATTCACAAACGAAGAACTGGTGGGCGAAGCCCTGGCTCCGGTCCGTGCGCAAGTGGTGATCGCCACCAAGTTCGGGTTCGATCTAAGTGGCAGCGATAACCGGCCGGGAGCGGCAGGTCTGAATAGCCGGCCCGAGCACATTAAACAGGCCGCCGAAGGCTCGCTCAAGCGGCTCAAGGTTGAGACCATCGACTTGTTCTACCAGCACCGTGTCGACCCGGAAGTGCCCATCGAAGACGTAGCCGGCGCGGTGAAGGACCTGATTCAGGCCGGCAAGGTCAAGCACTTCGGCCTTTCCGAGGCGGGAGTGCAAACCATCCGCCGCGCGCACGCGGTGCAGCCGGTCGCGGCTCTCCAGAACGAATACTCGCTGTGGTGGAGACGTCCGGAAGCCGAAGTGATCCCAACGCTGGAGGAACTCGGCATCGGCCTCGTCCCGTACAGCCCCCTGGGCAAGGGATTCCTGACGGGCAAGATCGGCGAAAATGCCAAGTTCGACAGCTCCGACTTTCGCAGCACCCTGCCCCGGTTCACGCCGGAGGCTCTGAAGGCGAATCAGGCGCTGATCGATCTGCTCGCCAGCATCGGGGAGCGGAAGAAGGCGACACCTGCTCAGATCGCACTCGCCTGGCTGCTGGCACAGAAGCCATGGATGGTACCGATTCCGGGCACCACAAAGCTGGCTCGCCTGGATGAAAACATCAGGGCAGTCTCTGTCGAACTCACGCCCAACGATCTCCGCGACATCGAGAACGCCGCCTCAAAGATCACGGTGCAAGGCGCCCGGTACCCCGAGAAACTGGAGCGGATGACCGGCCGCTGAACCAACGTGCGAACGAGTTAAAGAGATGGACATCAAGAGAATTGGCTCGCAACCTTCCGCCAAAGGACCTTCAGACTGGTTCACCGGAACGGTACGTATCGATCCGCTTTTTCAGGCGCCCGATCCGGCGCTGGTTCAGGGCGCCAGCGTCACTTTCGAGCCAGGCGCCCGAACCGCGTGGCACACCCATCCGCTGGGCCAAACCCTCATCGTGACGGCCGGCTGCGGCCGCGCGCAGCGTTGGGGCGGGCCGATCGAGGAAATCCGGCCGGGCGACGTGGTCTGGTTCGCGCCCGGTGAGAAGCATTGGCACGGCGCCAGTCCAACCACAGCCATGACGCACATCGCCATTCAGGAAAAGCTCAACGGCAAGGTTGTCGACTGGATGGAACAGGTCAGCGACGAACAGTACCGGGCGTGAGCGAAATCCCGAAAAACGAACCAACCCCCGCGTAGCCTGCACCCTTCGGCGTCGCCTTCGCTTCATCCAGCGCCCTAGGGCTGGGTGGAAGTGTCTTCGGCGGGAGGCTCCGGCGCGGATTCTTCATTGGCGAACACGGCCTTCCGCGGCCGCTTGAATCCTTCGATTCGAGTCCGCACCTCTCCTGTCGCTCCGTTCAGCAGGACGACCGAACCTTCCACCAGGGCAAGCGCAGTCCGGCCATCCGGTGAGAGGCGGACATCCAGCAGGTTCTTCTCGAAGGCGATTTCCGGAAGTGCCTTTTGCGTCTTCGTATCGACGCGATGCAGGCAGTTGCGTGAGACCACCGCGAGAACCGCGCCGCCGTTCAGGAGCTGAAGCCGCTGCCCGCCAGCGGCGACCTTGTCGACCACCGCGGAGGTGCTCGTGTCCACGATCGTCACGTCGTTGGTCTGGCTGTTCAGCACGTAGACGAATGCGCCGTCCGGCTTTACCGCGATCTGCGTATTTGCCGGCGCCACGCTGAAGATGTGGTACGTGGCGTAGCCGTAACCGCCATTCGCGGCGGCCATGTTGTACGCCTGCCCGTAAGCGGCCGTTGCCGATGCCGCGGTCAGGGCCACGGCGCCGAGACCCTTCGCAAACTTGATGCCGCCCCTGCCGGTCGTAACCGACGCCACCGGCTTCATCGCCTGGAGATCGAGGATGGACAGTTTGCTCGATTCCGGATGCAGCGCGAACCCGCGATTTCCATCGGGAGCGAAGGCCAGCTCGCTGATCGCGCCAACCGGAGGGATCCTGCCAATTTCTTGCAGCGACTGGTAGTCGAACGACGTGAGTTCGCCCCAGCCGATGACGTACAGGCGTTTCCGGTCCGGCGAAAGGCGCACGAGCTGGGGTGCATATCCCACTTTCAGGACGCCCGCGACCGATGCGCCGCGAAGAACGCGCAGTTCCCCGTCCACCTTCTTCTCGCCTTTCACCGGCGCTCCATCGCTCAGTAGCAGCGTCTGCCCGGCTGCCTCGTCCGCCAGCACGCCCTTTGGATTCGGACCCGCATCGAGCACCGCCTCTTCCTTCATCCTCTTCACCGAAATGACGTGAATACGCCCGTTGACGCGCTTATCGGGCTTGCCGAAAGGCTGCCCTTTTTCCATCAGGTACAAGTATTCGCCGCCGGGCGCCAGGACGGGCAGATCCGGCGCGCCATCCAGCGTGATTTTCCCGTCTGCCGAATTCCGCGCAACGCTGACAAACTGCAGCTCCGCAGGCGTCGATTCCGCATGTCTTTCGCTTCGTTGTGCATACAGCAGCATCGCCGTCCCTCCATCCTTCGACAGAATGGAAGCTGAAGGCGGCCGCGGTAGCGAGATCCGCCCGAGCACCTGCCCGCTCGCCAGGTTCAGGGTAACGATTTCGCTCGGCAGAGTTTCCTCGGGCTTTTGCGACTGGTAGCCGGCGCATATGGCGACCAACACCTTCTTGTCGGGGGTCAACTGAAAACTGCTCAGGCCCCAGCCGAGCTCGACCCGCACCGCGACCTGCATCGTCTTCGTGTCGATGATCGTCGCTGTCGACTTTTCCAGCGGATGGAGACCGAATCGGACGGTGAACTTCTGCGCCCCGGGATCGAGCCGCACCAGGCGCGATCCATCCGGCGTCAGCAGCAATGTGTCCAAGCCGGCCCGCGCGAACATGGCCAAAGCTTCCCGCCCGCTCACCGCAACCGTGCCAGTGGTTTTACCGCTCCCCAGATCCACTGCGGTGACCGTTTGCCCCGCGGAATCGAGCACATAAGCTAATGACGTCTGCGGCGCGCCCGCAGCGTTTTGCGCCACGCCACATACGCTGAAAGGAAGCAGAAGAAGAAATGCAATTCCGAATCGTCTCATCAGAACCTCCGTGAAGTTAGAATTTCCATTCTTAAACGTTCAAATCGGAATTCTCCACCTATTTCCGGCTATATTTCGAATTTATTACAGGAAAATCGGTGTTAACGGTCTGAAATTCCGCAATTTGTTGAAGTTCTCAACATCATCACACGCTCGGAACCGCCGCGGCGCCAGATGAGATGTACCAGATGGCGGCAGGCGGGTCGAGTGGTTCGAGGGTCGCACAAAACCGCCCTAGGTAACGGGGCGTCTGCCGAAATTCACCGGCCGGCTGACGGAGTTTGTGCGATCAGTCTTTTGAGTTCAGCTTATGCGTAACGCTATTCAACTATTTGGGCCAGACGATTGCCTGGACCGGTGGCACCGCCGATTCCTATGTCACCTTCCTGGGAAGCAACAACAACAATGCCACCTTCGCCTGTAACGCGCCGGCTGAGGCCGGACAGTTTACAATTCCGGAAGCGGTGTGGAAGGCGATCTTCGGCGCCAATCCTGGAACCATAACGGCACAGATCGACACGTTCCCGCAGCCTTTTTCAGCCCCCGGCCTGGATGTGGGCTACATCGTGGGATCTGCGACGGTAACGTCGGCGGGTATAGCTTCCCCCTGATGCGCCAACGGGCTGGCTCGCCCGCGCCCCGTACCACTCCACAAATTTGTCAATCGAATGCCGATAGCCGCGCTGAGCATCCGAACGCCATAGGCCAATGATGCGCCGCAGCGCTATTGGGCCGCAGTCTGAGAAGCACGAGAGTCGTCCCCACGCATCGCAGGAGCGAGCGATGGAGGTTTCCCCCGATGAGTTACCGGGCTACGAGTTTATTGCAGATTGTCCTCTGTACGGTAGATCGCTTTCGTGTAGAATAGATCAACCTGGAGAGTGCCCTCGGGGGGCGCCGGTCAAATCGTAACGGATTCCGCACGGGTGTTGTCTCGCGGTAATCAAGTTTTGCTATTGGGGGGGATGTATGCGGTGTTCCAGACTTTCGCTGCCTGTGTTTTGCTCACTGGCGGTAGTACGGTTGCTACCGGCTCAGACTACTGCAAAAGTAGATTTCGCGAAGGATGTGCTGCCAATCTTGCGCCAGAACTGCATCATGTGCCACAGCGGAAAGCAGCCTGCCAGCGGCATGCGACTGGACCGTCGGAGCGCAGTGATCAATCGCCGCGGCGTCGTGCCGGGCAGCGCCGAGAACAGCTTCCTGTTCCACCGTATATCCGGCACCGACTACGGAATGCAAATGCCGCCCACCGGCGCGCTCAAGCCGCAGCAGATCGACACCATCAAACGTTGGATCGAGCAGGGCGCCGACTGGCCGGACGCGCTCGCCAATGAAACCGAGTTGCCGCCGATCGATCCCAAGGCTGTCGCCATGGTCGACGCGCTGCACGAGGGCGACCTTGCGAAGTTCATGAAATTCGCCGCCGAGGACGCGAAGTTGCTCAATGCGCGCGGCCCCGAGGGTTCCACGCCCTTCATGTACGCTGTGCTCTACAGCAATGCGGCGACTTTGGAACGCTTGTTGAAGCTGGGCGCCGATCCTAATAGGAGGAATGACGCCAACGCCACGGCGCTGATGTGGGCGGCCACCGAAATGGACAAGACCAAGGTGCTGCTGAGCCACGGCGCGGACGTCAACGCCCGGTCCAGCGACATGCGCACGCCGCTCATGATTGCGGCGCGCAAGCTGGGCAATTCCGCCGTCGTGAAGCTGCTCCTCGACAAGGGCGCGAATCCCAATCCCAATCCGCATCCCTCCGCCGAATCGTCCCCGCTGCTGGACGCCGCCAGCGCCGGGGACCCCGACAGCGTGGAGATGCTCATCGCCAAAGGCGCCGAAGTGAAACCGGTCGGCGAGACGGCGATCTTCATGGCCGTTGGCGCGGAGTGCTCCAAATGTCTGTCTCTGCTGACCGCCAGCGAGATCGACAAGAACGACTACAGCCTGGCGCTGGCCGACATCGCCATTACAGGCGACTTGAATGCCGTCAAGACGATGCTCGACCACGGCGCCGACGTCAACATTGTCGATTCGCTGGGAAGAACTCCCCTGATGTACGCGGCGGCATCCGACAATCTCCCGCTCGAAGAAGTCAGGATGCTGGTGGAACACGGGGCCGACGTAAACGCCAGGGACACGCATAAACGAGGAGCCGACAGCGGATGGACCGCCCTCGACATCGCCCGCCAGCACGGCGACACCCCGATCGTCGCCTTCCTGTTGAAGTCCGGCGCGAAGAGCAATCTAGCGCCTCCGCCCCGGTTGCAACCGCGCCACGACAACACCATCGCCGGCGCCATCCAGGGAAGTCTTCCTCTCATCCAGAAGGCCGACGCTGATTTCATGCCCAAGGCCGCCTGTGCCTCCTGTCACAACAACAGCTTCGCCGCCATGGCGGTGGGATCTGCCCGCCGCATGGGCTTTCGGGTGGACGAGAAACTCGCCGCGCAGACAGTCCACGGGAACGTTTTCGGCCTCATGCAGCTGCGCGACATTCTTCGCCAGGGTGTCACGGCGGCCGTGGGTGAGTACTTCGGACCGGTCGTCATCGGCGACATGCTTCTGGGACTCGACGCCGAGCACTACAAGGCCGATCTGAATACCGACACGGCCGCCATTTACTTGAAGAGCCGCCAGGGCGCCGACGGACACTGGGCCTACCTCCCGTCGGATACCCGCCCGCCGATCTGTTCCGATTACATCACGCAAACCGCCGTCGCCATGCGCGCGATGCAACTCTACGCGCCCAAGCTGGAACGTGCCTCGTATGACCTGGCCATTCAACTGGCCGCGGCGTGGCTTGTCAAACAGCAGCCCAAAGGCAACGAAGATCGCGTCGGACGTCTCACGGGACTCGTTTGGAGCGGCAAGTACAAGGATGCCGTTCAGAAGGCTATGCACGACCTAATTGCCACCCAACGTGGCGACGGCGGCTGGGCCGACATCGACACCACGCCGAGCACCGCATTCGCCACCGGCCGCGCGCTGGTGGCTCTGCAGACCGCTGGCTTGCCGGTCTCCGACGAAGCCTATCAGAAGGGCGTGAAGTACCTCCTCAGCACGCAACAGGAGGACGGCTCCTGGTTTGTCCGCAGTCGCGCCATGGCCTTGCAGCCTTATTTCGATTCCGGCTTCCCGCATGGCTTCGATCAATGGATCTCCGCCGCCGGCACCAGTTGGGCTACTATCGCCCTCTCGCTGGCGGAGCCCGCGCACACCCCAACCGGCGCCAACGGACAATAAACGGCCGGCGGGCGGTGCGGAAGGACCGCCCGCTTCGGCCTTTCTGACTGGACCGCCAAGTCTAAGGAACTTAATCCATCTGCCTTCTGGGTGGTTTTTCGGCGATCCGTACGGAGGTTGACATAGGGGACGCCGCGAGCGCTTTCTGCGGGTTTCGCGTGATACGGCCGGAACCCGATGCGGGGATTTGCTCAACGTGGCCTTGGGAACACCTCATCCCATCGCCGAAGCGTGTTGTTCCCCTTCGGTTTCTTGATTATTCGTTTCTCATCTCGAAGATACTGGACCGAACCGATTGAGATGCCAACGAGTCGCTGTATCACCGGATCGGGGACATATCCCTCCGCCCGCAGCCGTGCATGAAACTGATCTGCTATGTAGCAAAAGACGTCAAATGTTCCTTGCCGGCTACGCACTGGTTCAGGAGACACGCAAACGCGGCAGCATAGCACTGGAGAGTACTGTGCATCGGCGCCATACACCAGGAGGATGCTGTGCCCTGGACGCAAACTCCGGATGAGCGGCATTCGGAGGCCCGAGCGATTGTAGACGTGCGCGACTATCGCGTTCGCGGAAGCCACAAACTCTTCGGTCAACGTCCACGGGCCGCAAGCCGGGGTCGCGAAGTACACGAAGTCGCAATTGGCGAGTCCTGTTGCGGTGTCGTCCAAGGACACGGGAACCGGAGAACTCGGGCCCGAGCGCACACGATTGGTTGCGGTGGCTACTGGCTTCCTCAGGAGCGCAATTTCTTCCGCCTCCGGAGCATTGATCGTTCTGAGAAACAACTCCAAGGTGTCAAGGGCCCGGTCGATATCCCGCTCTGCGAACTCGCGCTGGTGGGCATACCGGCTTCGGACGTCACGCAACTCATGAAGGTAGTTCCGCCCTTGGGGCGAAAGTGCTCGGAACAGTGCCTCGTGCTGCCTATCGGTTGCCACTCGAATCAACGCCTGAACGTCCAAGTGCGCATTGGTCGCACCGAAGTTCGGGGTGTTGGTGCAGGCATGCTCCAGCCAGCGGTCACCATACTGGCTGCGCAATCGGTCTTCGACGAATGTGCGAAGGCGCCTGTGCAAAACGTTTAGAGCCTGCGGAATTCGTGCGTCGTCCGTCATCGATGTCTCGACTGACATTTATACCACCTCAGGGTGTCCAGCGAAGGCGGTCTACAAGTAGTGGTCTCATTCCGTCCGTATTGTCGCCCACTCGGAGAACGCCCCGAGAGCACGCCCTTGGCCATTCTTCGCGTTAAGTCCGGCCGCCGTCACTTGGACGTCTAACGCCTATCGCGTCGCCGTGAGTTCCGTCCTCACCCGATATCGGGCAGCAGGAATTCGGCGGGCTTGCCGGCGGCGCGCGCCACGGCGCCGGCAGCGATGTAGCCGCTACGCACCGCGCCTTCCATGGTGGCGGGCCAACCGGTGCGGGTCCAGTCGCCCGCCAGGAATAGGTTCGCAATCGCGGTCTCCGCGGGCGGGCGCAACGCCTCCGTGCCGGGCGCGGCGGAAAAGGTGGCGCGCTGCTCTTTCACCACGTGCGCCCGCACCAGCGTGGCATCGCAGACGCGGGGAAAATACAGGCGCAGATCGCCCAGCGCGATGTCGATGATGTCTTCGCGCGACGCATTGGTCAGGTCGCGCGAAGCGCTCACCACCAGTTGCAGATAGCGCCCTCGATCTTTGTTGAACATCCATTGCATGGTGCGGTCGAGCAGTGTCGCATGCGGCAAAGTAGTGATTTCACGGTCGAACCAAAGGTGGACGCCAGTGATGGGCGAGTGTTCGAAAGCCGGAGCGGGAAGCCCGATCGCGGCCAGCCGTTCGAACGGCAGCGCGGAAATGCAGTAATCGGCGGTGTGCCGCTCGCCCGCCACGATGAAGCCGTCCGCATCAATCGCCTCTACCGGCGCGCGAAAATGCATACGCACCGCCGGCAGCCGCTGCCAGGCATCAGTTCCATACAATTGTGCCAGCGGCACCGCCGGCACGCCCATTTCATAAGCGTCCGCCCGCGCCAGAAAGCCCAGCCAGAAAACCTGGAATCCGTGCCGCGCCGCCATGGTGTCGAGGTCCTCGTTGACCGCGCTTACCAGCACCTGGCGCCAGAAGCGATCGATGGCGCGCGGCGTTTGCCGCTTTTGCAGCAGCCAGTCGCGCATGCTGATTTTGTCGAGGTCTTTCCGCCGCGTCCGTTCGCGACGAATCGCCCAAATGCCGCGCGCGATCGCCAGCTTGTCGCCCGCATCGAGACATTTCATCTTCAGGAATGCGCCGGCAAAGTGGAATGGCGCCGGCAGCCGGCCGCGCCGCAACACCGATGCGCGTCCGCCCGGCTCCAGGAAGACGAACTCGCGATAGAAGCGGATGCGATCGCGCACGCCCAGCCGCCCATAAAAGTCGAGCAGGTTGACGCAACACCGCAGCAGGATGTGCTGGCAATTGTCGATGGTCTCGGATTCGCCTTCACCCCCCGGCACGGGATAGGACGTGGCGCGCCCTCCCAGAAATGGGCGTGCCTCAAACAGGTCGACTTCGAATCCGGCGCCGCCCAGCGCGGCCGCCGCGGCCAGACCCGCCAGTCCGCCGCCGGCAATCAAGACTTTGGCCATGTGAGGTTAGACCGCCGATCGCTCCGAATGGTAGCAGCCCGGCATCGAACCTATTCTCGCATTGCCGGCGCAGGGCGGCGGATGGCGCTGCGAATCGGAATTGGAACCAGTTCTACACATTCGCGCCTACAGCACCACTTCTTTGCCCGTGCGGCACGATCGGTAAACGGCGTCAACCACTTCGAGCGCCTGGTAGCCTTCTTCGCCGCCGACGCGCGGTTTGTGGCCCTGCCGGATGGCCTCTCCGAAATCCAGGAATTGGCGCGCGAACGGTTCCAGCGAAATCGCCATCGGGTCGGATGCGCCGGAAGCCACCGCTTGGGTGACCGGCGCCGGGTCGCCGTGGTCGTCCTCCACGTCCCATGTGGTCAGCTTGTCTCCGGTGACGATCGCCGTGCCCTTGCCGCCGTGGATCTCAATGCGCTCGGGGTAGCCCGGCCGGAAGGCCGTCGCCGCTTGGATCACCCCGGTAGCGCCGCTCGCGAACTCCACCACCGCGTTCACCACGTCTTCGGATTCGATTTTGTGCACCGCTCCCAGTTGCCAGACTGCGAACACCCGCTTCACTGGCCCGCCCAGCCAGCGCAGTATGTCGACCTGGTGGATGGCCTGGTTGATCAACGCCCCGCCGCCTTCCGTCTGCCAGCTCCCCTTGATGGGCCGCGCATAGTATTCCTGCGCCCGATACCACTTGGTATAGCCGTCCAATTCGAGCAGCTTGCCCAACCGGCCGGCGGCGAGGGCTGCAGAGAGGAACATGCTGGCGTCATCGAAGCGGTGCTGGCTGACCACTCCCAGCAGGATGCCGGCGGCGCGCGCGACCTCGATCATGCGCCGCGCCGTTTCCAGATTGGTCGAAATTGGTTTTTGCACCTGCACGTGCTTGCCGGCGCGGGCGCAAGCCTCGACGGGCGCAAGCCGGAAATCCGGAAACGTGCAAACGTCCACGTAATCGACTTTGGGATGACGGCACACCTCTTCGTAACCGCTCACGAATTCCGCTCCGTGCTCATCCGCAAACCGGCGCCCGGCGGCTTCATGGATGTCGGTGCACACCGTCAGCTCGTAGCCGATTTTCCGGTAAACCAGCGCCTGCATCCGCGAAATCGCCCCCGTGCCGATCATTCCCACTCGCATAGAAGGACCATTTTACCCGCAGGGGACTCGACCCTGTTACGGCCGCCCGGCGCGCACCGCACTAAAATGGGACCATGCCCACCGCCAGCCGCTCCATTCCCGAGACCCTCGAAAGGCTGCACCTGGAACCGCTCAATTCCGGCGCCTGCTCGGGCGACTGGATCGCCAATCCCGGCGGCGGCGAACTGGCATCATTGAATCCCGCTACCGGGGAGACGCTGGCCAGAATTCAAATGGCCGGCCCGGCCGATTATGAGGCCGTGATGGCGCACGCCGCCGCGGCTTTCGACGAGTGGCGCATGATACCCGCTCCGCAACGCGGCGGCATCGTTGGCGAGATCGCTGCCGAGCTGCGCGCCCACAAAGCGGATCTGGGCGCCCTGGTCACGCTCGAGATGGGTAAGATCCTCGCCGAGGGTATGGGCGAAGTGCAGGAGATGATCGATATCGCCGATTTCGCGGTTGGCCTTTCGCGCCAGCTTTACGGACTCACCATGCACAGCGAGCGGCCAGGACACCGCATGTACGAACAGTGGCACCCGCTCGGCACGGTGGGCGTTATCAGCGCTTTCAATTTTCCGGTGGCCGTATGGTCGTGGAACGCCATGATTGCGGCCGTGTGCGGCGATTGCGTGCTGTGGCGGCCATCGTCGGAAACGCCGCTCACAGCTATCGCCGTACAAAAGATCTGCAACCGGGTGCTCGACCGGCACGGTCTGAAGGGCATCTTTAACCTGGTGATCGGCAAGAGCGCGCCCGTTGGCGAGATGCTGGTCCGCGACCGCCGCATCCCGCTGCTGAGCTTCACCGGTTCGACGGTGGTGGGCCGGCGCGTTTCCGAGGTGGTGGCGCAACGGCTCGGCCGCAGCATCCTCGAGTTAGGCGGCAACAACGGCATCATCGTGATGGATGACGCCGATCCCGACCTGGTCGTGCGGGCCGTGCTGTTCGGCGCGGTAGGCACGGCCGGCCAGCGTTGCACCACCACCCGGCGCCTGTTCCTGCAGCGCGGCATTGCACCCAGGATCACGGCCGCGCTGGAGCGCGCCTACGGCCAGGTGAAGATCGGCGATCCGATCGAGGAAGCTACCCTCATGGGACCGCTGGTGAACCGCCGCGCGGTGGACGACATGATGGAGGGCCTTCGCCGGATTCGCGGGCAGGGCGGCGAGATCCTGTATGGCGGCCGCCACCTGCACGGCTGCTATGTGGAACCCACGCTGGTGCGCGCGCAGCCCGAGATGCCCATTCTTCAGGAAGAGATTTTCGCGCCGATTCTCTCGCTTATCGAGTTCGATCGTCTGGATGAAGCCATTCACTGGCACAACAGCGTGCCGCAAGGCCTTTCCTCGGCCATATTCACCAACAACCTGGTGGCCGCGGAAACATTCCTCAGTCACCGTGGTTCGGACTGCGGCATCGCCAATGTGAACATCGGCACCAGCGGCGCGGAGATCGGCGGCGCATTCGGCGGCGAAAAAGATACTGGTGGCGGCCGCGAATCCGGCAGCGACGCATGGAAAGCCTACATGCGCCGCCAGACCAACACCATCAACTGGTCCGGCCAATTACCCCTGGCGCAAGGCATCCGCTTCGAGGTGTAAGTGACTGCTGACCGGCGGCGGCCGGGCGAGTAAGATGATAATGTGATCAACCGAGCTCTGCCTCTTTTCGTGGCCGCGGCATTCGCCTGGCCGGCCGCCGCGCAGGTCAAAATCACTCCGGGCCCGGAGAAGATCGGCGTTGTCATCGACGGGCGGCCGTTCACAGAGTTCTTCGTTGCCGGAGCCACCGTCACCAAGCCCTATTTGCATCCGCTGCGGGCGCCCTCGGGCACTTATGTCACCCGCATGTGGCCGATGGAGAAGGTAGCCGAGGAAGCGGGCATCGCACGGCCCGATCACCCGCATCAGCGCGGCCTGTGGTTCGCGCACGAAAAAGTCAACGGCATCGATTTCTGGAACAACGATGCCTCCTACACCACACCCAACCGCGGCAAAATTGTCCTCGCCAAGCTGGGTGAAGTGACGAGCGGCAAGAACCAAGGTCTGATCGGCGCCACTTTCGATTGGACCGACCTGGCGGGTCGCAAACTGCTGAAGGAATCGCGCGCGCATGACATTCTATGCCGGCCCCAAGCAGCGTATCGTCGATTTCGACATCACGCTGACCGCGTTGGCGGATCCCGTCACCTTCGGCGACGCCAAGGATGGCGCCTTCGGCATCCGCATGCGGCCGATCCTGCGAGAAGCAGGCGGCACTGGACACATCACCAATGCCGACGGGCTGGTGGGTGAGAGGCAGGTTTGGGGCAAGCCCTCCAACTGGTGCGATTACTCGGGCGAAGTGAACGGCGAAAAGGTGGGAATTGCGATTCTGGATCACCCCGAAAACCCGCGCCACCCGGTGCGCTGGCACGCCCGCGGGTACGGTCTGTTCGCGGCCAATCCGTTTGGCCTGGCCGCTTTCACCGGCGACAAAACTCAAGACGGCTCGTTGACCATTGCGCCCGGCCAATCCGTGCGCTTCCGCTATCGGGTTATCATCCACGAGGGTGATGTGAAAGAGGCCGGTATCGCCGCTCAATGGGCCAGGTACTCAGGCGGGAAGTAAACCCGCACGCCGGGCCTGCGCCGGGTGCGGAGACCCACTGCTTTATTCAACCAGCTTGGGGAACAGCGCGCGGTCCAGAATGCGACGAGTCAACTCTTCGATGGTGATATAGTCGTCGCCGTCGCGATAGAAGAGCTTATCGTCGGCGAGCACTCCCACTTCGACCGGGTATGGCGCGCCCTCGCGTTCAATATGGAAGCCGGGGAGGGCTAGATCGGTGATGATGATGATCTCCGCCCGCGCCGTCCACCGGCCCTCCACCTCGTCGCGTATCTCTATGCGCACTCGGCCAGTCACGAAATGGATGCTTGCCGCCCGCGGGCCGAACGCCTGCTTATAGGATTCCACGCACTCCGTCAGGCTCTCGTGCAATTCTTCGAGCGCCCGTGGCAGCCGTTTCCGAATGCTGTCTTCGCGCTGCCGCCGATCCTGCTCCTCACTAATGCGCATCTCCAGCCACTGAAAGTTCATGGAGACTCTATATTATCAACTGGACGCGCTCGGGGGCACGCCGCAGCCGCCAGATATGGTCCACCAGGACGGATCCTCGCGGCACTTACAGTCCATCACTTATCCCAAGTTTGCACCGCACCAAGATTACGATTATTAACTATCCCGCAAGCAGGCTCGCGGCGCCGGCTGCGCGACATGCCACTGGTAGCGGCGCTCGCTGCCGGATGACTGTGCGGGTCTCTCGGGCGGCTCAGGTTATCTCCGCGCTGTCCGCCCACCGCACGGCCTCGGCGTAGCAGCCGGTGAGCGTTTGCGGTTTCAGGTCGAGACCCGGTGCGCTGGCGCCGAGCGTGTCCCAATCGCCGCGTTCGTATGCCAGCACGAGCTTCCAAACGGGAGGCATCTCGTCGCCCGCCCGTGGCCGATCGAGCAGGGTGCGTATGATTTGTCCGTGCAGGTTCAGGCCCTCCACCAATTCCGCCAGTGGCCGGCCCAGCATGGCATCCAGGCGGGAGAACATGCCTACCAGGAAACAGTCGTCGCCCAGATGCGACAATCCGGCTTCTCCGGCGAGCGACTCGAAAAACCGCGCCCGCACCAGCGTGCTGATCGCCAGCTCCGTCGGGTGGTCCGCGGCCAGATTCGCCATGGTAAGTACCGATAACCACTTGCGCGCGGCGTCCTCCCCGACGGTTATCAGCGCGCGCTCCAGGGATTCCACCGGCGCGCGCAGGCCAAACCACGCCGAGTTCACGAAGCGGAGCAGTTTGTATGCCAGCGCGGGCTCGCGTTTTAGTAAGTCTGCCAGTTTATGAAAATTCAATTCCGGCTGCTGTATTTCGTTGAGGATTCTCAAGAATTGCAGCTTGAACCCCGGAATTTGGCGGGTGGAAGAAATCACCGGGCGAGCGAAGAAGAAACCCTGAAAATATTGGTAGCCCATCTCGCAGGCGCTGCGGAATTCCTCCTGCGTTTCCACTTTTTCCGCCAGCAGCAGGACCTGTCCTCGGAAGCGCGTCGCGGCGTCCCGCTGTTGCGCCAGGGTGGTGGCGCGGAAATCCACCTTGAGAAAATCCGCAATGGAAGCCAAGGCCTCTACTTTTTCCGGAACCGTGAAGTCATCGAGAGCCAGCCGGTAGCCCTGGTCGCGCAGCGCCCGGCAGGCCCCCACCAAGTCCTCGTCGGGCGCGACGTTTTCCAGGATTTCCACCACCGTCTGTTGCGGCGGCAGAATGGACGCTGTGCCATCCAGCAACATCCTTTGCGGAAAATTGATGAAGGTATTCTTGCGCCCGATCAACTGGTCCGTCTCCGCCGAGCCGAATACCGCACTGATGACCTGGGCGGTGGCGGTATTTTCTTCCGTCCCGTCGAATTCGTTCAGGCTACTCGAGCGGAACAGCATCTCGTAGCCAAAAACGCCCATCTGTACGTCAAAGATCGGTTGCCGGGCGACCAGCAGTTCCATCCGCACCTCAGCCACTTACCTTAATCGGCCGAAGCCGCAGGATCTTTAGGCCTGGCCGCGCAGGCTCGGCCCGAGTGCCGCCCGGGGTGATCGATTTCCCTCTGCGCTACCGATCCACCAGGGAAAGAATGGTCAGTGGGGCGTTGCCTTCCAGACGGTTGTTGACGAACAGAAAGAGGAACTTCTTGTCCTCGCGCGCGCGGCCGATGAGGACGCGCATCGACTCTCTGGCTTCCGGGTTCGGATCCCGCACTTCGCTGTAAGGCGAGAAGGAAGCGACCGCGTCTTGGTAGAGGCGCCCGCGCCGCAGCAGCGCGCGGCACACCAGGAAATCGGCGGTGGCGGAGCCGGGGATGGCGATCTGGTGCCCCAGTTCCGGCATCCGCGACCACGCGTTATACACGTGTGCCACGCGCCGGCTGCGCAGGCAGGAGAAATAGTCGGCGGTCAGAAACTCCGGGTTGCGAATCTCCACCGCGTATCGGAACTCCGGCGGCAGCGCGGCCAGAAACGGATCGAGGCGGGCGACGAAACTCATCGGCGGCGGCGAAACTGCGCCGGCCGAAGGCGCCGAATTCGAAGATCAGCAGCGCGGTCTGCCCGCGGTAAGGCAGCAGCGGCCGCAGAAACATCTCCTGCAGCGCTCCCGCATCCAGGAATCCCGGGTTCTCGCTTGCCGCCCTGCGAGCCGTAACGCGGGTGCGCCGGAAACACGTTGCAGGTGATCTGTTCCGGCACTTTGAAGGCAAACCGAAATTGCGGGGGCGTCTGGCCGAACAGCTTGCGCCAGAATTCTTCGGTAGGGAACTGGTAGAACGCGAAATCGCCGCAAACGGTAGGGAATGTTTCGGCGTATTCGCGCAGGCACTCGCCTTCAAACAGCCTGCTCGAGAAACGGCCGCGCGCCAGGTAGCGGTCGCGCGAGTAGATCTGGCCCAGCCAGCCTTCATATTTCCAGGAGCTGCCGCCGATCTAGATGTTCTCGGCCGCCAGCGCGCGCAGCCGTTCCGCCAGGCCCGCGCGGTCGAAGCGCGCTCAGGCCCTTCGAACAGCGGCCCTACCATGCCTGCGCGACGCGGAAGTAGAACGGGTCCGCGCCGGCCTCGATCAGCCCGCTGGGATGCAGCCGCACCATCACCGGAGCCGACGCCGCTGTCGTAGCGCGTGCGCATCTCCACCAGGTGGCGCCGCGCCTTCAGTTCCTCGACCACGGCGGGCGGCAGTGCGCTCGTCCAGCAGCAGGCTGCCCGGGCTTCATGGCGTGGTTGTCGAAGCTCGAAACCAGGTGCTCGGTCTGGAAGCGCGGCGCCTCCACGGCAGCCTCCGCGTTCATGCCGAACTCGATCGCATTGAACAGCACCTGCAGCAGCGCCTGGTCCTGGTTGTCGCCGCCGGGCGTGGAAAGCGCCATCACGGTTGCCGCTCGGGGCCGGCCACCAGCGTGGGGCTGAGCGTGACGCGCGGCCGCTTGCCGCCGGCCAGCTCGTTGGGATGGCCCGGCACCAGCAGAAAGCTCTGCGCCCGCTCGGTGAGCGGAATGCCGGTATCGCCGGCGATCACCGACGGCATCCAGGCGCCGGAGGGCGTAATCGAAATCGCCACGCCGTCTCTGATCCACGGCGTCCACGCAGGTGGTGTCCTTGGCCAGCAGCGCGGGGTCGATCGCGTAGCGCGCGATCGTCGAGTAGAAAGGGTGCTTCGGCGGGTTGGGCTCCACGTCTCCGGGGCGGAATTCGAGCGAAGCATTGGCGCCGATCTGCTTGCGCCGCTCCGCGCCATACTCCTTCGAGAGCAGCCGCTCGGACGGGATCTTCACAAACTTCGGATCGCCGTAATACGTGTCGCGATCGGCGTAGGCCAGCTTCAGCGCTTCCACCAGAGTGTGAATGTAATCGGCCGAATTCAGCTTCAGCTCAGCCAGGTTGAACCCCTCCAGAATATTCAGCGCCTCGATCATGGAAGGCCCCTGGCTCCAGAAGCCGGGCTTGTAAACCGTGTAGCCGTGGAAAGTGGTGGAGACCGCGTCCTCGGGTTCGATGTGGAACGCCGCCATATCTTCGTAGCGCAGCAGGCCGCCGTTCTTCTCGGAAAACTCGCCGATGCGGTGCGCGATTTCGCCGCGATAGAAGTAGTCGCGCACGGCGTCGATCGCCTTCTCGCGGCTGGCCCCCGCAGCCAGAGCTCGCTTTTCCGCTGCCACCATGGAGCGCAGCGTGCGCGCCAGATCGGGCTGGCGGAAGATCTCGCCCACACCCGGAATTCTGCCGTCGGGAAGAAAAACCCGCCGCGAAGACGGCCATGCCGCCAGGTACTTCACACTGTAGCGGATCGACGCGGCGCGCATATCGTCGAGCGGGAATCCATCGGCCAGCTCGATGGCGGGCTCAACCGCTTCCCCGAACGATTTCGTGCCGAAATCGCGCAGCGTCACGAGCGCCGCCTCTACCATGCCCGGCACCAGCGCGGAAAGAATGCCCGCCACCGGCACCCAGTCCTTCAAACCGTGCGGCGCCGGAGGGTCCACGATTTCCTGCTCGGTCAACCGGTGGTTGCGGAAGAAATCGGCCGTGGCCAGTTTCGGCATGGTGCCGACACCGGCGATGGCGAACACCTTGCCTTCCTTGGTGCGCACCAGGATGGGCGATTCGCCGCCCATCCCGAAATGGGAAAACTCGGCGACCGAAGCCGCCAACATGCAGGCAATCCCGGCATCCACCGCGTTGCCGCCGGTGGTGAACATGCGCATGCCGGCCTCGGTAGCGTACTCGGTGCCGCCCGCCACCGCGCCGCGCGTGCCGCGGGCCGGAGGCCGCAACGTGCGCCCAGGCTGCTGCGCGCTCAAAACTCCGGCAGCCAACACCGCCGCCAGTACCGCCCTCGCCTTCACCATGGTTCATTGTAAAGCGAAAGAGGCCGGCAGCACTGCGGCCGATTGTCAATCGGCCCCCCGCCAGCCGCCGCGTAGGCTGCCAACCTGCGCCACAACAGGCCCGCGATTCCACCTTTATGTCGCGAGACCGCCGGCGCGGGCCACAGTTGTATAATTGCTTCATCCGTGCACGAAGGTGAGAGGCTGCCGATGGACGCTGAGAGTGCTCCGCAAGACAAATCCGCGATCCAGTCCCGCCGTGACGAAGGGGAGCCGATGCTCTACTGCCCGGTCTGCTCCACGCGCCTCACCGCGCGGAAGTGCAAGCTGCTTTGCGAGGAGTGCGGCTACTATATGAGCTGCGCCGATTATTACTGAAACACCTATGGCCGACATACCAGAATTGCTCGAACGCTACCGGCGCGGCCCGGAATTGCTGGCCGTGGTGCTCACCGGCGTCTTCGGTGAGGAAGAGGACTTCGTCACCGCCCCCGGCAAATGGAGCATCCGCCAGATCATCGCGCATCTCGCCGATGCCGAGATCGTTTTCGCGCACCGCTTTCGCCAGGTGATTGCGGAGGATTCGCCGACCCTGATCTGGTTCGATCAGGATGCTTGGGCCAGCCATCTGGACTATGCGCGCCGCAAGCCGAAGCAGTCGCTCGAAACCATGCGCCGTACGCGCGCGGAGAATTACGACCTGCTGAAGGGCTTGCCGGAGAACGCCCACGAACGGACTGGTAATCACACCCGGCGCGGCCGCATCACGCTTGGCCAGATGCTGGAAGACCAAGCCGCCCACACCGAATCGCACGCCCGCCAGATCGGCGAGATCCGCGAGGCCTACAAGAGCGCTAAAGGAAAGAAGTGAACGAGGAGCCGCCCGCCGTGGAACATTACACCTGGGATGAGATGGAAAAAGAGCCTCTGAACGAGAAGGCGTCGCGCCAGTACGTCAACGGCAAGAAGGCGATGCTGGCGCGGATCTTTTTCAAGAAGGGCGCACTCGTGCCCACCCACCAGCACGACAGCGAGCAGATCACTTACATCCTGGAGGGCGCGCTGCTATTCCGCCTCGAAGGCAAAGAAGTGACGGTCGGCAAGGGGCAGGTGCTGCTCATTCCCTCCAACGTGCCGCACAGCGCCGAGGCGCTCGAAGACACCGTCGATCTGGACGTCTTCAGCCCCATCCGCCAGGACTGGATCGACAAGGACGACGCGTATCTCAGGCGATAAGCTACCGTCGCTCTTGCAGCCAGGCGAGGCTCGTCATCACCTTGCGCGCATTGGCAGGAGCGGCCCACTTCACGCTCTTGAGGCGCGACAACGCAGGAAGCGCCTTCGGCGCGAGCGCGCCGTAGGAAACGACTAACCGCAGCACGTTGCTCCCGGCCGGGCTCAGCCGGATCGGCTCCCCTCGGGGGAACACGAACCACTGGTCGAGCCGATCGCGATAGCGGTTCGCGCCCAGCAGTTCCATCCGCCGCTCAGCCTCAACGAGCCATATCTTTCCGCAGGGGCGATTTAAGGCGTGCGTGGTGTGCCGCAACATCCACTGCCAGGCGAACGCCTCGTCGCGTGGCATTACGGCGAGCGACAACTGAATTACTCGGGTCCAGCAGTGCTTTTCGGGGTGCCGAGGGTCGTGCCATAGGATCCAAGACAGCTCCTGCTTTGCAAGTTGCGCCTGGACGGCGGCCAGCCCCTTCAGTGTCTGCCGATAGACCAAGGCTGCATCGAATAGCTGGGCTGTGTACGGCTTACCAGTGAACGCCCTTTCGGCCAAACGAATGGGCGCCAGGACGTCACCACCGTGTCCGCAGAAATGGAACGATGCGCGCAGGATGGCGCAGGCGGCGTCCTCGGTCGCATCGACCTGCGATGAGAGAAGCAGGCTGATCAGAATGCTGTATATCGAGGATTTGAAATTGTGCTCGGAGTCGAACTCCTCTGAAGGCGGTCCCAGTTCCCGATACCTGGTGTAGGCAGCGAGTAGGAAGGGAGTCCGGTCGGCGAGGGCCAGGTCAGTGACAAAATCGGCAAGCGTTCGATCCTGAAAGAAGTTCGGCGTGTTTGCGCGGTGGCGACTGTGAAGGGTCTCCAAAACTTCTGGCCAGTCAGAAAGCATTCTTGACCCTTCACGTATAGCAAAATGCAAAGGTGCAGTCGTCCGGGGTCGTGGCCTCATGTTGCGGCGCGCGCCGCTGGGCGCGATACTACCTCCAGGAGGCCCTCATGCGCATCTGGGTTCTTGTTGCGTTACTGCCGTCCGCTTTGCTGGCGCAGACTTCCCCGCCCCGGCCTGCGAATCAGGGCGTCTTCGAGAAATTGCCGCAACGGCTCGATTGGCTGCCAGCAGGCACGCAGTTGGCGCAGCGCGCTGGGAGGATGCCTGGATTAGTCTCGCCCGGTCTCGTGTTGCCCGGCCGCGGCGCGGCGCTCGCCATGCTGCCCAAGGCATGCTCGATTCCTCTGCTGCGCGCGCCGGTGCCTGAGAGTGTCGCCGATCGCATGTCCGTGCCCACGCCGTCCGGAAAAGCCATCGATCCCAAGTTCATTCTGCCGCCTCCTGCGGTCTGCGAGGAGTGGGAGCGATGACGGCGCGAATCCTGCTGGCTGCGATGGCGCTCCTGCTCGCCTCCTGCGCTTCCACGGCGCAGGTGAAGCGCTACCCCATGGAAGGCGACGTCAAGGCGCTCGACGCTTCGTCGAAAACCGCCACCATCGACGCAGGCAAAATCGGCGACTGGATGGAGGCCATGACAATGGATTACCCCGTCAAGCCCGATTCCGAGTTTGCCAAACTCAAAGTGGGCGACCACATCAAAGCCACGGTGGTGGTGCAAGACGTGAAGTATTACGTCACCGCCATCACGGTTGTGAAGAAGCCTTGAAGCAGCGTGGCGCGCGCACTCGTGCGTGCCGCGCCGGCACCCTTGGCGGCGCTCCGTCGCACCCTTCCTCCACGGCGCCTGGATGATCCCTTTCCATCCCCTGCTCCGCAACCCGCACCTGCAGACCATCGCATCGCATTATTGGAAGCGGCCGCACGCCCCGCAATCCGTCGAGCGGCGCATCGTCGAAACCGAACCGGGCGTTTCCGTACTGGTGGAATCGCAGCGTCCCGAATCGGCGGCGGGTGAGATCGTGATGCTGCATGGCCTGGAGGGCTCTGGCGAGGCCGGCTATATCGAAAGCCTAGCCGCCTCCGCGCTTCGCTCCGGCTACGCCGCGCACCGCTTCCACATGCGCACCTGCGGCGGCACCGAGCGCCTATCGCCCACCCTCTACCATGCCGGATTGACCGGCGACCTGGCCGCCGTGCTGCGCCTTTTCCGCCAGGAGGGCCGTGCGCCCGCTTTTGTCGTCGGCTTCTCGCTGGGCGGAAACGTGGCGCTCAAGCTGGCCGGAGAATTGGGCAATTCGGCGACGGAGCTCATGCGCGGTGTTTGTGCCGTGTCGGCGCCCCTCGACCTGGGCGCCTGCGCGCAGCGTATCGCCGCTCCCGACAATCGCCTGTACCAGCGCCGCTTTGTTCGCAAGATGCGCCGGCGCCTGCTCGCGACCGGCCGCTACCAGGCGGCGGATCTCGCCCGGCTGGATTCGGTGATCGCCATCGACGACCGCATCACCGCCCCATCGTTTGGACTGGGCACGGCAGAAAAGTACTACCGCACCCAATCGGCGATCGGTTACGTGGACCGCATTCGCGTGCCCGCACTGCTGATCCAGTCCAAAGACGATACCTTCGTCCCGTGGCGGATTCTGGAGCATCCCGCGGTGCGCGGCAATCCACACCTCCAGGTCGTCCTCACCGAACACGGCGGCCATCTCGGGTTCCTAGCGCGCGGCGCGCACCGGTTCTGGCTCGACGTGGCTATCCTGGATTGGATTCGTGCGCAGTAGCGGGGGAGTGGGGCAGGCGCTTCCGCCTGCCAACCTTCTCTTCACGCGCTCCCGGCAGAGCCGCGACTGTCAGGGAGCTTATCTCACCGTGCCTTGGTACCCTCGCCCTACCGCAGCAGCGCTTCTGCCCCGCGCTGAATAAGGGCTGCGGCGGCTCCGCCGGCGAGCGCCGAAGCCGACGCCCGGGCGCCGCCCGCGCGTCTCCACTCTTCGTGCACTGCATGATAGCCAAGGTAAACCAGCCAGCCGGCGGTCAGACCCAGCGGATAGATGGTCCACAGGCTGCCCAGGTTCGGTGCCAGCGTGAGGGCCAGCGCACCGCCGGCCAGCGTCGAGCCTTCCGCCAGCAAACACCAGAGCAGCGCCGTCGCGCGTGACGGCACCGCCGCGCGCATCACGCCGCCCAGAGCGATGCCCTCGGGCACTTTGTGCAGCGCGATTGCGATCGGCACCGCAACCCGCAAACCGAGCGGAGCCACGTGCTCGACCACCGCCACGCTCCAGCCATCGAGAAAACTGTGCAGAGCCGCCGCGGCGATCAACGGTGCGGCGAAACCGTGCAGTTCGGTGCCGCACGCGCTGTGATCGTGGTCATGCGCGCAGGTCGGGCAAATGGGGTAGGCGTAGCGGTTAATGAACAGCAACAGGCCGTAGCCGCCGGCGCACAATCCGAGCGTCAGCAGCCAACTGGAATCCTCCGCCAGCTCGGGCAGCAGGCCGAAGAGCGCCACGCCGATCAGCACTCCGGCGCTGAACGGCACCACGGCGGCTATGCGGCTGCGCATGCCCGTCAGCCAGATCCCCACTACAGCGCCGCCGCAGCCTACCAGCGCCGCCAGCGCCGGCGGCACAATTCCCGATTGCAACCAAAGCAAAGCCAAGCTCTACTCTAGCAGGAGCGCCGCGGCGCACCCATCACAGCCTCAGGCGCGGCTGAGGGAGCGGCGGCCACCTTGATCGTTTCGAGCGTTACCTTCCTTGTATAATTGGGGTTCTCAAAGGCGCTTGCTGCACTGGGTTCACAGTGCAACCTGCTGAGCGCGTCGAGCAGCCGCACGCCGCGTTCCCGTCGTAAACGCGCAGCGGTTAAGTGCACAGCGGGGCAAGGCTCCCGGCCGGGATTTCAGAAGAGCGAGAAGCACGTGATCGTCAATCGGGTTTTGTCGATTCAGGCCGCAGGGTGGATGACGCAGGCCGCCGCTGTGATTGCTCTGCTTCTATTCTCGAACCGCGGACACGACCCCAGACCAGCCGCGTCACCGCGGCGTGCCTCCTGGGCGCAAGGCGCTTTGGCTGTGTGCGGCGCCTGGGCATGGCGATTGGCCTGCTTATTCCTGCTCGCTTCACTCGGGTTTCATTACTCCATCCCTGACGATGCGTCCCGGTTTTATCTCTCCTGGGGGTGGTACAAGCAACCATATCTGATTACATGGGATGGCATATGGCAAGGCGGCACTTTCTACGTAAACGGCCTTGCCATGCATCTGATACCCGATCCATTGGCCGCGGTCAAATGCGTTGCAGTCTTATTCAACCTATTAGCCTTGCTCGGCGTGTTCCTGTTTACCGAGGGTATCTACCGCCACCAACGCCATTCGATTCTGACAGTGCTGTTTGTGGCTCCCTGGTGGATCGGCGTTGTGCTCGGGGGCGGGACTATGCCGGAAACGCCCATAACCGGTTTTGTCCTTGGCGGCGCCGGGCTTTTCCTGATAGGACTTTCGGCGGCGCCGCGGTTCCAGTCACTGGCGTGGTGGGCCGCTGCCCTGTGCTTCGCCGCGGCCACCTCGTTCCATATGGTTGCATGGATGGTATTAGGACCCATCCTCCTGGTGCTACTGGTTTACGCCTGGATTTCGCAGAAACAAGGAGGCGCCTTCCGGTTGGCCACCTGGTCGTGGTTTGCGGCTGTGTCCGTTTCCTATTGTGTCGTCTGGCTTATTGGATGCTGGGTGAAATTTGGTTCGCCTTTTGACGCAATCGAACGAAACGCCCGTTCTTTAATCAAGGACTCCGGAATAACTCTTCTATCTGCCCGCCTCTCCGCATATCCGCGCGCCCTGTTAAACAACTTGTGGTCGCTCTTGCCGCTACTTCTATTCGGCATTGTCTGGGGCTGCCTTCGAAAGGGCCCGGATCGGGGACGTGTTAGGACCGTTCTAACTACCGTGAGTCTGGGGCTAGGCATGTTGATAGCCTCCGCTGTCGCTGCCAATCCAGATGGGCACCCCAATACGACGGTTGCTCTTCTTAGCATGGCCCTGTTACCGATCGCGCTTGCTCCATTGTCCAATCTGCTGTCTTTGACACACACGCACACACCACCGCAGCGGATCGCCGCAATCGCTCTGGTTGGCTTAGTCGGAGTGTTTTGGGCATGGGATAATCAAGCCCGCGCCATGCGTTCCCTGCGGGCGGCAGGTGGCCCTGACACCGATGCCATCGCGGTCGGCGCCTGGCTCCGAGCGGAAATGCTGACACCTCACCTGCTTGACCTTGGCGCCTCGGCGCCCCCGGTGCGTGTCTGGACGGACAGTCATCTCAAGGACCTCGCGATTCTTTATGCGTGCGGCTTACTGGGCAGACTTGAGCAGTGGGAACCGGACGCGGACCCCGTTGATTCGATGAAGCAAGGCCAGTACCTGGTGACAGATCGTGAAATTCAAAACACCAAACTGACTCTGCAATTTAAGCTGGCGCGATACAACGTGTATCAGTTTGGCCGGCTCGCGACAGGTACGATGCTACATCATGCGGGTAGCCGGTAAGGAGTGGCGCGACGATTCCCGGCCTTAATCCCGCGTGTGACGCGCGCTTTTCGCATTTCTGGTCCGGCATTCCCTGGACTATTGCGTAATCCCCAACTGCGTCAATATCCACGCGTACTCGAAGGATTGGTCCTTCAACCGGTCATAGCGGCCGGACGCCCCACCATGGCCGGCAGGCTCCATTTTGATCTTCAGCAGCAGCGGGTTCGAATCGGTCTTGAGTGTGCGCAGGCGCGCCACATACTTCGCCGGCTCCCAGTACATTACCTGGCTGTCGTTGAAACTGGTGGTCACTAATATGGCCGGATAGGCGCGGCGCTCCAGGTTATCGTAGGGGCTGTAGGTCTTCATGTAATCGTAGTCGGCTTTCTGGTTGGGGTTGCCCCATTCCAGATACTCGCCAACAGTTAGCGGGAGGGAAGCATCCATCATGGTGTTCATCACGTCGACGAACGGCACCGCCAGGTGCACCGCGCGGAACAGATCGGGCGCCAGATTGATCGCCGCACCCATCAGCAGCCCGCCCGCGCTGCCGCCTTCGATAGCCAGCCGGTGCGGCGAAGTCCAGTGCTGCGCGACCAGGAATTTGGCGCAATCGACGAAATCGAAGAACGTGTTCTTCTTCTTCATCAGCATGCCGTCCTCGCGCCACTGCTCGCCCATTTCGTCGCCGCCCCGTATGTGCGCGATGGCGAAGGCAACGCCGCGGTCGAGCAGCGCCAGCCGCGAGCCTGAAAACGTGGGCGGCGTGCCAATGCCATACGAACCGTAGCCGTAAAGCAGCAGCGCGCCCGAGCCGTCGCGCGCAAAGCCTTTGCGATACACGATGGAAATCGGAACCTTCACGCCGTCCCGCGCCGTAGCCCACAGCCTCTCAGTCGCATAGTTCGATGACTCGAAGCCGCCCGGCACTTCCTGCCGCTTGCGCAGCACGGATTTGTGAGTGCGCACGTCGTAATCGTAGACGCTGGGCGGCGTCACCATGCTCTGGTAGTTGTAGCGGTACGTTTCGGAATCGAATTCCGGCGTCTCGCCCGGAAACGCCGCGTAGACAGGTTCGGGAAAGTCGATCGCGGTCCACGTGCCCGCGTGGAAATCGTAGACGCGCATGCGGTCGATCGCCTGCGTCTTTTCCACCAGCACGGCGTAGTCGCGAAACAGATCCACGTCCTGTATGCGCACGTCGGCGCGGTGCGGCACCAGCACCTTCCAGTTCGCCGGCGCGTGATCCTTTTCGGGCGCCGTCACCACTTCGAAATTGTGTCCATCCTTGTTGGTGCGGATATAGAAAAGATCGCCGCGGTGATCCAGGTAATAGCGGTGCTGCTTCTCGCGAGGCAGGAAAACCTGGAACGCGCCGCCCGGCTCGCCTGCGGGCAGATAGCGGCACTCGGAAGTATCTTTGCTCTCGATCCCCAAAACCAGGTACCGCTTATCGCGCGTTTTCTGCAAGCCGATATCGAACAGCTCGTCTTTCTCTTCGTAGAGCGGCGTGAAAGCGGAATCGCCCAGCGCGTGCCGCCAGAGCTTGTCGGGACGCTTGGTAACCGCGTCCTCGGTGGTGAAGAATAAGGTGTGGTTGTCGGCCGCCCACTCCACCGAGGTGACGCGCTCGGCCGTGTCGGGCAGCGTGCGGCCGTCACGCAGGTCCTTCACTTCGAGCGTGTACTGGCGGAAGCCCGTGTAGTCGACCGTGTAAGCCAACAGGTTGCCGTCGTCGCTGACCACGAAATTGCCGATACCGACGAACTTATGTTGTTCGCCGAGTTGGTTGGCATCGAGCAGCACCTCCTCCGGCGCTTCCATGTTGCCCTTGCGGCGGCAGCGAATCGGATACTGCTTGCCTTCCACCGTCCGTCCGTAATACAGGTATGCGCCGCGGCGCACCGGAACACCCATGTCGGTCTGCTGGATGTGGCTCAGCATCTCTTTGTACAGCGCTTCCTGGAACGGCTTCAGGCCGGCCGTCATGGCCGTCGTATAAGCGTCCTCCGCTTCCAGATAGCGGACTACTTCCGGGTCGCTTTTCTCGCGCAGCCAGAAATAGTTGTCGATCACGGTCTCGCCGTGGCGCACTTCGCGGTGCTCCTTGACGGGTGCAACCGGCGGCGCCGGAGCGTTCGGCGTTTGGGCGGCGAGCGGCATCAGCATGACCACCCCCAAGGCGGCGAACAGGCGGGAAAGCGGCATACGGTCTCCTTCACTCGAAAAGCTCTCATGGTTGGGTTAGATAATTATAAAATGCTAGCGCGGCGCGGCGCCTGCTGTGTTAAGCCCGCCGCCGTCACAGCCGCAACGTTTGCCGGGCATAGCGGATGCTTAATTGATTATTCTCCGCTTCCAGCCGGACCTGCTGCTCTTTGCTCAGTTCGGAAGGACGCGGCAGCGGCTTTTTCGGCGGGTTCCGATGCACGATTTCCAGCACCCTCGCCAGGTCGCGGCCGGGCAGCGGGCTGTAAGCGTCGTCGAATGTCGCCCAATATTTCTTCGTGAATACAGGTATCTTCAGCGGATCGCGTGTAATGGTCTCGCTATCGAACGGGATCTGCGGGTCGCGCTGCCGCAGCGCCGCCACCCAGCGCGCCAGGTCGAGAATGCCGTCGCCCAATGGAACTTCCGAAAGCAGGAAGCCGTCGTCGTATGGCTCGACCGCCATATCCTTCAGGTGGCAGGCGATCGCATACGGCGAAAGGATCCGAAACGTCTCCTCCGGGTCTTCGCACAGCGAAAGGTTGTTGCCGAAGTCGAAATGCACGCCCACCCACTCGCTGGAGAGGCGCTTGAGCCACGCCGCCTGCTCCGCCGCGCGCCATCCCTTGTGGTTCTCGATGCCCAGCTTCAGCCGGTGTCGTCGCAGTACCGGCTCAGCCAGCGCCACCGATTTCCGGCAGCGCTCGAAATCGCGGCGGAAGGCGTCCAGGGTATCGAACTCCTCGTACCGCCTCTGGGTCATGGCGGCGTGCAGGCTGAAGGCGCCGGTCTCCTTGCACGCTTTGACAGCCGCATCGAAGCGCGCGACGTCGTTCTCATCGCGCGGCAGCGGTGTGTCCAGGATCACGCGCATGTGATACCGCTCGGCGCGCTCACGAAAAGCCCGGACCGCTTCGGCCTCATAGGATACCAGGCGTGTTTCGCAACCATCCAGCCCGAGTTGGTGGCAGAACTCGAGGAAATCGGCCTCCGGATCGGCGGCGCGGGCCGCGCGCATTTCAAGGCCGAAGGCGGCAGGCGCTCCACCTAAGCCGCGAATCGCGTCCTCTGCGGCTTGCGCTGTCTTTCGTGACAGCAGAAACGGCGCGCAACCGGCCGCCGCGGCCATCAGCTCTCTTCGCGTCATAGCCAAATGAGTATATCGCGGGTAGCGCATCTTTGCCCGGCCCTGTGATGCTCGTCGGAGCCCCGGCCGTGAGGGAGCGCTTACCGCCAATGACTCGTTCACGCCCCGGTAAAAGCTCAGATCGCCGTGGGCACGATGGTCAGTTCCGAGACCACCGCCCGCGCCGGCAGCTTGGCACATGCCAAAACCGCCTCGGCGACGTGTTCCGGCAGCAGGGCCTGTGCCAGTTGTTCCGGCGGCGGTTTCACCGGACGCTTCTCCAATATCTCCGTATCCACCAGTCCGGGGTTGATGACCGTGGTGCGGATGCCGTTTGCGTGTTCCTCCACGCGGATGGCATGGGCCAGGCCGATCATGCCGTGTTTGGACGCCTGGTACGCCGCGCCCGAGATGTCGGGCGTGCGGCCGGAAATGGACGCAATGTAAATCAGGTGGCCGCCGCGAGCCTCGCGCATGGCGGGCAGCACGGCTTGGGTGACATAGTAAGCCCCGTTCAGGTTGGTCGAGATCAGCTCGTCCCAGATGGCCGGCCGCAGGCGCACCAACGCCCGGTCCGGTGTGTTGGTGCCCGTCGCGTAAACCATCATGGCGATTCGCCCCAGCAGCCGCCGCGTCTCTGCCACCATCCGTTCGACGTCGGGCAGTTTGGTCGCGTCGGCGCAGCAGATTTCGAACCGGTGACCGGCCATTTCCGCTTTCAGATCGCGCAACCGTTCCTCGCGGCGCGCCGCGGCCATCACGCTGGCACCTTCCCGCGCCAGCCCAACTGCGATGGCCCTGCCGATGCCGCTCGACGCCCCCACCACCAGCGCCACTTGATTTTTCAAAGAGACAGGCATAAGCCAGCATTATGCCAGACTTGCAAACCATTCGGCGAAGATAGTAGCCTGTCGGGTGCGCGGCGACCGTGAGAAGTGCCGTCTGCGAGCGGCGTCGCCGCCAAGAATGAAGCCATGCGAATTCTGGTCCACCTTCTTGCGGTTACGCTTCTGATCTCCGCGGCAGCCTCGCTGGGCGCCCAGGAACTTCCTCCGCCGCAGTCGGGCGGCCGCGGTGGGCGCGGCGCCGTAATCCGCGATTTCCTCGGGCTGGGCGCCGCTCCGGACCCGGTGGCAGCCGAGCGCGGCGCCAGGCTCTACGCCCCTAATTGCGCCTTCTGCCACGGCGAAAAAGCCACCGGCGCCGATGGTCCCGACCTGGTGCGCTCACCTCTGGTGTTACACGATGAAAAGGGTGACCTGATCGGACCTGTAGTGCTGAAAGGGCGCGCCGATAAAGGCATGCCGGCGTTCTCCGCGCTCACCGCCGATCAGGTCTACGACATCGCCGAGTTCCTGCACTTGAAAGTGGAACTCGCGGCCAACCGCGGCACCTATCATACCCTCAACGTCGTCACCGGCGACCCGAAAAAGGGCCAGGCCTACTTCAACGGCGCCGGCGGCTGCAGCGCCTGCCATTCGCCCACCGGCGACCTGGCCCACATCGCCGGCCGCTATCCGCCGGATGTGCTGCAGAATCGTTTCCTGTGGCCGGGCGGATTCGGTCCGGGCGTTCGCAAGGTTACCGTCACACTGCCCGGCGGCGAGACTGTTTCCGGCACCCTCAAACGCCTGGATGATTTCACGGTCTCGCTCACCGACGCGTCCGGCTACTACCATTCCTGGCCGCGCACGAACGGTTTGCAGGTTGCCGTGGAGGACCGGCTGGCGGCGCACCGGCAGTTGCTCGGCAAATACACCGACGCCGAGGTTCACAATCTCACCGCGTATCTGGTGACGCTCCGATGAGAACATGTCTAAGGCACCAGGGGCAATCTGAGCGCTGTCTGCGTAGCTTCCTGCTTACGGCGCTCGCGCTGCTAATCTCCCAGTTCGCGGCCGCACAAGGTCTGGACCCGAAGGCCTTGCGCCTTTTCAACCCGCCCGCGGACGCCTGGCCCACTTACAACGGCGATTATTCCGGCCGCCGCTACAGCCCGCTCAAGCAAATCAGCGCTTCCAATCTTGGGTCGCTCCAGCTCGCCTGGATGTATCGTATCGCCGGCATTGGCCCGCAGCGCGGCGTGGGCAACCCGGTCGTCAAATCCACACCCCTGATGGCGAACGGCGTCCTGTACTTCACCATCCCCGACCATGTGTTCGCGGTGAACGCGCGCACTGGCGAGGCCATCTGGCAATATGACTGGGAGGATCGCGGCGGCCACCTGGTAGGCAATCGCGGCCTGGGCATGTACGGCCAGTGGCTCTATTTCCTGGGGCCGGACGGCTGGTTCATTTCGCTCGACGCCGCCACCGGCAAGGAGCGCTGGCGCAAGAAAGTCGCCGACGAGAAGCTGCAATACTTCACCACTATGGCGCCGATGATCGTGAAGAACCACGTGCTGGTCGGAGTGAGCGGCGATGCCATGGATGTACGCGGCTACCTGGACGCGCGCGATCCCGAAACCGGCCAGCTCCAGTGGCGCTGGTGGACAGAGCCGCAAAAGCCGGGTGATCCCGGCTCGGAAACCTGGCCAAGTAAGGCCGCCATGGATCACGGCGGCGGCATGACCTGGCTGCCTGGCACTTACGATCCGGAATTGAACCTGTTGTATTGGGGAACCGGCAACGCTAATCCGGTCTACGCGGGCCAGAGCCGCCAGGGCGCCAACCTGTGGACGGCGTCGATTGTCGCCCTCAACCCGGATACCGGCAGGCTGGTCTGGTAGTTCCAGGCCTCGCCGCACGACACGCACGACTGGGACAACGTGGAAACGCCGGTGTTGTTCGATGCCGTCGTCGGCGGCCGGCCGCGCAAGCTGCTGGCGCAGGCGGCGCGCTGCGGGTACTTTTTCGTGCTCGACCGCACCAACGGCAAAAACCTGGTTTCCAAAGGCTTCACCGGCGTCGATTGGTCCAAGGGCGTCGACGCCAAAGGGCAGCCAATCCCGGATCCCGCTAAAGAGCCGAAGGTGGATGGATCGCTGATCGATATTCCGGCCGGCGGCGGCACCAACTGGCCCTCTCCCAGTTACGATCCGGATACCGGCCTGTTCTACGTCAACGCATCCCGCGGTTACAGCATCGCCTATCTCACCGATACCGACCCCAAGCCGGAAGGGTACGGCGGGCGCGGCGGCGGTCTCTGGAGCCAGGCGGTGCTGGAAGCGCTCGACGTCAAAACCGGCGGCATCCGCTGGAGCCACACCTATCCCAGCGGAGGGTTCGGCACAGCCGGTCCCGGCATCCTCACCACCGCCGGCAAACTGCTGTTCACCGGCGACATGGCGCAAAACCTGATCGCCTATGACCCGGCGGCGGGGAAAATCCTCTGGCATTTCGCTCTGCCGCAAAACGTCAGCAACGGGCCTTCCACCTGGATGCTGGATGGCCGGCAATATTTGATCGTGGGCGCGGGCGATACCTTATACGCCTTTGCACCTGCCGGAGAAAAATGAGGTCTAAGCTATCGCTGGCGGGAGTGTTGACTTAGTAACCCTGGTGCTTGGCGATGATCTCTTTCATGATTTCGCTGGTGCCGCCGCCGATGGTGTAGAGCCGCATGTCGCGCCAGATGCGGCCGATCGGATATTCCGTGGTATAACCAAAGCCGCCGAAGACCTGCATGCAGTCGTAAGTCACTTTCTGCGCCAGGTCGCACACCACCAGCTTCGCCATTGCCACGGCGTTTTCCGGCTTCTCGTTGCGGTTCAGAAGATCCAGCGCCCGATAGGTCAGCCAGCGCGCGGCTTCAATGTTCGCCACGTGCTCGGCGAAGCGATGTTTCCACACCTGTTTCTCAATCAGGGGAACGCCGAACGCCTTGCGCTCGCGTGCGTAAGCAACCGCCAGCTCGATGGCCCGGTCCATGAACGCCAGCACCAGCAGAGTCAACGCCACGCGCTCGCCCTGGAAGTTGCGAACCACGTAATAGAAGCCGTGGTTGCGCTCGCCCAGCACGTACCGCACCGGAATCCGGCATTCGTCGAAGAATAGATGCGCCGTGTCGGACGCCACGTGGCCCACCTTGCTGACGCGCCGGCCCACGCTGAATCCCTTGACGTCGGTCGGAAACAGGACCACCGAAATGCCTTTGTGCCGGCTCTCTGCCGTGCGCACGGCCAGCACGATGAAGTCGGCGATGGCGCCGTTGGTGATCCACAACTTCTGCCCGTTGACAATCAGATCGCCGCCGGATTCGCGCGCGCTGCACTGGATCCCCGCCACATCGGAGCCGCAGCCAGGTTCGCTGATGCCCAGCGCCGCAATGCGTTCTGCAGTGATGGCCGGCGCCAGGAATTCGCGTTTCTGTTCGCTCGTCCCCAGATGCTCGATCATGGGGATGGTGAGATCGGCCTGCACCATAAAGCCGATATTGAGGCTGGGGAAGTCCGTGTAGCGCAGCGCATCGTAAGCGGCCGCGCTGGCCCACCAGTCCATCCCGGCTCCGCCCCATTCCGGATCGCTGCGGATGCCGAACAGCCCCAGCGCACCGGCCCGCCGAAAAATCTCCTTGGGGTACTGATGCTCCTCTTCCCACTGCTGAGAGTGGGGCGCAATCTCGCGCTGACAGAATTGCTTGACGGAGGCCCGGAACAGCTCGTGCTCCTCATTGAAATAAGGAAATATCGCACGCTTTGCCCGCGCGGCCTTGGCCCCAGTCACTAACCCCTCCTCGTCGAATCCCTATTCACGCCCTCACCTGCACCAGCCGTCTTCGCACCAATCCTCGCCAACCCTGGGAGCGCCGGCGGTCTTTGCCGCCGGTTCTTGGCTCGCCGCCGTTGGTGGGGCAGGCGCTTTCGCCTGCCAAGGGCCGACCGCCACGGATTCAGCCGCAATGTTCAGCCCATAGGGAAACATCGCACGCTTATCCCGCGCGGCCTCGGCCCCAGTCATAGACCCCTCCTCGTCGAGTCCCTCAGGCCCTCACCTGCGACCAGCCGTCTTCTCACCAATCCTCGCCAAGCCTGGGAGCGCCGGCGGTCTTTGCCGCCGGTTCTTGGCTCGCCGCCGTTGGTGGGGCAGGCGCTTTCGCCTGCCAACGGCCGACCGCCACGGACTCAGCCGCAATGCGCAGCCCATAGGGAAACATCTCACGCTTATCCCGCGCGGCCTCGGCCCCAGCGTTCCACTCACCAACCTGCGCCCTCACCAGCCCGCCTCTCCAAGATCCTCGCTCCCGCCAACCCGCCGCCCAGTGCCTTGTATCAGGGCACGGCTTCAGCCGTGCCGCAAAGTGCAGCCATCAGGGGCTTTAGCCCCTGTCGCCAACTCCTCAGCTTCCCAGCCCAGGCACCACATTTGCCCCTCAAGTAATGTGATGATGCGACGGCCAAACGGGTGCGCGTTTTTGCCGGAATGCCTCCACTCCCTCGCGAAAATCGGCGCTCCGCTGCGCCTCCAGCCGACGCTCGGCCGCCAGCCGGTGAATCTGCTCCAGCGGCAAACCCTCCGTTTCGCGCACAAAGCCTAGCCCCGCGGCCACTGCTTCACCGCTGCCCCGCGCGAGCTGTCCGGCCAACTCCATCGCGCGCGCCTCCAGACCGTCGTCCGCTACCACTTCATCCACTATCCCGAGCGCTGCCGCTTCCGTCGCGTCGATGATGCGGCCCGTGATTGCCAATTCCGTCGCCTTACGCTTGCCAACCGCCGCCGCCACTACCGGGAAAATCACGTAGGGCCAGAGTCCAAGGCGAGTCTCGGTCAGCCCGAACCGGGCGCTTCCACCGCCCAGCACAATGTGCACGTTCAACGCCAGGCCGGTGCCGCCGCCAAGTGCAGCCCCTTGAACCGCCGCAACCATCGGCTTCCTCAGCTCGCGGCCGAACGAGAACAGACCCACGTGAAGCGGCGTCAGCGCGCCCGAATCGAGCACCGCCGGCTCTTTGAGATCCATCCCGGCGCAGAATGCGGAGCCCGCCGCATCGAGCAGAATGGAACCTACAGCCGCATCGGCGTTGGCCTCCTTCACCGCACCGAGGAGCGCGCTGCACAGCTCCGAATCGAGTGCATTCCGCGCCTCCGGCCGGTTCAGCGTAATGCGCGCCACCCGCCCCTGGCGCCGCACCATCAGTTTTTCACTCATCGATTTCGATCTCCATCCGCAGCAGTGCCGCGCCGAAGGTTTTCCCCTGCGAATCCATGCGCAGCGATACCGTGCCCCCGCCCCCCAGCGCGCCGTGCAACAGGAAGTTGAGCGCCCCGAGGGTCGGCGCTTCGAATCGCTCCACTGGTCCCGCGATGCGGTCGCGGAAGAACTCGTACACGCGTCCGGCAGTCACTTCACGCTCGAGCGCCGGATAGTCCTCGGCGCGCCACGCAATCACGCCGATATTGACCATGTCGCCTTTATCGCCGGAGCGCGTGTGGGCCAGCCGTGAGAGCGGCGCTTTCATTCGAAAACCTCCACGCCGGGCCGTATCTCCTCCCGCGGAATCAGCGCGCCCCAGTTGCCGATCACTTCACGCACTTTCGGGCGACCCTCGCCGCCATAGCCTGTGGCGCCGGGCGGCCCGCCCAGCACCAGCGGCGCCATTTCCCTGGTGAAACGCTCCACCGCGTTCCGCTCCTGGCCGCGCACGCCAATTCTCAACTGCACCTCCGGAACCTCTGCCACCGCCGGCGCAGCGTCTCCATGGCACGCATTCCATCCCAGGTACTCGGTGTAGATCTCGTCGAAGCTCAGGCCGAGCTTTTTGAGCCGCTGCCGCACCATCCGGTCCGCGGCCTGGGCCTTGGCGATCGCCTCCGGCGCAGTGTAAACCAGCGTCCCGACGGCCTTCCAGCCCGCAGCGTAATTGATGCTCAACTTCAGGCACCCAGGCCGTTCGCGGCCTCTGGCGCCGCTGATCTCCACCCTGTCCCGCCCCGCGTCCACAAGCTGAAGCCCCGTGAAATCGGCGATCACATCCGGCGTAAGATAACCGCGCGGATCGCCAATCTCGTATAGCAGTTGTTCCTTGACGATGTCCGAAGTCACGCGCCCGCCCGTTCCCGCGTGCTTGGTAATCGCGAAGCGGCCGTCGGCGTGCATCTCTGCGATCGGGTAGCCAATCTCATCCAAATCGGGAATCTCCCGCCAGTCCACTTGCGAATTGCCGCCGGTGGTCTGCGCGCCGCATTCCACGATATGCCCCGCCGTGGCGCCGGCCGCCAGCAGGTCCCACGCGTCCTCTCTCCAACCGAATGCGTGAATCGCCGGCGCCAGCACCAGCGCGGAATCGGCACAGCGGCCGGAGATCACCACGTCCGCGCCCGCCGCCAAAGCTTGTGCCAGCGGGAAGGCTCCCAGGTAGGCGTTTGCGCTCAGAATCCTGTCCCCAATCGTGTCGATTGCTTCGCCCGTGTCGATATTGTTCAACCGGTAGCCCTTCGCCAGGAACTCGCCGATTCGCTCCGTCACCCGGTCGCCTTCCACCATGGCGACCTTCAACCCCGGCGCGCGCCGCAGCACCTCGCGGGCGCAGGCGCGGGGATTCAATCCGCCGGCGTTGGTGACCACGCGGATGCGGTTCTGCCTTAGCGCCGGCGCCAGCCGCTCCATCAGCGGGGGGAAATCGGCCGCGTAACCCATCTCCGGTTTTCGTTGCCGCTGCTTCTCGAGTACGGCCATCGTGACCTCGGCCAGGTAGTCGAGCGTCAGGTAGTCGAGCGGCCCCTGCTCCACCAGCCGCACCGGCGCTTCCAGCCAATCGCCCCAGAAACCCTGCCCGTTGGCGACGCGGATCATGCCAGCGTCTCCATCGCCAGCGGCCTGCGATTCGGGTTTTCGAGCGTGACTTCCAACAGAAACGCCATCGTCCGGCGCGTTTCGAGCGGATCGATCAACGCGTCCACGTGCCCTCGCGCCGCCGCGAAAGTCGCCTCCAGCCAGCGATCGTAATCGGCCCGCGTCTGCGCAATTCGCCGCTCCACGTCCGGCGGCAGCGGCTGCCCGCTCGTCCTGTGTTTCTCGATTTCCGGCCCGAAAACGGCCTGCACCGCCGATTCACCCTCCATCACCCCAATCCGCGCCGTCGGCCATCCCAGTGTGAAGTGCGGGTCGAACCCCTGGCCGGCCATCGCGTAATAGCCTGCTCCGCTCGCGTGGTTCAGCGTCAGCACGATCTTGGGCACCGTCGCGCAAGCCATGGTTTCCACCATCTCCGCCCCGGCGCGGATGATGCCGCTCTCTTCCGCTTCCACGCCCACCATAAAGCCGGAGACATCCTGCAGGTAGATCAACGGCCAACCCTGCCGCTCCGCATTCTCGACAAAATAGGCCACCTTGCGCGCCGATTCCATATAGATGATGCCGCCCACGCGCGCTCCGGCTCCGGTTTTCAGAAAGCCGCGCCGGTTTGCCACCAGCGCCACCGGCCGTCCGTTCAACCTCGCCTGCGCGCACAGCATCTCCGGCGCGTGCTCCGGCTGGAACTCCAGGTAGTCGCCGCTATCGAAAACCGCTCCGATGATGCGCTCCACGTCGTAGGGCAGCCGGTGGTCCGCCGGCAGCGTGTCATAAAGCACGGAAGCCGTCAGCGCCGGCGCACTGCCGCTGATCTCAACGGGCGGACGAGGAAAGGCGCGGAATATCTGCCGGATCAGCTCCAGGCAATGTGCGTCGTCCTCGGCCCTGTAATGCGCCACACCGCTCGAGACCGTGTGCATGGAGGCGCCGCCCAGCGCCTCCGCGCTGGCCGTGCTGCCGGTCGCACCCTTCACCAGGTTCGGCCCTCCCAGTCCCATGAAACTGACGTTCTCCACCATGATGATCACGTCGCTCAGCGCCGGCAGGTAAGCCCCGCCCGCGATGCATGGCCCCATCACCGCCGACACCTGCGGCACGTGCAGCTTGCGCCGCATCAGCGAGTTGTAATAGAAGATTCGGCCCGCGCCGTACTGTCCGGGAAAGATGCCTTCCTGCAGCGGCAGGTTCACGCCCGCCGAGTCCACCAGGTAGACGATCGGCACCCGGTTGCGCATGGCAATCTCCTGCGCCCGCAAAATCTTCGTGATCGTTTCCGGCCACCAGGCGCCGGCCTTCACCGTGGCGTCGTTCGCCACCACCACCGCCGCCCGTCCTTCGATCCGCCCCAGCCCGGTGACCACGCCCGCGCACGGGCCTTCGCCTTCGTACCGGTCGTAGGCAACCAGCAGGCCGACTTCAAAAAATGGGCTGCCCGCGTCCAGCAGGCGGCCAATCCGCTCGCGGGCGGTCAGCTTTCCCGCCTTGTGTTGTTTCTCGGCTTTGGCGGTCCCTCCGCCTGCCTGGACCCGGTCTTCGAGTTCGCGCAGCTCCCTCACCAGGTCCGTCATCCGATCGGAATTCGGCGTCGCGCTGCTTCGCACCGGCATACTTAGATTCTGAAGCAGAACCGGCTAAGAGGGCCAGCCCGTTTTCAACCCATTTTCAAGCCTGCTGGCAAGGCATCTATATGAGACCAAGACAAGCCGCTTCGAGACGCACCGCGCCGTTGAAAATCGCGCGTGCAGCTTTGTGGGGCAGCTTGGTAAGCTGCGGTCCGATTGCCAATCGGAACGCGCTGCGGTTGTCAACCGCAGCGCAACATGGCATCCTGCCCCACCAGGAAGCCGCACGGCTTGTACGCCCTCCGCCATTGCAGCTTTGTCGCAGAGATGGTTTGGCCATGTATCCGGCGCGATGGCGAGGTTCCGGCGCAGCCTGCAAGATGCAACAGGCGCGTCGCTAGAGGGTTTATGCGGAGAGTGCTTTGACCCGGCTGTGCAGATTGCTCTTGTAGCGCGCAGCCGTGTTTTTCTTGATGATGCCCGTCTTCGCCGAGCGGTCGATGATGGAAAATGTGGCCGGCATCAAAGCGGCGGCCGCAGCAGCGTCCTTGCCGGCGATGGCGCGCCGCATGACGCGGATCTGGTGGCGAAGGCGAGTCTTGTTTTTGCGGTTGATTTCCGTACGCCGTTCCATCTGGCGCACCCGCTTGATCGCGGAATACGTATTGGCCATCTGTGCTAAATCGAATCCTTACTTCAGCGTTTTGAGTCTTTAGGATAGCGCAAACAGACGCCTGCGGGCAACTTGCTCTTGCTCCTGCGCGCAGGACGCGCCGGATCGAAGCCCTCACGCGTTGGCTCACCGATCCTGCTCCGCTTCGCCTTCGATCTCGCCGGCCGGGAGAGGCTTCTGCAAAGGCTCCAATAGCTCACGAGCTTTGGCTTCGAACTCGGGCGTCACTTGAATGGTGCCGGGACCATCGTAGAATCCACTCCGGTCGTATCCAAGAATGCGAGGAATTCGTCCCCCCACTACATACTCGATACCCGCGTCTTCCAAGGCTGCTGTCGCCAGCGATAAACCGAACGTATCGGCCGCCTCCAGAACCGTAACCAGCGCAAGATCGCCATTGTTCGGCGCTTCGAGAGGAGGTCCGGCGATCATGTTCCGCGGCGGTTCCGGAGCCATTTGCGGTGGTGGTCCAGGGGCCAGCGGCACGCGGCAGTCGGCGCACTCAAAAAAGCCCTCTCGATACTCGGTCAAGCATTTAGGACAGTACATGCGGCACCTGCACCGCTCATTGGCGGCTGCTTACGAACCTGAGCGCCAGCGCGGCAGCACCGAAGACTAAAACGGCAATGTCGCACATGTGCCGGTTGACCTTGCTTCCCCCCAGAAGTCCCAGAACGAGGACGGCGCTGGCCGCTGTCTCCAGCACTTTGCGCCACGCCAAGCGGCGTTTCCGGTCCGCAAGTTCGGCGTTTTCTGCATCCGTCAGCGGTCGTCCGTCACTCGCGCCAGCGCTCTCAACCCCGTTCATCCAAAACTTCGGTGCTTGCATCGTCAGATCATCCGAAGAGGATGCACGTGCCATCCTCTCCTTCGGCCATAATCATAACCCAACACCCGAAAAGCGAGCCACGCCGGCTGCCTTATTGACTGCTTCGCTGCACCGGCCCGCTGTACGCGCGCTCCACCTTGGCTATGCGGATTTCGTAGTGCGTGTACCATTCCCGCTTGCCGCGCGCCTGGGCAGCCCGGTGCTCCACTTGCCGTTTCCACTCCGCAATGGCCGCTTCGCTCGTCCAATAGGAAATGGTGATGCCGAAGCCATCCGCGTCGCGCGCGCTTTCAATGCCGAGATACCCTGGTATGGTTTTGGCCAGCTCTTCCATGCGTGCGGCCGTCTCGCCGTAGCCGCGGTCACCCTCGGTGCGGATCGATGTGAAGGTCGCCGCGTAATAAGGCGGTTCCGGCGTGGTGGCAAATCGCGGCATTATTTCGGCGCCGGGTCGCCGTGCTCCATGTAATTCTTCAGCCGCGTGATCTGCTGCAGCAGGACGCCATCCACCAGCTTGGCCAAGGTGTCGAGACCGGCCTTCAGGTAGCCGCCGACGGCGTAGGTCAGCTCCAGCTTGGCGCCGCCTTCAGCCGGCGAGATCTGGAACCGCATGCTGCCCGTCACCGCCATCGTCTCGAACGGCCCCAGGCCGCCGCTGAGGCCAAGGGCCTTGCCCGGCGCCAGGTAGATCACTTCCATGTGGCGCACGCTGCCGCCGCCAGGGAGCTTCTCGCAAAAACATCCCATCGGCTTTTCTTCGATGCTCAGATTGTGAGCATCGCCCGAAAAGGTGTGCACCGGGCTCCACCAGTCGCCCACGTTGTGAATCAGCCGCTGGTACACCTCCGCCGGCGGCGCCTGAATGGTGACCGCCACCTTCACCGTAAACCCGTTGCTCGATGAGTCGACGACCTCGGCCGCCGCCCAGGTTGGCGCCAGGGCCATGATCGCAATCGTCAGCAGTCCGCTTGTTCGCATAGTGATTCCTCCTAGTCTACCTTGCCCGAAAATGATCGTACCCTCCCGCCTCGAGCGGCTTGCCGGCCATTACAACTTTGCCGGGACCCTGCCGCCGCATCGCGCCGATGCGCGTCAGCGGCACGCCCTCAAAGGCCGCCGCCACCGGCGCGCGCGGCGGCGCCGTGAACAGCAGTTCGTAATCCTCGCCGCCGTGTAGCGCCTGCTCGAGCGTGGCCCCGCGCCACACTGGCGGCGCAACAATCTCCGCACCCAGGCCCGAAGCCGCGCACAGGCGGGCCAAGTCGAGCGAAAGTCCGTCGCTCAAATCCATGGCAGCCGTGGCGCGCACGTTTTCGCGCAGGAATCGCCCCAGTGCCAGGCGAGGCTCCGGCCGCAAGTGCCTCCGCCAAGCCTTGCCGCGGCCCACCGCCATTCCCAAAGCGGATCCGCCCAGTGCGCCTGAAACGTAGATGGCGTCGCCTGCGCGGGCGCCATCCCGCCGCAAGGCGCCGCCGCGGGGTACCGCGCCGCAGACCACCACGTCGCACGCCACAATCGCGCCGTGAGAAAGATCGCCGCCGGCCAGCACCGTGCCGGCTCGTCCCGCCAGCCGCAACAGCCCGCCGAAGAACCCATCCACCCAGGCGGCGTCGCACCACGGCGCCAGCGCCAGCGACACCAGGCAGAATCGCGGTTCCCCGCCCATGGCCGCAATGTCGCTCAAACCGCGCGCCAGCGCTTTCCAGCCCAAATCCCCTGCGCTGTGCGTGACGCGCTGAAAATGCGTGCCTTGCACCAACAGATCGGTGGTAAAAAGCAGGTCTTCCGGGCTCTTTCGCGGGCGGAAAATGGCGCAATCGTCGCCGATACCCACAACTACGCCCGAGCCTCGCGGCACCGCCGCCAGCCGCCGCAGCTTGTCCGTCAGTTCGTTTTCGCTCTTTAGATAACGCTTACGCTTGACCATAGAGGAGCCATCTGAGAGAATACCTTACGCAGTACATAGTAGATATGGTTGTTGGCCGTCGCCTGGAAATGTTCTTAGCAAGCCCACGAAAGTCCGCTTTCCTTGCCTCAGGACCCCCAAGAGCACGACGAACAATAAATCAGGAGAAGTGTAGTGAAGGAAAAAGGCGTTGTGAAGTGGTTTAATGCCGCCAAAGGCTATGGATTCATCCAGCGGCCGAGCGGCGACGACGTGTTCGTTCATTTTTCCGCCATTCAGTCGAACGGCTACAAGTCGCTCGACGAAGGCGCAGCGGTGGAGTTCGAGGTGAAGCAGGGGCCCAAGGGGCTGCAAGCTGAAAACGTGACCGTCGTTTAAAGCATGCCCAAATTACGGAAGCACCAGCCGGGGGCCCCACCGCGGGCCCTCGTGCTGTTTTAAGGGAGGCTTGGCAAGCGTGGGGGTGGAATCTCCGGACGCGCCCGGCCTCGAACAGGCGCGTGACTGGCTGACGCGCGCGGCCTCGCTGGTGGTGCTCACCGGCGCCGGCATCTCCGCCGAAAGCGGCGTCCCCACCTTCCGCGGCGCCGGCGGACTCTGGAAGGACCACAAGCCTGAGGATCTGGCCACTCCGGAAGCCTTCGCCCGCGATCCTCGCCTGGTTTGGGAGTGGTACAACTGGCGGCGCGAGCTGCTGGCGCAGGCTCAACCCAACCCGGCGCATCACGCCCTGGTCAAGCTGGAAATCCGCATCGCCCGCTTCACTTTGATCACCCAGAACGTCGACGGCCTGCATGACCGCGCCGGCAGCGGCAAAATCCTCAAGCTCCACGGCGATATCTGGCGCCTGCGCTGCACCTCCTGCGGCGCCAACTGGCCCGACCGGCGCGTGCCTCTTCCCAAGCTGCCGCCCCACTGCGGTTGCGGCGGCCTGGCGCGTCCCGCCGTGGTCTGGTTCGGCGAACCGCTGCCCGAAGGCATGATGAAAGAAGCCGAGCACGCCGTTTCAAGTGCCGAACTGTTGCTTGCCATCGGCACCTCGGCCCTGGTTTATCCCGCCGCCGGATTGATCCCCCACGCCAAGCACGCCGGCGCCAAAGTCATCGAGATCAACACCGAGGACACCCCGTTTTCCGCCATGGTAGATTGCGCCCTTCGCGCCCCCGCCGGAGAACTACTGCCGAAACTCCTGTAAAGTGGGGCAGGTTATCAACCTGCGGCCGATTGTCAATCGGCCCAAGGCCCCGCCCCCTGAGAATTCCTGCCTCAAACACGCACTCTTTGATGTGACGACCTTCCATGCCCGGCGCTTGCCCCATCTCTATTCCGTCGGCCATCCCATCTTCCTTACTTGGCGCCTCCACGGTAGCCTCCCCCCTGGCCGCGTCTTTCCTGCTGCAACCAGCCACGGGCGGGCATTTGTCGCCATGGACCGCCTGCTCTACGCGGTCCCTAACGGCTCGTCCCACCTTCGCAGGCCTGAGGTCGCCCAAATTGTGGTGCAGGCGCTCCACTATCACGAGCAGACGCTTCAGCACTACCACCTGCACAGCTACGTCGTAATGCCCAATCACGTGCACTTTCTGATCGCTCCGCGGGTGCACGTTTCCAAGTTAATGCAATCGCTCAAGCGCTTCACCGGGCTGGAAGGGAATCGAATCCTGGGAGTGACCGGGCAACCGTTCTGGCAAGACGAAAGCTATGACCGGCTGGTGCGCGATGAAAGGGAGTTTGGGCGGATCGTCGCGTACATCGAGAGCAACCCCGTCAACGCAGGTCTGGCGGCGTCACCGGAGGATTTTCCTTGGTCCAGCGCAAGGCCGATTGACAATCGGCCGCAGGTTCTCAACCTGCCCCACAGCGCTCAACAAACGTAAGGACCACAGGCCCCGCCACAGGCTCGCGCCTACCCTTCCAGCCTGAACTCGCCAGGTCCGCAGAACGGGCTGCGCCTGGTGCGCACTCTTGCGTGGTGGGTTCCGGCGGCCAGGTCGGCGGGCAGTTTCGCGTTTACCTGCCATTGCACGCCTCCGGGGTTCGTCAGCAGGTGAACCGGCACATCCTGGCCATCCACCTGTAGCAGCACATCGTCGCGCCGCAACTCGCTTTCATCCGTGGTGAAGTACACCGCCAGGAACTCGCTCTTGAAGCCGCGGAAAATGGCGGAGCCGTCGAACGTGTTCTGCACCGCCACCAGCGCCGGCGCGGGCGCGTTGGCCGCTTCCAGCGGCGGAAAGTCGGCCGGCAGCGCAGGAGCCGGGCCCGGTTCCGCAGTCACCATTATCGTCACGCTGTTGCTGAAGCCGGAATTGACAGTGCGCAGCCGCACCTCGTGCGCGCCGGCTGCAAGGCCCGGCGGAAGTCTGAGATTCGCCTGCCAGTCTCCGGTTCCATCGCGTTGTTCCCCAACCCGCGCCACCGCCAGGGCCGGCACACCGAGCCCATCCACTTCCACCCGCAAATCGTTCCTGCCGAGATTTTCCCGCGACCGGAAGTAGAGGCACATGTACTCGTCCTTCGCGCGGTGGAACGTCGCCTCAATCGACCGGTTGTTGACCGCCGAACTCAAATAAGGAGCCGCGGCCGCCGGGTGCGCCGCCGCATCTTCCCAGCGCCGCCGGCAGGTGATCCCCGCCCGCCCTCCGCCGGCGTACTCCAGCTTCACCTGGGCGAATCCGGCCGACCGGCACATCGCCATCAGGCACTTGATGGTAGGGCCGAACCAGTTGTCGATCTGGCCGCCCAGCTCATCGGTTTCGTAAAACTCCAGCGTGCAGGCGTCGCTCCGCTCTCCCAATCCATCCGCCACAAACGATTCGATGAACACCCAATCGCGCGCCAGCGCACAGATCTTTTCCAGGCCCAGCAGCGGATGGCGCAGATGATACAGCACGCCGAAGAACAGGATGTAATCGAAGGTGCCCACGCCGGCCGGGTCCAGTTCGTCCACATCCAGCAGCCGGTAATCGATGCGCGACCCGCGCAGCTCCGCCACCGCGCGCAGTTCGCCGTATTCCACGCAGTCGACCGCAACCACTTCCGCGCCGCGCCGCTCCATCTCGAACGAGAACCAGCCCGAAGCCGCGCCCACGTCGAGCACGCGCCGGCCCCGCAGATCTTCCGGAATGGGGAACGAGCCGATCCGCGCTCGCAACACCTCCAGGCCGTTCACTCCCGGCAGCACCGTGCCATCGTTCAATTCCAGGCTGTGATAGTGCCCCTTGCGCGAGAGCTCCGCCACATATTTCTGAATCCGCGCGGCGAAGGCCGGATCGTTCGCCAGTGCCGTAGTGCGTTCGCTCATCACACCCATTCTCGCCCAAACGCCACACGTTGCGAGCGAGAGACGCCCGGCTGCCAAGTGGGCCAGGCGCCCCTGGTTTTCGCGTTCCGTTGCGGATTTCGCCGGACGCTAGAGTTTCTGCATTTGAGCACAAGGCGCCCAGCCCCGGCAACCCCAAATACGCACGCCTTGATACCTACGTCTTGTATCAGGGCACGGCTTCAGCTGTGCCGAAAGCTTTGTATCAGGGCACGGCTTCAGCTGTGCCCTGGAGTTTCTACATTTCGGAGCGAGGGGATATGATCGGCCCTGTATCAGGGCATGGCTTTAGCCGTGCCGCAAAGTCACGCTAAGGAATGGGCTTTAGCCCCTGGTAATGGCCAAACCTACGCGCCATGCCGTCGCTGGCAGGATCGTCAGGTCGGCGCGCACGTTCTTCGCCACCACCAAGACCAGCCGGGGACTGTCGCAGCCGGCGCGCAACTCAGCGTTGATGATCGAGACATTCACCTGAGGAGTTCCCGTATTGCTATCCCTACATGGCAATGAGAGAGGCGGCAGGGGCTGAAGCCCCACGGGGGCAGTTGTTTGCGGCCCGGCTGAAGCCGTGCCCTGATACAAGACACACGTTTGGGTTGGCCACACGAGTTGGGGCTGATGGCTCAAATGTGGAAACTCCAGGGCACGGCTTCAGCTGTGCCGAAAGCTTTGTATCAGGGCACGGCTTCAGCTGTGCCGAAAGCTTTGTATCAGGGGCACGGCTTCAGCTAGTGCCGAAAGCTTTGTATCAGGGCACGGCTTCAGCTATGCCGAAAGCTTTGTATCAGGGCACGGCTTCAGCCGTGCCGAAAACTCAGCCATCATGGGGCTTTAGCCCCTGCGCCTTTTGCCTTGCCAGGTACGCAAAGCAATGACGAAACTTCTCGGGCGAAACACGCAACCAAGTCCGCGGGTAGCTTCGCATTCACCGTGTAAGATCGAATATGGAGCGCGCGTGCCAATAAGAGGATTCGCCCGGCGGTTCCCGGTTGTTCAGGAACGTTTCGAGCGCACCACATCTGATTTCATCTTGCATAGAAACAGCCTGCTGACGGACGCCGCCATCGCCGCCGCGTTACTCTTCGCCAACCTCCTGATCCTGGGTCCTTACGTTCTTACGGGATTCACCGACCAGCCATGGAACAACGGTTATTTCTATATAGCGGCTGCGCGTCTCTTCCGCGATTTTCACTGGACCTGGAATCCGCTCACTTACTGCGGCGCGCCGTTGCAGTATATGTATCCGCCGCTTTTTCATTTCTTACTGGGAGCCCTGCCCGTTTCTTCGCTCGCCCGCGCTTACCATCTGCTGACGGCAGCCGCCTATGCCCTGACTCCCGTCTGTCTCTACCTGCTCGGCCTGGCGCTATTCCGCTCGCGGGCGCTGGCCGCATTCGCCGCCACCGTGTACAGTGTTTTTCCCTGCCTCGCGTACTCCTTCCTTCCGCTGTGGCGCAACCTCGCGCTGCCCTACGCCCATGCGCCTTGGGGCTTCGTGGCATTGGTCGGCTACGAGGAAGCGGCCCACGCGTTTGCGTTTCCCTTCGCATTGCTCGCCATCGCCGCTGCGTGGCGAAACCGATGGCTGCTCGCGACCCTGTTGACAGCCGCCGTCTGCCTCACCAGTTGGCCCGGCATGCTCGGACTGGGCATTATGCTGGCCGCCGTCGCCGTGGCCAAAACCCATGATGCCGGCCTCGGCAAGAGTTGCCTCGCCGTCTTCGGAATAGTAGGCGTAGCCTACGGCCTGGCCGCGTTCTGGCTTACTCCGGGCTACATGCTCACCACCTCGCTCGGCAACCGCGTCGTTCTTCGCCACGCTGGATTGATCCCAACTCTGCCGGCCGCGCCATGGAATCGAACTACGTGGATGATTCTTCTGCTCGCCGCTGCCGTGCTGGGCCTCGCCCTCTGGCGCCGTATCGCTCCCGAGTCGGCCTTTCTGCTTGCGTGGTTGGCAATTGCGGGCGCCATCGTTCTCGCCTTCGCCTTGGCCGGCAACACCCTGCTGCCCATCCCCAATCGCTATATGCTCGAATTCAGCGCCGGCCTTGTCATGGCGCTGGCCGGCCTCGTGTCGCTGTTGCGCAAATGGCGCATGGCGGCTCCTGTTGCCGCGCTGGCTATCCTCGTCGCCGGTGCGCCCGCGGCCTTCGGATTCGTCAGTCGCGCCTGGAGCGTTCAGCCGCGTGCCGCCGCTCCAACGGCCAGCCTCGTCTATCGGCTCGCCGGATGGCTGAACCGGTACGCGGGGCACGCGCGCATCATGGCCTCCGGTGAGCTCAACTCGGACCTTCTTCTCTGGTCGGATGTCCCGCAAGCCGGCGGCGTACCCGACCAGGATGTCTCGAACTATTTGATCTTCGCGGCCCAGCGCCAGGTCGCTTTTGGATGCGGCAGCGATTCGGAACGCATCGCCGAGCTCTGGTTGCGCGCCTTGAACATTCGCTATATGGTCGTCCATGGCGCCGATTCCCGCGATTACTTTCACTGGTTCTCTCAGCCGGAAAAGTTCGCAGTCCTCCCCGTTGCATGGTCGAACGGCGCTGGCGACACCATCTATTCGGTCCCCGGCTCCGGCCTCGAGGATGCCGTCGTAGTGGATCTTCCCGCCATGGACAGGCTGCCGCGCCTCACCTCCACCAGCGATGCCGGTTTTCTTGCGGCCTACGTCGCCTGGGCCGCCGGTAAGCGGCCTGTCTCTATCCACTGGAACGCGCCTGACAGCGCAGCGCTCGATACCGAGCTCGCCCCGGACGAGGCCGTGCTCGTCAAGATCAACCATGACCGCGGCTGGCGAGTCCCCGGCTCAATCACCAGGAGCGACCCCATCGGTTTCCTCCTGATTCGCGCCCGCCCCGGCCGGCAGCGTCTGGCACTGCACTTCACTGCTTCGTGGGACGTCTGGCTGGGCCGCGGCATCACGCTTTTGACAGTCATCCTGCTTCTTTTTCGCGCTCCCAGGCCCTGGATTGCCACTCTCGCCGTCGTCCCCGCTGTAGCCGCCTTTGCGTTCCTCGCCTCCACTCTGCCGCCCACTGTCCAGGTGGCCGAGGAAGCTTTCACCCGGCTGCAGCCGCCCATCATCAGTCCGGGCGGCATCGTCGACTGCGTCACCTACCGGCCCCCGCCGTTCGCCCGCGGCCGCATGCTTACCGTCTGGGGATTGAACTTCGGTTCCACCACGGCTTCCGATCGCGTATGGCTCGGCAATCGCATCGCTGAGATCGTCGCCAGTTCGCCGAACACCATCACTTTCAAGCTACCGCCCGATGCCGATTCGAAAACCGTCGTGAGTGTCGAAGTCAACGGCTGCCGCGGCAATGAGTTCAGCGTCGAAACGCGCTGATCGATGCGGCGCGCTCAGCCTGCTGCGGCGGGATCGAACCTCTGCAGCGTTACTTCGCCGATCGGCGCCCGCACCGCGGCGGCTCCCACATACGATTCCGCCGGCACAAACGCGCGCAGGCTCCACAGTGCCGGGTCGTCCTCTGCCTCGTCAATGCACTCCAGCCTCGGCATTTCGCCCCGTCCGCTGCTGACGGTGAAACTATGCAGATCGCGGCTGAATCCTTCCCCGGTCGCCTTCAGAAACGCTTCCTTGCGCGTCCAGATTTCGAAAAATAGTGCATCGACGGATTCCGGTCGCGCCGCCCGCACCCGCTCGGCTTCGGCAGCCGAGAAGAACCGCCTCGCAATGCCGGTCGCGTCAGGCATCGGCCGCACCTGCTCGATATCCACTCCGATCGGCGCCGCCGCCGTCACCGCGCAAGCCAGCAGCGAGCCGGAATGGGAGACGTTGAAATGCCATCCGCGCACGCCCTCCATCGAAGGCTTGCCGTGGCGGGAATAGCTAAACCGAATGCCGCGCGGGTCGGCATCCATCCGCCGCCCCAGGATGGTGCGCGTCACCCCCCGCCCCAAAATGTACGCCGCGCGCAGATTCTCGAACTTGAACCGCCCCGCCCGCTCCACTTCATCGGCGGAGAGCAGCGGCAGATACCGCTTAAACAGTTCCCCCGCCCCTTCGAGCTCGCAAATCCAGACCTCCACGCCAGATTGCATTCGCAACATTCTAGCAGTGCACGAAAAGTTGGGGGGAAGCAATCCATTTCGACTATAAAAATTTTGTATAATCGGACGTGCGTGAAGCCGCTCCAATGGCTCGGAGACAGTCGTGACCGCCTGCGGCGATTCCCCCAGGCAGCGCGTCGCGAAATCGGCTATCGGTTGAGCTTGGTTCAGGCGGGACGTTCGGCCAGCGATTGAAAGCCGATTCCACTCGTTGGCGCCGGAGTCATTGAGATTCGAGTCCATGCCGAGGGTGAGTATCGCGTCTTCTATGTGGCCAAGTTAGAGGGCGCCGTCTATGTGTTGCACGTCTTCGCTAAGAAAACCAGGAAGGCATCCTCACTCGACGTTGAACTGGGGAAGAAACGCTACCGTGAATTATTGGAAAGGCGGAAGTGATGAGAGCGACTAGGGGCAGTGAGAACGTCTTCGTAGACTGCGGATTTCCTCCCGCCGAAGCGGAGAACCTACGCATCCGCGCCAAGATGATGATGGCTCTGACCGGCTATATCCAGGAGAGAAAGATCACCCAATCTCACGCGGCTAGAATCATGGGTGTCTCGCAGCCGCGAATCTCGGATCTTCTGCGCGGCAAGATCGGGCTGTTCACAATCGATGCTCTTGTGAACATGGTGACCGCCGCAGGTATGAAAGTGGATGTCGACGTCACGGCCGGCAAGCCGAGACCGAAGCACAAGCGGGTCGCCTGAATCGCCATGCGCTCTCCGGGTGACCGCTAACACGAGAGCGTCCTCCATCACACATCCGAAAGGGCACCTGAAATCGAGAGACTCCTCGCGGTGCTATGCTTACGGCAGAGCACTCAACGCCGCCGTAGGGCCGCGTCGCAAGCGGGACGTTGCATATGTTCCAAACGCTGATGAAGAGATGGTGGCTGCTGGCATTGTCCGGCGTTCTTTACGCCATGTATTCCGTCATGAACCTTTTCATGCAGCGTCCGGATGGATCTGTGGCTCTGCGCACAACGGTGGACGTGAGTGGCACGCTTGTACATATGGGTGAGCTCGCACTGGCCGCCGGAGTTTGCACCATCGCAGCCGGAATTTGGAGTTCCGCAAACCGCAGATCCTGGTTTCTGGTGCTGAATGGCCTTGCCTGTAGTGCGCTCGGAGTGGTCTTTACTTTCTGGGCAACCAGGCGCATCGCCTTTCGTACCATTGCGCTTCTGATCGTCCTGATGGCACTGAGCATCGCCATGTATGAATTGGCAACCGCACGAACGTTGCGGCCTCACCTTGCGGACAAATGGCTGCTTGACGCCGCCGGAGTGGTCGCGGTTGGTTTTGCTTTGGCGTTTCTTGCCTTGGCGTTTCGCCAGATGAACGTGGAGCGAAGTCCAGTCGTAGACTTTCTTTGGTTTGGCTCTTACTTCGGTTTCAGCGCCATCTGCATGCTGGCAAATTCGGCGACAGTCTACGACACTCCGAAATAATCCACCGAAGTGGGTAGGGCATGCTTTAGCTTGCCCCGTGCGGCGCTCGCCGCCTTCCTACCAGAACCCGTTCCGAAATACCGGCTTCCGGCAACGCTCGCAGAACTCGCTGGTCTTGACGTCCAGCCGTTCCACCGCGTGGCTCGAGGTCATCACGCAGCGCCAGTCCCCGCAGTGGCGCAGTCCGAAGGTGTGGCCCAATTCGTGAACGGACTCCTTCAGCAAGCGGTCGCGCAGCAGGTCGTCGCGGCGCGGCATGCCGTAAAAAGACTCTGCCAGGCGCGCCGTCGAAACCACCGCGCAATTGCCGTCCAACTGCGCTTCGCCGAAGACGAACGTCAGCACCGGCACGTATAAGTCGCAGCAAGTGACGCCCAGCACGCGCGCGTCGGGATCCGAAGCCCGCTCCAGTTCCTGCAGGATGAGGCTGGAGTAATACTGGCCGCGGCGCCCGTCGAGCGCGAACGTGAGTTCCACGCTGCGCTGGCTGACGCGGCAGGGCACGCGAAACGTGCGTGCCAGGCCCGCCGCCAATTGCTCCAGCAGATCGAGCGCCGGCTCCTGTGAGGACCCGTTCCCGCCCGAACCGGCAAGCGGGACTAATTGAATCGGCTTCACCGCAAACCGTAACGCCGCAGCTTGTTGTACAACGTGGTGCGATCGATATCGAGCACCCGCGCCGCGCGCGACAGATTGTGCTGCGTTTCGCGCAGCACGCGCTCGATGTGCGCCCGCCCTATGTCCTCCAGCGTCTGGCCGCCCTTGGGAGCGTCGGCCTCGAACTGGAATGAAAAATCGGTGGCGCGGATCTCCGGCCCCCGGCTCACCACCAGCGCGCGCTCCACGGCGTTCTCGAGTTCGCGCACGTTGCCCGGCCACTCGTGCCGCGTCAGCAGGTTCAGCGCCTCGCCGCTGATCTGCGGCGCCGGCCGGCTGGTCGCCATCGCGTACTTGTTGAGAAAGTGGTTCACCAGCAGCGGAATGTCTTCCTTGCGGTCCCGCAGCGCGGGCAAGTCGATGCAAAAAACGTGCAGCCGGTAGTAGAGATCGGGACGGAAGGCGCCGTCCTTCACCAGCGCGTCCAGGTTCTTGTTGGTGGCCGCGATCGCCCGAAAATCCACCTTGATGGTTTGATTGCCGCCCACCCGCGTGATTTCCTTCTCCTGCAATACGCGCAGCAGGTCGGTCTGGGTCCGCAGGCTGATGTCGCTGATTTCATCCAGGAATACGGTGCCGCCGTCGGCCACTTCGAACTTGCCCTTCTTGCGGTACTGCGCCCCTGTGAACGCGCCTTTTTCGTGCCCGAACAGTTCGCTTTCGAGCAGCGTCTCGGTGAGCGCGCCGCAATGGATCGTCACCATGGGCATGTAGCGCCGCGGGCTGGCCGCATGAATCGAGCGCGCCACCACTTCCTTGCCCGTGCCGCTCTCGCCGGTGATCAGCACCGAAGCCTCGGTGGGCGCTACCATCTCAATCAGCTCCACCACTTTTTTCATCACCAGGCTCTTGCCGATCAGTTCCGTGCCGGGCGAAACCTCTTGCAGGTTCTCGCGCAGCCGCACCACCTCGCGCCGCGTGCGCTTGTGCTCCAGCGCCTTTTCCACCAGGTGAGAAAGCTCATCGGGATCCACCGGCTTGGTCACGTAATCGTACGCGCCGCGCTTCAACGCCTGCACCGCCGTATCCACCGACGCGTAGCCGGTCATGATGACCACCGTCAGCTCCGGATCGGCTTCGTGCAGCCGCGCCTGCAGCTCCATGCCGTCCATGCCGGGCATTTTGATGTCGAGCAGCGCAATATCGAACTCGGCCTGCTGAATGGTTTCCAGTGCCTCCCGCCCGCTACCCACCGGCCGCGCCGTGTAGCCTTCGCTGGTGAACCACTTCCCCAGCGAGTCGCGCACCACCAGTTCGTCGTCCACGATCAGGATTCGGCCCTTGGTCTTCACCGACGCCGTGCTGTCCACTGCCGTTGCCATACCGTCCTCCAGTTTCACTTCAGGTCCCGTTCCCCCGGAACTCTCCGCCTACCCGCTCGCCGCCGCAACTGCCGCCGTACTCAGCGGCAGCGCCACCCGAAATTCCGTACCTTTGCCCGGCGCCGAAGTCACCTTGATCTCGCCGCCGTGCTGCTCCACAATGCTGTGCGCCACCGCCAGACCCAGGCCAGTCCGGTTCTGATCTTCCTTGGTAGTGAAGAAGGGATCGAAAATACGCGGCAACACTTCCTCCGGAATGCCGCATCCCGTGTCCTTCACCCGCACCGCCGCTTCGCCGGTGGCTTGATCGAGCTCCGTGATTACCTCCAGCCGGCCGCCCGATGGCATCGCCTCCGATGCATTCACCATCAGCACCAGCGCCATTTGCTGAATCTGATTGGCGTCGCAATCCACCGGCGGCAAACCTTCGGCCAACTGCTCCACCAGCTCGATATTCTGCATTTCCAGCTTGTGCTTCACCAGCAACACGGCGTGCTCCACGATCGTGTTCAGGTCGTTGGGCGCGCGCTCGCTGGCCTTCTGCCGCGAAAAAGTCAGCAGGTTCTTCACCAGCTCGCCGCACCGCTTGCTCTCGCGCTCGATCGTCTGCAACTGCTCGGCCATCTCATCGCGGTTGGGAGCGTCGCATTTCAGAACGCCGCGCTCCACCAGCCGCGCGTAGGTCAGGATGCCGAATAGCGGATTGTTGATCTCATGCGCCACGGTGGCTGCCAGCTTGCCGATAGAGGCCATTTTTTCCGAGCTCAGCAGCGTGCGGTGGATGCGTTCCAGCTCCGCCGTCTTGCGCCTTACCTGCTCCTCGATCCTGGCCTGCACCCCGGCCACCTGCGTCGTCATCTTGTTGAAGCTGGCCGCCAGGTAGCCCAACTCGTCGTCCGACCGCACCGGCAGGCGATAGTCCAGGTCGCCCTCGCGCACCCGGTGCGTGCCGTCGATCAACTCCTTCACCGGCTGGTACACCACCCACCAGATGAAAGTCACCGCCACGCCGGAGCCGAGCACGATGCCGCCCAGCAGAAACCATCCCAGCGACGCCTGGTTGTGCGCAATCTGCGCATCCACCGGGGCCAGCGATAACTGCGCGTCCACCACCCCCAGCACCTGCTGGCTGGCGGGGTGCACGTGGCAGGCGGCGCTCGAGCATTCCGCCGCGTTGTCGATGGGTTGAATCACCGCGATCAGGTGATGTCCCTGCTTGTCCCAAAATGGGCGCGCCCGGTCCGGCCGGTTGAGCTTCGTGAGCGGCTGCGATTGCGCGTGACAGCCGTAACAGGCTTCGGCCGATTTGTCCACGGCCGTGTTCACTTCCCGCGCTTCGGTCGAGAACATGATGTGCCCGTCGCGGTTGAAGATGCGGATGCGCTGAATGCCGGGCTCGCTCCCCAGCGCTTGAATCACGTTGTACAGCGCGTCGCGGTCGTGACGCATCATGTCGTAACGCGTGCTGCGCAGGATTACGTCCGCCACCCGGTCGGCCGATTGCACCATCAGGCTCTCCGCCTGGCGGCGCTCCACGCGCAGATTGACGAACCCGAACAGGGAAAAGAACACAGCCGTGCTCACGATCACGCTGACCGCCAGCTTGGCCGCCAGTCCGAGCCGGATTGACCGGAAGAAGTTCATCCGACCGCGAGTGGGTTGACCTCCCGTTCCACTCCGTCTTCTATCGCAGGCTCCAGCGAGTGCGCTTCAAAGACGGGGAAGTACTGCCCGATCACCCGGAAAATCGCAAAACCGGCGGCCACTAGCGAGAGCGTCACCGCCACCTCGCTCCACTTCGGTATGTAATGCGTGCCGCTTCCCGCCTCCATGCCGGTGATCGAAACGTTCAGCCGGTTGGCGATGAAGCCGAACACCACCATCACCGCGCAGGCATACATCGCGGCCGGGTTGCGGCGAATCCGCGATTGGTAGAGCAGCACGGTGGGAACCAGCGCCAGCCCGATCTCCAGCAGGAACAGCCATGTCTCGGTCCGGTTTCGCAGCAGCAGGCCGAGCTCGCCGCGCTGCACCAGGTCGAGGAAGCGGATCCACAGATATACGCTCATCGTCACCGCCAGCACCCGCGCGATGCTGGCCAGCAACGGCACCTCCAGCGCGCGCCCGAAGGCGCGGGCGCTGTGCCACGATTCGAAAATCGTCATCGCCAGCCCCACCCCGATCGCCGAAATAAAAAACAGCAGCGGCAGAATCGGCGTGTACCAAAGCGGATACAGCTTCTCCGGTACGATCAGAAACAGCGTGCCCAGCGAGCTCTGATGCAGGGTGGAAAGCAGCACTCCCAGAATCATCATCGGCACCGAGATACGGTGAATCCACTCCATCGGTTTGTGCAGGCCGAAACGCTCGAACACCATGGGCAGAAACTCCAGGAACAAAACCGTGCTGTAAAGTGTCACGCACCACGCCACCTCGAACATCACCGAGTGCGGGTTCCACATCACCAGCGGATGCCACATCCGGTCGGGACGCCCGACGTCGTAAAGCAGCCCCAGCGTAACCAGCAAATAGCCCAGAAAAGCGGTCAGAATGGCGGGGCGCAACACCGGGCGGTATTGCTTGATGTTGAAGATGTGCACCATCGCCACCAGCGTGAACCCGCCCGATGCCAGGCCCACACCGCCCATCACGTCGAAGCCGATCCAGAGGCCCCAGGGAAACTTATCGCTCAGGTTGGTGGAACCGCCCAGGCCGCGGAAAATGCGCAGATAGGTCGCATACGCGCCGCTCAGCAGAATAGCGGCGAAAATCGCCCGCCATACCGTAATCTTCGCCAGCTTCTTCGACAACCCGGCCGTCATTTGCCCGGTCCCTCCTTGCGTCGTCCCCCGTTGCGCCCGCTCGGTGGGCCCTCCGCGCGCGCCACTTCTTCGCGGCGGTTGGTGATCCACCAGATGCCGCCCAGCAGAATGGAGCCGGTCGAAACTACGTCCGGCAGCAGCTCCAGCACCCGCCAGGTGAGCATCGGCATCGGCTCCTGCGGCAGGTTCGTGCGCAAACCAATCTGTTCGAATGGCACTGCCGACAGGAACAGCACCGACGTGCCGCCCACCACCGAGAGGCCATAAATCTTCTGGTAGTACTGGTCCGGCTTGGACTTCAGCCGCGACCGTGCTTCCGCGATCAGTGCGTCGCGCTCACCATTGAAAGTGGCTCCCGTTGGGCACACTTCAGCACACGCCGTCAGCTTCCCCGCGCTCTGCCGCGCCGAGCACATGTCGCATTTGCGCATTCGCGGCAACCGTTTCGACCATTCGTATGTGGGCACCTGGAACGGGCACGCCTGCACGCAATACCGGCAGCCGATGCATTTGGAAGCTTCGTAAGTCACGGGGCCCAGCGCGGTTTTCTGCAATGCGCCCACCGGACAAACCGAAGCGCACGCCGGCTGTAGACAATTCATACAGAGTCGGCGGCAGAAGTGATCGCCATGCGTCACAATGGTAGTGAGCTTGTGCGCCGAAATCGTTTCCTCAGCGGCGATTTTGTCGTTGTATGGGAGGCCCCAACGTTCCGCACAGGCGCCCTCGCAAGCCCGGCACCCTATGCAGAGGGTACTGTCGTACAGGATTGCTTTAGGCATATAAGACCTCTAACTCTGTTTTAGCAGAAAGTGACATCAATGTGTAGAAAAAAATGACAGTCGTGGTTATTGAAATAAGCTGAAGTAATGAAACGGTGGGAACTTTGGTTTGTCCGGACAGCCCCAGTGTCGATTCTTGCCAACACCCTTTTTTAGCCTTGGCCAGGTACCACCTGCGCCGCAGCCAGGTCGGGGATCCGCCCCCATCCGCTTGGGCGGCGGATGGAGGCGGGCAGTTTCAACAGGTTCTTTCGGATGGAAGCAGCATCCCGGTCGCAGGGCTTGGCGCTGCCGCTCGGCGCCTCTGTCTACGCGGTGAGGAAGAACTCGCCCGTAATCTGTCTCCAGTTGGCCTCGGGAACCTCCGCCAGCAGATCCTCGGCGGGACGGCCGCCATCGGCCGCGGCGGCGCCGGCCAGCATCGGTTGACGGCCATACAGGCGGTCTACAGCCAGCCGCATCCACTCATGAACCAACCCATTTGGTATCAGGTTCCGAGCGGTGCTCTCCTCATCCGGAACATTAATCGTAAGCAGCCAGCCTTTGCCATACGGATCGCTGCGCACCAGCGCCGGATTGTTCACTACCTCAAGGTTGATAGCCATCACCTCTCCTTCGGTAGGCGAAACCATTTCCGTCTTCTCGCCGTTGCGGTAAAAGGAGAGTACCTTCTGGCCCTGACGCACCCATTGGCCAGGCCGGGGAAGCTCGATTTTTTCGATTCTCCCCGCCAGCGCCGCCGCGAACTCGTCCGCGCCCATGCGGACCACGCTCTTGCGCTCTTGCACCAGCCAGGTGTGCCCTGGGTGGTAGGATACCTGTCCCGGTGTGTGGAACCCACTAACATAGTCCGTGCCGGCCGCAACCGGGGCCACAGCGCGCTCAGTCACGCTAACCGTGCTCAGCGCCTTCTTGCGATTCAGAAAATAATCCAATACGATGAAGGTCAGAAACGTTGCCAGAACCAGAATGACTGTCATAATCTTCCATCCTTTCTGATTCTGTGTAAGGGCACGGCAATGGCCAAAATGCGGTGTTTTTTACCTCTTTATCTGTTGCGTAATGAAGCAGATAGCCTGGCGCTGCATTTCGCCACACCAGCCCATGTTGGATTATTCGACGGACGATATGTTGAGAAACGCCATAAACCGCAATCAAATTAACGGCTTCCGTGCCGTGTTGCAAAACACAACGCGCCGGTCGCAGAATCCCACAACATCGAAAGAACGCTTGCCTGTGATCATACGATCCCGAAGTTCCCTCTTGCTCGCTCTCTTGTTCGCTTTTGCCGCCGCTGTGCCTGGCTGCGGACACTCCGCCGCGCCCGCGGCAGGTCCCACCGAGAAAAAAGAGGCCACACCCAACCCGCCGTCACCCGTGCCGGAGAACCGGGAGGCGGATGATACCGCTCGCTTCCTCGCTGGACTCCCGGGTAAACCGGGCAGTCCGTACCTGGATTTGGAACAAAGCGAAGCTTGGATCGACCACCGCGCCCGCCTGGACCCTGCCTGGCAGAAGATCGACGGCACGCTCGTCGCCGGTCTCCATGAGTTCGCCAAGGCTGAGCTGTCAGACCCGGCTCTCCTCCGGGCGACCGTCTTCTACCCATTCAGCGGTCCCGATGCGCTCTATGCCACCGCCTGCTTCCCCGATAATGCTACCTACGTTCTGGTGGCGCTGGAACCTTCCGGAACCTTGCCCACCCTGAAACAGCTCAGCCGCAAGCAGGATCTGGCCGACTATCTGGCAGCTACGCGGGACTCCATGGGCTCCGTGCTCGGCCGCAGCTTCTTTATCACCCGCGAAATGGACCGTCAGTTCCGGGGACAAGTCACCGATGGCCTCCTGCTGCCCATCCTGGAAGTGCTGGTGCGCTTGCACAACACCATTCTCGGCTTCCGCTATACCCGCCTCGACGATGCCGGCAAGTTGATCGAGCGCGACCGCAGCTACATGCCGCGCACGCCTTACGGCGACAAGGGACTGCAAATCGAGTATCGCTCCGACCAGGATCAGTCGTTGCACGAGATGTACTACCTTACCATCAACCTGGACGATGAGCACCTGAAGACCAACCCGGCTTTCGTCAAGTATGCCGCCGGCTTGAAGGGCGCTGTCACCCTGCTTAAGGCCACCTCCTATATGACACACCGCGACGAGTTCTCCATGATTCGCGACATCGTCCTGGCCGACAGCATGGCGGTGTTGCAGGACGATTCCGGCCTTCCCTTCCACTTCTTCCGCCCCGAAGTCTGGAAGGTTCAGCTTTTCGGCGAGTACACGCGCCCCTACGGCAGCTTCCGCTACCTGATTCAGCCCGATCTGCAGAAGGCTTATCACGAGCCCGGTGTGCGTCCCCTGCCCTTCCGCATCGGCTATGGCTACGGCAAGGTCAACTCGAACCTGCTGCTGGCGCGCCGCATCGTGCAGACCGCGGCGCAGAGCCGCCCCACCAACTGAAACACCGGGACCTTTCTGCATCCTGCCGGCCCGGATTCGTCGGCGTTGCTCGCCCAGCGTTGTGTCGATTCCGTTCGAAGGCCCGGCTTGCACGTGTTCCGGGGCGTCGTAGCCAGTGCCCGCCCGCGGCTGCTCAACCGGGTAGTACGCTGCATCATTCAGCGCACCCAGCCTCAACCGGCAGCCCGAGGAAGTGCAATAATAGTCCCGAATCCCAACAAAAGGACAACCGATGAAACTGTTCGCCGCCGCGCTATTGTTAACCGCCGTCGTTTCCGCTCAGGAAATGCCGTCCAACCCGCTGGTCACCGTTTCAAAAAGGATCTACGGCATCTCCAAGAGCGACGTGCTGCGTTCGGTGGACAAGATCCCCGACGACCTGTGGTCCTACCAGCCGACCAAGGACGTTCGCACCGTCGGCCAGTTGTTTGCCCACATCGCCGATGGCCAGTATGAGTTCTGCGGCCTGGTCGCCGAAGGCAAGAGCGTTCAGAAGGGCATCGAGAAGACCATGAAGACCAAGGCCGAGATTGTGCCCGCGCTGAAAGCAGCCTTCGCCTATTGCGACGCGGCGTACGACAAGATGACCGACGCCAACGCCGCTGATATGGTCGCCTTCTTCGGCATGAAGATCACTAAGCTCGGCGCCATGGACTTCAACACCGCGCACAACATGGAACACTACGGCAACCTCGTCACCTATATGCGGATCAAGGGTATCGTGCCGCCCTCCAGCGAACGGCAGATGCCGGCTGCCGCCGCCAAGAAGTAGCGCGACATGACACTACTGCTTATGAAACGTCGCCTCGGATGGTTACCCGCAATTCTCGCCTGGTGCGCCGCGGCCGCCAATGCGCAGACGGCCCCCGTGCCGCGTCCACCCATCGTCGGCGTGGGTCACATCGCCCTGAAGACCGGCAATTTGGCCGCAGCCCGCAACTTCTACGGCCACGATCTCGGCTTCGAGGAGCCGTTCACGCTCGATAAACCCACCGGCGGGCTGCTGCTGACCTATTTCAAAGTGAATGATCATCAGTACATCGAAATCTTTCCGGAATTGAAAGGTGCGGCTGAAGACCGTCTCTCCCACATCTGCTTTGAAACCACGGATGCCGGCAAACTGCGGGCCTATCTGGCCTGGCGCGGCGTAAAGGTTCCGGATTCGCTTCAGCTCGGCCGCGATGGGAATTACAGCTTGATGGTCAAGGATCCGGACGGCCACGACGTGGAGTTTATGGAGTACATTCCGGGATCCCTGCATAGCCGCAATTTCGGCAAGTATCTGCCGGCGACACGGATTTCCGGGCGCATCATCCACGTCGGCATAACGGTGAAGGACCGCGCCGCGGCCGACCGCTTCTACAAAGACATCCTCGGCTTCCACGAGACATGGCACGGCGGCATGACGGACGATCGCACCGACTGGGTCGACATGCGCGTGCCGGATGGCACGGATTGGCTGGAATATATGCTGAACGTCGACAATCCGACGCCGCGCACGTTGGGCGTGATGCATCATCTGGCGCTGGGAGTGCCCAGCGTGGCGCGCGCACTGGACACGCTGAAGGCCCGCGGCATGGACCTTGGCGGCCAGCAGCCCAAGATCGGACGCGATGGCAAGTGGCAGTTGAACCTCTACGATCCGAATCTGACGCGGGTGGAATTGATGGAGCCGAAGCCGGTTCAGACGCCGTGTTGCTCGCCGATCGCCGAGTAGCGTACGGCGGCCGGGTCCGACGATCCCAACGCCGGCCCAGGCTCATCATGCATGAGAATAGAGTGGTCCGGGGCGCCCTTCCCGGCCGGCGCTATACTGAAGAAAAACCGCCGCCACCTTTTGTTACCGGATGCGCCAACTGAAAAGGGGGGCGTGGAAAACTCCATGAGTGCTCATGATGGGTCGAGGGCGGCAGCGGCAGCCGAAGCTACGGCGGCGCCGGCCGCGTCATTCAAGATCTTCCACCGCGTGTTGGATTGGATCGCCAACGATCGCTTGCAGCTCATCGATATCACCGGCCGCATCAACGACATCGTGCGCAAAAGCGGCATCCGCGAGGGCCTCGTCCACCTGCAATCGCTGCACACCACCACCGCCGTCTTCCTCAATGAATGGCAGGATGCGCTCCTGGCCGACGTGCAAACCATTCTGGAAGACCTGGTGCACCGCGACCGGAACTGGCGGCACAACGACCCGCGCTACAGCGACTGTGAGCGCCGCAACGCAGATTCGCATCTGCGCGGCATGCTGATGGGCCAGGCGCTGACCTTGCAGGTGCGCAATTCCGCCGTGCTGCTGGGCACCTGGCAGAGCGTTATTCTGGCTGAATTCGACGGCCCGCGAAGCCGCACCGTGTCTGTCCAGGTGTCCGGCATCTGAGATTTATGTCCAAGCGCTTCACGCTGGCCGAAGCCGAGCGGTTGCTATCCCGGTTGGAGCCGTTGTTGCGAAGCGCCGTCGACCTCAAAAGCGATCTCGAACAGGCGCAGGGCGAGTTGATCGAGTATCGCGAACGCGTGGCCCTCATGGGCGGCGTGAAGCTGGACCGCGGCCGCATCGGTGCCGTCCAGACCCGCCGTGAGACCGCCTTGTCCCATTTGCGCGCCGCCATCGAACAGGTGCAGAACCTGGGTTGCGTGATCAAGGACCTGGACACCGGTCTGGTGGACTTCCCCACTCTGCTGCGCGGCGATGAAGTATACCTGTGCTGGCGGCTGGGCGAGCCGGGCATCGGCTTCTGGCACGGCGTGGATGAAGGCTTTCGCGGCCGCAAGCCGGTCGACCGCGATTTTCTGGACAACCACCGCGGCGACTGAAACCCGCATGCTGCGCTCAACCCAGGAGATCGAAATCAAGCTGCCGGCACCCGGCGTTGCAGCCGCGCGGCGGCTGCTGCGCCAGGCGGGATTCCGCGTAGCCCGCCGCCGCGTCTTCGAGGCCAATACGGTTTTCGATACGGCCGATCGCGGCCTGCGCCAGGCCAGCCTTCTGCTGCGCCTGCGCGAGACCCCCGGCGCCGTCACCTTTACTTTCAAGGGCGCACCGCTCGCGGCCAAACACAAAACCCGCGAGGAGCTCGAGGTCACCCTGTCGAGCGCCGCCACCTGCAGCCTGATCCTCCAGCGCCTTGGCTATCGGCCGGCATTTCGCTACGAAAAGTACCGCACCGAATTCCGCCTTCCCGGCACCTCCGGCATGGCTACCCTGGATGAGACGCCGATCGGCGTTTACCTCGAACTGGAAGGCAGCCCGCGCTGGATCGACCGCATGGCCCGCCGCCTGGGTTATAGCGAGCGGGATTACATCACCGCCAGCTATGGCCGCCTCTACCTGGAATGGTGCGCCGCCAGCCACTCGTCGCCGGGTGACATGGTGTTTCGATAACGCGCGCGCTGTCGGTCCCGCCTCTGTTCGTTGCCCGCCGCCGGCGCTCGCCCGTTTTACTGGAGCGGCAGCAGGACGGTGTTGCTCACCACTTTGTTGATGGTCACCGTGAGTTGGAAGTCGCCGCCTGAGGGTGCACCGCTGCCGAGAGAGAATTCCACCACGTCAATGCCCACCGCGCCGGGCATGGCATAGCCACTTTGTGCCGCGAAACTCGCCGTGCCCACTTGAACGCTGGCCGGGTCGGTCGCCACGTATGACGGCGAGACCGGCACCGGCAGGCCCTCGGGCCGCGCCGGCGTGGTCGGGCCGAACCCGGTGCCGTAGAGCGTGAGCGTTTCGCCCGCCTGCGCTGGAGAAGCTTCGGTCACCAGCTTGCCGTTCGCGTGAAACGCCAGAGCATACGCCTTGTTATTCGAGGTAATGGCGAATAAACCCGGTGCGTCCTGCGCCATAGTGAAACTGGTCGTCACCTGGACCTGCTCCGGCGTGGTCACCACCAGGTTCGTCGGGCCCAGCGGCAGGTCGGCCGGCAATTCAGCGTTGATTTGGCTCGGCGACACGTAATAAAGGGGCAGTAGCCGGTCGCCGATCGAGACCGTCACGCCGTCCAGGGTCTGCGGCATGGGGTTGGCCAGATTCACCTTCACGTCGTCGGCCAGGTTGGCGCCGAAAATCGAAATCACTGAGCCGGGAGCCACGGAGCTGGAGGGAGTCAGTCCCGCGCCGTTGGTCACCGCGCCGGCCGGCAGGTATGGAACCGTTGCAAACAGCGCCGTAACCGATCGCGGCTGGCTCATCAGCACCGTGCCGAACGGCTCGATTCCGCTCAGGTCGCCGTTCCAACTGCGGAATTGATAGCCCGGCAGCGGTCTCAGGCTGATATTGACCACCGTCCGGTAATCGTAGTATCCGTCCGGCGAGGCCGGCTGCAAGTTCCAGGTGGCGGCGCCGGCGGGGCTGGTGGCAGTCCCCAGATGGTTCATTGGATCGTAGTTCGCAGTCACCGTGGTGGCGTTGGCCGCGGCCGTCAGCGTCAGGTTGCCCGGCCCGGCTCCGCTGGACCATCCCAGGAGTTGCTGCCGCGAGTCGAGGCCTGTCGGCACGCTGGCCGGCGCGCTGATCGTCAGCGCCGTGCCGACCGGCTGCTGTACCGAACAAGGTGTCGCGCAGGTGTTTCCATTCACGCTCACCGACACGCCCGAAAGCGTGCTGTTCACCGTCAATTGCGACATCTCCTGGTACGACGCCGTATAGGTGCCGCCCGCAGCCACAGTCATGGTCTGCGCCGCCGCTCCGCCGTTGGACCAGCCGGTGAAGTTCCACAAGTGGCCTTGCGGATCGGTCTGCGTCGCCGGCGCCGCGAATGTGTGCGTCGAGCCCAGCGCCCAGTCGAAATTCCACACCACCCAGTTGCTGCGCCCATCCACCGTCAGATTCAGTCCCGGGGGTGAAGTGAGAAAAGTGTCCACCGCCCCAGGCGCAAAGGTAGCTGTAAGGGTGGCTGGCGTCGAGGATAGAGGCACGGTGTAACTATGAGTGATGGCTCCGCCGTCGCTCCACGAAGAAAACACCCAAACATTGCCGGCGGCGTCTTTCTGCTCGGAAATCGTGGACACGCTATGCACACTGCCCCAGCCCAGCGATAACGTGGTGGGAGTGACCGTCGGCACGCTGTCCACCAGCACCTCGAGGCCCGGCGGCACCGAGGTGAAAGTGATCGGCGCAGCCATTATGAAATTGGCAATGGCGGTCACGGGCGCATTCATCGCCACCGTGTCCTGCTCGCCTACAATCGCTTGATTGGCGCCGGGACTCCAGCCGACGAACGTGTAGCCGGGATAGGCAACGGCCGTCAGGATTTCACTGGAACCGGCGGAAAAAGGCGCCGGTAACGGCGGTAGCAAAGTCTGCGCCGGTGTCCCGTTTACCAGGATCTCCCCCGGCACTCCACTGCAGGTGACAACTCCGCAAGTCGAGTTGATAATCGCGTTGAGGACGTAGGTTGTGGTGAAATTCGCTGTATATTGCGTAACTGCCGGATTGGCCATCACCGTTATCTGCGGCGTAGTAAACGTTTCCCCTCCGACGCTCCAGTCCTGAAATGTGTACACAGTGGGAGCCAGCGGATACGGCTGAACCGCGGAAGCCACGACCAGCGTGTGCTGCGTTCCCGCCACCCACGCGAAGCTGTGCGTCGAGTTGAAGGTCTGGCCGTCTACCATGAAATAGGCGCCTGTAGGCACCGCCGAAACATAGACCACCACTGTTTGAGCGCGAGCCTGCGGCGTAAACGCCAGGCCGCCGAAAATAGCCGCGGCCAGGAAGAGCCTTGCCGCAACGTTTCTAATTAAGCCGTATTGCGCGCTGGCGCGCTCGAACATTTGTGACACCTGCAGCCTCGATTCCGAGGTGAGTATACGCGTAAGCCCACAGAAATACACGACTAACTTTGGTAATGGCAGGATTGCTAGCCATTTCGATCATTGATTCACGTCCCATTTGGTCCTGTAATTCGAATAGTCGCGGGAAGACTATATTGTATGCGTGGGACAAGACTATTCTTTTCGATTGCAATTGCGCTTCTGACGGCCGGAGCCGGGCGGTCAGTCGCCGCAACGTTTGGAACCGTGGTGCCCATCGGCGGCACGGCCTCCGATATCGCTCTCGATGAGCCGCGGAGCGTTCTCTACATCGCCGATTTTGGCTCCGCTACGATTGACGTGATGTCGCTTGCCGACAACACCATTCACACCTCGTTCAACGTGGCTCCGTTTCCGGCGGCCATCTCCTTGGCGCCGAGCGGCCAGTTCCTGGTGGTGGTCCACTATGCCAATTACGGCACCAGCACCACCACGGGCGCCACGCCCGCGGGCGGCAATCTGGTCACGGTGATCGATCTGAACACGCAGAACCAGACCACCTATACGCTGGGCGAATCGCCGCTGGGAGTCAGCTTCGTCAACACGGCGAGCGGCAACCAGGGCGGCTTGGCGCTGATCGTGACCACGGGCCACCTCCTGGCACTCAATCCGGAAACCGGAGAGATCGATACCGTGATCTCGATGGCAGATCTCACGGCTTCGATCCCAATCCAGTCCATTCCGCAACAGGGGCCGGCGCTGCCCGGAGCCTTCACCCAAGCCTCGCTCAGCACGTCGACCGATGGTTGGACCGTATGGGGTATTTGCGGCGCCGGCACCGGCACTCAGTTGGTCTTCTGGTATAACGCCCTCAATCAGTCTTTCAACGCGATCACGTGGATCACTTCGCCCGCGCTGCTGCCGCGCATCGCCGTGTCCGGCGATGGCACCAGCGCCATGGTCGGCTGGTCGCTGTTCGATTCGGACATTATGCTGCAAGGGCGCTACCCCAACGTGGTGACATCGAAGTATATTACCGGCAGCGCCTACGACTCGGTTCACAACCTCATCTACGCGCAGATTCCCGATGCGTCGCAGCCAAGCGGCAGCCCTCTGCCATCCTCGAACCAGCCGGTGGGCTCGTCGACGCTCATGCCGTCAATGCTGGTGATGGATTCCGACAACCTGACTTACGAGAATCGGCTCACGCTTCCGGAGAATCTGGTCGGGCGGGCGGTCTTGAACCAGGCAGGCACCGTGATGTACGCCATGTCCGATAGCGGCGTGACCGTGCTTCCGGTTGGATCGCTCAGCCAGTACAAGCAGGTCCAGCCGGGCCAGGAGGATGTGCTGATCCAGACCAGCTTCTGCAATCAGGCCCAGGTAACCCAGACCTTTACGCTCGCCGATCCGGGCGGCAAACCCACCGATTTTGAGCTCACTCCGGGCGCCGGCGTTATGGTTTCGCCGTCTTCGGGCGTTACCCCGGCCACCATCACCGTGAGCGCCGATCCAACCTACTTCAAGAGCGCGCTCGGCACCAGCGTGGTTCCCATCACCATCTCTTCGGCATCCGCTGTCAACCAGCCGATTCCGGTGCGCGTACTGGTGAGCAACCCGGACGAGGACCAGCGCGGCACCGTAGTCGACGTCCCCGGCGTGTTGAGCGACATCATCCCGGACTCGGGCCGCAACCGCTTCTATATTGCGCGGCAGGACCGCAACAAGGTGCTGGTCTACGACGGCGCCACGAGCAAGTTGATCGCCAGCTTGCGAACCGCGACCACACCGTCGGGCATGGCGATAACCCTGGACCAGTCTCACCTCCTGGTCGTCAACAACGACTCCAACCTCGTCAATGTATACGACTTGAATACGCTGCAGGCGCTTCCGCCCATCACCTTGCCGGGCTCGCATTACGGCCGGTCGATTGCCGTCTCCAACAGCGCTATCCTGGCGCTGGTGCGTGACGAATCCGACTTCCTAGGCAAGGTGGATGTGCTCGATCCCGTCAACCTGGTCGGCACCGAGATGCCCACCCTGGGACCCTGGAAAAACTCGGTTTCCGATATGTCGGTGCTGAGTGCCTCGCCCAACGGCGCCAACGTTTTGCTGGCCGGGCCCGATGGCACCGTGATGCTGTACTCCGCCGCAGCCGGCGATTTCACCGTCGCCCGCCAGGACTATTCGTCTTTGTCCGGCTCTTACGGCGCATCGAGCTACGAATCCTATGTCGCCGGCAGTGCGATTCTCAACGCATCCCTGGTGCCGGTCGGAGCCTTCAGCACCGCCGGCGGCAATCCCTCCGGCTTCACCTTCATCGATCAGAACGGCTCCGCCAGCGGCTATCTCACCACCGCGCCTACCACCGCCAGCCCGGGAACCATTCAATATTACGCGTCCCTCTCTTCTACCGCTGAAAACCCCATCCCCATGGTGGAAGCGCCGCTGTTGCCCACCAACGGCAGCAAGCCCGCCGTCGCCTCGTCTGGCTCCAGCTCCACTTCCGGTTCCGGCACCACCACCACGTCTGGCACTACGTCGACCAATGGCTCCGGCACCAGCAGTCTCAGCCAGTCGACCGATTTCAGCCGCACCGTGGCTCCGCTCCCCGGCGCCAACGAGATCGTGGTGCTGAGCACCTCCGGCTTCACCGTGTTGAGCCAGAACTACGCAGCCTCCTTCGCGCCGCCGGTCATCAAGACTGTGGTGAATGCGGCCAATAATACGGCGCCAGTTGCGCCCGACGGCTTGATCACCGTTTGGGGCACCGGGATGAGTCCGGTCAGCGTGGCCACTTCGCAAATCCCGCTGCCCACTGCGCTGGGGCAGTCCTGCCTGAGCGTCAACGGCACGCCGGTGCCGCTGCTGTTCGTTTCCTCCACCCAGATCAACGCGCAGTTGCCGAACAACGTCGCCGGCAATTCAACCATCAGCGTTCACACGCCGGGCGGGGTCAGCAACAACCTCAACTTCACGGTTAGCGCGACCGCACCGAGCGTGTTTCTGTCCGGCACTGCCGGGCCGATCACAGGCCTGACGACCGTGTTCCGCGCCGCTAACAACCAGATCGTCACCCCGACGAATCCGATTCGCCCGGGCGACACGCTGGTGATTTATCTGACCGGTATGGGCCTCACCTCTCCTTCGGTGACCGCCGGCATGCCCGCGCCCATGAGCCCGCTGGCCTGGGCCTCCGCTGCAACCACGGTATCCTTGGGCGGTTCCCAGTTGAGCCTTCAATACGCCGGCATGGCGCCCGGCGAGGTCGGCGTCTACCAGATCAATGCTGTCGTTCCCGGCAGCGTCACCCAGGGCATGAGCATGCCGCTGGTGATCAGCCAGGGCGCCACCAGCACCACACTCGATGAACGGGTAGTCGCCAACTAGGCCTCTCCCGGAGAAGGTTATGAAAACGATTGGAAAGACATTTCTGTATCTCGCGTTTGGATTCTGTGCCTTTGCCCAGCAGTGGGAACTGGGAGGCATCGGCGGTGTGGGCTTCCTCAACAACGTTCCTGTGAGCGGTGTCGCCGGTTCGGCTACCGCGGGCTTTTCCCCGGGCGTGGTCGCCGGCGCCTTCTTCGGGCAGAACCTCAACGCGCATTGGAGCGGCGAGGTCCGCTATGAGTTCTTCGACAGCGGCCTCAAGCTCTCCGGCGGAGGCTCTTCGGCCTCCTTCAGCGGTCTCGCCCACGCTGTCCACTATGACCTGATTTATCACACCAACCGGAAGCATTCCCCGGTGCAGTTTTTTGCGGCCCTCGGCGGCGGCTTGAAGATATTCGACGGCACTGGAGAGCAGGAGGCTTACCAGCCTCTCAGCCAGTACGGATACTTCACCCAGACGCGCCAGCTTAAGCCGATGCTCAGCGTCGGCGGCGGCTTCACTTACAAACTCAGGGAGCGCGTCTACCTCCGCGCCGAAATCCGCGATTTCATTTCCCCATTCCCTACCAACGTGATCGCGCCGCCTCCCGGCGTCAGCTATGGCACCATTCTGCAGAACATTGTTCCCATGGTAGGCATCAGCTACGCGTTTTGACCTCGGTGGCTTCGCGGGTTGCCCGCGGGCTTTATGAGAGGGTCTCCCAGCAAGGGTCGCGGCCAGCCGCGGCCCTTTTTTTTCGCCTCCCGGCGGCAAGCGCCGCAGCCGCGCTTCGCTTACAGGTGGTACAGCATCAGGTACACCACCACGCCGGTCACGCTCACGTAGAGCCAGATCGGCAGCGTCCAGCGCGCGATGCGCCGGTGCCGGTCGTAGCGCGCCGACAGACCCCGATTGAGCGTGATGATCGCCAGCACCGGAACTGTGGCGGCCAGCACGGTGTGCGTTCCCAGTATGCTCAGGTAGATCGCGCGCAGCGGGCCGGTCTTTTGAAATCGCACGTGCCCCACTTGCAGGTGATAGGCCACGTAGCACACCAGGAACGTGCAGGAGACGATGAATGCCGTGATCATCACCCGGCGATGAGTCTCCTTCCGCTTGCGCCGGATCAGCAGGTATCCCCACACCAGCAGAATGGCCGCGCTGGCGTTTAAAAAGGCGTTAATCGAAGGCAGCGTTTCTAGCATGGCGTTTTGTGCTCGTGGGCAGGCGAAATCCCCAACGGACGAGGAAACCGGCGCGCCTGCCCCACCGTCTTTATGCAGTACTGTGCGTGCTCTTCTGCGCCGCCAGAATGCCCGAGGCCGCCAGCAGCAATAGTCCGAACGCCAGCGTCACCACCAGGCTTGCCAGCGCACCCGGCTGCGCGTTGGGCAGCGCCAGCGTGTGATTCAGCAATGCTATCGAATACGTCAGCGGGTTGGCCCACATCAGCCCCCGCACCCAGCCGTGCGCCGTGGCCATGGGGAACAGCGATCCGGAGACCATCCACATCGGCACCAAAAGCAAATTCATAATGGCATGAAACCCGGCGGTCGATTCCATCCTCCAGGCAATTACGAATCCCAACCCGGTCAGCGTAAAAGAAATCAGCAGGATTGCCAGCGCTACCGGAATGAGTTCCATCACCCCGATGCGCACCCCCGCCAGCGGCGCGAAGCACAGGAAAATCAAGCCCTGCACCCAGGCCAGCGTGGCCGACCCCATAATCTTGCCCAGCACCATGCTGGTGCGCGGCGCGGGCGATACCAGCATGGAGAGCAGGAATCCTTCGCGCCGGTCTTCAATAATGGAAATGGTCGAGAAGATGGCCGAGAACATCACTGTCAGCACCAGTGCACCCGAATAATACCGCGCCAGGTCGTTCGAGCCGGAGCCGATCAGCAGCCAGAAAACCAGCGGCGATGCCACCACGCCCAGCACGCGGCTCTTCTGCCGCCAGAAGCGCACCAACTCGCGCTCCCACAGCGTTGCGGCGGGTAGGATAAAGCTATTCAATCTGCGCCCCCGTTTCGCGCACGAACACATCTTCCAGCGTCGGCTTGTGCAGGCCCACCGATTGGATGGCGCCGGGAAACGCCTCCACCACTTCGGCGATGAAGCGGTGTCCGTTTTCGATTTCCACCCGCACCTGCCCGTCCACGTTTCCGGCGTGCAATCCGAAATGCTGCTCGATGGCGCCCGCCAGCGCCTTCGCGTCCTCGGTCTCCAGCACCACCACGTCGCCGCCGATGCGCGACCGCAGTTCCTGCGGGCTGCCCTCGGTCACCACCACGCCCCGATGCAGCAGCACCAGCCGGTTGCAGCGGTCCGCCTCTTCCAGAACGTGGGTGGTGAGCAGAATGGTCACCCCTTGCTCGTCGCGCAGCCGCTCGACATGGCGCGTCAGGTCGCGCCGCGCCGCCGGATCCAGGCCCGTCGACGCTTCGTCCATCAGCAGCACCGGCGGCCGGTGCAGCAGCGCTTTAGCGATCTCGACGCGCCGCCGCAGCCCCCCTGAGAGCGTCTCCACCACGTCCTTGCGGCGGTCCTCCAGCCCCATTTGCGACATGGCGTGCTCCATGCGCTCCCGCAGCAGCGCGCCCGAAAGCCCGTGCAGATGCCCCTGCGCCCGCAGGTTCTCTTCCACCGTCAGCGCCTTGTCCAGGCTTTGCGTCTGGAATACCACGCCGATCTGGCGCCGTACCGCCGCGCGGTCGCGCACCACGTCGCAGCCGCCGATTACCGCCCGCCCCTGGCTCGGAGCCATCATCGTCGAAAGGATGCGGAAGAGGGTGGACTTGCCGCCGCCGTTCGGCCCCAGCAGGCCGAAAATTTCCCCTCGCTCCACGGCGAAGCTGACGTTGTCAAGGGCCGTGCGCTCGCCGTATCGATGCGTCAGATTTTCAACTTGAATCACAGGCCTGGCCTGTCGAGAAGCATCAGCCCGTAAAGAAACGGCAGGTACACCACCGAGGTGAGCAGAACCGCGCGTGCCCGGGCCAGCGTCCGGTCGCGGGCCACCCGCACGCCCGCATGCAGGAACCACAAACCGAGCAGCAACGCTCCCGCCAGGTAGATGCGCCCCGACATTCCCAGCATACCCGGAACCAGGCTGACTGGGATCAGCGCCATGCCGAAGAGTACGATCTGCCGCGCCGTCGACCGGCCGTCCGGTTCCACCACCGGCAGCATTCGTATGCCGGCGCGCGCGTAATCCTCTTTATACATCCAGGCGATCGAGTAGAAGTGCGGAAACTGCCAGAGGAACAGGATCGCGAACAGCACCCACGAATCCGCCGTCAGGCGTCCCGCCGCGGCCGCGTAACCGATTACCGGCGGCATCGCCCCCGGGATGGCGCCGATGGTCGTCGACCACCAGGTGCGCTGCTTCAGCGGCGTATAGAAAAACAGGTAGCTGACCAGCGTGAATGCGCCGATCCAGGCGGCCAGCGGATTCACGCCCAGCCACAGATCCGCAAACCCGGTCACCGACAGCGCTACGCCGAAAGCCAGCGCCGGCCCCGCAGCCAACCGTCCTGAAGGCAGCGGCCGGGCCGCCGTGCGCCGCATTCGTGCGTCCGCCTCCCGTTCCAGCCACTGGTTCAGCGCCGCCGTGCCGGATGCAATCAGCCCCGTCCCCAGCATGGTGTGGAACAACCGCAGTACGCCAACGTGCTGCAGAAACTGCGCCCAGCCGGCCACTCCGGCAAGTCCAAAAAAGTAGCCGATCCCCGTGCTCATCAGAATCAGCCAGGTGATCCGCGGCTTGGTCAGCTCAATGTAATCGCGCATGTGTGGGAGTAACGCCCGGCCGGCTCGGTCGCCGGGCATGTTTATGAGATGCATTCGCAGTGGAGCAAGCTTCCCAAAACCAGCTCCTGATTCGCCCTCCGTCGACATCATCCGTCCGCCGGCCATCTTCGCGCCCGCCAGTGTTGAAGTTCACAACACCGCGGTAGCGCCCCAGAGATCGCCGGTGACTTTTTATTGTAGTCGTTTTGTGGCGCCGAGGCTCACCTTATGCCCGTGTTCTTGGTATGCCGCGCCAGGTGGGGCAGGCGCTTCCGCCTGCCAACAGCCGGGCGCCAGCCGCCGGCTTTTCCTGCCGCACCCGCCCGAAAGACGCTGCCGTTGCCGCCGGCTCTCCGGCACGCGCCGGCGCCCGTCGCCCCTATCGGCGCCGAATCTCGTGGCGTTCCACGCGAGGCCCAGGCCCGTGCAACCAGCCGTGCTCAAACGGATGAACGTAGAAGCCGCGATTCGCCCACACTCGCCCCCAAGGCGTGAAGTCGAAGAGAATCCCATGCGTGCTCCAGGCCAGATACGGATGTGCCCACCCCCACGGAGCGAAACCCACTCCGATCACCACCGCCGGCCCGAAATGGATCGCGCCGCCGATCACCAACCCGGGAGGCGGCGGTCCAAACACAACGGCGGGATCGTACGCCGGAACGTAGACGTAGGCGGGATTCATCGGAAGGATCTCGATATACCCGCCTGACTCGACGACGGTGTCGTACGGGTTCGTCCGCAGATAGCCATATTGGTACGATTTTCGGCGCATTCGCTGGACGGCATCCATCACATCGGCGCGCTGCACCAGAACCGCGTTGCCCAGTTGCTGGGTCCACGCGGGATCCTGCGCCATCATATTCAAAACCGAAGGGAACGGAATTAGCGCCAGGACGGAGGGATTCCATTGCAAATTGTCGGCGCGGATTGCGGCGGCCAGTTCATCTCCATGCAGGTAACTGTGCTGGTTGGCCCAGGTCGCGGCCTCCGGGATTTGGTCCCAATACGTGGAAGCCGCCAGAAGTTGCGCCAGCAGCGGATCGGGATAGAGCGCAATTCTCGACACCAATTGGTCTAGCTGCGCACGCCCAAGCGGCTGGCCTGGAGGCGGCGCAGGCGCCGGCTGGATTTGCGCCGGCGGCGGGGGAGGCGGCGGGGTATATTGCGCCTGAGCCGCCGTTTGAAAGGCAAGCAATGCAACCAACGAAGCCAGCAGCGGGAATCCCGCCAGCCGGCTCCTGCGAATTGAATTCAGGCTACGTCTTGAACACAAGCAGAGCCGCGTGTGGTTTCTCACGGGGCCCTGCATGAACTGAAATCGCGCGGTTAAGTCGTTCCACATTTGTCATGGCTCCTATGATCATTCAGCATTTTCCGCGGTCGTTCGCGCCAGTCTGAGTGCAACGACGCTTCACGGCAACCAAAGGTTTCAGGCGCGGAAACGCGACGGGCGAATGATTCCGCGGCCGCTGAGCGCGAATGTGACCTTCAGCACCGCGGCCTCAGCCGCCCCTGATGTTCGTGTGTCCGATTTGCGCCATTCGGAGCCGCCCCGATACCGGCACCATTCGCTCCAAGGGGTTCACGTCTTGGACGCCGATTCGTCTTGTCCATGCGTTTCCTGATCTGACTAGTGTGGGGCCCCGGCGAATTCGGGCAACCGTCCGCGTCAGGTTCCCGTGGATGACCCGCCCCCAATCGGCGCTACCATGAGCTTACCCGAGCATGGAAATCCGCTCCGACCTCACGCCTGCCGCGCTGGCGGGCAAGCTGCGCCGGCTGTTTGAGCTTTCGGCCGGGAAGATTCAGTCCCTCGAAAAGAGCTGGCAGCCGTCGCAGGGCTCGCCCGTGGCCACCGTCGGCGGCCGCTACACCAGCCGCGGCTGGACCGAGTGGACGCAGGGTTTCCACATCGGCTCGCCTATCCTGCAGTTCGACGCCACGGGCGATCGCGAGTTTCTCGATCTCGGCCGCGCCCACACGCTGGAGCTGATGGCGGTCCACCTCACCCACACCGGCGTCCACGATCATGGCTTCCACAACCTCAGCACCTACGGCAACCTGCTGCGCTTGATGAATGAGGGCCGCATCCCGGAGGACCCCTGGGAGCGCCGTTTTTACGAGCTGGCGCTCAAGGTTTCCGGCGCCGTGCAGGCGGCGCGCTGGTCGCCCACGGCCGAGGGCGGCGGGTATATCTATTCTTTCAACGGCCCGCACTCGCTATTCGTCGATACCATTCGCTCCTTGCGCATTCTGGCGGTCGCGCACCGGCTCGGCCACGCGCTGGCGGGCGAAAACGACCGGCGCATTTCGCTGCTCGACCGGCTGATGGACCACGCCCGCACCACGGCCCGTTACTCGGTCTACTACGGTGAGGGCCGGGATGCCTACGACGTGCGCGGACGCGTGGCCCACGAGAGCATTTTCAATCCCGGCGGCGGCCAGTACCGCTGCCCCAACTCGCAGCAGGGCTATTCGCCCTTCAGCACCTGGACGCGCGGCCTGGCCTGGGCCATGTGCGGCTTCGCCGAACAGTTGGAATTCTTCGCTGCGCTCGATGGCCAGGCCGAATTCCGCGCGGTGATGGAGAAAGCGGCGCGAGCCACCTGCGATTTCTGGATCGCCAATACTCCGCTCGATGGCATTCCATATTGGGATACCGGCGCTCCCGGCCTGTCCCGGCTTGGAGCGTGGCGCGAACGGCCCAGCGACCCGTTCAACCCGCACGAGCCGGTAGACAGCTCCGCCGCCGCCATTGCCGCGCAAGGGCTGCTGCGCCTCGGCCGCTACCTCAAAGACGGCCGCTATTGGAACGCCGGGCTCACCATCGCCGACGCTCTCTTCGACCAGCCGTACCTCAGCCTTGCCCCCGACCATCAGGGCCTGATTTTGCACTCCGTGTATCACCGGCCGAACGGTTGGGATGCGACTCCAGGCGAATCCTCCATGTGGGGCGACTATCACGCGCGTGAAGTCGCACTCTACCTGCTGCGCATCGTCGAAGGCGGCCCGTATTTGAAATTCTGGTGAGGTGGGGCAGGCTTCAGCCTGCCACTGGAGTTTCTACATTTGAGCCATCACCCAACTCGTGTGGCCAACCCAAACGTGTGTCTTGTATCAGGGCACGGCTTCAGCCGGGCCGCAAACAACTGCCCCCGCGGGGCTTCAGCCCCTGCCGCATTTATCAGTGCCATGTAGGAATCGCAATACGGGAACTCTTTGAGTGAATGTCTCGATCATCAACGCTGCGTTGCGTCCCGGCTGCGACAGTCCCCGGCTGGTCTTGGTGGTGGCGAAGAACGTGCGCGCCGACCTGACGATCCTGCCAGCGACGGCATGGCGCGTAGGTTTGGCCATTACCAGGGGCTAAAGCCCATTCCTTAGCGTGACTTTGCGGCACGGCTAAAGCCATGCCCTGATACAGGGCTGATCATATCCCCTCGCTCCGAAATGTAGAAACTCCAGGGGCAGGCTTCAGCCTGCCAACTTATTTCTTTCCCAGTCCCTCGGTGCCGCGTCGAGACTCTCGCTCGACGTTTCTTCGCTGCTAAGAACCAGCCATCGGCGGGGCTGCCGGCGCAGTAACCAAAAGTGCGTGCGCCACTCCGCGCCTACAGCTTGGGTGCGTAATAACCGGCGCGTGCGCGCACGATCAGGTCCTTGCGGCCTTTCACGCGAAGGTTGACTGGGTGCCACTGCCCGTCGGTAAGGAGCGGCTCGGGACGATACAGGATGTTGTACTGGTGGCGCAGTTCGTTGGCGATGTTTTCGAACGATTGCTCCATGTCCTCCACCTGGAACGGGAAAAAGGCGCGGCCGCCGGTTTCCGAAGTGAAATACCGCAGCACCTTGTCGCCCTCGGTGCCGGCGCCTGAGCTGTTGGTGGAGATGGCATAAATCACCACGTCGGCCTTCTGCGCCATTTCGAGCGCCTGGTCGCGAGTGTAATCGCTCTGGTTGTCGTCGCCGTCGCTGACGATGACGATAGCGCGCCGGAACTTGGTGCGCGGTTGATCCAGCGCCAGCTTGTCGCGGCAGGCGTAATAAATGGCGTCGTAAAGCGCCGTGCCGCCGCCAGGCCGTAGCTCGCGGAGACCGGCTTCGAGTTTGGCGGGATCGTCTACCAGGTCCGTCACCAGCTCCGCCCGTGTATCGAACCGCACCAGGAGGGCTTTGTCCAGATGCGCCCGCATCACCGTGCGCACGAATTCGGCGGCTGCATCCTGCTCGAAGCGGAAGCGGTCGCGAACGCTATTGCTGGTATCGATCAGGATGCCGAGCCGCAGCGGCAGGTCGCTTTCTGCATTGAACTCCTGAATGACTTGCGGTTTCTTGCCTTCGGTGACTTCGAAATCGTCGCGGTTCAGATCGGTCACGAACCGCCCCTTCTTGTCGGTTACCGTGAACAGCATGCTCACGCGGGTAACATCCACCGAAATGCGCGCCGTCTCATCGGCCTGCTCGACGGGCGGCGAATCCGTCTTCTGCTGGCCGGAACAAAGCGCAGCGCCCAGCGCGCCGGCAGCCGCTAACCACACCCAAGGCTTCATGACGACTCAATTATACCGTGGGGCAGCAATACCAACGCTCCGCGCCCGATAGTATAAAGAAGGTATCTGCGGCCAAGGCGATCCGCCGGCGCGTTCCAGGTTGGATGCAGGTATATTACATGAAGGGCTGCGGAGCGGTAGGAACACGATTGGCCCTCAGTTTCGATTTACGCGCGGCCGGGGAAAGTGGTAGTTGAAATGCCGCTGGTGAATGTCGCCCGCGTCGCCGATTTGCCGCCTGGCAAAGTGATGGAAGTCTTCGTGAGCCGCCGCCCGTACGCCATCTGCAACTTCGAAGGCGCCATCTACGCCCTCGATGGCGTCTGCCTCCATGAGGGCGGTCCGCTGGGCCAGGGACAGCTCGACGGCCCGCGCCTGGTCTGCCCTTACCACTTCTGGGAATTCGATTGCCGAACCGGCGAGTACGAGCTCGACCCCGCGATCCGCGTCGCCACCTATCCGGTGCGGGTTGAAGACGGGCAGATCTTCCTCGAGACATCCTAGGTGCCGGAACTCCCCGAGGTCGAAACCGTCGTGCGGTCGCTCGCGCCGCTGCTGGGCCGCCGCTTCGTGAGCGCCGAATTTCGCGGCGCGCTGACTCTCCGCGGCGGCGATCCGGAGCGCATGGCGGCGCGCCTCGCCGGCCGCCGCATCGGAGCCATCCGGCGCTACGGTAAGTTCATCCTGCTGTCGCTCTCCGGCGGCGGTTACTTGTTATTGCACCTGGGTATGACGGGCCGCCTGCTGCTCGGCGGCGCGCCCGGCAAACATACTCGCGCCATCTTTACGCTCGATCGCGGCGCGCTTCAGTTCGATGACAGCCGCCAGTTCGGCTCCATTGAGGTGCATGAGGATTTCCCCGCTCGTGTGGCCCGCCTCGGCCCCGAGCCGCTCGAGATCTCCGCCCAGGACTTTGCCCGCGATCTTCGCCGACACCGCACGTGCGTAAAAGCACTCTTGCTGAACCAGACTTTCGTCCGCGGTGTGGGGAATATCTACGCCGATGAAGCCCTTTTCCGCGCCGGGATTCATCCCATGGCGAAAACCGCCAGGCTTCGGCCCGGCCGCGCACTCCGCCTGCACCAGGCCCTCGCCGAAGTGCTCACCGAAGCCATCGCCGCCGGCGGTTCCTCGATCTCCGATTACGTGGATGCCGACGGACGCCAGGGCCTTTTCCAGGTCAGTCATCGTGTGTACCAACGTACCGGCGAGCCCTGCGTAAATTGCGGCACCGCCATTCGACGAGTGGTGGTTGCCCAGCGATCTTCGCACTTTTGCCCGCGTTGTCAAAAACGCTGAACCCAACCTGCTGGCCTTCGCATCCGTAGCACCGGGGAGGTTCGCCTGGGCTGTCGCGTAAGCCACAAACCGCCCCGGTAACTTGTAACCCGTTCCGGTAGTATCGCGTCGTTAGTGATTATGATCGGTTATCTTGCGTATGATTAAAGTTTGACGGTTTTCCCGCGGCATTCCGCCCCTTGCGCGGGGGCGTGCGCGGATTTTGCGAAGCTCAAGGAGATTCAAACGTGAAACGCATCTTCCATTACCTACCGCTGTTCCTGTTGCCGGCGTTTTCCATCCCGCTTGCCCACGCACAGTACGGATTTGACATCGGAGTTGGCTTCGGAGCCATCCAGGACTCGGCGAACGGGACTGGCACCGAGGGCAATCCGGATGTCACCTACCCCTACTCATATACCCCGTGCCCGATTGGCAGTGACTCCACTTGCATAGCCAACCAGAAGCTCAACGGATTCAGCATGGGCGTTAGCGGCAACGTCATGGCCTGGAAACATTTCGGAATCGGCGCTGAGGTCAACTTCCAGCCCAACAAGACCAACTACGTAGCGTTCCCACCAATCGAGTCCGCATTAGAAGGGCCGCTGCCGGCAATCACCATCCAGTCGCGCCTGACTCTGTATGACTTCGATGGAGTCTATCAGCCGGTCAAGACCAAGAAGGTCGCTTTTCAGGTGATCGGTGGCGTAGGCGGAGCCAACCTGCGATACTACGAAGCCGGCAACACTGGCGCCACCATCGGCGCCTCAAATTTTAGCCAGTACTTTGGCAGTAACAATCACTTCCAAGTGCATGGCGGCGTGGCGGTTCAGTACTACCTGACGGACCACGTTTTCATCCGCCCCCAGTTTGATATCCACTACGTTCCCAACTTTGTGCAATACGGGCGCAACCTGGTGACGTCGGAAACGGTCTGGCTGGGCTACACCTTCGGTGGACAGTAGAAACCTTGCTGGTGGCGCCGGCGGTCTTGCCCCCGGCGCTGCGAAAAAATCGCCCCGCGCTATTGCTGCACGGCTGGCGCGGATTCTCCCGCCAGGTCCTCGACTGAAACCGGGGGATTGTAGTAGAGCAGGCGCTGGCAGCTCTCGCAGGAGAGAACCTGATCGTCTTTCTTGAGGTCCTGGAAGTATTGCAGCCGCAGCGCCATGTTGCACGCAGTGCAGCGGCCTTCCAGCACCTCGGCCACGCCGATACCCTTACGCGCCTTGCGCGCCCGCTCGTACCTCAGCACCGTCGCGGGGGTCATCTGGGCAATAATGCCGGCGCGCTCGTGCTGCAACTCCGCCGCGGATTTCTGATCCACCGCCGTTCGTTCGCGCGCGTGATCCTTCTCTTCTTCCACCTGCACCTTCTCGGTCCGCAACGCGGCCTCGGCCGATTTTACGTTCCGGTCCAGCGGCTCGGATTCGCCCATTAAATCCAGAATGCGGTCTTCCAGCTTGCGAATTTCCGTCTGGCAGAATTCGATTTCGCTCTGAAAGGCGCGGTACTGCTCGTTGGTCTTGGCCTCAATCATCTGCCCTTTGAATTTCGAAATCTTCTGTTCCCACGTCTGGATTTCGCTTTCGCTTTGTTTCCGTTCCTTCTGGTTGGCCGCCAGAGCGGCGCGGTCGGCTTCCAGCTTGCGCTCGTGCGACACCAGCTTCTTTTCGATGGCGGAAATGTGGACGGGTAAAGCCGCGATTTCGCGCTGCAGGTCTGTCAGGTTATGGTCGATCTCCTGCAGGCGAATCGCCAGCTTCAGGTCTGCGAGCATGGCTAATCGCAGTGTAGCATGCGGCTTCCAGCGTGCGCAGTTCCGGAATGCGGAGCGCACGCGCCAGCGCATAAAAAACTCCCACGCCGAGCGGAATCGAAACACTCAAGTCCACCAGGTGGGGCAAGCGATGCCCGTGCAGCTCCGAGTGAATCGTCACGCTCGAGGCGCGGCACACCGCGCCCATGGCCGCCGCCGCCAGCGCGATCTTCGCCGCGCTCGCCGCCAGGCTGCGGCCCTCCAGCCCGCGCAGACGCCGGCGCAGCGCAATGCCCAGGGCGGCTGCGCCCGCTAGCGCCACCAGCGAAGTCGCCAGAGCCAGCCCCGCGAATCCCATCCCCGCGCTATCGGACAGGCCGAGTGCCAGCACCACGTTCAGTCCAACCGAGGCCAGGCTCACGGCCATGGGTGTCCACGCATCATCCAGTGCATAAAAAGCCGGCGCCAGCAGCTTAGTCGCGGCGTAGCCCGCCAGTCCCGCGCTATAGCACGCCAGCGCCACCGCTGTATGGTGAGTGTCGTGCGCGCCAAAACGGCCTCCCTGGTATACCGCGCCAATCATGCTTTCGCCCAGCACCGCCAGCCCCACCGATGACGGGATGGTGAGCAGCAGCGCCATCCGCAGCGAACCCGAGAGCGTGGCGCGAAACTCGTCGAACCGGCCGAGCGCGGCGCTGCGCGAAATGGCCGGCAGCGTGGCGCTGGCCAAAGCGGCTCCAAATATCCCCAGCGGAAACTGCAGGAAGCGGAACGCGTATCCCAGCCAGCTCACCGGGCCGTTCAGCGGATGCCCGGCCGCATCGGTGAGCCCCGAGGCCAGATTGGCGTTCACGATCACATTGATTTGCACCGCCGCGCTGCCGATCAACGCCGGCAGCATGAGCCGCGCGATGCGCCGCAATCCCGGGTTCCCGAAATCAAGCCGCGGCCGGAACGAAACCCCGGCGCGGCTCAGGCTCGGCATCTGCCAGCCCAATTGCAGCGCGCCGCCGATCACCACGCCGGCCGCCATCGACACAATCATGCCGTTCGGCCAGCGCCTGCCGACTGTCAGCCCCAACGCCAGCCCGCTGGCAACCGAGCCGAGGTTGAAGCACGTGGAAGCCAGCGCCGGCACGCCGAATCGCCCGCGCGCGTTCAGGATGCCCATCGCTACGGCCGCCAGAGCCACCAGCAGCAGGAAGGGAAACATGACGCGCGTCAGCAGCACGGTGAGCTCGAACTTGCCCGGCACGCGCGCGAATCCCGGCGCCAGCAGCCACACCAATTGCGGGCTAAAGATCATGCCGAGCAGGCAGACCGCGCCGGCGGCCAGCGTAAGCGCGGTCGCCACCACGCCCGGCAGCTCGGCCGCCTCGAGCGGGGTTCCGGTGGCGAGCGTATCGGTGAAAGTGGGGATGAAGGCGGAGGAGAGCGCTCCTTCGGCGAACAGGTTGCGCATCAGGTTGGGGATGCGAAAGCCGGTCAGGAACGCGTCGTAGGCGGCGCCGGCCCCGAACAGCCGCGCCATCGCCGCTTCCCGCACCAGACCCGCCATGCGGCTCAGCAGCACGGCCGCCGAAACCACCCCCGCCGAACGCAGCAGGGCATGCTGGTCCGCGGCCGGGCTATGCTTCATTCGACGCGCCGGACTTCCACCTGGCGGTAAACTTCCTCGGTTTGGGCCAGCGAGGCGAAACTCATCCCCGGCAGCCGCGACGATGCCGTGCCGGCTGCCACGCCCCAACGCAGCGCTTCCGCCGGATTCTGCCCGCGGCTCATCGACCAGGTAAACACCGCCGAAAGCGCGTCGCCCGCGCCAATCGGGCAAACCGCGTCCACGCGCGGCGGCAACGCCTCCACCAGTCCGCCGGCAAACGCGCCCACCGCACCGCGGCTGCCTAAGGAGAGCACCACCGATTCCGGGCCCATGGCGTGGATCTGCGCCGCCGCCTCGAGCGAATGCGCCCGCGTCAGAATGGTGCGTCCCAGCAGGCGCTCGGCTTCCGGCTGGTTCGGCGTCACCACCGTGGGCCGCGCTTCAATCCCTTCCCGCAGCGCTTCCCCGCCCGCGTGCAGCAAGGTGCGAACGTGTTTCTGCCGCGACAGCCCGATCATCTTGGCGTAAAAGGAGGCGGGCACGCCCGGCGGCGTGCTGCCGCTCAGCATCAGCCAGTCCGCGCCGTCCAGCGCCTTCCGTACCGCCGCTTCCACTCGCGCCAGTTCCGGCCTGGTCAGCGCCGGTCCCACTTCGTTCAGGTTCACCGTCAGCCCGTGCTTGTCGGTGATGGTGAGATTGGTGCGGATCGGGTTCTTCACCGGCACCAGCACGGTGGGGTATCCACAGCCCTGGAGCAAAGCTTCCAGCCGCTTGCCGCTGGCGCCTCCCGATATCAGCACCGCTCGCGTCTGGCCGCCGAACGAGTGGATCACGCTTGACGCATTGATGCCCCGCCCTCCCGCCGATTGCCGGATTGAATTGATGTAGGAGCGGTCTTCAAACGCCAACCGGTCGACGCTGAGGATGCGGTCGATGGCTGGATTGATGGTTAGAGTGACGATCAAAAACCTATTGTACCCGTGGCGCACGCATTCTTGCGTGCAGGGTCGGGATTCGCGTTGCCGTAGCCGTAGCGCGGGCGGTCTTCTTTGCCGCCGGTGTTTTCCCCAGACCTCTCACGAAAAGGAAGAGACAAAAAGGAAGATACTGCGGAACACGTCGGCACGAGTGCCGGCTTGGCACGCACGATTGCGTGCGCCACGGACACCTACCAATCCGAATACGAGGTTCCGTCCAACGCCTTTTTATCCGAGCCGCTGTGCACGTCGAAGATGCCGGGTTCGGCCTGGTTGAGCGCCTGGCTGGCGTCTTCCATCACAATCTTCCAGCTCGTGTTGTCACCCGTCATCGGGTCGACCGGTACGTCCTTGAGGTAGCCTTCGGTCACCAGGTCCTGCAAGCTCTGCGGCGCCTTCTCTTTGTCGTAGGTGTAGTTGTCGATCACCGTGCGCAGCGTGAACAGGTTGTTGGCCAGCACAGCCTCCCTGGCGCGGAGGATCGACTTCTGGTAGATGGGGATGGCCATGCTGATCAGGATCACGATGATCGCGATCACCACCATCAGCTCGACGAAGGTGAAGCCGCGCCTGGCGCACAATCCGGGTGCGAGCGCGCGCGGGGCTGAGGCCGCCGGCTGCCGCGCGCCCTCACCACTCCGAATATGCGGTTCCATCGGGCGCCTTCTGGTCTGTCTTGGTGTACACATCGAATACGTTCTGACCGCCCCAGTTCGTCGAAGTGGGATCGTCCTGATCGCTGCGCATTCCCCACTCGGTGGTGTTGGTGAACGGATCGCGGGGAATGCGGCGCAGCAGTTTGAGCTTCTTGTCGTCGGCGGAGCTGCCGATTTTCACTCCCTCCACCAGCGACTCCAGCGTTTCCGGCCAACAGTCGGTGCCCTGCTTGACGGGCCCGAAAACACCCTGATCGCAGTAGTCCTTGTACTTGTCGATGGCCAGCCGCATATCGTCAAGCGCATCGCGCAGCGCTCGCTCGCGCATCGCCCGGACCTTGGCGCGCGCCAGGGGCACCGCCATGCTGGTGAGAATGAGCATGATGGTGAATGCCACGATCAGCTCCACCAGCGTCAGTCCGCTCTGCTTCCGCCGCCGCATGCCGTCTCCTACTTTATCGTGACGGTGAGCTGCGGGCTGCCGGTATGAATGATGCTGCCACGGGAATTCTTCACCGCCAGGGATTGAATGGTGACGGTGCCGCTGCCGGCGGCCACCGCCTGGAATTTGAGGGTGACCAGCGTGCCGGCCACAGCCGTGACGCCGGGGCTGCCCGGAGCCAGGTTGAGAATCACCGAGGCCGCTCCGCGGTCGTTCTGAATGTTCTTGTCGAATACCGTTTTGCGGCCGCCGGCGGCAAGCAGGCCACCGAGCGTAACGTCGTTCAGGCGCACCAGCTTGGGATCGAACTCGATATTCATGGGAGCGGAAGCCACGTCCAGCCCGTTATCCAGCGTCACGTCTACGGAGAAGTCGCTGCCGGGCGCCGCATCCACGTGCCCCGGCTTGAAATAAACCCGGGCGGGTCCAGTGAGTTCCGCCCTCGGAGGTCCGCCGGTGGCCGGCGGCTCGGCTCCGGGCGCGAGCGGCGGCGCGGTCGCCGGTGGCAGGCCGGCGGCCGGTGGTGCAACCGGCAACGGATTGTTGACTGCCGGCGCGGTTGCCGGCGGCGCCGCGTTGGCGGCGGGCTGAACCTGGGCCGCAACCGGCGCCGGCGCGGTGGAAATTTCCTCAAGCCTCGGCGCATGGCTCAGATGAGTGACGGCCGCGGTGCCCACGTCGATGGTGCGCAGGTTTTCCGCGGTGATCTGCGGCTGCCGGATCACGTGTGGGATCACCACGATCATCAGTTCATCGCGGTTGTGGTTGACACTCGAGCCCTTGAATAAATTGCCCAGCAGCGGAATGCTCGCCAGCCCGGGAATCCCGGTGACCGTTTTGTCGTCCTCGGTATTGATCAATCCGCCCAGCAGACCCACTTCACCCTGCCGCATGCGGATGTCGTGCTGCACTTTGCGCTGGCCGATCACGGGCTGGCTGATGCCGCCCACATTCACGTAACTGGCGACCGTCGAGATATCCAGGTCGATGTGCATGGTGACGTCGCCGTTCTCATGCACACGCGGCGTGATTTCCACGTTGACGCCCACGTCCTGATAGGTGAACTGCGTGTTCACCAGCGGATTGACGCCCACCCCGGCCACGCCGGGCTGGAAGCTGCCGGTGGCGATCGGTTCCTTCTCGCCGATCTTCAGCGTGGCTTTGACATTGTCCACGCTGCGCAGCTCGGGCGCTTGCAGAATCTTCGATCCCGCGTCGCTCAGTGCCGCCTGCAGCAGCGCGCCGGGCAGGGTGGTGGCAAAGTCCGAGCTGCCGATCTGCCGTAGCTGCTGGAACGGAACCATCGTGCCCGTGCTGCTGGCGGGGGTTGTCCCGGTGCTTGGGGTGGTGGCGGCCGCCGTGCTGGTGGCGGCCGCGGCGGTGCTGGTTTGCACCTGTATGGTGGACCGCGGGTTGAAGGTCACCGGCAGGTTCAACCCGGTGGAGGCGATGGCGGCGGTGATCTGTTTGCTGAAGGTGGTGCTGGCTTCGATCACCATCAGGTCGATCACCACCTCGGCCTTGGGTTTATCCAGATCATGAACGATCTTGTCGGCCAGCTCAACTTGGTCCGCGTCGCCGCGCACGATGATGGCGTTTTGTCCGTTAAACACGAACGCCTTCTGGATCTCGGCCACGGTGCGGAGCGCGTTCAGCAGTTCCTGCAGCTCTTGCGTGGCCTGAATATTCTGCAGATAAAAGACCTTGACTACCTGCTCCTCGTATTCGCGCCGCTTGTTGAGGTTCTCATTGGTGACGAAAATCGTGTTGGACGAAATCGGCTTCCAGAACGAGTGCGTGATCACGGCCAGGTAATCCAGCGCCTGCTCGATGGTGGAATCGTTCAGCTCCACGTTGAACCCGTCGCGCGCCGGGATCTGATATTCGGGGTCCCACAGCAGATTGACGCCCGCGTACTTGGCCACGGTGTCAAACAAGACCTTGGTCTTGTTGTTCATCTTCAGGTTGATGGGCGCGGGATTGAGCGGCCTCAGCTCGGGTACGCCCTGCAGACGGTCCAGGCGGTCCTGCTCCTGCTTGTTGTATTCGTCGGTCGGCGTCAGGGCTCGCTCCGCCGGGGGCGCCTCTTTGCCGGTGACCTGCTTGCGCTGGCGTTCGCGCTCCAGCATCTGGCGCGTGAGATCGATTTCCTGGCTGGCGACAGCCGAACCCGGGTTGATGGCGTACGCCTTTTGGAATTCCAGCAGGCTTTCATCCAGTTGCCCATGAGCGCGCAACTGCAGCCCTTTGTCCACATGCATCTGCGAGCATTGGAAACGGGCCTTTTCGGCCGCCATCTGGTACGTCATTTCCGCCGGGTCTTCGGAAAGCGCTTTCTCGAAAAAATTGAGCGCCCCATCCCAGTCTTTCTTCAGTTCGGCGGTCCGGCCCTCGGCCAGATACTTGTCGCCTTTGCGCGTACTGGCTTCCAGAGGAACCAGCGGCGCGAGCATGGCAGCGGCCAGCCACACTGCAGTTAAACGTTTGAAAAGAAGCATCTTCCTGTTTCCGCGAGGCTGCTCGGGAGGGCTATGTTAAGATGAAGTCGCGCTACGCCATCCGGGGACATCTAAAAGCATTGACGCGCTTGGGGCTGGAGGCGTGGAGAACAAAATTGGCGGACGAGAAAGACGGGCGATTCAAGATCCTGAGCGATAACCGGCAAGCCCGTCACAATTACTTCCTGATGGATCGCTTCGAAGCCGGTATGGTGCTGACCGGGACCGAGGTCAAGGCCGCCAAAGACGGCAAAGTGCAGCTCAAGGACGCCTACGGCGCGGTGATCGCCAACGAAGCCTGGCTATTGAACGCGCACATCAGCCAGTATTCGCACGGCAACCGCGAAAACCATCCCCCGGTCCGCAACCGCAAGCTGCTGCTGCACCGGCGCGAAATCGACAAACTGCTGGGCATCACCCGGGAAAAAGGCCTGGCTCTGATTCCTACCAAGATGTACCTCAAGGAAGGCCGCATCAAATGCGAGCTGGCCGTGGCCAAAGGCAAGAAGCTGCACGATAAGCGCGAAACCGAGCGCGCCCGCACCGCCGAAGCCGAAGCCCGCGCGGAAATGCGCAGGCGCGCGTAGGGCGCTTTTCCGGTAGCGCCGGCGGTCTTTGCCGCCGGTTCTTTTTGGGGGCGCCCTAACGGCGGACTTCCGAACCGTGGCCGTGCTCAAGGCGTGAAGAGACGCAGGACACCGGCGGCAAGACCGCCGGCGCTACCACCGCTGCCCCTCATGATTAGCCGAAACAAAGGAGTTAGCCCGTGTTTTTCGGCGGAATCTGCCTGAAACCCGGTTGGCAGGTCGGGGACCTGCCCCACTCAAACGCGCAGTTCGTAGCCTAGGGCGCGCATGCCTTCGATGATACGGGCGCGGATGGCGCTGGTTTCATCGTTCGAAAGCGTGCGCTCGGCCGAGCCCGCGGTCAGGCGGAAGGAGACGCTCTTTTGCCCGGCTTCGAGCGGCGGGCCGGAATACTGGCGCAGGAATTCGATCGATTCCACCAGCGGGCCGGCGAAGGACCGCACTTTGCTCTGCAGCTCGCCCGCATATTCGCGCACGCCGGCGATCACCGACAGATCGAACGCCGAGGATGGATAGCGGCGGATGGGCGCATAGCGGAGCTCGGCGGCGGCCAGCGCGCGCACGCGGGCCAAATCGAGATCGAGCACGGCCGCGCGGCCGGTCTCGACCAGCGACGGGTGCAGCTCAAAGACGCGGCCCACTCTTGCGCCTTTCCAAACGACGTCGGCCCCGCGCGCCGGATGCTCATAGGGTCGAGCGGCGGCCGGCTGCGCCTGCGCTCCCGGCATCAGGCATTCGGCCGCGTGGCGGATCTCATCCAGCCCGTCCACGCCATCGCCCTGGCGCGCGAATACCGCCGCCACGAGGTGCGGCACTTCGGTGGGCAATCCCTGCGGCGCCGAATGAATCTCCAGGCCAATTTCGAAAATGCGGAACACCTCGCGGTGCTTGCAGTTTTCCTGGATGTTGCGCCACAGGCCGGGCAACAGGGAGGCGCGCAGCAGGGCCTGATCGCTGGCGATGGGGTTGGTGACGCGGACGTGCGCGGCGGGCGGGAAGCCGAATGCGCGCGCGGTTTCTTCGCTGACGAATGAGTAATTGTAGATCTCGGTGAAGCCCAGATCCACCAGGATGTCGCGCACTTCGTGCTGGAACTTGCGTTCGGGATTGGCGGGCGGCACGGCCGCGGCAACCAGCGGCGCCACCGGCGCGATGGAATCGTAACCCACCATGCGGCCGACTTCTTCCACAAGGTCGTCGGCCAGCGAAATATCCTTGGTGGCGCGCCAGGAAGGCACGGAAACCGAAAACACCTGAGGCTTGGGCTCGGCGACGCCGAATTCGAGCCGCTCCAGAATACGGCGAACTTCCGCGGGTGCGATGGCGCGGCCCAATTTGCGGCCCAGCCACTCGAGCCGCAACTCGATGGGCGGCGGCGCGGGCGTTGCCTTCATTTGATCCGCCACGCCGCCCACCACACGAACGCCGGGCGAGATTTCGCGCAGCAGTTCCACGGCGCGGGCCAGGGCGCGCACGGTGTTGGCCGGGTCCTGGGCTTTTTCAAAGCGAATGGAAGCGTCGGTGCGCAGCTTGATCGCGGAGGAAGTTTTGCGGACGGAAGCGGCCTGGAAGTTGGCGCTTTCAAGCACCACGCGCCGTGTCTTGTCACTGATGGCGGTGGACGCGCCGCCGATTACGCCGGCCAGCGCGATGGCGCCGGAAGCGTCAGCGATCACCAAATTGCTTGCGTCGAGCGTGTAGTCCTCGTTGTTCAAGCCGCGGAATCGCTCGCCCGGATGGGCGGAGCGGATGAAGATGGTATCGCCGGAGAGCTTGTCGGCGTCGAAAGCGTGCGTCGGCTGGGGCAGCTCCGCCATCAACAGGTTCGTCATATCGACGATGTTGCCGATGGGGTTCAGCCCCAGCGCGCTCAACCGGTATTGCAGCCAGACCGGCGACGGCTGCACCTTTACGTTGTCAAACTCGAGCGCGCTGTAACGCGGGCACAGGTTCAGATCCTCGATCGCGATGCGGACGCGGCTGGGCCCGCGCGGCAGCAGGTCCGGCTTCACCGGATCGATGAGCGTATTACCCAGAATGGCCGCGACTTCGCGCGCCATGCCAATGTGGCCCCACAGGTCCGGCCGGTGGGTAAGCGATTTGTTGTCGATTTCGATGATGCTATCGGGCGCGCAGCCGGGCACGGGATCGCCGGGCGCGCCGGCAATTTCGAGTATGCCGGAGTGGTCCTTGTTGATACCCAGCTCGGCGCCGCTGGCCAACATGCCATCGCTCTCTATGCCATCGACGGTTTTCCTGCCGACCGGCGCCCATACGCTGGTCACGCCGGGCCGGCAATTAGGCGCTCCGCAGACCACCGTCTTGCGGCCGAGCGGTCCCAGATCCACCATGGCTTTGACGTTGTGGCCGGCGCCGATGGGCCCGGCCGATTCCACACGCGCGATAACCGCGCCCTCGAGCAATGCGCCGGCTGTTTCGATGCCCTCGCATTCGGCGGTCTTCATGGTGATGAGCCGCTCGAGCGGAGCCGGCGCGCAATCCAGGTTGTCGACCAGCTCGCGAATCCAGTTGTAAGAGAATTTCAAAATCGCACCGTCAAAACTGTTCCAAGAATCGCAAATCGCCGCCCTGCAAGTAACGGATGTCGTCGATTCCGTAGCGCATCATCACCAGGCGCGTCAGGCCGAGGCCGAAGGCGAAGCCGTTCCACTCGGCGGGATCGATGCCGCTCATGCGCAGCACGTTGGGATTCACCAGGCCGCAGGGCAGCAGCTCCACCCAACCGCTCTGCTTGCATACCGGGCAGCCCGGGCCGCCGCAGATCAGGCATTGAATATCCAGCTCAAAGCCCGGCTCGACGAAAGGGAAATATCCCGGCCGCAGCCGCACGGTGACTTCGCGGTGGAAAATGGCGGCGAGCAGCGTCTTCATAAAATAAAGCAGGTGGGCGACGGAAACGTCGCGGTCCACCATCATGCCTTCCAGTTGATAGAAGGTATGCTCGTGCGAAGCGTCCACGCTTTCATTGCGAAAAGCGCGGCCGGGAGCGATCATGCGCAGCGGCGGGCCGAGGCGCTCCATGCCGCGCACCTGCACCGGCGAAGTGTGGGTGCGGAGGAGGTTGCCGCCATCCAGCCAGAAGGTATCCTGCATGTCGCGCGCCGGGTGAGTGGCCGGAATATTGAGCGCGTCGAAATTGTGATATTCGGTTTCCACCTCCGGCCCATCCAGCACCGCGAAGCCGAGCGAGCTGAACAGCTCTTCGAGCTCGCGCTGGATACGGGTGATGGGATGCAGGTGGCCGCGGCGCGGGCCGGGAGCGGGCAGGGTGAGATCGAGCCATTCGGCATCCAGGCGGCGGGCGAGCGCTCCTTCATCGAAGCTCCGCTTGCGGGCTTCACACGCTTCTTCAAGTGTCTGCTTGGCACTGTTGAGCAGCTTGCCGAAGGCGGGACGCGCATCGGGCGCCAGCTTGCCCATTTGCTTGCTGGCGATGGCAAGCGCGCCCTTGCGGCCCAGCGCCTCGACGCGCGCCGCCTCCAGTTCGTCGATATTGCGCGCGGCGCGAATCCGCTCAAGAGAACCGGCGACCAGTTCCCGTATGAAGTCCTCAGACATGCGTGTTGAACTTCTGATTGTAGCAAGCAGGGGCAGTAAGTCCGAGCCGCGACTGTGAGGGCTTACCACGCTATGCGGACGGCCAGTTGCAATTGGCGCGCGGGGGTGACGGTGTGACTGATGACGCCCGAAGATTCGACTCCCAGGAAACGGTTGGGCAGGGCGAAGTTCACATCGTTCAGAAGATTGGTGGCTGCGATGCGCGTCTCCAGGCTAAGGCTTTCGCGGAGCCGGAAGCTTCGGCTTAGGGCGGCATCGGCCGCCGCCAAACCCGGGCCGCGCAGTGTGTCGAAGCCGGAGTTGCCGTACTGGTAGAGCGCCGGAACCTGGAATGCGCTATCCGCTGCACCCAGGCTGGAGTCAAACCAATTGAGGTAGGAACGCTGGCCCGCGGGCAAAGCTCCGTTGCCGGCGCGGTTCGGGAGTTGAAAGCCGCCGTTGTTCAGGCTGTTCACCGAGAGCTCCGGCGTAAAAGGGAAACCGGTTTCGAGGGTGACCATGGCGCTGGCGTGCCAGTCGCGGGTAGCGGCGGCGAGCCAACGGCGGCCCGCATAGCGGGGCAGATCGTATTGCGCAGTCAAGACGGCGCGCTGCGCGATATCGAAGGGAGACGGCCCCCGATTGCCGCGCGCGTTGTAAGTATCCTGCGGGGCATCCGGGCGGCTTAACGGGCCGGTAAACGGCGCAACGGAATCGTCCACCGACTTGGAATGCGAGTAACTCAGCAGTATCGTCAAACCAGAGCGGACCTGGCCACTTAGCGTGGCTTGGCCGCCGTAGTAAGTCGAGCCTCCGCCAAGATTCAAGTAAGTGATACGCGACTCATAAGGTTCATAGGGATAGCGCGGCGTGGCATAAGGGGTCGGCGCCGGGAAAGGTTGATCGGCGTTGAATGCGTCTTCGAGGTGAATACCCATCGAGCCGACGCCGCCGATTTCGAACACCAGGCGCGATCCCAGGCGGCGTTCGAGGAACAGATCCCACTGGTCCGCATAAGGAGTGTAGTTCTCGGGTTGAATGGCGTGGATGCTGCCTTGGGCCGCGTTCAGAGCCGCCGCGGTGAGGAGCGAAGCCGGCACCGGGGCGGGCAGGCCGGCGGTGAGATTCGGCCCGAGCTGAAACGTGCCGTCGATCATGTCCAGCAGCGACGCATAAGGCGGATTGCGCGCCAGGATGCCTTCGACGAGGTAGGTTCCGGAATCGTAGTCCGCGCTGAATCCGCCGCGCAGCGCGGTCGAGCCACTCGAAGAAAGATTGAGCACGAAGCCCACCCGCGGCGCCAGCGCGCGTTTGTTGAACCCGAGGCCGGCGTATTGGTTCACGCCGGCTTGACCCGCGAATTGATCGAGCGCCGGCGCGGTTCGCGAATAATTGAAATTCACCATGCGATCGTCAGCTTCGGTAAGTGGCGGATAGAGGGAATAACGCAGGCCGAGGTTGATCGTCAGCCGGCCGAATCGAATCTGGTCGGAGGCGAAACCGGACAGTTCCCAGGCGCGCAGGTGGTAGGGGGAGAACTGAACGTCGCGTTGTACCTCGGAAGGAAACCCGAGCAGCAGCGAGGCGATGGAATCGCCGGTGGGCGCGGCGGAACCCTCCTGGCTGGTGTAATCGGGAGTGAAGAGGAAGGTGCCGCGGCTGGAAACGTCGCCCGCGTCGCCATCCGCCAGGCGGCGGATGGCCTGAACACCGAACTGCCAGACGTGGTGCGCGGTAGTCCAGCGCACTGTGTCTTCCAATTGGTAATTCGACATGCGAAGATCGAACGGCGCGGCGCCGGCGGCGCCCAGGGAAGTGAAGCCAGTGGGACTGACGGTGGGAAGGCCAGCGGAACTGAGGCCAGGAATATCGAGAAGCGTCGACCAATTCATCCCCTGGTCGAGCGGTTGAGCCTGAAGCCGGAGCGAAGTTGCGCCGGCGCGGAATTCATTGACGAGCGAAGCGCTCAGCGCTGCGGTCTCGGCGACCACGACATCCCAGGCATTGGACGTCATGTTGGCGTCGTTCGCGTTTTGGGTGATGTCGCTGCCCAGGCTGTCCAGCGTGAAGGGCAGCCCTGCGGGCGCGGGCAGCGCGCCCGGCGATTGTTCGTGCTCGCGTTCGTAGCCGGCGCCCACGGAAAAGGAGTGGTTCGCCGAGAGGCGCTTATCCGAACGGCCGTGGAACCAGCCGGCATTGTGCGGAGCCGACGGCGTATAACGGTAGTTATCGGCTATACCAGGTAAGTTAGGATCGGGATACAGAGCCAGTAACTTCGCTCCCGCCGATGAAAACAAGCCGGCGGGGATTTGGTTATTGGGAAACGGCTGCCGCAAGAAGACGCCGGAGGGTGTAGGGGCAATCGTGAATGGATTGTAGATCGGCGCGAATGCGTAGTCGCCGGACTTTTGAGCGGCGGTGGGCACGGTGGAGATCACGGTGAGACCCTGGCGCGAGCGCAACCCTTCCAGGTCGGCGAAGAAGAACCACCCGCTCTTGCCGACAGGACCGCCGAGATTGCCGCCGAACTGGTTGGCCGCCATAGCGGGCTTGCGTCCGCCATCGAAGAAATTGCGCGCATCGAGTGCGGAATTGGCGAACTCATCATGCGCGCCTCCATGCAGATGGTTCGATCCCGACGGGGTGTACACGCCGATGCTGGCGCCGGTCGAGTGGCCCAATGCAGCGGGAATGTAGCCGTCCAGCAGGCTCACGGCGGCAATCGCTTCAGCGGGCGGGTTGAGGATTGAGGCGCCGGTCCAGTTATCGTTGTTATCCATGCCATCCAGCAGGGAGTTATTATTCTGGCCGCGCTGCCCATTGGCGTTGAAACTCAGGTTGGCGCGGAACGCGTAAGGGCCGTCGCTTTCGGTGGCGCTGCCTTGCTGGCCGGGCGCGATGTCGGCGCGTTCGCGAACCGAATCCAGGTAGGCGCGGAGGGCGTCGGCATCGCCGGGCGGGATTGGGCGGTTGAGCGTGATGGAAGCAGTAGTTGTTTTACCGGCTTCGACCATCGCGTTTGAGACGGAGATGCCATAAACAACCGGCGTCACCACTATTGTGTAGCGATCCGGTGCGAGATCATCGAAGCGAAACTCGCCGGCAGAATCGGCGGCCAGCGAGCGGCGGAAATCGGTATGCTCGCCGCGCAGCGTGATTTCGACGAAAGGAACGGGGTTGCCCGCGTCGTCGCGCACCGCTCCGGAGATGGCGCCGCTGTCCTGGGCGGCCAATGCACAAGAAAATAGCAACAGCACAAGAACCGGCGTCGGCATGAGTGCCGACGCGGCACGCACGAGTGCGTGCGCCACGGCGAATTCGATTCGCGGACAGGCGCTGGCAAGAGTGGAGTGCATCGTGTTTTGAGCCGCTCGGCCTGCGGCCTTCTACGGGCAAGCCAAAGCATGCCCCACCAGGGCCATGCCAGGCCGAAGACCCATACTAGAATAAACTCGGAGGGGCGGCAGATGTCGATCCGGCAAGACGTCCGTCTGGCTTTTCGACTATTCCGGCGCAATCCGGGCTGGGGACGCGGCTTACATTTGGATCGCAGCCGGGTTAGTTGCCATAACTGCTGGGATGGCTTGGTCGAGTCCGGCGCGGCGTGCGACTAAGACCGACCCGATGCCGGCGCTAACAGCCCGTGGATAAAGTCGCTAAAACATCTTGATGCGAGAATGGTTTGGCACGATAATTGGACATGGCGCTGGGCAAGCGGAGGCGGAAGCAGACTTCTTTCTGGGTGGAGACGAGCCAGTTGCAGGCTCGCGGGCGTCACCCGTTCTACAGCCGGCTGAACGAGATTCTCGACCGGGCTAAGTTTGACACTTACGCCGAACGAATCTGCCGCAAATACTACGCGACGACGATGGGCCGGCCGTCGATCGCGCCGGGCGTCTACTTTCGTTGCTTTCTGGTCGGCTACTTCGAGGGGATCGACTCGGAGCGCGGGATCGCCTACCGGGTTTCGGACTCGCTCAGTCTGCGGGAGTTCCTGGGCTTGAGCCTGGAGGAGCAAACGCCGGATCACTCGACGTTATCGAAGACCCGGCGGCTGATGAACCTGGGCACGCACAAGGCGGTCTTCCGGTGGGTGTTGCAGCGACTGGCGGCCGAAGGCTTGCTGAGCGGGAAGACGCTCGGGGTAGATGGCACGACGCTGGAGGCCAATGCGGCGCTGAAATCGATCGTGCGGCGGGACAACGGCGCCAGCTACGACGAGCACGTCGCGGAGTTGATGAAGACCGAAGGCCTCGAAGAGCCGGCGCCGGCCGAGCGCCAGCGCTTCGATCGCAAGCGCAAGAAGTCGCTGTCGAACCGGGACTGGGTGAATCCGCACGACCCGGAAGCGCGCATCACGAAGATGAAAGACGGCCGCACGCACCTGGCCTACAAGGCCGAGCACGCGGTGGATCTGGAGACGGGCGCGGTGGTCGCGCTGACGGTGCAGCCAGGAGACCGCGGGGACACCGCCAGCATGGTGCCGACGCTGGCCGAAGCCGGGTGCGCGGTGACGGAGATGGCGGGGCAGGCGGCTCAGGCCGACGCCGTGGGACCGGTGGGGACGGTGAGTGAAGTGGGCGTGGAACGGGTAGTGGCGGACAAGGGTTACCACAGCAAGCAGGCATTGCAGGACCTGGCCAAGGTGGGAGTGCGCACGGTGATCGCCGAGCCGGAACGGAAACGGCAAAAGTGGAACGGACACAGCGCCGCCCAAGCGGCGGTGTACGCGAACCGGCGCCGGCTGGACACCAAGACGGCCAAGGCCCTGATGAGGCGGCGCGGAGAACTGATTGAAAGAAGCTTCGCCCACCTGTACAACACCGGCGGCATGCGGCGCGTGCATCTGCGCGGCAAGGACAACATCGCCAAACGCGCGCTGATTCACGCGGCCGCTTTCAATCTGAGTCTGATCCTGCGCCAAATGTTGAGTGTGGGCACCGCAAGACAAGCGGCGGATCGGTTCGCCGCGCTATGTTTTGCGTTTCTGAGACTGGCACAAGCCGTAGAGACAGCCTGTCTGGTGGTGGTACCGCATCGCCCGCTGGCTCGATCCGTTCGCAGGCAAAGTCGATGCCCGTGGCCCCATCGTCAAAACGCCACTTTATCCACGGGCTGCTAAGGCAGGAGTAACTAAGAATGCGCCCGCAAGCGGGCGTTGGCAGGCTGAAGCCTACCCCACCTGTTACTCGAGCGGAATGGCGCGATCGAAGGCGACATCGACGGTGGTGCCCTGGCGCAGTTCCACTTCCTTGCCGCGCGTAAGGAGCACGATAGCCAGGCCGGCGCCGGCACCGGCTGCGCCGCCGATTCCGGCGCCCGACCACGACTGCTCGGCCAGGCCGCCGATAGCCGCTCCGGTGGCGGCCGTGGTGGCCACTCGCGCCGCGTCGACATCGTGGCCGGGGCCTTGCTTGATGTCGCCTTCCTTGACGTCTACCTTTTGCGTGGAACCGGCGGAATCCACCGAGCTCACGTGGGGATTGATGCGGATCTCTTTGCCTTCCGGCAGGGTGAGGGTTTCGATGCGAATGGCCAGTTCGGCGCGGCCGCTAACCCGGCCGCTGCGGCGCGCACTCGACACCACGGCTCGCACATAACTGCCCACCGGCACCAGAATGTGGCCGCCGGCGGCGATGGGGCTGGCGGTGCGCAAGTAAACGTAATCGCCCTCCTTCGCGGTGCGGGTGTCGACCGTGTTTACTAACTGCAAGGCAACGTGAGCTCCGGCTGGAATCTCAGCGGCACCGGCAACAAAGCAGAAGCAAAGAACTGCAATGCTGAGTCGCATAGAGGCCCTCCTGGCCTATTCTACCGCGGCTTATCCTGCCGCCCGCCGGGAGCGCCAATCGCTGAGGGCCCATAGCGCCGCGGTCATAACCACGGCGATGAGGGAATCGGTGATCTCCGGGGTGCGGCCCGGCAGGTAACGCTGGACCGTTTCGAGGATCAATAACTCGACGGCCAATACGCCGCCGGCCACCGGGTAACGGATGCCGGCGCGGGCCAGCAGCCAGATGGCAGAACCGTAGAAAAAGGCTTTCCGCAGCAGGATCACCAGCGCGCCCCAGCGCTCGTTGTCGAACGTAGCGCCCAGCGGAATCCAGGAAAACGAAGCCGCGTGGCGGGTGAAATGGAAGGGCGCCAACTCGGCCAGGAGGATTGCGGACAGTGCCATCCAGACGCCGATCAACAAGCGGCGCTTGGACGGCAGAATTTCCCAGGCGAGCCAGGCGAGGGCGGCGCCGGCCACTTCAGCGAGCGCGAGCGAGCGCGAAGGCATAAAGATCCTCAACCCGAGGACCAGCAAGGCGCCGGCAAGCCATGCCGCGCGCACTCGTCCGAAGATGGCTTCCAGGGCCAGCGCGGCTGCGAACCATTCGGCGGCGGCGGTCCACACCGCGACGGGAGAGAGGGCGTGGGCGAGGATCAGGGCATGGAGCGCCTGGCGCAAGTGCGTGGAACTGAAGATGGGGAAAAACGGGAAAAGCTGATAGCCGCCCCAGCAGGCGAGCAGCAGAGCGGCGCCGGGCGAAGCGCGGCGCGCCTGGCTCTCGAGCCGCGGAACAATTTCAGGCGCGAGCGCGAGCGCCAGGCCGGCGCCGGCCAAGGCCCCGATGGTATTGGTCGCCAGGTCGGAGAGGCTGGTGACGCGGCCCGGAACATAGTCCTGCAACAACTCCATGGAAAGGGAGAGCGCAAATCCGAGGGCGGTAGCAGCGGCGGCCGCGGCGCGGGGGAAGCGGGGCAGCCAGGCCAGACAGGCAACCGCGCCCAGCGGCATATAGAGCACCACGTTGAGCACGACATCGCGGAGCATGAAACGATTCCACTCGGCCGGCCAGGAATGGAGCAGAAGCGTCAGCGGGCCGGGCCGGCCGGCGAATATGAAATGCCAGGGGTAGAGCGAGCCATAGACGACGATGGCAACCACCAGCAGCAGCAGGCGGCGCATTTAAGGCTCGAAGAAGCGGCGGAAGCGAACCAGATCCACCAGCGCGACAAACAGGTTGACTAATCCCAGGCCGCTGACCGCGCCGCGCAGGTAGGGGCTCGACCAGTAGTCCTGAATGGCGGGCACCTGCAGCACAAAGTAATTGGTTTCCCAAAATGCGCTCCAGGGAAAAACCAGCAGGAACAAGCCCATGGAGGTGCAGGCGGCGATCAGAGTGGCGGCTCCCAGCATGTGGTACCAGCGGTGGGCCGGGCGCGGTGCGGGGGCCGGCGGCGGCGGGGCGCCCTTTGGCACATCGTGGGCCGGATCCTGCGGGGCCGGCGAGCGAGGCATCATACAGCGGCCGCCATCTCGAAGAGATCCATTTGCCGGTCGTCATCGAACAGAACGCGGGCGTGCGCGCGCACGGGTTCGAAGCTGAGGCGGTGCAGGGGCGTGGGGCCGAATTCGCGGAGGGCGCGCAGGTGCTCGGGGGTGGAGTAGCCTTTGTGGGAAGCCAGGCCGTAAGCCGGAAAGACGGCGTCCCAGACGCACATGAGCTGATCGCGCCAGACTTTGGCGACGATGGAAGCGGCGGCGATGGCGTGGCAGCGCGCGTCTCCCTTGATGAGCGCCCTTTGGGGCAGATCCAAATCGAGCGAAAGGGCATCCACCAGCAGAAAATCGGGCGCGGGACTGAGGCGGCCGGCGGCCATGCGCATGGCCTGGCGGGAGGCCTGGTAGATATTGATGGAATCGATGGTGGAGGCATCGACGGCGGCGACAGCCCAGGCCACGGCGCGTTCACGGATACGCGCGGCGAGGATTTCACGGCGCTCGGGTTCGAGCAGTTTGCTATCGTTGAGGCCGCGAATAGGGCGGTCGGGAGAGAGGATGACGGCGGCGGCCACCACCGGACCGAAGAGCGCGCCGCGGCCTACTTCATCCACACCGGCCACGCCCTGAAAGCCGCGTGCGTGCAACTCGCGCTCGAGGGTGGCCTGGCAACGGATTTTGCCACACGCCGCTTCGGGCCGCATGGAATTGAGGCGCTATTCGCGCTCGCGGAGGCGGGCCGCTTTGCCCTTGAGGTCGCGCAAATAATACAGTTTGGCGCGGCGGACGCGGCCGGTGCGAACGACGTCGATGTGATCGATGATGCGGGCATGCACGGGGAAGATGCGCTCCACGCCCTGGCCGAAGCTGACCTTGCGAACCGTGATAGTCTCACCGAGTCCGGTATTGTTGCGGGCAATCATCACGCCCTCAAAAGCCTGCAGGCGTTCCTTGTCGCCTTCCTTGATCTTGACGTGGACGCGAATGGTGTCGCCCGGCCGGAACGTGGGAACGTCGGTCCGGAGGTTCTTCTGAATAAACTTCGTCAACAGCGTGTTCTGCATTTGGAGATGTCCTTAAACTGTTTATTTTACAACGGGGAGGGGAGAGTTTGCTGGAGAGATTGCGGGAACGATGCCTGTGCGTGGAGATGAAATCGGCTCAGCAAGATCGGCATGTCGGGACACTGGTGCCCATGGTTCAGTACTCCCTGGTGAACTTGATTGCGATTTCACAGGTGCGGCAGGCTTTCTGGAGGAGCTGCCAGGAAGAAAAGCCGAGACGACTCCCGGCTCTGCAGGCTGGACAGCCCGCGCCACGAGGCTCAGGTTTCCTTGCCACGAGCGACGGACTCGAAAACGGGGGCGCGGGCGCACTCTGCGCCACGGAATGGGGGTCGCGAATACACGTTAGAATCGAAACTGATGCGGCGCACGCTGGTTCCGATACTTCTCGCGATCACGTTCTCGGCGCGGGCCGCGCAACCGATGCGGGCGCGGCACGGGATGGTGGTGGCGCGCGAGCTCCACGCCGCCAAAGTGGGCGTGGACGTGTTGAAAGCCGGCGGCAACGCGGTGGATGCTGCGGTGGCGGTGGGTTTCGCGCTGGCGGTGACGCATCCTGCGGCCGGCAACATCGGCGGGGGCGGTTTCATGCTGGTGCGGATGGCGGATGGGCGCACCTCATTCATCGATTTCCGTGAGCGGGCGCCGAGCGCCGCAACGCGCAACATGTACCTGGACAGCGCCGGCAAGCCAACCGAGGGCAGCGTCATCGGCTATCGCGCCTCCGGGGTGCCGGGTACGGTGCGCGGCCTGGAATACGCCTGGAAAAGGTTCGGCGGCAGGCCATGGGCCGACCTGGTGCGGCCGGCGGTGGAACTGGCGGCGAAGGGGTTCCCACTCTCTTATGCGCAGGCGGAATCGCTGCAGGCAAGCGCGAAGGGCCTGGGGCGCTTTGCGGAATCGAAGCGCATCTTCCTGCGCGATGGCAACTATTACCAGCCCGGGGATACGTTCGCGCAGCCGGAGCTGGCGCGCACGCTGGAACGGATCGAGCGGCTGGGCGCCGACGATTTCTACGAAGGCGAAACCGCGCACCTGCTGGCGAAAGACATGCGGGAGCATGGCGGACTGATCACCGAAGCCGATCTGTTCGGATATACGGTGTTGGAGCGGCAACCGCTGACCGGCAATTACCACGGCTACGAAATTGTGACCTCGCCGCCGCCGAGCTCGGGCGGCATCGGCATTCTCGAAATGCTGGGAATGTTGGACGGCACGGGTTACGAGAAAGGCGGCGCAGGGTCGGCCGAGGTGGTGCATTACATGGCGGAGGCCATGCGCCGCTTTTTCGCCAACCGCGCCGAGCTCCTGGGCGATCCGGATTTCGTGAAGGTTCCGGTGTCGAGCCTGCTGGACCCGGCGTACCTCTTGAAGCTCCGGTTGTCGATCGACCCGGAGCGGGCCACGCCCAGCAGCCAGGTGCACGCGGCGCGATTCGAGGGGAAAGAATCGAGCGAGACGACGCACTACACCATCGCCGACGCGGCGGGCAACGCGGCGCTGGTGACTTATACGCTGAATGGCAACTACGGCAGCAAGGTGACGGCGGCGGGGCTGGGATTCCTGCTCAACAACGAGATGGACGATTTCGCGGCCAAGCCAGGCGCACCCAACATGTTCGGGCTGGTGCAGGGAGAGGCCAATGCGATTCAACCGCACAAGACGCCGCTCTCCTCGATGACGCCCACCATAGTGCTGAAGGACGGCAAGCCATTTTTGGCGCTGGGCTCGCCCGGCGGACCGACGATCATCAATACGGTGCTCGAGGTGATGGTGAACGTGCTCGATTTGCGGATGAACCTGCAGGACGCGGTGAACTGGCCGCGCTTCCACCATCAGTGGCTGCCGGACGTGCTGAGCGTGGAGCCGGGGTACTCACCTGATACAATCACATTGCTCGAAAGCCGCGGGTACAAAATCCGGCGAGTCAAAGCGCTGGGAGACTGCGCAGCGATTCAGTGGGAAGATGGCTGGCTGCTAGGCGCCGCCGATCCGCGAACCGAAGCCAGGGCGAAAGGGTACTAGACTCGAAAGGACTGAGAAGAAGACCATGGACCACGTACTTTCGACGCATGTGTTTGTCAATCACCGGCTGACCAGCTCGACGCTGCAGCGCATCGAGCAGGCCGGGATCCCGGCAGTAGAGGTGTACTGCGCGCGGCAGCACCTGGATTACCGCGACAAGGCACAGATCGCCGAGTTGGGCCATTGGTTCAGCGATTCGGAGCTGAAGCTGCAATCGGTGCATTCACCGATGTACACCGATGAAATCTGGGGCCGATCCGGGCCGCACGCGGTGGTGACGATTACCGAGCCGGTGAAAGGCACGCGGCTAGGGATGGTGGATGAAATCAAGCGCGCGCTGGAGATCGCCGAGGTGATTCCGTTCCGCTACCTGATCCAGCACATCGGGGTGAGCGGCGAGGAGTTCGACCCGCGCAAGTTCGATGCGGCCTTTGCGGCGCTGGAGGAGTTGAGCCTGTTCGCGCGGCAGCGCGGCGTGGACATACTGCTCGAAAACATTCCCAACGAGCTCTCGACTGCGGAGCGCCTGGTGCTGTTCGAAGAGATGACGCATATCGGCCTGAATTACGTTTTCGACACCGGCCACGCCAACATGAACGAAGGGGTGGAGAAGGCGTTCCGGCTGATGAAGCCGCGCATCCGCTCGACGCATGTTCACGACAACGACGGCAAGACGGACCAGCACCTGTTCCCGCTGGAAAGCGAGGGAGGAACAGTGGACTGGAAGCAGACCATGGAGTTGTTCCGGGAGCCGGGGGGGCAGTTTCCGCTGGTGCTGGAACTGAAAGAGAAGCCGGGGCTGGCCAACCCGATGGAGACCATCCTGCGGGTTTTCGACCGATTGGAGGAAGCGTAGGGCGGTGGCCGCGAGCGTGAGGAGCTGTCGGGAAATGCTCCCGCGAGCGGGCGCCGGCAAGCGAAAGCGTACCGCAGCCAGTTTTCTATGCGACATTCGCACATAGCGGTGATCGGTGCGCCGCTCGATTTGGGACAGGGGCGGCGCGGCGTGGACATGGGCCCCTCGGCGCTGCGGGTGGCAAATCTGAACACGCGGGTGGCGGGGCTCGGCTACGAAGTCGAAGATCTGGGCAACATTGCGGTGGAGCAGGCGGAAAGCTGCGCCGAGGGCGACGCGCACGCCAAGTACCTGACGCAGATTGTCGCCGCGTGCGAGCGGCTGGGCAAGCAGGTGATGGAGGCGCTGAAGCGCGGCCGGCTGCCGCTGGTGCTGGGCGGCGACCATTCGGTAGCGGCGGGCACGATGAGCGGCGTGGCGCAGCACTTCCGGAGCCAGGGACGCACTATCGGGTTGATCTGGCTGGACGCGCACGCGGATATGAACACGCCCGGATCGAGCCCGAGCGGCAATGTGCACGGGATGCCGTTGGCGGCGATTCTGGGCTGCGGCGCGGTGGAGTTGGTGAACCTTTTCGGCTTTCAGCCCAAGGTCAGCCCGGCCAACGCAGCGATCGTTGGGCTGCGCGACGTGGACAATAAGGAGCGGTCCAACGTGCGCGATTCGGGGGTGCGGGCCTTCACTATGCGCGACATCGACGAACGGGGCATGCGCACGGTGATGGAGGAGGCGATTCGGGCGGCCTCGGACTCGACCGACGGTTTCCACCTTTCGCTGGATATGGATTTCGTCGATCCAAAGGATGCGCCGGGGGTGGGCACGCCGGTGCGCGGCGGCGTCACTTACCGGGAAGCGCATTTGGCAATGGAAATGATCTGCGATTCGGGGAAGATGGTGTCGATGGAGGTGGTGGAAGTGAATCCGGTGATCGACGAATCCAACCGCACGGCCGATCTGGCGGTGGAAATGATCATGTCGGGAATGGGAAAACGCATCCTATGAAGCTGCGAGTGGCGGTCGTTTACGGCGGCCGCAGCGGGGAACACGAGGTATCGGTGCGTTCGGCGCGCGCCATCATCGCCGGCCTGGATGCGAACAAGTACGAGGTTCTGGAGTATTTTATCGGCAAGGACGGCAAGTGGTCGCCGCGGCCCATTTTGCCGGAGCCGGAAGCGCAGCCGGAAATCGACGTGGTGTTCCCGGTGCTGCACGGGACGTTCGGCGAAGACGGCACAATGCAGGGACTGCTGGAACTGGCCGGCCTGGCGTACGTGGGCGCAGGCGTGCTGGGCTCCGCTGTTTCCATGGACAAGGAGATGACCAAGCGTGTCTGTATGGAACGGATGTTGCCGGTTGTCGACTTTGTGGCGCTGCCGCGCGGGACGTCGAACGTGGTGGAAGCTTGCGCCGGACTGCCGTTCCCGGTTTTTGTAAAGCCGGCCAACCTGGGCTCTTCGGTGGGAATTTCGAAGGCGCACAATGCGCGCGAGCTGGAGGCGGCGTTCGCGCTGGCAGCGGAATACGACCGCAAGGTGATTGTGGAGCGCGGCATCGCGGGCCGCGAACTGGAGTGCGCGGTGCTGGGCAACGAGGCGCCGGCGGCTTCCCTGCCCTGCGAAATTCTGCCTTCGCGCGAATTCTACGACTACGACGATAAGTACACTTTGGACCGGGCCGAAGCCCGCGTGCCGGCCGACCTTTCGACGCAGACCACGGCGGAGCTGCGGCGGCTGGCGGTGGAGTGCTACCGGGCGGTGGAGTGCGAAGGCATGGCGCGGGTGGATTTCCTGCTGGAGAGTTCGAGCGGGCGCCTGTACATCAACGAGATCAACACGATTCCCGGTTTCACCTCGATCAGCATGTTCCCTAAAATGTGGGAGCACACCGGCTTGAAGTTTGCGGCGCTGCTCGACCGGCTGATCGAACTTGCGATGGACCGGCAGCGGCAGCGGAAGGCCACGCGCTTCACGCGATAGAATACGAATAAGGGCGAGTTCAAATGGCAGGCCTTCCCAAGAACCGAATGCCGATGCGCGCAGAGCGGCCGCGCCCGGAACTCCCCGAGACATCCGCCGAGGGCCTGTTGGAAGCGGTTCGCCGCCTGAGCGTTCGCGTCAACATCACCCCAGCCTGGCCCAATTGATGGTCCGTCTCACCGCAGCCATGTTCGCGGCCGTCCTGACGCTGAGCGCCGCGGACGACCTGGATTCGCAAATCAAGTCTTTGATTTCCGTATACACCTCGGTGGAGCGCAACGCGGCCGACCCGGTGACGGTGGACCAGGCTTTTTACCAGGGGGCGATTCCCGGGTTGCTGCGCGTGCTGGATCCGCATTCGGTGTTTTTCGATCCCGGCCAGTTCGACCAGCTCAAGAAAATGGAAGCATCCACGCAAAAGGGATTCGGCAGCGTAGTGTCGATAATTCCCGGGCGCGTGATCGTGCTGCAGACGCTGGCGGGCACGCCGTCGGCCAGGGCTGGGCTTTCGCCGGGAGATGAAATTCTGGCGGTGAACGGCTATGTAATCGCACGGCTGGATTCGGACCAGTTGGCCGAGCTGCTGGGAGAATCGCGACAGCGGCCGGCACGGCTGGAAGTGCGGCGGCCGGGAACGCCGCGCATCCTGGAGTTCACGATGATCCCCGCCGAGATGGAATCCCCCAGCGTGGAGCGTGCGTTTATGTTGGGTGCGGGCGTGGGATATATACGGGTTTCCAGCTTCGACGAGCATACCGTACAAGAGCTTAAGGAGGCCATCGAGAAGCTGGGCGGCGACCGCCTGACCGGCCTGGTGCTGGACTTTCGCAACAACCCCGGCGGAATGGTGACAGCGGCACTGGAGACGGCGTCGCTGTTCCTGCAGCCGGGCCAGACCATCTTCACGATGCGCGGGCGGCACGTTCCGGAGAAGGCGGAAACCGTGCCGGCCAACGCCAAGCCTTACGGTTTCAAGCTGGCGATCCTGATTAACGGCAGGACGGCCAGCGCCTCCGAGATCGTGGCCGGAGCAATGCAGGACCACGATCGCGCTACGGTGCTGGGCGAGCCGAGTTTCGGCAAAGGCCTGGTGCAAACCGTATATCCGTTGAGCGAGGGCACGGGCCTGGCGCTGACGACGGCGCTCTACTACACGCCCAGCGGGCGGTCGATACAGAAGCCGCTGGATGTGACGCGATTTGAGCTGGCGGCTACCACTTCGCATCCCAACCAGGCGAAAGTATTCCGCACCGATAGCGGCCGTGTGGTGACCGGCGGCGGCGGCATCCGGCCGGACATCGTGGTGGAACCGGCGCCGCTGGACCGGCTGCGGGAGGTACTGGAAGCCACGGCATCGTTCACCATCTTCGCTACCGAGTATCTGCGAGAGCACAAGGTGGCCGAGGACTTCACGGTGACACCTGAACTGCTGGACCAGTTCCAGGTTTTTCTGGCCACGCGCAACATCCAACCCGGGGTGACGGAATGGTCGCAAGAACGCGATTTTCTGGCCAACCGTCTCAAGACGGAGATCTTCAACCAGGCCTTCGGGGTGGAGAAGGGCGATGAAGTGGAAGCAGAGCGGGACCCGGTGATCCAGCGGGCGAAAGCGATAGTGGGATCGTAGCGAGCACCCGGGCTACGGGCAAGATAAAGCAGGAGGGCCGGTTGACAATCGGCCGCAGCTTAACAAGCTGCCCCACATGCGCGAAACCGGGTAGACTGCTAGAGAGCCGGCCTTGATCAACGGAAGACGCATCGCCGTCGTTTTGCCTGCCTACAACGCCGAGACGACGTTGGAAGCTACGGTGCGCGAACTGCCGGAGATTGTGGACGACCGGATTCTGGTGGACGATCATTCGCGCGATTCCACCGCCGAGGTGGCGCGGCGGCTGGGTCTTACCGTAGAAGTCCATCCCAAGAACCGCGGCTATGGGGGCAATCAGAAAACGTGCTACCGGATCGCGCTGGAGCGGGGCGCCGACGTGGTGGTGATGCTGCATCCCGATTATCAGTACAACCCGCTGCTGGTGACGCCGATCGCGACCATGGTGGCTTACGGCGTTTACGATGTGGCGCTGGGGTCGCGCATCCTGGGCGGCGGCGCGCTCCGCGGGGGAATGCCGCGCTACAAATACGCTGCCAACCGCTTCCTGACGGCGGTGCAGAACCTGATGACGGGGGCGAAGCTCTCCGAATACCACACCGGATTCCGCGCGTTCAGCCGGCAGTTGCTGAAGGCGCTGCCGATCGACCGCAATTCCGACGATTTCGTTTTCGACAACCAGATGCTGGCGCAGGCGGTGCTGATGGGAGCGCGCATCGGCGAGATCTCCTGCCCTACGCGGTATTTCGCCCAGGCATCCTCTATCAACTTCCGGCGCAGCGTGAAGTATGGGCTGGGCGTTCTGGGCACATCGCTCCAACTGGCGGCGGCGCGGCGGGGAATTTACCGCGCGCGGATCTTTCAGTTTCCGCCGAATTCGTTTTGCCGAACCGTGGACGCGGTGGTACTCGAGCATCCGCGATGAGCGCGGACGCACGGTTCACTTGCGCCGCGCAGGTGCGCCAGGTTAAGCTGCCCGCAAGCGTCCGCAAAAGAAAAACAACATGAGCCAACCCATCGCCGCCAAACTACCGGACCAGCAGTTCGTGCAAGGCCTCGGGCTGTTCGATTCCACGCTGGTGGTGATCTCGGTGATGATCGGGTCGGGGATCTTCATCGTTTCGGCCGACATGTCGCGGCTGATCGGCAGCCCCGGCTGGATGCTGATGGCGTGGGTGCTGACCGGCGCGCTGACGATCGCGGCAGCGCTTTCCTACGGCGAGCTGGCGGCGATGATGCCGCAGGCGGGCGGGATGTACATCTACCTGCGCGAGGCTTTTTCGCCGCTGTGGGGATTTCTCTACGGATGGACCTTCTTCACGGTGATCCAGACCGGGACTATCGCGGCAGTCGCGGTCGCGTTCGCGCGGTTTTCTTCTCTGGTGCTTCCGGCGGTGGCAGAAGATCGCTACCTGGTGCGGCCGATTCACGTCTCATCGGGCTACGCGTTTTCGCTTTCGACTGCGCAAGCAGTGGCGACCGGCGTGATCCTGTTGCTGACCTGGACCAACACGCGCGGCCTGGAGTACGGCAAGATTGTGCAGACCATCTTCACCTCGGCCAAGACGCTGGCGTTGGGCGCGCTGATCGTGGTGGGCCTGGCGCTGGGCTGGAACGCGGCGGCGGTGCAGACGAATTTTCACCACATGTTCCGGCTCGGCGCGTTCGATCCGGCGCTGGGCGTGCCGGCGGCGAGCATCTTCGGGCTGGTGGTGGCGATTTCGGTGGCGCAATCGGGGTCGATGTTCGCGGCCGATTCCTGGCACGACATCACCATGGTGGCGGGCGAGGTGCGCAATCCCAAGCGCAATATTCCGCTGGCGCTGCTGCTGGGGTGTTCGACGGTGATCGGGTTGTATCTGCTGGTCAATGTGGCGTACCTGGCGGTGCTCTCGTTTCCCGAGATTCAGCACGCGCCCGCCGACCGCGTCGCCACGGCCACGCTGGAAAAGATCTTACCCGGCTACGGTCCGGTGCTGATGGCTATCGGGATCATGATCTCCACGTTCGGGTGCGCCAACAGCCTGGTGCTGGCGGGCGCGCGCGCGTATTACGCGATGGCCAAGGACGGCTTGTTCTTCGGGCCGGCCGGCGTGCTGAACCGGGCGCACGTGCCTGCCTGGGGTCTGGTGGCGCAGGGCATCTGGGCGGCGGTGCTGGTGCTGCCGCGAACTTACAATCCGGTTACTCAGCATTATGGGAACCTATACAGCAACTTACTCGACTGGGTGATTTCGGCGGCGCTGCTCTCTTACATATTAACTACCGCAGGTGTCTTCCGCCTACGGCGGACGCGTCCCAATGCGGAGCGGCCTTACAAAGTATGGGGCTATCCATGGCTGCCGGCAGGGTACATTGCAGGCGCGTCGGTAGTGACGCTGATCCTGTTTGCGTACCGGCCGGCAACCACGTGGCCGGGGATGGTGATCGTGATGGTGGGCGCGGCGGTGTACGGAGTGTTGAAGTTCGTCCGTAGGACACAACATCCATCGTAGAATTCAGTTGTGCGTGACCGGCGCGTTTCGAACGAGCTGCGGTGTTCGTTCTGCGGGGAAGCAGGGGAATCCTGCCGGAAACTCATATCCTCCCCCGGGGGCATCCCTCTTCGGTTCCTTAGACGCCACGTCCACCGGGAGTACCCCGCGGAGTACATCTGCGACCAATGTGTCGCGCGATGCACAGCCGCCCTGGCTGAACTGCCGGAGCCAACCGGACACCATCCTGAAAACGCTGCGCGCTGCTCATTTTGTCATCAGGGGCCAAAGGTGGAGGAGAAATCGGTACCCGCTCCCGGCAACCCGCCCAAGGCGATCATCTGCGAAGAGTGCCTGGCGGTATGCAGGAGCATACTCGAAGACGATCTGGGACCGGAAGGCCAGGATCGAGCTACCAAGAGTTGACAGGCGGAAGCGCCTGTCCCACCTTGCCGATGCAACAGTTGGCGCGCGAAAGGGGCCGGGCTGGCGCCCGGCTGCACCGATTGGCAATCGGTGCGCAGGTTATCTACGATCAACCTGCCCCACGGCTACTTTTCTTCGAGGGCGCCGCGGGAGAGGACTTGGAAGCCGTGCTGCTGCAGGCGGGCGATGGCGGCGTCGGGTTGATCGAAGCGGAAAATGAGCACCGCTTTTTCGCCGCGCACGAAGGGAAATGCGTACATGTACTCGATGTTGATGGCGGTGCCGACGAAGGCTTCGAGAACGTCGGCGAGGCCGCCGGGACGGTCGGGGACCTCGACGGCCAGCACCTCGGTGACCTTCACGACCGAGCCCGATTGCTCGAGCAGACGCTTGGCGCGGTCCCAGTCGGAGACGATCATGCGGAGGATACCGAAACGCTCGGTATCGGCCAGCGCCAGCGCCTGGATATCGATGCCTTCGCGGGCCAGCAGGCGGCAGGGCGCGATGACGTGGCCGGGCTTGTTTTCGGAAAAAACGGAAAGCTGGTGGAGTTTCATGGCTGCACCGTACGGCGGTCGAGAACGCGCCGGGCCTTTCCTTCGCTGCGTTGAATGGTGAGAGGTTCGACCAGCGTCACCTGGGCACGGATTCCCAGCACGTGTTCGAGCGAGTCGGAGATCCGCTGGTTCAACCGTTCGAGGACGCCGATCTGGTCGCTGAAAGTCTCCGGAGTCACTTCGACCTGGACCTCTATCCGATCCAGGCCGTGCTCCGAGGTGAGGATGATCTGGTAATGCGGAAGGGTGCCTTCCACTTCGAGCAGGGCGGCTTCCACCTGGGATGGGAATACGTTGACACCGCGCACGATCAGCATGTCGTCGCTGCGGCGGCCGATGCGCCGCATACGCCGCAGCGATCGCCCGCAGGGACAGGCGCCCTGCATGAGCGCGGTAATATCGCGCGTGCGGTAGCGGATCATGGGCATGGCCTGCTTGCTGAGCGTGGTCAGCACCAGTTCGCCCTCTTCGCCCTCCGGCAGCACGCGGCCGGTTTCGGGGTCGATGATTTCCGGGTAGAAGTGATCCTCGAAGATATGCAGGCCGTCCTGGTGGGCGCACTCGACGGCCACGCCAGGCCCGATCACTTCCGAGAGGCCGTAAATATCGAAGGCATGAATGCCGGCCGCGCTCTCGATACGCGTGCGCATGGAGGCGGTCCACGGCTCGGCGCCGAAGACACCGGCGCGCAGGGGCAGTGCACGGATATCCACGCCAAGCTGGCCGGCGCGCTCGATCAGATGCAGAAAGTAACTGGGGGTGCAACAGACAGCGGTGACGCCGAAATCGCGCATCACCATGATCTGGCGGTCGGTATTGCCGCCCGAGATGGGGATCACGGTAGCGCCCAGGCCTTCGGCGCCATAGTGGGCGCCCAGACCGCCGGTGAACAGCCCGTAGCCGTAGGCGTTCTGTATGATGTCGCCGGCGTGCAGCCCGCACATGGCGAAGCTGCGCACCATAACGGAGGTCCAGACATCCACGTCTGCGCGCGTGTAAGCCACCACGATGGGCTTGCCGGTGGTGCCGCTGGAAGCATGCAGGCGCACGATATCCTGCATCGGACTGGCAAAGAGGCCGAAGGGGTAGGTGTCGCGCAGATCGGCCTTGGTGGTGAAGGGCAAGGCGGCGATGTCCTCGAGGCTATGCAGATCGCCGGGCTCGATGCCGCGGTCCTCGATGCGCGAACGGTAGAGCGGCACGTTCGACCAGGCCCGCTCGACGGTGCTGCGCAGGCGGCCAAGCTGCAAGTCGCGCAGGATGGCGGCGGGCAGGTAGTCGGGTGCGCTTGCGGGTAGAAACGGGGTCGCACTCGTTCGCCCGGCGGTCATGGTGGTCATACGCTCGATCCCGATGTTAACAACTCGCTGGTTGTGGCGCGCGCTGCATTAGTGGAGCGCTTTCCGACAAGCTGCCGGAAGAGTCCGAGAACGACAATGGGACACAAATGAATGCGGCGTGGAAACCGAAGACGCGAGGCGCCCGAACGACCGGGCGTTGCCCGGTTGCACCGATTGACCGGGGTACCCTCTGGGTCGTGCGCAGGTTATCAACCTGCCCCACATGCTCAACGGACCCTGGGAGCCATGCTCGCGATTCTCCATTGGTGCGCATATGCGGATAATATGGACCGAGGTGCCCGAATATGCTCTTACTGAGAAGTCTCGCTCTGTCGATGGCCGCGTGGCCGCTGGTAGTGGCGGCGCAGCCGGCGCAGAAACCGGAAGAAGCCGGTATGTCGACCGAACGGCTGAAGCGGATCCACGAATCGATCCAGCGCCACATCGACGCAGGAGAGATTTCAGGAGCTGTTACGGTGGTGGAGCGCCGCGGCCGCTTGGTCAACTTCGAAGCGCACGGCCTGATGGACATCGAAGCGAAGAAGCCGATGGAAAAGGACGCCATCTTCCGGCTGGCCTCGATGACCAAGCCGATCACCGGCGTAGCCGTTCTGATGCTGGTGGAAGAGGGCAAAATCCGCTTGAACGATCCGGTTTCCAAATTCCTGCCGGAGTTCCGCGAGATGAAAGTGGCGATGCCGCTGGAACATGCGGCGGGATGGGGAGCGACACACGGCGCGGCGGCGGAGCCCGATTTCTATGTTATTCCGGCCAACCGCGAAATCACGATTCGCGATTTGCTCACGCACACATCGGGTTTGGTAAGCGGAGGCCTGGGCGCCGCACAGGTGCCGAAGATAGCCCCGCACGGGCCTGGCGACACGCTGGCGAGCTACGTGCCGAAGCTGGCCGCGGTGCCGCTCGATTTCCAGCCGGGAACGCAGTGGGCATACAGCGGCGCGGCCGGCCCCGAAGTGCTTTCGCGCATCGTGGAGATCGTTTCCGGCCAGACCTACGACAAGTTTCTGCGAACCCGCATCTTCGAGCCGCTGGGCATGAAGGACACCTTCTTCTATCCGCCCGACGACAAGCGGCCGCGGCTGGTCACGCTGTACCGGAAGACGCCGAACGGGCTGGAGAAAAGCGCGAACCAGGACGGCTTTTCGAGCCCGACCTACTTTTCCGGCGGCGGCGGCCTGATGTCGACGGCGGAGGACTACCTGCAATTCGCGCAAATGCTGCTGAACGGCGGCGAACTGAACGGCAAGCGGCTGCTTGGTCCGCGCACGGTAGAGCTGATGGCATCCAATCACGTCGGCGATATGTTCAACGGCAAGCTGGGACGGCCGGCTCACGGGATGGGATTCGGCCTGATCGTGCAGGTGGTGGAGGACAACGTGGCGGCGGGGCTGCGGGTCGCCAACGGCAGCTTCGGCTGGGACGGCGCATTCGGCACGCAGATGTGGGTCGAGCCGAAAGAGAAGATGGTCACCATCATCATGATTCAGACGCAGGTTGCGCTGGTGCAGCGCGATTTCGAAAATGCGGCGATGCAGGCGATCGTGGAATAGGGGGGACCGAGCGCGGTTGGCAACCGCGCGCAGGATGGCATCCTGCCCCACGATTGGCAGTCGGAGTTCAACTTGTCAGGATGCCCCACGAGTCAGTATCATCTCGCCAGCACCGACTCGATCGCATCGCAGGCCGCGGTGAGCCCATCTTCTTGCCGGAGCCGCGCCCCTGCTTCCGCCGCACGCGCTGCAAAACGCGAATCTCCCAGCAGGCGCTCGAGTGCCGCTGCCGCGGTCGAAGCCGAGTATTTGCCGCGCGGCACATGCAGCCCAGCCCCCAGGCGCTCCACGCGGGCCGCATTGTCAGGCTGATCCCAACCGTAAGGCACGAAGAGCATAGGCCGCCCTGCCAGCAGCGCCTGCGCAGTGGTTCCCGACCCACCCTGATGCACGATGACTGCCGCGTGCGGAAAGATCCGGGAGTAAGGTGCATAGGGCAGCGCCAGAATCTTCGGCGAACTTGCCCGAGGCGCCGCATTTGAACCCAACAGCAGAACCGCCCGCATACCCAGCCGGTTGGCTGCCTCCACGCTCACCTCATAAAAATTGCCTGCATTGTGCACCGCCGTGGATCCCAACGTGAAGACGATTGGCGCAGGGCCCGCAGCGAGAAAGTCTGTCAGTTCCCGAGAGGAATCGGCGCCCGATCCATGGCGGTCAAAGTGGATGAAACCGGGTTGCACGGTGTGGGGAGGCCAGTCGGGCTGCGGCTGCGCCAGGCAGGAAGAAAAGAGCGCCAGCACCAGGTCCGGGGAGAATTTGTCGCGAAACAGCGGGTCGCAATCCGGCCGCAGCCCTTCCTCGCGGCGCAAATGCCGCACCGGATCGAACCAATGCCGGATTCCCAACCGGCCAATATTCAGCGCGGCCCGACAGACCGGCCAACCCAACTTGCGCAAGTGGACGAGGCCCGGCGCATTGACCAGCACCGACGGATCATGGGCCGAAAGGAACGAGGCGGGGGAAAGAATCGCCGACGCCCAACACAAGCCGAGCTTCTCGGCGACCAGCGGAGCGGCATAGACCAGCTCCCCCACGATCATCAGGTCAGCGCCGGCCGCAGCGGAGAGAAGATCGTCGTAGGTGTCTCGCAGATGCGGCAGGACCAGCTTCCGGAAGAGCACTTCCGGCCCGCGCTTCAGGTCCTCACATTGCCGGATAAGGTCCGTGTCGCTCAGGCTCCAATTGGGGCGTAGCGGGAGGAATCCGATCCCCAGCTCTTCCACCTTGGACCGGTAGAACCCGGTAGAGGCGACCGTCACCCGATGACCGCGCCGCTGTAGCTCCAACGCCAAGGCAAGGCATGGATGCAGATCGCCGAGGCTCCCGATGGTCGCAAATAGGACGCGCTTCAGCTCAAGACTCCTTCTGTCAAACCGGTGCCGTTAGGAACGGGCAACGGCTTCCGACAAGGATAATGACGCTGCTCCTACGCCGCAAGCGGGGGACTGTGCCGCAAGTGGGGGACTGGCACGAGCGACGGCAAAGAAAAGCCGAGACGACTCTCGGCTCAGCAGGCTTGACAGCCTGCGCCACGGGGTGCGCCTAGCTCTTGATGGTGTGGGTTGCGGCGTCCCAGAAGACGGGCTTCTGGCGGAAGTAGCTTTCGTTGGCCATGTGGCAGGCGATGGCGGCGTGGTTGCCGAAGACGGCGTCCTCAGTCACGGGCTGGCGCGACTTCACGGCCTGGAAAAAATTCCAGAGGTGGGGCTTCAGGTCATCCCAGTCATGGCCCTGATAAGCGGTCTCGGAGGGCAGCGGCTCTTTCCCCAATGGCGGATCGTGCTCGGCGTGCCACTGCTTCACATAGTCGGCGCGCATTTTGGCGGGGAACGAACCGGAGTAATAACTGGGCGAAGTATCGACGCCGCTTTGGGGCGCGAAGAGCAGCGCGTTCCCGGAGGCCTCGAGAATGCCTTTCGGCCCCATAAACCGGGCCTGTTCCGGAGTAGCGGCGTCCAGACTCAGACGGACATAGACGGGGATCGCGTGATAATCGAACAACACCGCGTGCATGTCCGGCATGTTACGGCCATCCTTCCAGCGGAAAATGCCGCCGAGCGCGGAGGCCGACCGGGGCGGTTCATTCCAGCCGAGCGTGAACAGCATTCCGCTGAGTAAATGGACCATCAAATCGCCACCCACGCCGGTTCCGTATTCCCGCCAGCAGCGCCAGCGCGCGAAGCGGACGGCATCGATTGGTATCTTGGGGGCATCGTTCAGCCAGGTATCCCAATCCATCGTCTGCAGCGTAAAATCCGATGGCGGAGGATACACCCAGGCGCCGTTGGGACTGTTGCGGCCATAGGTCAACTCCACCATCGCGATGTCGCCGATGGCGCCGTTGCGGTAGAGTTCGCGCGCCTTGGCGCAAAGCGAGGAGCTGACTCGCTGCGAGCCTATCTGGACGATGCGGCTGTTCCGGTGCGCGGCTTCCACCATGTCGTAGCCTTCGGGGGCGGTGTGCGACATTGGCTTCTCGCAGTAGATATCCTTGTCGGCGTTGCAGGCATCGACGACCACGCGCTTGTGCCAATGGTCGGGCACGGCGGCAACGATGCAATCGATGTCCGGACGCGCCAGCAGATCCTGATAGTGCCGGCTGACGGGCAGGTTGGGGTTGCCGGTGATCTCGCGAGCGAGCGTATGGCGGCCGTCCCAGAGATCGGCGGCGCCGGCGCACTCGACGCCGGGGAGCGAGATGGAATCGCGCAGCAAGTTGGAACCTTGCATGCCGATGCCGATCATGCCGAAGCGCACACGGTCACTGGCCGGCGTGGGCGCCAGCGGGCGGGCCGCAACCGCAGGTTCGAGTAAAACGTTTTTGGCTGCCAGCAGACCGCCGGCCGCGGTCGCGCCTTTAAGGAATCGACGGCGGGAAGAATCAGTGCTCATGGACCTCTCCTTGGAGGGTGCCGGGCCCGGCCCCAATGGCGCCAGCCGGCGCTCCACCGTTTGGTATGTTAGCAAGGAATCGGCGGGCAAGCTAAAGCGCGCCCCACCTAAGCGGTGGCTTCGCGGGCTACATCTTCCAGGCCGCGTTCACGGATTTCCTGTTCGCGCATGAGGTACTTCTGCACTTTCTTGGTCACGGTCATGGGGAAGCTATCGACGAAGCGGATGAATTGCGGGATTTTGAAATAGGCGATTTTGCCGCGGCAGAAATCGCGGATCTCCTCTTCGGTAGCCGCGGCGCCGGGCGAGAGCTGAATCCATGCAAGCACGGTCTCGCCGAGTTTGGCATCGGGCAGACCGACCACATAGACGTCGGCGACGGCGGGATGGGTGTGCAGGAATTCCTCGACTTCGCGCGGGTAAATGTTCTCGCCGCCACGAATGATGGTGTCCTTGGCGCGGCCCTTGAAGCTGAAGTAATGGTCGGGCCGCATGGCGGCGAGGTCGCCGGTGTGCAGCCAGCCCTCGGAATCGATGACGGCGTCGGTCGCGGCCTGGTCCTGGTCATAGCCCTTCATGATCATGTAACCGCGGGCGCAAAGCTCGCCCTGCTCGCCGATGGGGAGATGGGCGCCGGTGCGTGGATCGACGATCTGAATCTCGGTGTTGGGCAGGGGCTTGCCCACGGTGGTGACGCGCAGCTCGAGCGGATCGTCGGCAGCAGACATGGTCAGCCCCGGCGAGGTTTCGGTCTGGCCATAGACGATGGTCAGCTCCGGCACGTGCATGCGCTCGACCACGCGGCGCATGGTCTCGATGGGGCACGGCGCGCCGGCCATCACGCCAGTGCGCAGGCTGGTGAGATCGAAGCGTTCGAACTCGGGGTGCGTCAACTGCGCGATGAACATGGTGGGGACGCCGTAGAGGGCAGTGGCGCGCTCATGGTGGACGGCTTCGAGCGTAGCGCGGGCGTCGAATTGGGGCGAAGGAAGAATCAGCGTGGCGCCGCTCGAGAGCGAGACCATGGACCCGATCACCGACCCGAAACAATGGTAAAGCGGCACCGGCGCGCAGATGCGGTCGTGCTCGGTGGCCTTGAGACCCATCGCCATGCCCACGCCATTGTTGAGCAGGTTGTGGTGGCTCAACATGACGCCCTTGGGCGAACCGGTGGTGCCGGAAGTGTACTGGATGTTGGCGACGTCGTGAGGTTGGACGCCGCGCGCGGAAAAGTCGGCGCCGCCGGCGAGCATGGCTTCCCAGGAGTCCGTGCCCAGCCAGACGACGTGTTCCAGTTCCAGCGTTTCGCCGGTGCGCGATTCCTCTAAAATGTGGCGGTAATTGGCGCGCGCGTCCTTCTCATGGAGGAACAAAGCGCGAATCCTGGACTTACGCAGCACGTAGCGCAGCTCATAAGAGCGATACGCCGGATTGACATTGACCAGGACCACGCCGGAGCGCGCGGCGGCATGCTGCAACAGCACCCACTCGGCGCAGTTGCTGGCCCAAATGCCGGCGCGATCGCCGGGCCGGAGGCCGAGCCCGGCCAGACCGCGGGCGACGCGGGTGGCTTCGGCATCCAACTCGCGCCAGGTCAGCCGAATGTTCTGATGAAGCACGACCAGCGCGTCGCGGTCAGGGAACCTGGCGGCGGCATCGTGCAGCGCCTGCGAAATGGTTTTCTCAAGCAGGGGCACGACAGCCCCGCACGCGTAACTGAGGCGCACCAATGGTGAACTCGCGAACTCAAGTGTAACCAAGCGCACCGGGAGTCGCTCATTTGAAATGCTTATGCGGGGATAAGGAGGTGTTTCGAGTTATGAGTGCCGAACGCTCCCTGACGGTCGCGGCTCCGATGGCGGCTCCGATGTTTCGGGAATAACTGCACTCATTTGCTAACATCGGAGGTACTAATCGTTTTTGACGGTCGAGGAGTTTTGATGTCCGATCTGGTTGCGGTATTCGATACCACTTTGCGGGACGGCGAACAGGCCGCGGGCACGCGACTGGGAAGCCGGGACAAGCTGACGGTGGCGCGGCAACTGGCGCGCCTGAATGTCGACGTGATCGAAGCCGGCTACCCCGCTTCGTCGCCGGACGATTTTGCCGCGGTGCAGCAGATTTCGCGGGAGATTGAGGGACCTATTATCTGCGCCCTGTCGCGCGCGGTGGCAAGCGATATCGAGGCCTGCGGCGCGGCGCTGGACAAAGCTGCGCGTCCGCGCATCCACACCGGAATCGGCGCATCGGACATCCACATCATGGGCAAGTTCCGCGACGAACGGTACGGGCGCACGCTCAGTGAAAAGCGGGCTCGCATTCTGGAACTGGCAGTGGACGCGGTGAAATTGGCAAAGCATTACGTGAGCGACGTTCAGTTTTATGCGGAAGACGCGGGCCGCGCGGACACGGCCTATCTATTCGCCATGCTGGAAGCCGTGATCGATGCCGGCGCGACGGTGGTCAACATACCGGACACGACCGGCTACGCGGTACCCGAGCAATTCGGAAACCTGATTCGGGGAATCCGCGAGACCGTGCCGAACATCGGGAAAGCGATCATCAGCGTACACTGCCACGACGACCTGGGCCTAGCGGTGGCAAACGCGCTGGCGGGCATCCGCAATGGCGCGCGCCAGGTGGAAGGCACCATCAACGGAGTGGGTGAAAGAGCCGGCAACGCCGCCATCGAGGAGGTGGTGATGGCGCTGCGCACGCGCTCGGATTACTTTGGAGTGCGCACTAACATCGATGCGCGCGAGTTCCACCGCACCAGCCGGCTGGTGGCCGATTCGCTGGGAATGGCGGTTCCCGCCAACAAGGCCGTGATTGGCGCCAACGCGTTTTCGCACAGCTCCGGAATTCACGTGGATGGATTCCTCAAGGACCGCGAGACTTACGAGATCATGCGGCCCGAGGACGTAGGCTTCGAGGAAAGCCGCGTGGTGCTGACCGCGCGCACAGGCCGGCATGGTTTGAGCGACCGGCTGGCCAAGCTGGGATACGACCTTTCGAAGCAAGAACTGGACCAGACTTACGAGCGCTTTCTGGCGGTGGCGGACAAGAAACAGGAAGTCTTCGACGAGGACCTGATCGCCATTCTGCACGACGAACTGCATCCGGCGGCGGAGACGTATCAGCTCGAATACCTGCACTTCTATAGCGGCACAGCGGCCATCCCAACGGCAACCGTGCGGTTGCGCATCGGCGAGGAAACGCGGGAGGGCGCCGCGATCGGCGACGGCCCGGTGGACGCGGTTTACAAGTCGATCACGGCGGTGACGAATACGAAAGTGAAGCTGCTGCGCTATGACATACGCGCGGTGACGAGCGGAACCGAAGCGCTGGGGGAGGTTACCGTGCAACTGGAGATGGCGGGCAAGCGGACGGTGGGCCGCGGCGCGTCTACAGATGTGATTGAGGCCAGCGCGAAGGCTTATGTGGACGGCCTCAATAAGCTGGCCGGCGCGGGATAGAGCGGCGGGGACGATCGGAGGACCGATCGCCCGGCGCATATCGCCGTCACGCCAGGCCAGGAAAGCGCGAGGCGAGTACAGGTTGGCAGGCGGAAGCGCCTGCCCCACCAAGCGGACGGCTGGCGGCGCGAGGCTACTTGGCTGCCGCGGTGGGCTTGGCGAACTTTGCGTCGTCGACAGCTACGTTGCTTTTCACTTGCGCGATCTGGATGGTGAAGCGGCCGTTCGGCCGGGAGAGCGTCCAGCGGAATGGGATCTTGACGCCATCCGACTCGCGATAATCGGCGTAGTCGATTTGAGTCGGCAATCGGCCGAGCGGCGTTTCGGCGTAGCGCACCATGCGGACCAGCAGCCCCGAGTTGGCGTCAAAGTAGAGCCGCACCCGGGGACGGTTCGGGCCCGAGCCGATCAGCGTCTGGCAGTCGACGCCGCCGATCTGTTCCGGGCGTGCCACGCGCAACTGGGTGAAAACCTCCTTCAAGCGCAGTGGCAGATAAAACTCGGCGTCGAGGGCGAACGCCTCGGATTCGGCTGCGGTCATATCGCGCGCGGGGCGGCCCGAGCTGCCGAGCCATCCCGCGGTTCCGTCGAAAGCCGTGATGCTTTCGTTATCGCCCATGTGCGTGATGGAAATCCGCTTGTTCGGAGCCTTGGTAATCACCTCAATGGGCATCTCGTGGCCTCCGGCCAGAATGGAGCCTTGCATGGAACGGCTGGAGACGGCGCGAATGGCATCGGCGCCACCGAGCGCGGCGACGTAGTGATCGAGAATCGCATCCACGGTAACGGACGCGGCAGCGGGCGCGGCTTTTGTCTCGGCGGGCGGGCGTGCCTCGGATTCAAGAACCGGCGGCACGCCGACCGGATGCTCGGCCCCGCGATGGCAGGAGTAGCAGGTTACCTCCTGCCGCCCGCCAAAGCTATTCTTGTTGATCGCCATGGTCATGGCAATCATGGCGCGGGCGGTTTTCTTAGCCGGCTTGTCATCCAGATACATCTTGCCCTGCACGTGACAGAAGCTGCACTCGACGCCCAGGGAGGCGGCGATGAATTGCATGGCGGGCATCAACTGGTCGGCGGGAGTTCCCTTCAGCTCGACAATGTTCTTGAAGACCTGCTCCGCCGGTTTGGGTTCCGTGGCCTGGCTACGCGCGACCTGCGGCGACCATGCAAACAACCCTGCAGCCACGGCAGTTGCGAAGGCGATGCGAGTCCGGTGTCTTTTCTCGAGGTGCATTGGTGTTCCCCCTGTTCTCTGAATTGTACTTGATCGGGGCGCGGCAATTGAACAGCCGGGCGGCACACACGCCGGTCTGACAAGTACGGTATTGTTTGTCTTGGCGGCGCCGCTATGAATCGCGATGCGCGCCCGCAGATTACACGATGAGTGTTTCCAGGATCAAGCGGCTCCGCGCGAGCGTGTTGCTCGCTTTAGCGGCCTGGATTGCCTGCAAGCAGGCAGGGCCGAAGCCGGTGGTGGATGCGGGGATGGCGTCCTGCATCAGCGCGGACACAGCGGCGCTGGCCGCCGCCGACCTGGACCAGTTGCGCGCCTCGCCTTTTGTAAGCGCCATGGGCGGTTCTGCGCGCGATCTGCTGGCGCGTTATAGCGACGCTTCGAAATTGCTGGTTGCCTGGAACAAAAGCGATCTGCTGATGGTGGTGCGCGGAGCGTTTAAGACACCGCCGCCGGGCATGACGACGATCTCGCCGGGTCTGGCTGCGGGCGGCTCGCCCAGCCGTATTTCGATCGCCGTGGCACAACACCACGCGGGACGCACGGGCGCGCCCGGCCTGATCGGCTATGGCTCCGAAATTGGCGCAGGGAGCGCCATCTGGCTTGCGGTTCGCGGCGGAACGGCCCTGCCGTTAAGCGGCAATCTGGCGAATTTGAACCATCTTCTGGAAGACGCCGATTTTGCCGGCGCGGCGCTGGACCTGGGCGCGGGAGCCAGGCTGCGGTTCGAGGCGCGCGGGCGGACCGCGCAATCGGCCGAGCGGTTAGCAGAGCGGCTGCGCGCGTTCCGCTCTCTGGCGGGAGAGGCCGAGATGCATCGGCAGGAGCTGGGCGGGTTGCTCGGCGCGGTGCAGATTGGGCGTTCCGGCCGCGATGTGACGGCGACGCTGAGCGCGTCTCCGGAAGCGGTGGCGAAACTGCTCAGCGATTTTGCGCGGTAAGGGGCCGGACTGGGAATAACCAGGTCAAGATCTGGCGAACGCGCTCCTGCGCGCCGTGCCGAGGCTTTTCCCGACGCCTGCGCCCGCATGGAAACTCAGCGTCGGCACGAGTGCCGACGCGGCACGCACGAGTGCGTGCGCCACGGCGGAACCGCTATTGAGTGCGCGTCAGCAAATTCTGATACAGGGCGAACACGCGGTCAAAATCGAGCGTCAGCATCTGGGTGACCGGTGTGGCGTTGGGCGCCACGCGCCGGTCGAGCGCCACCGTGGAGCCGTAGAACTTGCCCCACGCCGTGAGCACGTCCAGGTAGCCGATCTCGGATTTGGTCACGAAGCCAGGATCGAGCAGCCAGGCGGCAGCCAGCGCATCCCACATGTAGCCGGTGGCCGAGGGGTGTTCGAGAAAGCCCGGATAGCGGTGGCCGAGATCTTCGCGATACAGGTCCGCGATGGGCGTATGCGCATTGGCGATGCGGTCGAATTGGGCTTTTCTGATGGGTGCGGTGTTGCAGATATCCAGCCCGAACATCACCTTTTCCGGAATACGCGAGCGCAGCACGATCTGCGCGGCTTCGGGATCGAACCAGAAATTGAATTCCGCCATGGAAGAGGCGTTGCCGGGCACGCGCACATTGCCGCCCATGAATACCAGCCGCTTGATTTTGGTTTCGATGCCGGGCCGCATGCGCAGCGCCAGGGCCAGGTTGGTCATGGGGCCGAGCTCGAGGAAAGTGATCTCGCCGGGCTGCCGCTCAATGGTGGAAATAATGAAATCGACCGCGTTCTGGCTTCGGGGCTGGCGGCCGGTGAGTTTGGCGCCCGGCGCCGGCTTCACCACCGCCGGATCGCGGTCGAACGCACCGGCGAATTCCAGCGCGCCATAGCGGCGGGCATACTCGCGGGCCATAGCGGCGGTGTGGATGAGCGGTGTTTGGGCCCCGGCGTAGAGCGGCGGCTGGGGACGCTTCAAGAGGTCGAGAATGTGGAACATATACTCGCTTCCCTGCTCCGGCCAGACGTTGCCCGGCACCACCGTGATGCCTGCGATATTGACGCGCTGCGGGCTGCGCATGAGCATCACCAGGGACGCGCCATCGTCGCCGAACACGCCGGAATCGGTGTCGAAGATGATGGTTGCGCGATTCGCCGCCATGGCGGCGTAGACCAGCAGCAAGGCGGTGAGCAAGCGCAGCATCGATTTCAATGTAGCGCAACGCGCTGGCGAGGCAGATGCCCGACTTGTGGCGGGGTGCGAGGGACAGGCGGTAAAGAACCGGCGGCAGAGACCGCCGGCGCTACGGCTGCAATGTTTCTTTTAAGCCGTACGGTCTCTGCCGGCCTACTCGAAAATGCAGAAACCGCAAAGCCGGCGGTGCCAGCATTGCCGCGCAGGCCGGAGATGAAGCTAAAATCAAGGGCATGAAAAAAGTGCGTTGGGGTGTGCTCGGGGCGGCGAATATCGCCGTCAGAAAAGTGATTCCCGCGATGCAGCATGGCGAATGCAGCGAAGTAACCGGCATCGCGTCGCGCGATCTGGCGCGGGCGAAAAAGGCGGCGCATGAGCTGGGCGTTCCCAAAGCCTATGGCTCGTACGAGGAACTGCTGGCCGATCCGGAAATTGAGGCAGTCTATAATCCGCTGCCGAACCACCTGCACGTACCCTGGTCGGTTCGCGCCGCCGCGGCGGGCAAGCACGTGCTGTGCGAGAAGCCGCTGGCGATGAACGCGCCCGAGGCGCTGGAGCTGATCGCCGCACGGGACCGCGCCGGCGTGGTGGTAGGCGAGGCGTTCATGGTGCAGACGCACCCGCAATGGACGCGCCTGATCGAACTGGTGCGCGGCGGCCGCATCGGCGAACCGCGGTCGGGGCTGAGCTCATTTTGCTATTACAACCGGGACCCCAAGAACGTTCGCCATGTTCGCGCCTGGGGCGGCGGCGCGCTGATGGACATCGGCTGCTACCCGATCAAGACTTCGCGCATGGTGTTTGGCGAGGAGCCCAAGCGCGTGGCGGCGACCATTGAGCGCGATGCCGAGCTGGATGGCATCGACCGGCTGACTTCGGCCGTGCTCGAATATCCCTCCGGCCAGATGGTCTTCACCTGTTGCACGCAAGCGGCGGCGAGTCAAACGGCGCAATATTTCGGCACCAAGGGCCGCATCTGGCTGGACATTCCCTTCAATGCGCTAGCCAACGAGGTGTCGCGCCTGCGCATCGACGACGGCCGCGACCTTGCCGGCGGCGGCGTCACGGTAGAAGAGATCGCGCCCTGCGATCAGTACACGATTCAGGGCGACCTGTTCTCGCGTGCGATTCGCGAGGGCGGCCAGCCGCCGGTTCCGCTGGAAGATTCGCTGCGCAACATGGCGGTGATCGACGCCATTTTCCGCTCGGGCGAAAGCGGCAAGTGGGAAGAGCCGCGGGTGCCGCAGAAGCCCTGAAAGGATCGGGTGCGTGTTCTTCCGCTCCGTTCCGGGGCTCGCCTGGCGATGAACGATCTCCCGAGGCTGGCGCCTTAGGCTAATAGCTTGCGCCCTGACGGGCTCCGGCGCTCTACGCAGCCAGAGTCTTCTCAATCGCGGCCAGTTCTTCGGCGCTGAAATCGAGCTTGTGAATGGTGGCGACGTCCTGCTCCAGTTGCTCGACGCGGCTGGTGCCGACCAGAGCGGTGGTGACCGCGCTATCGCGGAGCACCCAGGCCAGCGCCATCTGCGCCAGGCTTTGGCCGCGGGCCTGGGCGACTGAATTCAGGGCGCGCGCCTGGGCGACGCGGCGCTCGTCCACATCGGTGGGCCTGAGGAAGCCCTTAGGCCGGGCGGCGCGGGAATCGGCGGGAATGGTTCCGTCGAGGTACCGTTCGCTGAGCAGCCCCTGCGCCAGCGGAGAGAATGCGATGCCGCCCACGCCTTCCCGCCGCAACGTATTCAGCAAGCCTTGTTCCGGGGAGCGGCGGAACATCGAGTAGGCGAACTGGTGGATGAGGAACGGCGTCCCCTGGCGGCGCAGAATGGCAGCGGCTTTGGCGGTATCTTCCGGACCGTAGTTGGAGATGCCCGCGTACAGGGCCTTGCCGGAGCGCACCGCCTGGTCGAGCGCGCCCATGGTTTCCTCGAGCGGCGTTTCCGGGTCCGGCCGGTGGTGATAGAAGATGTCGACGTAGGCGAGGCCCATGCGGACCAGGCTTTGATCCAGGCTGGCCAGCAGGTATTTGCGCGAGCCGAGGTCGCCGTAAGGGCCGGGCCACATATCATAACCGGCCTTAGTGGAAATAATGAGCTGGTCGCGATACGGCGCCAGGTCCATCTTCAGTGCGCGACCGAAGGTCTCTTCGGCCGAGCCATAGGGCGGGCCGTAATTGTTGGCGAGATCGAAGTGGGTGACACCCAGGTCGAAGGCGCAGCACAACATGTCGCGGCTGTTTTCGAGCGAATCGACGCCGCCGAAATTGTGCCAGAGGCCGAGCGAAATCGCCGGCAGCACGATGCCGGAATTTCCGCAACGCCGGTAGATCATGCCGTCGTAACGGGAAGGACTTGCAGTATACAAGCGGATTAGCTCCTCAGGACTACTTTACAGGATGGCGGGGTTCGGCCTAAAGCAAGGTGTCCGCCAGGGTGCGGTAACGGCCGCCGAAGTAGAGCAGGGGTTCGCCGTCGCGGACCAGGGCTCGCACCATTTCGCCCACTATCAGATCGTGATCGCCGGCAGTGAAGCGCTGGCCGACAGTGCACTCGATTTCCGCCAGCGTGTGCGGCAGCAGGGGAGCGCCGGTGACGCCGGCATGCCAGGCGAGGCCATCGAAGCGATCATGTCCCTTGAGCGCGAAGCGCTCGGACAGAGCGCGCTGGCCGGCGGCGAGCACGTTGACGGCAAAAGAATGGGCGCCGCGAAACGCATCTATGACGCTGGCGGAATGCGCGAGCGCAATCAGCACCAGGGGTGGATCGAGCGAGACGGAGGTAAAGGAATTCACGGTGAGGCCGTGTGGCGTGCCTTGCGGATCAACCACGCTGGCAATGGTGACGCCGGTTGTGAAGCGGCTGCAGGCGCGCCGGAAATCGTCGGCCGAGATGCGCTGGGCGCGATCTCGTACCCCCTCGCTTGACATGTGGATAAATTCAATCCTATCATGTGGTTGACCGATACGGGGCAGGAAAGCTGGCGCGCGCCAAGAGGAGGCTCTTTTGATCAAGCTGGATATAATTAACGAAGTCGTGAACCGCACCGGCATCACCAAGACGAAAGCCGAAATGGCTGTCGAGACGGTGTTTGAGACCATGAAGAAGGCACTCGAGCAGGGCGACCGAATCGAGTTGCGCGGCTTCGGTGTGTTCAACGTGAAGCCCCGGAAGACGGGCATAGGGCGCAACCCGCGCACCGGCGCGGAGGTATCCATACCGCCGGGCAAGGCGGTGCGCTTCAAGCCTGGCAAGGAGTTGCAGACGCTGCAGTAAGCCGCTGCCGCGCGTCTCCCTGTGTCGTCCCAGGATTTCCCGCCCGCATCATACCCGCTTTACGCCGAAAGGGGCGCGGCGGAAGCCCCCGGTCTTCCGGAGGCACGCTTTCGCGACCGTTACTGGCTGCACGCGCTGCTGTTTCTGGTGACGCTGGCTTCGACCACGACCGTCGGGGCCTCGATGCAATTCTTCTTCGACCGCAACCTGCCTTTCGACCTGGACCAGAGCTTTACGATGTACCCGGAGCTGTGGCGCCATCCGGCGGCGCTGCTGGCGGGGCTGCCTTTTTCACTCACCTTGATGACTATCCTGATGGCGCATGAGATGGGCCATTACGTGGCGGCGCTGCGGTACGGGGTGAATGCCAGCCTGCCTTACTTTCTGCCCTCGCCGGGGCTGGGGACATTCGGCGCTTTTATCCGGGTGCGATCGCCGATCTGCTCGAAGCGGGCGCTATTCGATATCGGGGCGGCCGGACCGCTGGCCGGCTTTGTCTTTCTGCTGCCGGCGCTCTCCATCGGCCTGGCGTTTTCGAAGGTGATTCCGGGCATCGCCAAGCAGGGCAGCCTGCAATTCGGCGTGCCGCTACTCGAGTGGCTGTTCGGCAAGCTGATTCTTCCGGGCGCGGCGGCCAGCGACATTTATCTGCATCCAGCGGCGCGCGCGGCCTGGGTGGGGATGCTGGCCACGGCCCTGAACCTGCTGCCAATCGGCCAACTGGATGGCGGCCACATCGTGTACGCACTATTTCCGCGCCGCCACGGCACGATCTCGCTGGTGCTCAGCCTGCTGCTGCTGCCACTCGGCGGAGCCTTTTTTATCTACCCGCGCAATTTCTGGGCCGGCTGGCTGCTGTGGGGACTGGTGCTGCTGGTTTTCGGACGGCACCATCCCATGGTTTACGATAGCCGCGAGCTGGACGCCGGACGGCGCAAGGTGGCGGAGGTGGCGCTGCTGGTCTTCGTGCTCTGTTTCACTTTTGTGCCCGTGGGCACCGGAGGACTGTGAGCGGCGATGAAGATCACCGCGACCATCATCACCTTCAACGAGGAGCGAAACATCGCGCGCGCGATCGAGAGCCTGCGCTGCTGCGACGAAATCCTGATTGTGGATAGCGGCTCGACGGACCGCACCACGGAACTGGCGGAGAATCTGGGCGCGAGGGTGATCGAAGCCAACTGGCGCGGTTATGCGGGGCAAAAGAACTGGGCGGCCGAGCAAGCCAGCCACGACTGGATTCTTTCGCTCGACGCCGATGAGACCCTAAGCGAAGCGCTGGAAGCCGAAATCTGGAACCTGAAGAAATCCGGGCCCCGCTACGACGGCTACACCATGCCGCGGCTGGCCCGCTACATGGGCCGCTGGATCCTGCATTCCGGCTGGTACCCGGACCGCAAACTGCGCCTTTACGACCGGCGCCAGGCCAAGTGGGTGGGCAATTATGTGCACGAAAGCGTGGATGTGTCGGGACGCGTGGGGCATTTGCAGAGCAACCTGCTGCACTTCACCTGCGAATCGCTCTCCGAGCACATCAAGACGATGGAACGCTACACCACGCTGGCGGCGCAGGAACTGGCGGCGCGGCGCATCAAGGTGCCGCTCCACCGCGTGCTGTTCTCTCCGCCGTGGGCGTTCCTGCAAAGCTATGTTCTGAACCGCGGTTTTCTGGACGGCCCGGAAGGGCTCACGATTTCCTACATGGCGGCGTTCTACACGTTTCTCAAATACACGAAAGCGAGAAATATGAGCTGATGCGCATCCTGCATATGGATGGCGGGCGGGAGATGCGCGGCGGCCAATGGCAGGTGCTGCGCCTGATGGAGGGGCTGGCGGCGGCGGGGGTGGAATCGACGCTGCTGGCGCGCGCGGACTCGCCGCTGGCCGCGGCAGCGCGAGAACGAAGTTACCGCGTGGAGCCGTTCGGCTTCATGCGGGCGGCGATATTGGCGCGCCGCCACGACCTGGTGCACGCCCACGATGCACACGGCCACACGCTGGCCGCCATCGTGGGCGGCGCGCCGCTGGTGGTGGCGCGGCGGGTCGCGTTCGAGGTGAGTGCGGGCTGGAAATACGACCGCCCGCGGCACTACCTGGCGGTCTCGGAATTCGTCAAGCGGCAACTGATGCTGTGCGGCATCCGGGAGGAAAAAATCAGCGTGGTGTACGACGGCGTTCCGGTGCAGGAGGTGGCTGCGGGAGACCGCGTGCTGGCGCTCGACAATTCCGACGATCCCGAGAAGGGCACCGCGCTGGCAATAGAAGCGGCGCGGATGGCAGGCGTGGAACTGCAACTCACGCGCGACCTGGAGCGCGACCTGCATCAAGCCTCCGTCTTCGTTTATCTCACCCACGCCGAAGGGCTGGGGTCCGCCGTGCTGCTGGCGATGTCGGCGGCTGTGCCGGTGATTGCCAGCCGCGTAGGCGGGGTGCTCGAAGTGGTGCGCGATCGCGAGACCGGGCTGCTGGTGACAAACGAACCGCCGCTGGTGGCTGCGGCGCTTGGAGAGCTGGCGGCGGACCCCGCGTTCGGCCGCAGACTGGGCCGCGCCGCGCGGCAGGCAGTGCTCGATAACTTCACCGTGGACCACATGGTGCGCCGTACCATGGAGGTTTACCGCAAGGTGCTCTCATGATTGAAGCCTGTGTGGCACTGCTATTCGGATTGCTGATCGGCAGTTTCCTGAATGTCTGCATTTACCGCTGGCCGCGCGATCTTTCGGTGGTGCGGCCGCGCTCGTACTGCCCCGCGTGCCAGGCGCCGATTGCCTGGTACGATAACGTGCCGCTGGCGAGCTACGCCATGCTCGGGGGGCGCTGCCGCCACTGCCGGGCGCGCATCTCGCCGCGCTACCCGCTGGTGGAGTTGCTAACCGGCGGCATGTTTTTTCTGCTGGTGTACCGCTACGGGCCGACGTTGCTGGCAGGCAAAATGTGCGTATTCAGCGCCATGCTGGTGGCGCTGTTTTTCACCGACCTGGAGCAGCGGATTCTGCCCGACGAATTTACCGTTTGGGGTACGGTGGTGGGGCTGTTATTCGCGCTCTTCGTAGCGGTGCCGGGCATGGCGTCCGTATTGGCGGGGATCGTCGGCCTGGGCTCAGAGGGCTGGATCACCCGCCTGCTGGCGGCCGTAATCGCGGCCGGGGTGCCGGCAGCCGTGCTCTGGTTCGGAGGCTGGCTGTATTCGAAGATCCGGCATCGCGAAGGGCTTGGCCTGGGCGATGTCAAGATGGTGGCTTTGCTAGGCTGCTACCTGGGCCTGGAAGGCGGGCTGGCCACGCTGATCCTCGGCTCCGTCGCTGGCTCGGTGTTGGGTCTCGGGTACATCAAGGCGACGGGCCAGGACGCATCCACTTACGAACTGCCGTTCGGCACGTTCTTAAGCGGAGCCGGGCTGGTGGTGGTGGCCTTCAGCAAGCAGCTTTACGGCTGGTAGGAGGCCACTAGCTGGATTCATGCGTATCCGCGAAGTAGCTAGCGCCCTCAGAATGTGTAGAGCAGCGTGCCGGGGGCCGGGTCGGCGGGAGCAGCCCCGGCGGTGACGGCGGCTTCGCCTTCAGCGTTGACGACGCGGTAAAAGATGCCGGTATCGGCCAGGTAGACTTCGAGCTCGGAAGGCCGCGGCAGGGTGCCCTGAATCAGCGATTCCGAAAGCGGATCTTCGATATATTTCTGCAGCGCGCGGCGCAGCGGGCGGGCGCCATAGCTGCGGTCGCCGCAGGTCTTCTCGAGGATGTAACGGGCGGCCTCCGGCACCAGGCGGATCTTCACCTGCTTGGAGACCAGGTTCTGGTTCACCTGGTCGACCATCAAGCCGATGATCTGGATCAGGTCGTCATCGGTGAGGGAGCTGAACAGAATCACTTCGTCCAGGCGGTTAAGGAATTCGGGGTTGAACGCCTTCTTCACCTCGCCGCGCACCATGTCCTCGACTTTCGACGGCATGCCTTCGCTGGTAGGCGCAGAAAAGCCCAGGTTGCCGCGCTTTTCGAGGAAGCGTGCGCCCAGGTTGGAAGTCATGATGATGATGGTGTTCTTGAAATCGACCTGGTTGCCGAGGCCGTCGGTCAACTGGCCATCTTCGAACACCTGCAGCAGGATATTGTACAGATCCGGGTGCGCCTTCTCGATCTCATCCAGCAGGATGATGGAGTACGGATTGCGCTTGACGCGCTCGGTAAGCTGGCCGCCCTCTTCGTAGCCGACGTATCCGGGGGGCGAGCCGATGAGTTTGGAAACCGAGTGCTTCTCCATGTACTCGGACATGTCGAAACGCACCAGGCTTTTCTCGCTGCCGAAGAGGAACGCGGCCAGAGCGCGGGCAACCTCGGTCTTGCCGACGCCGGTGGGGCCGAGGAACAGGAATGAACCGGCTGGCCGGCTGCTGGCCTTCAGGCCGGCGCGCGAGCGGCGGATGGCGCGGGCCAGCGCGGAGATGGCTTTCTCCTGGCTGACGACGCGCTTGTGCAGCTCCTCTTCGATGCGCAGCAGCTTGGTGATTTCCTCCTCCTTGATGGAGGTCATGGGGACGCCCGTCCAGCGCGCCACCACATCTTCGATATCGTCCTTGGTGACGCAGCCGGTGGAGGAATCGTCGAGATTGTACTTCTCGCGGAGCTGCCGCATATTCTCGCGCTCCTTGCGTTCCTCGTCGGAATAGAAGCGCGCCTTCTCGAATTCGTGATTGGCGATGGCGTTCTCCATGCGATGGACGATGAACTTGATGCGCTTCTGGATGTCGGCCAACTCGGCTGGGAGAGTGGTCTGGCGCAGCTTGACGCGGGCGCCGGCCTCATCGATCAGATCGATGGCCTTGTCGGGCAAATAGCGGTCGGGGATGTAGCGGCTGGAGGTGTAGACGGCGGTTTCCACCGCGTCGTCGGTATAGGCCACAGCGTGGAATTTTTCGTAACGGTCCTTGATGCCGAACAGGATCTTGACGGCGTCGGCTTCGGTGGGTGGCGGAACCTTGACGGCCTGGAAGCGGCGCTCGAGCGAACGATCCTTTTCGATGGATTTGCGGAATTCCGCCGGCGTGGTGGCGCCGATGCACTGAATTTCGCCGCGGGAGAGAGCCGGCTTGAGGATATTGGCCGCGTCCAGCGAGCCTTCGGCCGAGCCGGCGCCCACCAGGGTGTGCAACTCATCGATGAAGATGATGGCGTTCTGGTTCTCCATCAGCTCCTTCATGATGGTTTTGAGGCGCTCCTCGAACTGGCCGCGGTACTTGGTTCCGGCGACGATGAGGGAGAGATCGAGCGCCAGGATCCGCTTGTCGGCGAGGAAGGAGGGCACGTCGCCTTCGGCGATGCGCTGCGCCAACCCTTCCACGATGGCCGTCTTGCCGACGCCGGGTTCGCCGATCAGGACCGGGTTATTCTTGGTGCGGCGGCAGAGAATCTGCACCACGCGCTCGAGTTCATAATCGCGGCCGATCAGCGGGTCGAGCGTGTTATCCATGGCGGCCTGAGTGAGGTCGCGGCTGAATTCCGACAGCAGGGAGCTTTCCTTGGGCCGGGTGGGCGCTTTTTCGCTCTGCGACCGCTGCAGTTCTTCGCGGATGGCGGTAAGGCGCAGGCCTCGCTCATGTAAAATCTCTGCGGCGAAACACTTTTCCTCGCGCAGCAGGCCCAGCAGCAGGTGCTCAGTGCCGATGTGCTTGTGATTGAGGCGCTCGGCTTCCTCGGCCCCATAGGCGAGCACGCGCTTGCATTCATGGCTGAGGGGCAAATCGACGGAGGTGGAGACCTTCTCCCGCGGCGCGGTGTGCCCTTCGATCTGTTTCCGGATCGATTCCACCGCGGCATGCGAACGCAGAAATCGGTTCGCCAGCGCTTTGTCCTCGCGCAGCAGGCCCAGCAGCAGGTGTTCCGTCTCGATATAAGGACTCCCGAACTGGCTGGCCTCATATCGAGCGAAGAAGATCACCCGTCTTGCTTTCTCCGTGTATCGCTCAAACATAGAATTTGTGAAGCCCCCTAAATCTAAAGATAACCCGACGCGGCTTCCGGATGCGGCCCATTTGCGCTACCCAGTACTAGACCGCCTTTGTCCAGCGTGAGGATGCGGTCGCAACGCCGTGCGAAAGCCAAATTATGGGTAACCAGGACCGACGTCAACCGATGCGAACGGTGCAGGCTGGTCAGAAGATCAAAGATCATTTCGCCGGTCCGGAAGTCCAGGTTGCCTGTAGGCTCATCGGCCAGCAGCACGGAGGGTCTGGCGACCAAGGCCCTAGCCAGCACCACCCGCTGCTGCTCTCCGCCCGATAATTCGCCGGCGCGATGCGATGCGCGCGCGTGAAGCCCGACCTCATCCAACCTCTCCCCAGATTCCGCGGCAGCGGCCGCATGCGCCATGCCCCGGATCAGCAACGGCATCATCACATTTTCCAGCGCGGTGAATTCAGGCAGGAGGTAGTGAATTTGCCAGACGAAACCGATCTCCCGGTTGCGAAAATCGGCGCGGTCCGCGTCCGTGAGCCCAGAAATCTCCCTCTCCTCGTAGTGTATCGTACCCTCCGAAGGGCTGTCCAGACCGCCGAGCAAATGCAACAGGGTAGACTTCCCCGCCCCGGATTCACCGACCAGGGCGAGCATTTCGCCGCGCTCGACGTCGAGGTCGAGGCCTTCGAAAACCACCAGCGCGGCTTCGCCGGAGCGGTATCGCTTAGCCAGGTTGCGGGCGCGAATGTACGGTTCGCTCATTCACCCGTAGGTTAGCTCACTTCAGCCGAAAGCCGCGGCGCAGGCAGGTGCGTGTCGCGGCAAAGTGATAATGTCCTATTTGGGCAAAGTAGAAATGTCCTATTGACAGGGTCCAGCCTGGAGGGTGGACAAAGGACAACTACTGATGACCCAGGCCGAGCGAGACCGGCTGGTGGCGCTGAAGAAGGCCAAGAAGAAACTGATCACCCAGAAGCAGGCGGCCGAAGAGATCGGCGTCACAGAGCGGCAGGTGCGGCGACTCCTGTGCAAACTGCGGCGGAAAGGGGACCAGGCGGTAATCCATGAGCTACGGGGGAGGCCGTCGAACCGCAGGTTGCCGGTCGAGTTGGAGCAGCGTGCGGCGGTTGTTCTGGCCGATCCGCTGTATCGGGGCTTTGGGCCGACGCTGGCCGCGGAGTACCTGCACAAACGGCACAAGATTACGGTGAGCAAAGAGACGCTGCGGCGATGGATGGTCCGAGCGGGTTTGTGGAAAGCCGGCCGCCGGCGCGTGGTGGAACTGCACCAATGGCGGCCGCGACGGAGCCGCTGTGGCGAGTTGGTGCAGTGGGACACCAGCACCCACGACTGGCTGGAGGGCCGCGGGGAGGAGATCTATCTGATCTCGATGATCGACGACGCCACCAGTCGCTTGTTCGCGCGCTTCGTGCGACATGATTCCAGTGAGGAGAATCGGCGGCTCTTGGGATCGTACCTGGAGCGATGGGGCCGTCCCCTAGCGTTCTACACGGATAAGGCGGGCATGTTCCAGGTAGCTGTCAAAAGCAAACGGCAGGAGCAGCGGGAAGGGCTGGACCGGCAGGAGATGCCGCCAACGCAGATTGCGCGGGCGCTGGGCGAGTTAGGCATCGTCTGGATTCCGGCGCATTCGCCCCAGGCCAAGGGGCGCGTCGAGCGCCAGTTTCAGACGGATCAGGACCGTCTGGTGAAAGGCATGCGGGTGGCTGGGGTGAACACTCTCGAGGCGGCCAACGCATACCTTGAGAAGGAGTTTCTGCCTTGGTGGAATACGACCTTGACGGTGAGACCCGCCACTGCGGCCGACGCCCATCGACCGCTGGGTAAAGAGCACGATCTGGCGGCGGTGCTGAGCCATGTCGAACAGCGGCAGGTGACGAATGACTACACCATCCGATGGGACGGCAAGGTCTATCAAATCGACCGCCGGGACGTTCGAACCGGCATGCGCAAAGCCTGGGTGCGCGTCGAGCAACGCCTGGATGAGACCATCGCCGTGCGATTCCAAGGGCGCCACCTGCGCGTCAGTCGCTGCACGCCACCGCTGCGCGAACTGACGTCGATCAAAACCATGGCGGCCAAACCGCCGCGCCCAACCGTCAAGCCCAAAGGCAAAAGCGATTGGATGAAGAACTTTTCCGTCCGCTCTGTCCCTTCTCTGCGCCAGGCCATCGAGGTGTCCAATGCTCGCCGCTGATTGCCAGCGCCGCAACCAAAGGCAAATGGAGCGCCGGGCAAAACCGGCCCGGCGGTCTTCGCGCTTTATATATCCGAAGACCGCCGCTCGGGGGCTTCACCAAAGCAGATGTAATCCCAAAAACCAAAACCCCCAGAACGGGCATCTTATGGCCCGGTTTGACTGGGGGCTTGGCGCCATCTGCTTCGGAGCCAGCCCCGTCGCAGCGGTCTTCGGATCTGCCCCAGGGAGCGCGACCTCCCCGGAACATCGAATCCACTCTAACCCCGCCCCTCCAGCCGACCTCCTAAAACAGGACATTTCTACTTTGCTGGGAATAGGACATTTCTAC
>CAVXJY010000120.1:0-81208 GCA_963761855.1 Bryobacterales bacterium | reverse complement strand
AATCAGCGTGGACGCTTTGGGCATCGAGGCTACCGTGCGCGTGCCGCCTCGATTCCACGCAGCGCTCCGCAAGTGCGCACTCACGGCGTGGCCTCCTGCCAACACGATAGCCGGGAGATTCGATCCAGTCCATTCGATGGCAGCAGCTCGCTGCGCCATAAGGCTATCGCGGGTTGACCGGCCCACCCGGCGAGCGCCACCGTGTGCCATTCCCGGCAACAGACCGTGCCCGGGGCCGTGAGGCAGAGCCGTGGCCCGTGCCAGCGGCGTGATCAGCGGTGTTCGGGACTGAGGAGCAGGTCCCTCTTTGACAAAAAGCGGCGGCGTCATGGTGCCGGGCCAGAGTAACTCGGGGGTTCGCTGCGCGATGAGGAATCGGCGCAGTTGCCGCGCCGGCAACCGGATCGGCTGAGCTCCGGCAACCCGCACCGGCCGTCCTTCGTGCATCGGCAATTGCAGCCACAACGGTGGCGCCGCGTCACGCTGGTAGGTGGCCCCGCCCTGCGGCTCTCGCCGCGATTCGGCCGCCAACACCGTGCGCGCCGCCCGGCGCCGCGGCAAGGGGAAGCCCCGCCGGCGAGCCTTCAGCGAGCGCGCGCCATCCCAACGCCGTGCGGGCCGCGGGCCCGGCACTGTAACCGGCATCCTGTATTCGCGCAGCGCAGGCAGCACTGCCTCCATGGATTCTCCGGCGTGCCGCAGATAGCTGGCACTGCGTGGCGACTGCTTTTCTTTGAGCGCGCGTGGCCGTGGCGAGAAGAAATCGCCGCCACCTTCCAACCGCGATTCCAGCGCCGGCTGCATACTCGGCATGTGGTCGGCGGGTGGCGCCGGCTCGGCCCAGGGCATGCATTGATTGACGCCACGGCGCTGCAATGAGGCCGCGCTCTGCGCTGGCGCCGGCACCACCAGCTTCAGGTTTTCACGCCGCCGCATCAGCGTAGCGACTTTGTTGGCTTCCTGCAGCCGATCCATCCCCAGGCGTAACCCGTACTGACTACGGTGCTCCCGTGAACAGAAGTCGCCGCCTGCACCCACCCAGATTCTGCTGAGGGGCCGTCCGCATAGCTGACAGGTCCTGGCGCTCATTTACTCGCTCATTATAGGCATGAAAGTTCTGAATTGCTAGAGTAAAACGTGACAGTATTCTTCTGATAACCAAAGTTTATTAACGGGTATATATCTAGATAGCTATAGGCTAAATCGTTATGGATCAGTACCGTTGATTTTGGTTAATACAGCGAATTTTAGGGTATATATTGCTTGGATTTCCGGTAAAATTGACCCGTGAAGTAAAGTGCCCAGAAATTCAGCGGGCGGAGGTTAACAGAGATGGTTGAATCGACAGCTCGGCGGGAACGCGGCGAACCGAAGTCCGCACCCCTGGCCACTTATCTATGGGAAGTTCCCCAGAAGCCGGTCGCAGTGCGACTTGCTTTCGATCTTATCGACCGGATGGAGAGTGAGGTTATCGAGAACTTCCGCTCTCTCACGTCACGTGGATCGGAGATTGGCGGCGTATTGCTGGGTTCAGTCGTTCCCGGCACGCCTCTGAACGTGATCGTACAGGACTACGAGTCGATCCCGTGCGACTACAGCCGTGGGCCGCTGTATCGCTTGTCGGATGCCGATCTCGGACGTTTCGAGCGGGCCATTGAACTGCACAGCGCGCCCGGCGGCGTCCTGGTGATGGGTTTCTTTCGGGCCCACAGCCGCAAGGGTCTCAGCCTGGATGCGGAGGATCTGGCGTTCCTGGACGCCCGCTTCCGCGATCCTCATCACATCGCCCTGCTGGTGCGGCCGTTTGCCACCAAGACCAGCGTAGGCGGTCTCTTCATTCGGGAGGACGGCGCATTTCACGGCGAGGCGAGCCATCTGGAGTTCCCGTTCCGTTCGGGGCAATTGACGCCGTCGTTGTGGACCCCACAGGAAGCGGCACCGGCGCCTCCGCCGGCGGCTCCGGCGAGTGCCCCAAGCAGCGCTCCGCCGGCCGCGAAACCCGGTATCCGCCCGCAAGTCGTACCCATTGGCCTGCGCCGCGATTCCGGCCAGACCGCACCCTCGATCGACGCCAAGACGGCCACGCCGCCTGCCGCCGACAGGAAGCCACCGGAAGCCAAGCCACCGCTGGCGCCTCCCAAACCCCCTGTGGTGTCTGGCAGGCCGCAGGCCCCGGAAGTGAAAAACGCGCCTCCGGCTCGTCCGGCTGCTCCAGAAGTGAAGCCGGCTGGCAAGGACGTGAAGCCCGCCGCCGCGGTGGTAAAAGAAGCTGCGCCCGCCAAACCGGCGGAACCGGCCGCCAAAGCCGCGGAACCGGTGAGCAGGCCGGCGATCGAGAAGTCGCCATTTGGAAGCGTGAGCAGCCCCGCCGAGGCGCAGGGCAGCAGCAGGCTTATGCTGGTGCTCGGCGGCATCGCCGCCACCGTCGCGGTGCTGGTCCTGCTGTTCGTTTATCCCGGTTACATGGTGCGTCCGCATCAGACAACCGCAGTGGAGTCGCCTGCCGCGGATCTCACCTTAAGGGTGGAACCGAGCGGCACCGATCTGTTGCTCACCTGGAACAAGAATTGCGCCGCCATCGCCGACGCGACGCACGGCGTGCTCTCCATCAATGACGGCGACCGTCACGAGAACTACGACATGGACGCCAACCAGCTCACCACCGGCAGCATTGTCTACACGCCGGTGACTGGCGACGTCAGCTTCCGCATGGAAGTGACCGGGAAGAACCAAAGCAAAACGGTGACGGAGTCGGTGCGGTCGTTGCGCACGCGCCCATCGCCGATGCCGGATGGCAAATCTGCCGCCAGCACGACCTCCGCGAAGGCGAACCCACAGCAGGCGCAGCCGGCAGCCGCTCCTGCCGCGGCTCCACAGGGCGCCCCGTCGGCATCCACTACGCCGGCGGAAGTGACACCGGCAGTACCGGTGAAGGCCGCTCCCAAGGCATTCAACACGGCTTCGCTTTCAGAGCGGCTGCGTCCGGCGAGCCCGACCGAAATTGCCGTCGCCAACTTGTCCGGCAGCGCTCCGGCGTCGCCGGCCGGCGTCGAAATGAATTCGAATCTGAACATGCCGTTTGCCAACGCGCCTAGCCCGGTTGCGCCCGCACCGCCGAGCGCGAAGAGGACCTCCTCGCCCGTCGCCGGCGGCAAGGTCGCCTCGGCTCAACTGATTTACCGTAAAGAGCCGACCTATCCGACGGCCGCGCGCCAGATGGGCGCCCATGGCGAAGTGGTTGTCGAAGCTACCATCGGCACCGATGGCAGGGTCCGCTCCGTGAGGGTCATCTCCGGACACCCCTTGCTCGTCCAGGCCGCCAAGGAAGCCGTCATGCAGTGGCGCTACAGGCCGACCTTGCTCGATGGGCAGCCGGTGGAAAACAAAAGCCAGATCTCTTTGAATTTCGTGGCCGTGCATTAGGCGCGGAGGCGAAGTCTCGAACCTTTTGGCATTGATACATGTGGGGCAGGATGGCTTTGAATTGGCCATTCTGCCCCAAACTTATTTTGCGGCCGGGTTGACTCGAACGCGTCTCCCGCTCGGCTCGGAAACGCGCGCGCCGGCGAGCGGTTCTTAGCGGTAACACTGGAACTCGTAGTACGGAACGTTGCCATTCTGGCCCACAGAAGCTGCTTCAGTAACCTTGCTCACGCAGTTTCTCTAAGCTCAAACCAGCCTTCACGTCGAGTTTGCGGAGCAGTTTTTCGACATGCTTGGCGAGTATGTCGCATTCGATGTTGACGCGGGCGCCGGGATGGTAAGTGGCCAGCGTGGTGTTGCGGTAAGTGTGGGGGATGATGGTGACGCTGAGAGCATCGCCTTCGAGCGCGGCGACAGTGAGGCTGATGCCGTCGATGGCGATGGAGCCCTTATAGACCAGAAACGGATCGAGCTCGGCGGGCACGCGGATGCGCAACCACCAGTTGTCCTCGCCCAGGGCTTCGAGTGAGAGCAATTCGCCGGTGCCATCGACGTGACCCTGCACGATGTGGCCGTCCAGGCGGCCGGTGGGCGATAGGGGCCGCTCGAGATTGACGCGCGAGCCGGCGTGCAGGTCACCCAGGTTGCTGCGGCGCAGGGTCTCGGGCGCGAGATTGGCGGAAAAAGAAGTGGCCTGCCGCTCCACGGTGGTAAGACACACGCCGTTGACGGCAATACTGGCGCCGAGTCCTAAATCCGGCAGCACGGCCGCGCAACGCACCTTCAGACGCGCCCCGGCCGGCCGCGTTTCCAGGGCTTCCACCGTTCCCAGCTCTTCAATGATTCCGGTGAACATATGCCTCGATGGCGAACTCGTCGGGCGGGATAGGATGAATCGTAACGTTGTGAACGCGGATGGCATCTGCGCGCCGCCGCCGGCCGATGCCCCCGGCGAGAGGAAGCGCCTCCAAGCCGCCCAGAATCTTGGGGCCGTAATAAAACATGATGCGATCGGCCACCCCGGTTTCGAGCGCTGTCCAATTCAACTTACTGCCGGCTTCGATCATCAGCGACAAATAGCGCCGCTGCGCCAGCCATTGAATGGCGCCCGCAAGATCGGCGCGCCCGCCGGGCCCGTCGAGCACGACCACTTCTACGCCGGCGGCCTGGAGCGTCTTACGCCGGTCGGCCGACGCCGCAGACGTGGTGACGGCGACCAAATCGGCGGCCGCGCTGCGCACCATCTTCGAACCGGGCGGCAGGCGAAGCTGCGAATCCATCACCAGGCGCAGCAGCGGCCGGCTGCGCGCGAAGCCGGTGCGGTCGGTGAGAAGGCAATCGTCGGCCAGGACAGTGCCGATTCCTGTGAGAATGGCGTCGTGATCGTGACGGAGTTCCTGAACGTGAGAGCGGGCTAGCTCGCTGGTGATCCAGCCGCGATTGTCGTCGGGGGCCGAGATCTTGCCGTCGAGCGTGATGGCGGTCTTGAGCGTCACCAGCGGCCGGCCGGTGCGCATGAAGTGCAGGAACGGCTCATTTAACTTGCCGGCCTCGGCCGCAAACTCGGTGGCCATGACGACTTCCACTCCCGCGGCCCGCAAGCGGCGGAATCCTTCGCCGCCCACCAGCGGGTTGGGATCGACCAAGGGCGCCACCACGGCGGCGACACCGGCGGCGATGATGGCGTCGGCGCAGGGCGGCGTGCGGCCCTGATGGGCGCACGGTTCCAGGTTGAGATAGAGGGTGGCGCCGCGCGCCTTTTCGCCGGCGTGCGCCAGGGCGATGACCTCGGCGTGGTGCACGCCGGCATAAGTGTGAAAGCCGCGTCCCACCACATCGCCGTCGCGCTCGAGGATGGCGCCGACCATAGGATTGGGGCTCGCCAATCCCCGGCCTTGCCGCGCCAGCTCGAGCGCTTCGCGCATGAATGCGGGGTTCATATTTCAAAGAGCGACGCGATAAACTTCTCGCCGTCGAAGGGCAGCAGGTCATCCACCTTTTCGCCTACGCCGACGTAGCGGATGGGCAAGTCGAGCTCACGCGCAATGGCCACCACAATTCCTCCCTTGGCCGTGCCATCCAGCTTGGTCAGAACGATGCCGGTGACGCCGGAGCTCTCGGTGAATTTGCGCGCCTGCTCCAGACCGTTTTGGCCGGTGGTCGCGTCGAGCACCAGCAGCACCTCGTGCGGCGCCTCTGGAATCACTTTCCTGGCGGTGCGGGCCATCTTTTGCAATTCTGCCATCAGGTTTTCCTTGGTTTGCAGGCGGCCGGCGGTGTCCACGATCACGTAGTCGACCTTGCGCGCGCGCGCCGCGCTGACGGCGTCGAACAGGACCGCGCTGGGATCGCTGCCCGCGCTCTGCCGCACCACGGGAGAGCCGGTGCGCTCGCCCCAGATTTCGAGCTGCTCGATGGCCGCGGCGCGAAACGTGTCGGCGGCGCACAGCATGACGGTACGCTGTTCGTTCTTGAAGCGGGCGGCCAGCTTGCCGATGGTGGTGGTCTTACCCGAACCGTTGACGCCGACCACCAGGATGACCGCGGGCGGCTCGGCGACACGCGCGGGGGCGCGTTCGGAAGCCTGCAGAATCTCCAGCAGATGCTCGCGGATGAGGCCCTTCAACTCGGCGGCATCGTTCAATTGATGCCGCTCGACGCGCTGGCGGATCCGTTCCAGGATTTCCTCGGTGGTGCGCACGCCCATGTCGGAGGAAATGAGGGTGAATTCGAGCTCATCCAGCAGGCCGGCATCGATCTCCTTCTTCCCCTGGACTGCGTCCTCGATCGCGGAAACCAGGCCGGCACGGGTTTTCTCGACGCCGCTCTTGAGTTTCTCGAGTAATGACGGTTCCCGCTCAACTGTGCCGAATAGGGTCTGGATCATTTTTCATCCATTCTAGCAGCCGGGGTAAGGGAGGCATGGCCGGCGGCGCCGGCCGGAGGCTACGTGAAAGCGCGCCCGCAAGCGGGCGTTGGCAAGCTGAAGCATGCCCTACCTGGACCTCAGTTCGCGGCGGGGTCGCCGTAGAAGGTGCCGCGGCCGTGGCTGCCGACGTAGACTCTGCCGAACTTCTTGGGGTCGCCGGTGATTTGCAGCAACAAACCCCATTGATGCCGATCGTCGTTGATCCGCACCCAGCTTCGGGCGGCGTTGGTAGAGCGGAAAATGCCGCGCAGGCCATCCACCACGCCGATGAGATACAGGCTTGAGTAAGTGGCGCCAGGCGCGGCTTTGCCGAAACCGAAGGCGTGAATCTGGTCGACGTGCTCCAAACGCGAGAACTTCACGCCGCTATCGGTGGAGTGGTAAAGGCCGTTAAAAGCAGCCAGCCACAGGTCGCCCTCCTTGCCCGGCGCGGCGTAGATGCGGTCTTGCCCGCCGCGGTTGTCGCCGCGGTCGCCGCCGCGCGTGGGAAGACCATCGGGCAGGGTGAGCGGCTGCGCAGTGAAGGTTGCCGCGCCATCGCTGCTGATGAAAAGCTTCCCATCGAACAGCGCGAGACCGTAAAACTTGCGCCGATTGACTGGGTCGGCAATCACGCGCGTGTTCTCGGGGATGCCTTCCGACCTGGTCCAGCGCCCGCCGAGATCGCTGGTGAAGTAGACGGCGCTGCGCTCCGGAGTCCACACCCATATTGCGCCGTCGGCGGAGACGGCGATGCTTCCCATACTGGCGTCGGGCGGCGCTGAAGAAGTGGGCTGCCAGGTCCTGCCTCCATCCATCGAGAAACCGATGTTGCCGCCGCCACCATTGCCGGCGGCCCTGCCGACGCGCACAATCACATCCGGACTGTTTTCGGCGCAGGCCAGGCCGCTCGTGTTGCCAAAGCGCGGAGGGGCGGAGCTGCCTTCGGGAGCGGGCTTATCGAGGTCCCAGTGCACAAATCCGCCGTAATCGCCGATAGCGGTGAGCAGAGGCGCACCCTCAGGCGGACTGAGCAGATCGAGCGCTACGGTCTCTTCGATGCCGGTGCTCATGACGCCCCACCTGGTCGGCTTGCCGGAATCGATCGCGGTGAGATTGAAAGTCTCGTAACCGCCGTAGCCGGTAGTGAAAATGGCGTGGTCGGAATTGAGCGGGTCGATTTCGACGTCGAACAACCAGTGAATCGGCGTGCGGGCCACGTAAGGCGCCAGCGAAAAATCGTAAGTGCCACCCGAGGCGAATATCCCCTTCCAGGTCTTTCCGCCATCGAGGCTGCGGAAAATCTCTTCGCCGCCTGGGCGGTAATAGGTGCTGGCGATCAGGGTCTGCGGATGATGCGCATCCACGGAAACACCCCCATAGCCGAATGCTCTATTGTGCGCTGGGTCTGGCCTGTCGGGCGTGATGTCGGTCCACGCGCCGCTGGCGGTGTCGAGTTTCCAGATGCCGCCGTCGGTCGGCCTGTAAGGTTCGGGGCCGGCCAAATAGGAGATGTACAGCATTCCATCCGAAGCCAGTGCGGCACGCGCGGGCCGGTATTGAAGCGGCGCACCGGGCACCGGTTGCCAACTCCTGCCGGCATCCCTCGACCGGAACAGGTTGTCGCGTCGCATCAGGGCGACGCCCACGTAAATGGTGGCACTTGGTTTGCCTTTCGATCCGCCGCGCCCGTCGAACAGCACGAAGACAACACCGCTTTCATGGCTCCAGCGAGCGCTTTCAGCCGGCGGCGCTTCGGCGATGCCGGGAAAACTCTCGATCTTGTTCCAGGTCAGCGCGCGGTCCGTGCTCTTCCACAGCCCGTCGTAGCGCGTGCCCAGGTAAAGGATATTGCCGGCATTGGGATCGACAGCCAGACGCTCGCCGTGGCCGCGGCCGGCTTCATTGCCACCGAACTTGAAGGGCACGTTAGTCTGCTCGAAGGTCCTGCCGCGGTCGCTGGAGCGCAGAATGGCGCCATCCGGTGTGGAGGGATTAGTATAAGTGCCGCAGGCGAGATAGACGCGGTTGGGATCGGAAGCATCGACGGCAACGCTCTCCACGCCCATCCAGTTGAGGTTCTCGTATGGTACCCAGTCGAGCATCGGCTGCCAGCGATGAGTGAGGTTGTTCCAGCGGTATGCGCCGCCGATATCGGTGCGCGCGTAGCGCACCCCCGGGGCAGTGGGATGAAAGATAATGCCATCGACGAAACCGCCGCCCACCATCTGTACGTTCTTCCAGGTGTAGGGCACGGATGCAGGCCGCTGCTTCGGCACACTCTGTGCCGTGGCTGCGCTGACTAGAGCCGCCAGCGCCGCCGAGAGCCGCAATAATCGAGAACTCATTAGAGGTTCCTGGGGCCTGAAGGAACAAGGTAGCACGCGGGGGCAACAGCGGTGAGACAGGGTTGCTTGACGGGTGCGGGGCTCGAAGGCGACGGCTGCGGGAAAACGCGCCCGCGGGCGGGCGTTGGCGAGCTGAAGCATGCCCTACCAAGAGGCATACGAATGAGCGAATCGTACTACACTGAGACTTGGCTGCCAGCCGTGCCTGGCTTGAAGCGACATGCACATACCGGATGGTTACCTCAGCCCGGCTAGCTGCGCGGTCCTATACACCGGCGCCGCGCCATTCTGGTACGTCGCGCTTAAGCGGGTGCGGAAGGCGCTGCACACGCGGCTGGTGCCGCTGATTTCGCTGTTCGCAGCCTTTTCCTTCGTGATCATGATGTTCAACCTGCCGCTTCCCGGCGGCACCACCGGTCATGCGGTGGGGATCGGGCTGGCAGCGGTGGTTTTGGGACCGTGGGCGGCCATGCTGGCGGTATCGATTGCGATCGTGATTCAAGCGTTGTTCTTCGGCGATGGCGGCATCACGGCAATCGGCGCCAACTGTTTCAATATGGCGATTGCCGGCGCGCTGGTGGCGTACGCGGTCTACCGTATTCTGGCCGGACGTGCGGCGCTAGGCTCGGCGCGCCGGGTGATGGCAGCCGGTCTGGCGGGCTATGCGGCGATCAACGTCTCGGCGCTGCTGGCGGCAATCGAGTTTGGCATTCAGCCGCTGCTCTACCGCGACGCGGCTGGAGCCCCTCTCTATTGTCCGTACCCGCTCAGCGTGGCGATTCCGGCGATGATGTTGGGCCACCTGACGATTGCGGGCTTCGCCGAACTGACGATATCGGCAGGGGTGGTGGCGTTCCTGCAGCGATCCGATCCGTCGTTATTGAAGGGCACCGCGGGCCGCGGCGCGGCGCTTGCCGGACCAGCCGAGGGCAGGGGACTGCGGCCGCTTTGGCTGGGGCTGGGCGCGCTGCTGATTCTGACACCATTGGGGATTCTGGCGACGGGATCGGCGTGGGGCGAATGGATGGCGCGGGACTTTTCGAACCCAACCGTGCGGCACGAAATCGCGGCCACGTCGTTCAACCAGGCTGCCCCGGTACGCGCTCCGGAAGGCCTGGCGCGGTTGTCGCAAATCTGGACCGCGCCGTTCGCGCGCTACGCGTCGCCGTATATACGCAGCGCGGCGTTCGGGTATCTGTTGTCGGCCATGTTTGGCGCTGGCCTGATTCTGCTGGCGTGCCTGATGGTGGGGCGCTTGTTAGGCCGCAAAGAGCCGGCCACATGAAGCTCGGCGCGCGGCACGGGCGGGCCGGGTTCCTCGAACACACCATCGAAGGCCTTTACCACGCCATGGAACGGGCCTTGTATGCCGAGCATTCGGCTGCGGGCGGAGGCTTGCTGCAGCGGCTGGACGCGCGGGTGAAAGTGGCGGGGTTGTTTTCGCTGATCCTGGCCGCGGCGCTGGCAACGCGGTTATGGGTGATCGCGGCCCTATTCGCGTCGGCGGTGCTGCTGGCTGCCCTCTCGCGTATTTCCTTGCGTCTGCTGGCAACCAGGGTATGGATCGGCGCGCTGGCGTTTACCGGCGCCATCGCCGTGCCGGCTTTGTTCCTCACCCCTGGCCTTGCTGTCTACCGCGTGCCCGGTCTCCATTGGACAGTAACCGCGCAAGGATCGACTACCGCCGGCTACCTGCTGCTGCGAGTGGAAACCGCGGCGACTTTGGCGCTGTTGCTCGAGTTCACCACGCCGTGGATGCACGTGCTAAAAGCACTGCGTGTGTTCCGCGTGCCGGTAGTGTTCGTGGTAATACTTGGCATGGCCTTGCGCTATATTCTGCTATTGCTGGGGACGGCGCATGAAATGTTCGAATCGCGCAAGAGCCGCAGAGTGGGCGCGCTCGACCGGGCCGAGCGCCGGCACATTGCGGTAGCCAGCGCGGGCGTACTGCTCAGCCGCACTTTCCAGTTGAGCGGCGATGTCTACCTGGCCATGCAGGCGCGCGGATTTCGCGGTGAAGTGCACCTGCTGGACGATTTCGCCATGAAACGCCTCGACTGGCTGGCGCTGGCCGGCTTTGCGTCGCTGGCCGTGGCGGGCGTGTGGGCGGGCCGATGATGCTGTTCGAAGCCGCGCACCTGACTTACCGCTATGACCGGCTGGCGGCGATCGACGACTTGAGTGTCTCGATTCAAGAGGGCAGCCGCGTGGCGCTGGTGGGAGCCAACGGCTCCGGGAAATCCACCCTGCTGCGGATTTTGGATGGCCTGTATTTCGGGCAGGAAGGCAGCCTTCGTTTCCGCGGCGAAGAGCTCACGGAAGAGCGCTTCGTCGACGACGCCTTTGCGTTTTCGTTCCGGCGGCAAGTAGGCCTGGTGTTTCAGAATCCCGAAGTGCAGTTGTTCAATCCCACGGTGTTCGACGAGGTGGCGTTCGGCCCGCTGCAACTCGGTTGGCCCAAGCATGAGGTGCGGGAGCGGGTGGGCGATACGCTCGAGCGCTTTGGCATCGCGCACTTGAAAGACCGCGTGCCGCACCGGCTCTCCGGCGGCGAGCAGAAGCGGGTGGGGTTGGCGAGCGTGTTGGTGCTGGACCCGGCTGTGCTGCTGCTGGACGAGCCGACGGCCGCGCTCGATCCGCGCAGCCAGAGCCAGATGATCGACCTGCTGGTGGAGTGGGGAGGCGGCGCCAAGTCGGTGATCACGGCCACTCACCATCTGGGGGACCTGGAAGACATCGCCGACCGGTGCCTGGTGCTGGATGGCGGCCGCATTGTGGCGGAGGGCGCTCCAGCGGAGATTCTGCAGGATCGCGATTTGCTGGAACGCACCAACCTGGTGCATGCGCACCGGCACAAGCACCGGTCGGGCGAGGTCCATTCGCATCCGCACGTACATTCCGTCGAGGGGCTTACCGAGTAGAGGCGGCGGCCGACGCCTCAAGGGCGCATCGGTTCATCGCGATACCATGCGACCAAACCTGTAGGTGCAGCTTACGCTCGCGTACGACTGGATGCGTACTCCGACCACTTCTGCAATCGGGTTGGCGTGAACCGCTCCGCCCACAAGCCCCAATTGCCCAGGCGAATAGGTTATGGCGAAGTTTTCCGTGGTCTGCCCCGTGTAGCCGCTGGCAATCATCATGTTCACGCCGACGTTGATCTTTCCCTCGAGAAATGGCCGCACCAGGGCCAGCCGGAACTCCCTATTAGGCACGCCGAGGCAGTAGGAGGATAGATCGTCGGGGTTGTTCTCGTCGCATCCGTTCCCAACTACCTTCCTTCCCACGTACTCGAATTCGCCTTTGGCCAGCAGATGGAAGGGCAGCTCTTGATACGTGGCGGAGAGATCGCCGATCAGCCGCGGAGCCTCCGGCGTCACCTGTCCGGTGTCCAGATCGCGCGCATCGGCCTGCTCAAAGGTCGCCTGCAGCCATCCGCCGCGGAAGCCCTGGCGCAACGTGATGGCCATATAGCGTATGCGGCCCGGCCCCAGATCGAATTGCAATCCGGTGTCCGGATCGATCTTGCCATACTCGGCGGTTTGCGTCTCGTGTCCTAGCGTCAGCCTCAGATCCGTGTTGTGGAAGCGCTTGCTCGCGACCAACTGATACGAGCGTGCCGTCTCGACCGGGTCAACGGCCGCCGGGCTGCCGGTCGCGGTCGGCTGGCCATCAGCCGATCCCATTCGAGGATCTTCTGTGAAGAACGATTTCCCAAAGCTGAATGCGACCTCAGGAACGTACCAGGATTCCTCCGGAAAAAGCGTTAACGTCGCCTTCGGCGAATTCACTCCCGCCCATCTGTTCCAGGAATTAGCTGGAGTCACCAGGTCCTGATTGTCGATGCCGATCTCATCGCGCCGCCAGCCCAGGTAGTAATGCACATACCTGCTCAGCTCGCCCTCCGCGGCGATGTATGGCGATATGGGAGCGATGGTTATGTTGTTTCCGTCCACCTTGACGAAGGGCCCGTAGTAATGCGGATCGGCCGGATTGTAGAAGTTGTAATCATCCAGATCGTCGCGCCGCGGCGCCTCACGCTGGTATTCAGTCCCGGCCAGCAGCGTAAGATTCTTCGAAAACTTCTTCTTGTACGCCGCGCTGCCGCCGGCTACGGTGCGAAACTCGCTCTGCCGGACCAGCCCCAGTCCAAAGTCCGAAAACAGCGAGAGGTTGCAAGTGCGGAAGAACCCGGAGAGCTGGATCTGCTGGTTCTCGCCCAATGTCCACACATCGTTCACCGCTATCAGCGCCGTGTGCGTCTGGTCTTTTTGCCTGGGGTCAATGGTGTCCGGATACTGGGTCCAAGCGTCTGCGGCATCGACGGAATTGAATCCGTAAATCGGCCGCAGTCCCGCCACGTAGGAGAAGCCGTAGTATCCGATTCCGAACAGCGTCAGCGTGTGATCTCCCGCATGGAAGACCCACCCGCCGTTGATCTTGACCTGCTTGCGGTGCTCCAGCCGGTCCAGAAATCCATTGCCATACGAGCCCTCCAGCGCGATCCACGAATCCGGCGACGGACTCATACCCGCGGTGCCCGTAATGTCCCGGTCGTCTCCCGTCAAAGTGAAGAAAGGATCGAGATGCGGCCGCAGCGTATAGGCCGTCGCCAGGTTTAATGCGTGATTGCCCTCACGCGCGTTGTACGCGCCGCCATCCACCTGGACGCTCTCGATCACGTCGGCGATAAATAGGTTCGGATCGGCGTAGCCATTGCCATGCGCATTAGCCGATAGGTTGTTAGGCACCAGGTAGGTGCCCACCTGGATGTACTGTGCTATCGGCTCACCGTGGTCGCCGGCTACGCCCGGTGCGAAGTACTGCGGGGCCTTGATGCCGCTCGAAGCCGTCTCAATCGGATAGCCGGGAATCGAAACCGGAGCGCCTGGACGGCCCGGATTGGCATCCAGCAAGTCCTCACTCGAGAAAACCTTCTCGGCGGGATCGGGCGTCAGGACATCGACCTGGTTCACGTCCGCGGTCACTACGATTGCGTCGTGGCGGGAGCTTAGCCGCGTGAACCTTAGATCCACGGTCAGCGATTCGCCTTCCGCCAGAGCGAAGACTCGGGTGACGGACTCGAAATCCCGGCCGGTCACGCTGAGTGTGTATCTGCCGGGCGCCAGTGCGCGAAACTCAAAGCGGCCGTCCGCGCCGCTGCTGGCGCTAAGCGCCGCCGCGGCGCTGCCCAACCGCAGCGTCGCTCCCGCAACCGGTTGCCCCTGCGGATCGGTCACCTGACCGGCCACGCGGGAATCGGCGGCGAACAGCGCGGTATGTAGTAGCAGCGTTATTGCCGGCAGGCGGCGAATGCCGGGCAGAAGAGTTCTCAGCGCAGCGGCCAATAGCCTTCGTAGCACCAGTGGTGTTTTCGTATGTGCGCATACGATAACACGAATTCTCAATTTGTGCTACGAAAGGCGGAGCGGGGCCGCGTCAAACGGTAGGTGGCTCGCCCGATGGGAAATGGTATTCTTCGATGCGGCAAGCCATGCCGCGCAGGCCTTGGGCGTCGGGTTCGTCGACTCGCATGATGCGAACTCTGCACTTGACCCGGAGCGTCGCTCCCGGCGCGCCGGGACGATGCGCTGGAACCTCGAGAGTACAATCGACAACTTCGCCCGAGCCGAACACCGTGTTCGAACGACAGTAGAATCCATCACTGCTTAAATCCTGGGTCTCTGTGGTGAAAGGATCCAGATCATCCCTCCGCTCGAATTGAACCGGCCAATGCACGCGAGCCCGGTAGCGCCGGCGGCGATTTGGCGGGCTCAACGGCCCCGAAAGCTGATCGGCCTCGTTGGAGGGCATGTTCCGCCGATCCGAGCACTTTCGGTGCCATTGAGAAGCACCTTAGCGTACAAGTTAAATTACGTATTATCAATCAGTTGCAGAGAGATATTCGGCCGTAGTTTCGGGGAGGACGGCGGCGAATCCAACTTTCGGGCACCGGCACCGACGGTTGCTTGGAAAGCGTTTGCGATGATGCAGGCCTCGGTTTTCACTGGCTTTCGCTATCTTTTGCGATCCAAACGACCGCCCAGGACCGCGAGTTTGCCGGTGGGGATGTTCCGATAAAACCCGACATCTGGGCAAAGGCAAGTACTATTTCTATGGATGTGGGCTAATAGTACCAATACCCCTAAAGTCAACTCTGTCACTTGACTTCAGTTAATAGCAGGTTATGATAATTAAGTTCCCAGACCTGAAGATCGCGAGAAACGGGAAGATGTCCCGAAAACTGGCGACGGCAAAGTCGTGAGACTCGGGTTTTTGTGCGATAAGGCAGGCTCTGTGGAAAAGCTGGTTGAGTCCTAATCGAGGGGGGACTCCGGACCTATGGACATAGTGTTGGTTTCGGAGGATCGAGAGTTATATCGGAGCTGCCTGGAGATTCTGGGCGAGATCCTGCATCAGCCGTTCACGCTTTCTGTGGCTGGCGCAGGTGACGCATTTCCGTACGCGGACCTGAGTATTTGGGATTATCAGGCCGACGGGGCTGTGCCCAATTTCGGGCAGCGTTTTCCATCCCGGCATCTTTACCTGGTTAGCCGGAAGGATTTGCCGGGATTTCGCAAACAAGCGGCTGTATCGGACGCCAACATCCTGCTCAAGCCGGTAACTCCGGTGACATTGGCAGCCTTTCTGGGCTTCGCTGTCTCATTGTGCGCGAATGATACCGTGCAGGAAGATCGCGACGATATTCTGCAATGCCTGGTGCAAACGAATTTGACGCTGCAGGAATACGATCAGGATCGAACCAATTTTCTGGCTCGGGCAGTGCATGATTTTCGGGCTCCGCTCACGGCCTTGAGCGGCTACTGCGGTCTTATACAGGACGAATCGTTCGGGCCCATCAACGAAGCTCAGCGGGAAGTCCTGCGGCGCATGCGGCGCAGCGCCCAGCGCCTGGCGCGGATGGCCTCGGCGATGTTCCAGTTGAGTGTTGCGCGGCATGTGAAGAGACGGCCCGTTTTAGAGCGCGGCGATCTGCAGGAGTGCCTGGACCAGGCTTTGCACGAGATTGCGCCGTTCGCAGATGAAAGACGGATTGCGATTACGACGGAACTGGAACCCGGCGATGAGGGCCTGCTTTTCGAGCCGGGCCAGATGGAACAGGTACTGATCAATATTCTCGACAACGCCTGCAAGTTTACGCCAAAGACAGGCATGATCGAGGTTCGCGGCTACCCGTTCTTCTGGGAACGCCGTTCGGGCCGATCGGGAATGCCGCCCGCGGCAGAGCGGCGGAGGCGAGCCAGCCAGGAGCCGAACAGCTACCGGATTGACATCACCGACTCGGGCGCGGCAATACCGAAGGAGTATTTGGAGACTATTTTCGAGGAGTATGCATCGTATTCAGGTGTGCACGACCGCTCTGGCGGCGGGCTAGGCCTAGCGATTTGCCGGTTGATCGTCACGCAACACGGCGGACGCGTTTGGGCTGAAAACACCGATTTGGGACCCATGTTTTCAATTGTTCTTCCGCTGGACCGATCCCGGTTACCGGTGACGGACGCGGAAGAGAAAGTGACGTTCAAAGAACTTCGGAGGATAAACGTTCATGCTAACGTCTGACCATAAGTGCACGATTCTGGTGGGCGAAGATGAGCTGGAGGTTTCAAGCTATCTCGAAACGGCCCTCAAGTGCATGGGTTATTCCGTGGAATCGGCCCGAGACGGGGACGAGGTACTCGCCTGCCTGCGATCGTCGGAGTCCGAAATAGCCGCTGTATTGCTCGACATCGTGATGTTGAATCGGGATGGGCTGGACACTTTGCGCGAAATCCGAAACCTGGATCGCGAGTTGCCGGTCATCATGCTTTCCGGTGCATCGTCTACCCTTAACGTGGTTACGGCGATGAAGGGAGGGGCGACCGACTTTCTAGCCAAACCCGTGGCTCCTGAGGACTTGCGTGAGGTGATCGGCCGGGCGCTCGAGGCCAGAGGCACGGTGCATGCGGCGCCCTCGCGCAAGCGCACGCCTTTTCCCGACACCTTACTGGGGACCAACTCCAGGATGAAAGAGATCCAGGTGATCGTGGGACAAATAGGCTGGTCGGAGGTTCCGGTGCTGATTCAAGGCGAAACCGGTACCGGGAAAGAGGTGCTCGCACGCGAACTGCATGCGCAATCTCCGCGCGCCAACAAACCGTTTCTGAAGCTGAACTGCGCAGCGCTGCCGTCGGAGTTGGTGGAGAGCGAACTGTTCGGCTACGAACGCGGCGCGTTCACCGGCGCTTTTCAAAGGAAGGCGGGCAAGTTCGAGATCGCCGAAGGGGGCACGATTCTGCTCGATGAAATCGGGGACATGGACGTGCGGCTCCAGGCGAAGCTGTTGCAGGTATTGCAGGACCACGAGTTTCAACGAATCGGCGGCAAGGAAACCATCAAGGTGGATGTGCGCATTATGGCCGCGACCCACCGCGACCTGGAGAAGGCGATTCTGGAAGGGACCTTTCGCGAGGATCTTTACTACCGCCTGAATGTGATCAACCTGCGGGTTCCGCCGCTGCGCGACCGCAAGGAAGACATCCTGCCGCTGGCCGAATTCCTGATCAAGAAGCACGCGGTGGCGGGGCTGCCCTTGCCGGCCATCACGCTCGATTTGAAACACGCCATGATGACCTATCATTGGCCCGGCAACGTGCGCGAGTTGGAGAACTACGTTCGAAAATTCACCATCCTCCGCAATGCCGATGCGCTCGCCAGCGAGCTCCATGCCAAAGCGACTCTCAAGCCAATGCGGCCCATACTGCTTGCCGAGAGCCGCACCCAGCCGTCCGAACGGGCTGGCGGCTCCCCGATCCTGGAACAGGTGACGCAAGCCAAGCAGCAAGCGGAACGGGATGCCATTCTGGCCGCTCTCGATTCTACCCGCTGGAACCGGAAACAAGCGGCAACGCTGCTAAAAATCGACTACAAGGCGCTGCTGTACAAGATGAAGAAGCTTGGCGTTGAGGACCGTCCCGATCCCATGCCTGCGAATTCGGCTGAGGCAGGGAAGGCGATGGCGGTACACGGCGGATACGGGCCATATTGAGACGTTCCGCGCCCCGACCATAGCGGCGATTGAGCCAGGCCCCTGTTTCGTCAAGGGGCCGAAGCGCACCTGTACGAAATGACCCTGTTGGTAAACTCCACCATGTAAATCCCGGCCTACGGTAATTCCCACAGAGCGGAAGCCTCGTGTTTTCAATAGCAGAGCCGTGGAACTCTGGTTGCATCGGGTAGAGTACTACACATTGTGTAAGAACCCACGGGCCGGTCATTCTCTTTCTGCGGTCCGACTATAGAGGACGGGAGAGCAGTATGCTGATACAGGAATACAGGTCTATTCCGGCTCTGCGGAATTGCCCTCGTTGTGGAATCGATTTCCGGAGCAGCGGTAGCGAGCGGATCTGTCACGCTTGCCGGCGGCCGGAAGGGGAGCGCCCACCCATCAAGCGCGACCTTAGCCTTCGTGAGAAACAAGTCGTGGATCTGATTCGGCAGGCGAAGGCGAACAAGGAAGTCGCTTATCGTCTGCATCTTTCTGAAGGAACTGTCAAGGAATACTTGAATAGGATATTCCGCAAACTCGGGGTTAGCAACCGGACAGAGTTGGCAGTTTGGGCATTGACGCATCAGGACGAGGGTATGGTCATCCCGCTGCGGGATAGCTCTGTGCACGAGAAGCTACTGGTCAATCAGTAGCGGGCGACCGGGCTGCCACCTTCAAGCCCGCCAGCGAACCCTGTTACGCAGGCCTTCCGTTAGAGTTGCGCTCAGCGCGCGCGCCGCGCCAGAATGAGGTTTGCCTGTCGGCACCCCCGGCGAAGTCTGAGTCTGTCGATGCCGGCCGGCAAAATCTCTCGAAAGAGCAACTCAAGGAACAATCAGTATGCCGATCCGTTTTGCGGCAGACCCGCGCATCGTGATGACGCTGGATGCCGGCGGCACCAGTCTGAAATTCTCCGCCGTACGAGGCAACCAGCCGCTGATCGACCCTTTCAGTTTGCCCACCGAGGCCGCGGACCTGGAGCGGTGCCTGAGAAACATCGTAAGCGGCTTCGAAAACATTAAGCAGTCCTTGCCGCAGCCTCCGGTGGCCATCAGTTTTGCCTTTCCAGGTCCAGCCGATTACCCTCGCGGTATCATCGGCGACCTCGGCAACCTGCCCTCGTTTCGCGGCGGCGTGGCGCTCGGGCCCATGCTGGAAGACAAGTTCGGCATTCCGGTGTATATCAACAACGATGGCGACTTATTCGTGTACGGAGAAGCCATCGCCGGCTTTCTACCCTATGTCAATGGCCTGCTCGAAGAGGCAGGCAGTCCCAAGCGCTACCACAATCTGTTCGGAGTTACGCTGGGCACGGGCTTTGGCGGCGGTATCGTTCGCGACGGGGAGTTGTTTATCGGCGACAATTCCATTGCCGGCGAGGCTTGGCTGCTGCGCAACAAGCTGGCGCCCGGCATCAATGCCGAGGAGGGCGCCTCCATCCGCGCCGTGCGGGGCGTGTATGCGCGCTGCGCCGGAATTCCCGCCGACCAGGCGCCGGACTCCAAGGCCATCTTCGACATCGGAATGGGGCTCGCGCCTGGAAAACGTGCGGCAGCCGCCGAAGCCTTCCACCGGCTCGGTGAGGTTGTGGGCGACGCCATGGCACAGGCTTTAACGCTCGTCGACGGCCTGGGCGTGGTGGGCGGCGGCATCTCGGGCGCTCATCCGTTGTTCCTGCCGGCGCTGGTTGATGCGCTCAACGGCACTTACGACTCTGGGCAGCACCGCTTGTGCGCGCGCGCCTACAACATCGAAGATCCGTCACAGCGCGCGCAGTTCCTGAGCGGCGAGACGCGGCAAATACGCGTTCCCGGGTCGGCCCGTACGGTTGCCTATGATCCGGCGGCGCGCACCGCTATCGGCATCTCCCGACTGGGGACTAGTGAAGCCGTGGCAGTCGGCGCTTATGCATTCGCCTTGCGAAGCCTCGGGTAGGCCGGGTTGGTTGACCAGTGCCCGCTGCTTCAGGTCTCTCTTTTTATCGTTACGGGAGCCGGTTTGTTGGCGGCCGCAGTGGCGATCGCCGCCGGGGATACATGCGCCTCGCGGCGCTGCCAGGCGCACTTATAGCGGCACCTTTCATCCACGACCACATTTAGCCCTCCGGAAGGACGCCCCCGGTGCAGCCCCGAGCACTACGGCTCAACTCCTGAAATTACTCTTCGCGTCTACGCGACCGCGCTGTTCCGCGGCGCCGTTCCTGTGCTTGGTACCTTGTTCTTGCTTCCAGGCGGCCGTCCCCGCCGCTTGGCTTCGGTCATCCAGCTCGGCGGTCTTCCTCGGCGGCGGCCCCGGCCGAGTGCAAGTCGTTCCAGGCTTTCGATGGCGGATTCGATCCGTATGCGTTCCGCCTTTAATTCTTCAAGGATCCTGCTAACGTCCATTTTCTGCCTCCCCCCGAGAGCGGTTTTGGCTTGCCCGCCTTATTTAACCTTCGGAGGCTATCGTTGCTTGTCTAAAGTATACACCCCGATATTAACGCCTCGGGGCGTTCTTTCGATTCTCTAAAGTATACACCCCGATTTTCGTTGGAGTATCACTTAATTTTAAGAATAGACGGGTACTGATTCCAGCGATTTATACTGGGGGGTCCAGATGGTCGGCGGAAGTACCGCCGGTGGCTCCGGCGGAGCGGCGACTGCTCCAGTAAGCATAGAACGGCAGTCCCAGAAGTATCAGGGTAATTCCCGTAAGCGACTCGCGCGGCGAATCCCACAGTGTGGAAACGACAAATACGCCAGCCACCAAAACGAACAATATCGGCACCACCGGATAGCCCATTGTGCGATAAGGGCGAGGTAAATCGGGCTTCTTTATCCGCAAAACAATCACCGCGGCGGCTGTCATACCGTAAAGAATCCAACTGGCGAAAATTACGTAGGTAAATAATTGGCTGTAGCTGCCGGAAAGGACCAATAAGGCCGACCACGCGCTGAGCGCAAGAATGGATACGCCTGGCGTACGATGCTTTCTATTCACGCGGGCGATAGGGCTAAAGAAATAGCCCTGGCGGGCGGCGGCATAGGGCACGCGGGAGCCGCTGAGGATGGAGCCGTTGAGGGCGGCGAAAATGCTGATCATGGCGGCAATGGAAACGCCGCCAGCGCCTGCGGCGCCCAGGATGCGGCGCATCATCTCTCCCGCCACGCGCGGGTTGGCTCCCACGGCCTCGGGGGAAAGCACGCGAAAGTAGGCGGCGTTGGCGAGCAGGTAAATGGCGATGACGGCAAGCGTGCCGCCGATCAGCGCGCGCGGCAGGTTGCGCTGTGGATCGCGCACCTCCGACGCCACCATGGCCACGTTGTTCCACCCGTCATAAGCCCAGAGCGCCGCCACCAGCGCGGCGAAGAATCCGCTTGCAGTCAGCGGGGTCAGCGGCACGGCGCCTGCCGGACCGGGTGCATGGGGGCTGCCGAATCCGAGTCCGGCCACGATGATGCCCGCGATCAACACCACTTTGATCGCGGTCACCGCGATCTGCACTTCGCCGCCCAGCTTGGCTCCGAAATAGTTCAGCCATGCCAATGCGGCAATCAGGCCAATGGCCAGCAACTGGCCCCAGCGGAAGTCGAGTGGCGTGCCGTGCGGCCCCAGCGGCAGCGGCAAGCGGTAAAAAACGCCGTCCAGAGAGGGAAAGAAATTGGTGAGGTAATAGAAAAACCCGGTGGCGAATGCAGCGATGGAGCCGCTCTTGGCGACAAACATCTGCGTCCAGCTATACAGAAATCCCCACAGTGGACCGTAGGCTTCCCGCAAATAAGCATACTCGCCGCCGGCCTCGGGGATGGCGGCGGCCAGTTCGGCGTAGCTGAGCGCACCGGCCAGCGTCAGCAGGCCGCCGAAGATCCACACCACGAACACCCAGCCAGGCTTGCCCACGCGCAGGATCATATCGTGGGGAACCAGAAAGATGCCGCTGCCGATCACGGTACCTATGACGATGGAGGACGCCGCCCAAGGGCTGAGTTCGCGCTTTAGTTCGATGGGAGAAGCGGATTTCATCGCATCCTCGCCGCGGGCCGCCCCAGCCAGGACGCCGCCCAGCCGCAAGTGAAAGTCACCGTGGCTCCAATCATGACATACCAGGTGTAGGCGACCGGTGTTTCGAAGCGGACCGCCAGCGCCGCCGTGAGGCCGGCAATGGCACCGGCGATGGCCGCCCATTCGCCCGGCCGCCGCGTGAGCACCCCCAGCAGGAAGACGCCCAGCAGGGCGCCGGATGGAATGGAAGCAATGGTCAGCCCAGCCTCGAGCACCGAGCGAGAGTGACGCGCCGCGTACCCGATCCCGACCAGCACCGCCGCCCAGGCAACTGTGGCCAGGCGCGCCCGGCGCATGGCGCCGGCTTCACCGGCCGGGCCGGCACCGCCGCCCAGGAAATCCACCACCACGGTGGACGAGAGCGCATTCAGCGCCGCGCTCAGGTTGGCCATGGCCGCCGCCAGGATGGCCGCGACCGCCAGGCCGGCCAGCCCCGGCGGCAAGTTGTTCCAGATGAATTGGGGATAGATGCGGTCGGCCGACGGCGCCGTCCGGCCCAGGCTGCTGTAGTAGACCCAAAGCAGGATACCGATCAGCAGAAACAGCGTGAACTGAAAAGCCACCAGCGCCCAGCTTGTCAGCAGCGCTTTGCGGCTGTCGCGCTCATTGCGCGCGCTGAGCAGCCGTTGCACCATAAGCTGATCGGTGCCGTGGCTGGCCGTGGTGAGGAAGCAGCCGCCCGCAATTCCAGCCCAGAACGTGTACGGCTGCGCGAAGAATTGCAGGCTGGGTGCGAAGTGAAAGTCGAAGATGGCGAATTTGTGAGCCGCTCCCGCCATGGCCACCGCGTGCGGCCAACCGCCCGGTATTTTTCCCAGCACGACAACCAGGCTGAGCAAGGCGCCGAACACGTAAAGGCCCATCTGCACCACGTCGGTCCAAATCACCGCCGTCATGCCGCCTTCGAAGGTGTAGAAAAGGGTCAACCCGACAATGAGAACGATGGAAGCCATTTCGCCGGTCCCCAGCATGATGGAAACCACCAGGGAGATCGCGAACACGCGCACGCCCTCGGCCAGGGCGCGTGTCACCAGGAAAATGGCGGCCGTCAGTTTGCGGATGCGCTCGCCGAACCGCCGGCGCATCAATTCATACGCCGTGAACATCTCGCCGCGGAAATAGTGGGGCAGGAACAGGGCGGAAATCAGGATACGGGCCAGCAGGTAGCCAAGCACGAGTTGCAGAAAGCCCATATTCCCGGTGAAGGCCAGGGCAGGGGTGCCGACAATGGTCAGCGTGCTGGTTTCGGCGGAAACGATGGAAAGCGCGATGGCCCACCATGGGGCCTGGCGGCCTCCCAGGAAATACTGGCGCAGGCCTTGCTCGCCGGTGCGGAAGTGCGCGCCGAACCAGGTTATGCCGCCGAGGTAGGCGAGGATGACGGCCAGATCGAGAGTGTGCATGCGCGAGCGAATTCCAGGATAGCGTTGATTTGCTATGATTTGGATTCGGAACCTGGCGGGTGTCGCGGCAAAGTGATAATGTCCTATTTGGGCAAAGTAGAAATGTCCTATTGACAGGGTCCAGCCTGGAGGGTGGACAAAGGACAACTACTGATGACCCAGGCCGAGCGAGACCGGCTGGTGGCGCTGAAGAAGGCCAAGAAGAAACTGATCACCCAGAAGCAGGCGGCCGAAGAGATCGGCGTCACAGAGCGGCAGGTGCGGCGACTCCTGTGCAAACTGCGGCGGAAAGGGGACCAGGCGGTAATCCATGAGCTACGGGGGAGGCCGTCGAACCGCAGGTTGCCGGTCGAGTTGGAGCAGCGTGCGGCGGTTGTTCTGGCCGATCCGCTGTATCGGGGCTTTGGGCCGACGCTGGCCGCGGAGTACCTGCACAAACGGCACAAGATTACGGTGAGCAAAGAGACGCTGCGGCGATGGATGGTCCGAGCGGGTTTGTGGAAAGCCGGCCGCCGGCGCGTGGTGGAACTGCACCAATGGCGGCCGCGACGGAGCCGCTGTGGCGAGTTGGTGCAGTGGGACACCAGCACCCACGACTGGCTGGAGGGCCGCGGGGAGGAGATCTATCTGATCTCGATGATCGACGACGCCACCAGTCGCTTGTTCGCGCGCTTCGTGCGACATGATTCCAGTGAGGAGAATCGGCGGCTCTTGGGATCGTACCTGGAGCGATGGGGCCGTCCCCTAGCGTTCTACACGGATAAGGCGGGCATGTTCCAGGTAGCTGTCAAAAGCAAACGGCAGGAGCAGCGGGAAGGGCTGGACCGGCAGGAGATGCCGCCAACGCAGATTGCGCGGGCGCTGGGCGAGTTAGGCATCGTCTGGATTCCGGCGCATTCGCCCCAGGCCAAGGGGCGCGTCGAGCGCCAGTTTCAGACGGATCAGGACCGTCTGGTGAAAGGCATGCGGGTGGCTGGGGTGAACACTCTCGAGGCGGCCAACGCATACCTTGAGAAGGAGTTTCTGCCTTGGTGGAATACGACCTTGACGGTGAGACCCGCCACTGCGGCCGACGCCCATCGACCGCTGGGTAAAGAGCACGATCTGGCGGCGGTGCTGAGCCATGTCGAACAGCGGCAGGTGACGAATGACTACACCATCCGATGGGACGGCAAGGTCTATCAAATCGACCGCCGGGACGTTCGAACCGGCATGCGCAAAGCCTGGGTGCGCGTCGAGCAACGCCTGGATGAGACCATCGCCGTGCGATTCCAAGGGCGCCACCTGCGCGTCAGTCGCTGCACGCCACCGCTGCGCGAACTGACGTCGATCAAAACCATGGCGGCCAAACCGCCGCGCCCAACCGTCAAGCCCAAAGGCAAAAGCGATTGGATGAAGAACTTTTCCGTCCGCTCTGTCCCTTCTCTGCGCCAGGCCATCGAGGTGTCCAATGCTCGCCGCTGATTGCCAGCGCCGCAACCAAAGGCAAATGGAGCGCCGGGCAAAACCGGCCCGGCGGTCTTCGCGCTTTATATATCCGAAGACCGCCGCTCGGGGGCTTCACCAAAGCAGATGTAATCCCAAAAACCAAAACCCCCAGAACGGGCATCTTATGGCCCGGTTTGACTGGGGGCTTGGCGCCATCTGCTTCGGAGCCAGCCCCGTCGCAGCGGTCTTCGGATCTGCCCCAGGGAGCGCGACCTCCCCGGAACATCGAATCCACTCTAACCCCGCCCCTCCAGCCGACCTCCTAAAACAGGACATTTCTACTTTGCTGGGAATAGGACATTTCTACTTTGCCTTGACATTCGGAACCTGGCGGGTCGAAACGGAGTCGAATGTTAGACGGCAATCGGGCGGCAGGGCACAGCTCGGTGTGGCCTGAGGCTGCGTGGCCTGGCCGCAGAACGGATGCGAGGTTGCGAAACAGCAATGCGCGGTTCACTATTCAAGAGAAAATGGGAAACCATTCAGGAGGAGCACGTGGAGCATCTGTCATCTAAGATTCGCGGCGGGCTGGCGGCAATGGCGCTGGTGGCCGCTCTGGTGGGCGCCTGCACCGGGTTGGCGCGCGCCCAGGCGGCCGCGCCGCAACCAAAGGCCCCCGCCCAAAAGACCGTGAAGGACCAGGGCGAATACGATATCTACAACGATGTCACCAAGGACATGGTGGCCAAGAATTTCACGAAGATGATTACCGATCTCGACACCTGGAAGCAAAAATATCCGACTTCGGATTTCAAAGACGATCGCTCGGTCTTGTATATCCAGGCGTACGCGGGTAGCGGGCAGTTCGCCAAGGCGATCGATGAAGCCGGCGTCCTGATGGCGAAGGACCTGAAGACCGTTTTCAACGATCCCAAGACCGGCCCCCGGGACCAGCTCACCGTTCTGTTTACCGCTACCACGGCGATCGCCCGTGTACCCAATCCGACACCCGACGAGTTGGCCATCTCGACCAAGGCCGCGCAGCAGTTGATGGATTACAACACCAAACCGGAAGGCGCCAGCGACGCAGTTTGGGCCGCCGCGCGGGCGCAGTTGCAGACCGCCGCCAAGGGTGCGCTGCTCTATATCGCGATGAAGCCCGGCATGGATGCCAAACAGAGGAAGGACTCGGCTGGGGCGGAGACGGCATTCCTGGCCGCGCAGAAGCAGTACCCCGACAGCTCCCAGGTGGCTTACGAGTTGGGCGCCAGCGAGTTGGCGCAGCAGGCTTCCAACCCGGCGAAGATTTCGCAGGCCCTGTATGAGATTGCTCGCTCCGTAGCCATCGATCCGTCCAAGAGCGATTTCGCCGACCCCAAGGCGCGCACCGCGGTAGACGCTTACCTCAAGAAGGTCTACACGCAGTACCACGGTGGAGATGACGGCCTGGATCAACTGAAACAGCAGGCGCTGGCCTCACCCACCCCGGCGCCGGACTTCCACATCCTCAGCGCCGACGAGGTGAAGGCCAAGCAGCAGGCGGCATTTGCCCAGCAATATCCGGAATTGGCGCTGTGGAAGAGCATCAAAGCCCAACTCACCGATACCAACGGCCAGGATTACTTCGATAAGCAGCTCAAGGACACCCAGGTGCCGAAGCTGAAGGGCACGCTGGTGGAAGCCAAGCCGGCCTGCCGCCCCAAGGAGTTGCTGGTAGCCGTGCCGATGCCGGATGCAAAACCGCCCTACACTCCCGAAATCGCCCTGAAGCTGGATGCCCCGCTCACCGGGAAACCGGAGGATAACTCGGAACTGGTGTGGACCGATGGCGTGCCGACGGCGTTCACCCAGGATCCGTTCCGGCTGACGGTCGATGTGGCAAAAGCCAAGATCGACGGACTAAAGATGTCCCCCTGCACGCCGCCCCCGGTGCATCATCCGGCCAAAAAGAAGTAGCAAATTGGGCAGGCCCGCTGCCTGCCCATTGCACCACTTCTCAAACCCGCAGACCATGAAAAAATGCGAAGGATAGTTGCGCCGATGCGAGCGTTCGGCTATACTCCGCAAGTACGATACCACACGCGGACGACGCAGGTGTGGGCGGTAACGGGCAGGAGGCTTACGTGGAGAAATACCATCGAGCTTGGAGTGGGATGGCGACTAGAGCCCTGGTGGGCCTGGTGGTCGCGGCGGGCCTTGTCCAGGTGGCCGGCGCCCAAAATGCTCCAGCCGAGAAGAAGTATAAGGAAGGCGAGTTCGACGTTTACAACGCGGCTGCCAAAGACGTCAACGGCCGCAACTTCGCGCAGGCCATCAAGGACCTCGACACCTGGAAGCAGAAGTTTCCTCAAACGGACTTCAATACGGAGCGCCAGACCCTATACATCATGGCGTACTCCGGAGCCGGCGAGTTCGACAAAGCGGTGGACGCGGCAGCTCCGCTGATCACCGCCGGCGTGGACAAGGTCTTCAGCGATCCGAAGACTGGTCCCGGCGAGGCGATCCGGGTGCTGTTCGCGACGGTCACTTCAATTGTGCACATCGCCAATCCGAGCGAAGCGCAACTGGCGATCGGAGACAAGGCAGCTCATGAATTGCTGGATTACAATCGCAAGCCGACGGGCGCGGATGGCAAGCCGATGACCGACGCGGACTGGGAAAGAGCGCGCCCCCAACTGCAGGCTCCGGCCAAGGCGGCTCTCCTCTACATGGCTATGCTGCCGGGTAACCAGGCGATGGCCAAGAAGGACTACGCAGCAGCCGAAGCCGCTTACACCAAAGCCCTGGGCGAGTATCCGGACCAGACCGCCATTTCTTACAACCTGGGACTGGCGCTGAGCTCACAAAAGAAGAATTCCGAAGCGGTGTATGAGTTTGAGCGGGCCGCGGTCGTCGACGCGACGCTGGGCGGAGCGCAATCCGACCCGGGCAAGATCAAAACCTTCGCCGACAGTGCTTACGCCACAGTTCACGGCAGCAGCGATGGCCTCGCCCAACTGCAGGACCAGGTTAAGCAGGCGCCCATGTGGCCTGCCGGCTTCCATATCAAGACCGCCAGTGAGATCGCCGCTGAAAAGGAGAAGGAATTCGAAGAGTCCAATCCGCAGCTCTCGCTGTGGATGAAGATCAAAGCCGCGCTCAGCGACACCGATGGCGCGACGTACTTCGAATCCTCCTTGAAGGGTGCCGCGGTGCCGAAGCTCAAGGGCACGCTGATTGACGCCAAGCCTGCCTGTAAGTCCACTACTCTGCTGGTCGCCGTGCCGCTTCCCGACGCGCAAGGGCCGCCCACCGCCGAAATCGCCCTCAAGCTGGATGCCCCGCTCACCGGCAAGCCGGCGCTCAACACCGAAATACAGTGGGAAGGCGTGCCCAGCGCGTTCACGCAGTCCCCCTTCCTGCTCACCATGGACACTGAGAAGGCCAAGATCGATGAGCTGAAGGTAACGCCCTGCGGCGCGCCAGCGCGTCCAACAGGGAAGAGAAAGTAAGCATTACGGGGCAGGTCCCCAACTGTCCGCAACCTGCCAACAGCAGGCGTTGACTTGAGTTGCGGCGGCGCGGTTCCGCAGGCCGCAGGGGCAACTCCCGGGGCGGCTTACTGCAAGTCCTGATTCAGTACTGCGGCCAGGCGGGCGCCGGCGCGTTCGATCTGCAGTTCGATCACCGCGTCGGCACGGCGCTCGTAGCCGGCGCCAATCACCAGCGGCGAGCCTGGCTGGGCTTTCGGCAGCTTGCCATAAACCATCTGCTGCGCCAGTCGGTGGGCTTGTTCCGCCCAATCGCTCACGGTACCCTTGGCGAATTTCTTGCGGTGGCGCGCCGAGGCGGCGGAAAGCCTGGGGAACAAATCATCTTCCTTGCCCATCCGCGACAATAGACCGCTGTCCCACAGGCCGTGCAGGTTGCCGGGCTTGCCATGGAACACGATATGCACTTCGTTGCCGCCCTTATCGCCGTTGTCGGAACTGTGCAGCGGCTGGTGCACGTCGCCGATGAAGTGAATGATGAACATCAGCGCCTCGCGGCGTTGCTCCGGCGCCACGGCCGGGTCCCGCAGTTTCGCCCGCATGGCCGCAATCGCGCCGATCACGCAATTGCCGTTGGGGCAATCCCGCGCCATATCGAGGCCGGGCTTGTCAATCGGGATGTCCACGTAGTGCCAGGGCGCCGTCTCGGGCCGGTGGCGGCGGATTTGATCCGCCCAACTGGAGACCGACACTATGGTGCTGCCAGGCCCCAGGATCCCGGCAACCCGCGCCTGCGCGGCAGGAGTCAACTGGGCTTCGGCGATCCGTGCCACCAGATCGTGGCCTTCCGGGCCCCAGGCAAGGGCCGGCAACGCGGCGCAGAGCAGCGCCAGCAGCGGGTATTTGCGCATTCGCCCCAAGCGTAGCACACGATGGCGAACCATCCCTCGCCCGCTATCGTATTTCTATGTGTGCCGATGCTCAAGCGGACGCTGTGGGTGGGAACCATTTTGGGAGCGGGCTTGCTTCTCTTGCTGACAGGTGTAGCAGCGGTGTTCTGCCAGGCTACGCTGCGCGTTCCAAGGCGCGTGCCCGGCGATGCGCCGCAAGCAATCTATCCTGGGGCGGCATGGAGGACGGTCGATATTCGCGCAATGGACGGTGCCGTTCTGGAAGGCTGGTTTGTCAGGCCCAATGCAAAGCCAACTGAACAGCATTGATGACCCTGGCTCCTCCGTTGCCTCTTCAGAGTCCCGGTTTTCCACTTTTCCGGTTCTCCTTCCCCAGCCGCGCGTTACTTCCGCGTCCGGCTCTCTTCTAAGTATTCCGTATACCCTAGCAGCGCTCCCCAGTGGTAGAACTTGTCGCTGTTGGTCACATCGTCGCCGTTTCCGGTTATGGCGTTGTAGTTTTCGTGCACGTGGCCCTTCTCGGTCCATTCCCTTGAGAAGAGCGTGAAGGACTTCTGCGCCAGTTCCCGGCGCGCGCGTTCCATCTCGTCGCCATCGTAGTTGCACAGGCCCAGGTACACGAGGTAATTCATCGGTCCCCAAATCCGCCCGTGCCAGTAGTCCTGATCCTTGAACGCCGGATCGCCGCGCGCGATCGCAGGAATCACCCATTCGCCCCAAAATTCCTTAGGATTCAGCAGGTGCTCTTCGACCATCCGCTTCGCCTGGTCTGCCGTCGCCGCGTGGGCCAGCATGGGATAAAGCAGGGTGGGCGAGAGCCGCGTGCTGAACTGTCCGGTATGCACATCCTTGTTAAGAAAGATGCCGTCCTTGTCGTTCCACAGCGTGCCCAGCTTTGCCCGGTAGTGCGCTCCGCGCGCGCGCAGTTCCTCCGCGTCGGCCGGCTTCTGCAGCGTTTCCGCAATCGTCGCCAGAGCACCGCAGTCGGCAATGTAGATGCTCATCAGACCCACGTCGGCAAACTCCAGCAGGTGGGTCTGCGGATTGAAGACCGCGTTGTCGTAAATTGGGCTGCCGTCCATTCCCGCTTCGCCGGTTGCTCCAGCGCGGGTGCCACGGAATTTGTCGGCCGGGTCCTGCGGCTCATTCTGCGCATCGCTGCCCCAGGTCAGATAGCCCTGGATATCGCGATGGAGCGCCCACCAGCGATTCCAGCGAAGAAGGGGCTCGTACGCCTCCTCCAGAAACCAGCGATCATGATATTTCCGGTATAGTTCGAGGACCGTGATCGACCCCACAGGAGGCTCGCTGCGGTCCGTGCTCTTCCATCCGCCGGCCCGCGCGTAATTCGGAACAAAGCCCTCCCGGGTCTCTTCGTGCAAACCTTCGATAGCGTTCGCGTAGGCCAACTCCTTGTCAGCCAGCCCAGCCAGCGTGGCCCCGAAAAAGGTGTCCCAGCCGAAGAGCACATAGCCGCCCCAGTGCGCGCTCCAGTCGCGACTTACCGGCGAAACCACGCGGGCGTGCTCCGGATCATAGATTGTGTCCCATCCCAATGTGGTCTCAACCGCGTCCACCGTCGGGCTCTCGATACCCGCCGCATCGACCGACTTCCGGTACGCCGCTCGCCGCCGCTCGACAATCGCCGCTATTTCCGCCACGCTCCGCCGTTTGCCAGTGCTCAACCCCACCGGCTCCGTGAGGGCTGCAGCCAGATATGCCCCGCTCACCGGTAACTGCCCATGGCCAGGATGAGCGTCGCTGACCTCTCCAGCGCTACAGCTTGTTTCCTTGCCGCTGGCGCAATACACATCGATCCTTCCGGCGCTTCCGTGCGTCTCGATGAAATCCGCGCGCTTCAGAGCTGTTCCTGGCCGGTCCCAGAGAAAGTCCACCTGAAAGGCCGCGGTTGCGGGCACGTAAAACTTTCCCTGCGTATCGAGTGGCGTCACCAGCAACACCAGGTCCGCGTCCTCGTGGGCCGTCTGCACGCGCCACTCGTGCCCCATCCATTGCACCTTGAGTTCCGTATAGCTGCCGTCCCAAGAGTGGGGCCCGGGGAAGGCTGTGCCCTGGCCCACGGAGGTGGCGGACAAGAACTGGTGGCCGAAATCGTTGGCGTCGTTCAGGAAACCTACATGGATGCCCAGCCCTTCAGGCAGCGACACGTAGGTGGTCATGCTGTTCACGTCCCAGGTATTCCAGCCCTCGGCAAGCTGCAGTTGCAGGTCGTGATACTGGACATCGGCCTCGCGCGCACCGGCGCCCTTTGCCGAAACGGTCTGTGCCGCGGCCCCTGTGTGCATTTGTAGAAAAACGCTGGCAAGGGCCACGCAATACAAACGCGAGATTGTACGAGGATCGAGACGCAGCATGAATTCATTGTGCACCGGGCGCGTCGGTGGGTCCAGCGCCGGATCAGTCGGCTTAAAGAAGGAAGTTGGGCAGTGTACCGAGCGGCCGCGAGTTCCTGAGTCTCGCGGTCATCCTATCCCGGCAGCAGAGCGAGGGTCGCAGCGGTTGGGAGCAAAAGGGGTCGGACGCATTTTCCAGTCTCCATTTATGTCTTCTATCCCGCTTCCGGAAACACCCTGGCGAAGATCTTGTCCACGTTTCTTAGCTGGCGGTCTAGCGAAAAGGATTCGGCGATCTGCTCGGGGGTGAGGACGGCGCGGATCTCCGGGTCGGCCTCGATGGCGGCGCGGAAATCGGATTCCTCTTCCCAGGCGCGCATGGCGTGGGCTTGCACGGTGCGGTAGGCCTGCTCGCGCAGCATGCCGGCGGCGGCGAGATCGAGCAGAAGCTGGCCGGAAAACACCAGGCCGCGAGTCAGTTCCAGGTTACGTTTCATGCGGTCCGGATACACCAGCAACTTATCCACTAAGTTCACCGTCTTATCCAGGAGATAGTCGGTGAGGATGCAGGAATCGGGCAGAATCACGCGCTCGACTGACGAATGCGAAATGTCGCGTTCATGCCATAGGGCGACATCCTCGAACGCTGCCTGCACGTTAGCCCGCACCACCCGCGCCAGGCCGCAAATCTGCTCGCAGGTGACCGGATTGCGCTTGTGCGGCATGGCCGAGCTGCCCTTCTGGCCGCGCGCGAAATATTCCTCCGCCTCGCGCACCTCGGTGCGCTGCAAATGGCGCACTTCGAGCGCGATCTTCTCGCATAGCGCGGTCGAGAGCGCCAGCGCGGCGACGAATGCCGCGTGCCGATCGCGCTGAATCACCTGCGAGGTTACCGGCGCGGCCTCCAGCCCGAGCCGCGCGCAAATCCGCTCCTCCACTTCCGGGCCGATGTGGGCGAAGGTGCCGACCGCGCCGGAAGTCTTGCCAACCCGCAAATCCTCGGCGGCGGCGGTCAGACGTTTCAAATTGCGTCCGGCTTCTTCGTACCAGATGGCCAGCTTCAGGCCGAATACGATCGGTTCCGCGTGCACGCCGTGGGTGCGGCCGACCTGCACGGTGCGGCGAAACTCGAGCGCGCGCCGTTTCAGAACCAGGCGCAGCGATTCCAGGCCCGCTTCGAGGATCGCCGCCGATTGCCCCAGCAGCAGCGCCTGCGCCGTATCCACCACGTCGTTCGACGTCAGCCCGTAGTGCAGCCAGCGCGAGGCTGCCGCGTGGCCAGCCTGCTTCATGCTCTCCGCCACCGCCGTGGTAAAGGCAATGACGTCGTGCTTCACTTCGCGCTCAATCTCCAGAATGCGGGCCACGTCGAAGCCGGCGTACGCGCGCAGCAGGCGCGCCGCCTCGGCCGGGACAATGCCCAACTCCGCCAGCGCCTCCGAGGCCGCCAGCTCCACTTCCAGCCACTGCTGAAACTTATTCTGGTCGCTCCAGATCCGGCCCATGGCGGGCCGCGTGTAGCGCGCAATCATCTTGTCTCAATACTCCGATCCCAAGAAATGCATTGAGCCACAGATGAACACAGATAAAAATAAAAAACAGATAAAGATGGAAACCTTGCTTTGGGGTTTCTTATCTGTGTTTATCTGTGTTCATCTGTGGCCGATATTTCTAAAACTGATAGATCTCCGACGGCTGGTGCTGCGAAGCGATTTCCAGGCGCGCATTGAGACCGCGGCTGTCCAGCGCCTGCCGGCCCACCATGCGCACAATCTCAGGATGATTGTTCTGCTGGCTCAAGTGTCCCAGCACCAGGTGCGCCGTCGAAGCGTCCAGATCCTGCTCCAGAAAATCCGACATGCTCAGGTTCGAAAGGTGCCCCACGCGGCTCATTACGCGCTGTTTCACGCTCCACGGGTAGGGCCCGACCTTCAACATGTCGAGATCGTGGTTGGCCTCGAGCAGCAGCAGGTCCGTGCGCCGCAAATGAAACTTGACCGATTCGGGAATATAGCCCAGGTCGGTAGCGACGCCGATCCGCACGCCCTCGGCGGTGAAGGCAAAGCCCACCGGGTCCACCGCGTCGTGCGGAATACCAAAGCTTTCCACTTCCACGTCGCCGATCGAAAACGCGGCGCCCGCCTGAAATGTTTCCAGGCGCGCGGGCGGCGTCTCGCCCCAGTCGATAGTGGGCGCGGTGAGCCGCGTCATGTAAATTACCGCGCGGATGCCGCGATTGCGCGCCAGCACCGGCAGCCCGGCCACGTGATCGGAGTGTTCATGAGTGATGAGGATGGCGTCGATTTCCGCAAGCTGCTCGCCGATGGATGCCAGCCGCCGTCCCAGTTCGCGCATGCTCAGGCCGGCGTCGAGCAGGATGCGCGTTCTCCCGGCCGCCACCAGCGCGGCGTTTCCTGAACTGCCGCTCGCCAGCACGCAGAATTTGACCGTGTCGCGCCTCCCCGACCTTTCAGAATACACCGAAACCATCCAAAACAGGATGGAAAGAAAATGTTTGTGGTAGGGCACGCTTTAGCTTGCCCTCAAATTGTGTTCGCCCTATGGGATTATGGCGTATATCGATAAGAGATGGGCGAGCTGAAGCATGCCGTACCCAAGCGTATCGGAGTCGGCGTTGTTTTGTGGCTGACGCTGGCGGCCACAGCATTCTGCCGCCAGCCGTTGGCTCCGGCCGACGTCTGGGCCTGGCGGACACTGGAGGATCCGCGCATCTGCGCCGACGGCCGGTGGGCGGTTTACGTGGAACGCTGGAACGACCGCGCCGGGGGAACAGTGCGCTCCGGCTTGCAACTTGCATCTACCGACGGCAGGCAAAATCGCGCACTTGACCGTGGGGCGTGGCGCGACAATTCGCCGCGCTGGTCGCCGGATGGCACGCGCATCGCTTTCCTCTCCGATCGCGATGGAGGGCACGGCATTCGCATGGTGCCGCCGGCGGGCGGGGAACCTTCCGTAGTAGCCACAGGGAGCTATACGCCGCTCGCGCTGGCATGGTCGCCGGACGGGCGATCGATCGCGTTCACCGCCGCCGTCCCGCCCAATGCCGGCGCATCGTCGTCGTGGGCACCGCCGGAACTGCTTGGCCTGCTGCGCCCTCCGCCGCCCGAAGTGGAGTTATTCGTGGTTCGACTGGTGGGCGGCGCGCCGCGGCAGCTTTCGCGCGGAGGATTCACCCTTCGCGGAGAGCCGGCATGGACGCTGGCGGGCGACTGGATGCTGAATGCCGCATCGCGTCCCGCCGAATCCGGGCAGATTTATGCGCTGCGCGTGGCCGACGGCGAGACTCGTCAACTCACCGAGGGCCCAGGCGTCAACCAGGATCCTCTAGTCTCGCCCGATGGCGCCCACATCGCCTGGATTTGTAGCCAGTCGCAGCCGGCCTTCTATACCGTTCGCAAATTGTGCGTGATGGACCGTGATGGCGGGCGTCACAGGGTGCTCGGCGGCTTGCTCGACCGCGATGCGCGTCGCCCGCAATGGAGCGCCGATTCGCGCACCGTGTATTTTTTGGCCGACGACCGCGGCGCCACCCATGTCTATGCCGCCCACCGCGATGGCACCGTGCGCCAGGTAACGGACCGCCAGGAGCGGTTGGAGGGATTCTCGCTGGCCGATAACGGCCGCGCCGTCGCCGTGCGTTCGACCGCTACCGAAGGCGGCGACCTGGTGACATTCGCGGTGGACCTGGCCGGAGGCGCCGTCACGCTGGCCGCGCCCAATCGACCTTGGCTGGCACAGCGTGATATCGGCGCGGTGGAAGAGATGCGTTTCGAATCGGCGGGCAACACCGTGCAGGCCTGGCTGGTGTGGCCGCCCAACGTGGATCGGACGCGCCAGATCCCGCTCGTGGTCGAAGTATCCGGCGAGCCGCGCGGCATGTTTGGCTATGAGTTCCCGCTCGAAGCGCACATCCTGGCCGCCGCCGGTTACGCGGTGCTGCGGGTGAATGCCCGCGGCTCGCCAGGCTATGGCGAAGTGTTCGGCAATTTGCTGCCCACGCGCCTGCCAGGCGACGATTTCGACGATGTGATGCGCGGCGTAGAGGCCGCCGTCACTAAGGGCGGCATCGACTCCCGGCGCATTGCGCTGGTGGGTGGAGCGGTGGCCGCATGGGCGCTTGGCCATAGCAACCGGTTCGCCGCCGTGGTGGCGCGCTGGCCCATCGTGGATTGGACCAGCGAGATCGCGCTGGCTTCCGATGGCCGGCGGCGCGCCGCGTGGATGGGTGGAATGCCGTGGGAGCAGGCGCCGCGGTATGTGGCCCGCTCTCCTCTGTATGCGGCTGCGAATTTCGCGACTCCCACCCTGGTGATCGGCAGCGATGCGCAAAGCCAGGAGCTGTATTTCGCGCTGCAGGCGCGAAAGGTGGAATCGGCATTGCTGGCACCGGGCCCGCAAGGCGATCCTGGCGGCCAGGCCTCGCAGCTTTCGGCCATCCTCGCCTGGCTGGGCCGGTGGCTGAAACCGGCGGCGAGTGCGCGCCCATGAGCTTGGCGGGCACCCACGGGGCATCGCCATCGGCGGATTCCAAACGTCATCATGCCAACGATTTGCTACAATCGAAGGTCCCGCAATGGTCAAGACAGAACGCGAATACCGCGAGGATATTGTTCAAATCGGCAAACTGGTCTTTCAAAAAGGCTGGGTAGCTGCCAACGACGGGAACATCAGCCTGCGCCTGGATGCGGAACGCATCCTGGCCACACCCACCGGCGTCAGCAAGGGCATGCTGAGCGTGGACGATCTCATCATCGTCGATCTGCAGGGCAACAAGCTGTCGGGCCGGCTGGAGCGGACCACAGAGATCGCCATGCACCTGAAGATCTACGAATTGCGGCCGGACATCCGCGGCGTGCTGCACGCACATCCTCCCGTGGCCACCGGGTTTGCCACTGCCGGAAGAGCGCTCAACCTGGGGCTGCTGCCGGAGGTGGTGATCAGCCTCGGCTGCGTACCCATCGCCGACTATGGGCTGCCCGGAACTCCGGCGCTGACCGAGCCCATGCTGCCTCTGATCCCCAAGCACGACGCGATCCTGATGGCCAACCACGGAGCCGTCTGCTACGGTGAGGACGTTTACAAGGCCTATTTCCGCATGGAGACCATGGAGCACTTCGCGCGTATTCTGCTGGTGGCGGAGTTGTTGGGCGGCCCGAAAGTGCTGCCGCGCGAAGAAGTGGACAAGCTGCTCGATTCCCGCACCCGTTACGGTGTCAAGGCGCGGAGTGCCGGCGAACCGGGTTGTCCCTTGGCCGCCGAGGATCTGCCGGGCGGCGAAGAGAGATTTTACGTGACGCGTACCGAATTGATCGGCCTGGTGGATGAGGCCCTGCGGACGCGCGGATTAGCTTAAAGTGGATCGTGGAGAGAATAGATGGGTGAAGCCTTAGGAATGATCGAAACGCGCGGCCTGGTGGCCATGATTGAAGCCGCCGATGCCATGGTCAAAGCCGCCAAGGTGAACTTGGTCGGCTGGGAGAAGATCGGCTCCGGCTACGTTACCGCCATGGTGCGCGGCGACGTTGCCGCCGTCCGTGCTGCAACCGATGCCGGCGCCGCCGCGGCCCGCCGCGTGGGCGAGTTGATCTCGGTCCACGTGATTCCGCGTCCGCATCAGAGCCTGGAGGATGTGCTGCCGATCGGCAAATCCCAGGCTGCCAACGCCGGCAAGTAGCCGGAAGCCGGAGCGCAAATGATTCTCGCCCGCGTAGTGGGTACTGTCGTGGCCACACGCAAAGACCCGCGGCTGGAAGGCAAGAAACTGCTGGTCCTCAAGCCGGTTTCTCCGGATGGCAAGGACGAGGCCGGTTATGTGGTTGCCGTCGACACCGTCAGCGCCGGTTACCGTGAACGCGTCATCGCCGTCTCCGGCAGCTCCGCGCGCATGGCCGAGGGCTGTAAAGACACTCCGGTCGATACCGCCATCGTCGGCATCGTCGACGATGTGAGCCTGGATTAGCGTATGCAATTGGGCCGCGTCGTCGGGTGCGTCTGGTCAACCATGAAGAACTCGAGCCTGGAAGGCTACCGCCTGCTGGTGGTGCAACCGCTGGCGGCCGACCTTGGCGATACCGGCAAGCGGCTGGTGTGTGCGGACTGGACCGGAGCCGGCGCGGGCGAAATGATCTATTGGGTGCGGGGCAGGGAAGCCAGCATTGCTTTCCTTCCCGCGGAACCGCCGTCCGACGCCACCATTGTCGGCATCGTCGATTCCGTCCATTGCGCGGCGGCCAAACCCTCCAAGCCGGTGCGGCAGAAGGCGGAGCGCCATTAAGCCATGCTGATTGGGCGCGTGGTCGGTGAGTTGGTCGCAACCCACAAGCACCCGAGTCATGAGGGCACGAAGATTCTTTTGGTGCAGCCCCTGAACCTCGACGGCTCTAAGCGCGGCGACGCCGTGGTAGCGCTGGACGCCGTCGATGCCGGCGTGGGCGACCAGGTGCTGGTCACCACCGAGGGGTTCAGTGCAATGACTGCGGTGGGCCGGACCCAGTCACCGATCGACATGGCCATAATAGGCTTTATCGACCATGTGGATCTCGTCCCCGACGTTGCCTGACCGTTGGTTGCGCCGCACCACCAGCATGGCCGCCAGCGCCACCTGCACGGTCAACTTGGCGATCTCAATGCCTTCGTGCGTGGAGCTCAGGACGGCCCTGCCTATCTCTTCGCCGGATACTGCCCGGCCGCTCGCCAGCGCGGCGATCCGCCCCAGCGAAGACACTTGCGGAGTCAGCAGAAACCGTTCCAGCAGCACCATCCCCACCAGCAGCAGTGCCATCGCCAGCGATAGCTTGCCTTCGTGAGTGCCGAATAGCAGAAAGAAGAAAAAACCGAGCCCCAGAACCACCTGGACGTCTTCCCAGCCCTCGACCGTCCGCTGCCGCTGCTCGGCCGCCACTTGCCCCATCAGCAGATATGTCTCGTGCCCGCCTAGAGCTTTCACCCGTTCCGCCAACGCCGGGCCGGGCTGCGACAGCACGTCTTGGATAGTTTGGTAGTCTTCCCGTTCCAGCCAAGCCACCGCGATGCCGGCGGCGAGCCACATTCCCAGGATGAAACAAGCCAATCGGCGTGAGTGCATGGAGCGATCCCTGATTCTACCGCACCGCAGCGGGGACAGACTTCTGTGTCCCAAGGCGCCGTCTTTGCGCCGCGTGGACACAGCGGTCTGTCCCCGCGCCGCCCGCCTATTACTGCTTCGCCCCAATTGTCCCCGGCATCCTCCACCGCCCGTCCTCTAAAGTTCCCGCCCAAACCGCCGATGTCCTGTCTGGGATGAACTGCATGCCATCATTCGATACCAAGAACTTTGGACGCGTCGAGTTTCAGGCGCAGGATACGATCGAGTTTCCTCGCGGTCTGCCGGGGTTCGAAGACCGCCGGCGCTTTCTGGCGATTCGCCAGGAACACACGGCTCCGCTGGTGTTTTTGCAAAGCCTGGAGGACCCGGGCTTGTGTTTCATCACTGCGCCGGTGCTGGCGGTGGACCCGCAGTTCCGCCTCAAGCTGTCCGAGGAAGATCGGGAGGCGGCCGGCCTTGCCTCCCCGCGCAGGCCGCGCATCGGCAGGGATGTCTGGGCGCTAGGCGTGATCTCGGTGCGCCAGACCGGGCCCACCGTGAACCTGCTGGCGCCACTGGTAATCAATCTTCGCACGCTGCGCGCGGTGCAGGCCGTGATGCGGGAATCGGCGTACTCGCACCAGCACGCGTTGCCGCAGCCGGCGGAGGCCGTATGCTCATGATGTCGCGCCGCGCCGGAGAGACCATCCTCATCGGCGACCGGATCGAGATTGTGATCGCCCACATCGGCCGCTCGCGGGTGAAGGTGGGAATCCGCGCGCCGCGCGATACACCGGTGATCGCGCGCGAGCTGAAACTGGTGCGCGACGAGAACCGCGCCGCCGCCGGGGTGGGGCCCGTGTCGGACTGGGGCGGCCTGTTGGCCCGCCTGGAAACAGCTCCTCAAGTTCCGGCGATTGTTTCCGATAAGGGTATTGCGCGGCAAGAAGCCGCCCCAAAAAACTGAAAGGATTTCCCAATGTCTCTTTCGATTCAAACCAATACGGATTCACTTATTGCCCAGGAAAACCTGCTTACCAACAGCAATTTCCAGAGCAACACCATTCAACAGTTAACGTCGGGCTATCGGATCAACACAGCCGGCGACGATCCCGCCGGTTTGGCGGTTGCCAACAAGTACTCCAGTGCGATTGCCGAGCTCACCCAAGGCGTCGCCAATTCAAACGACGCCACTGCCCAGTTGCAGATCATGGACGGCGGCATGAGCAACATCAGCCAGATCGTCAACACGCTGCAAACCCTGGCCACGGAATCGGCCTCCACCAGCTTCACCGGCAGCCGCACCACCCTGAACAACCAATTCCAGGCCGACTTGGGCGAAATCGACCGGCAGGCGCAGTCGATCGGTCTGAATACCGGCGGCACATTCGCCAATATGATGAGCGTGTATCTGGGCGCCGGCAGCGGCAGTCAAAGCACCTCCAACGGCGTGGTAAACGTCGACCTGAGCAACGCCACCGTGGATACGCAGAGCTTAGGCTTGAACGGCGTGCAGGCAGTCAACACAAACGCCACCGTAACCAATGACTACGACTTGGGCGCTGCCAGCACCACCAGCGTGAACGCCATTGCCACTAACGCAACAAACACGGCCAACGAAACCACCGCCGGCTCGACCGTCTTCGATTTCAGCGGCGCGGGTTACACCAACCTCGCCGTCACGGTCAATATGACCGGCGTGGACGATACCACCAGCCTGGTAAACGCCATCAACGCGGGCATTCAGCAAGCCGCATCCACTTCCGGCGCCACCAACGCAGCTTTTGCCGCGGCCAACATCACGGCTTCGATTCACACCGATTCGCTCGGCAGGGAGCAGCTTGGCTTCAACTCCAGCGTTGGCGCCTTCCAGGTTACCGCCACCGACAAAATGTCCAACGCCCTGATCGGCAACCTCGCCGTCGCTGGCGCACCGGCCGGAAATGCGGCCGGCTCCGCGGGTAGCAGCATGATCGCCAACGGTGGCTACATGCTGGGGCATGTTGTATCCGGAGTGAACACCGAAAACGACCTCGCGTTCGCCACTGAATCGGTGGCCAACGTGCAACAGTCGGTTACCATTTCCGCCAACGATGCTTCCGGCAACTCTCACAGCCTGACCATCCAGTTGACCGTCGCTAACACTGCCACCACCGCGGGCGCCGTCGCGGCGATCAACGCCAAACTGCAAGCTTCCGACGATACCACCCTGCAGCAGATCTCGGCTGTGACCACCAGCGGCGGCGCTGCCGCTTCCGGCACCATCAACTTCGCCAGCACGCTTCCCGGCTTCCAGATTTCGCTGGGCGCCACGGCGGACGCGGGTACCACGGGTCTGGGCAGCGCTGCTCTCCAGGGGACCACCATCACCGCGATGAAGGTCGGCGCGGGTGGCACCGCCGATATCGGCACCATCGCCGGGGCACAGGCCGCGGTCACCGCGATCACTGCCGCAGTAGGAGCGCTCGGCGTTGCGCAAGCTGCTGTCGGGACCGGCGAAAACCAGCTCGCTTTCGCTTCCAGCCTGGCGCAGTCGCAGATCACCAACTTCAGCTCCGCCGAATCGCAGATCCGCGATGCCAATGTGGCGGAGCAAGCCGCCAACCTGAGTAAAGCCCAGGTGCTGCAGCAGTCTTCGATTGCCGCCATGGCCCAGGCCAACGCCGAACCGCAAGCGCTGCTTACCCTGTTGAAGCAGTAGCCGACCTAAAGACCGGCGGTGGGCGATACCGTCGGCCAAACCGCGGTCCGGGCCGGATACCCTTCGGCCGGACCGCTTGAACATTCGGGGCATGTCACGAGATGACAAGTCGAATCGGCAACCGCGCGCTCAAGGCGTGCCCTCCAGGCTCGGCTGTGGACGCATGGGAGCCGCGAACAGAGGGAGTGGCCGGCTGCAAGCGCCGGGCCGGTCGCGTTGAGAGAGCGGTTGCCGGAGTTGCTGCCGTGTGAGGCCTTATGAGCGCCGTGAGCAGTCCGTTATCCACCATCCTCGATCCAGTCACGGTCGAGGGAACCAACACTGCCTCGACCCCCGGTTCCGGCAGCAGCACGAGCAGCACCGGCAGCAGCGCGGGAACATACACCGGAGCCAGCCAGTACTCCTCAGAACTGCAGAATGTCATCAGCCGCGCCGTGGCGATCGCCGAGTTGCCGATCACCGAGCTCACCAACCAGGAATCCAGCCTGCAAAGCCAATCCAGCGCGCTCTCGAATATCGACACGGATCTGACTTCACTGCAGACCGCAATCCAGGGAGTCGGCTCGGCCATGAGCGGCTCGTACCAGGCCGATGTTTCTAATCCCGACGTGGTCAGCGTCTCGCTCGGCGCAGGGGCGGTGGCGGGAACCTACTCGATTGAGGTGGATTCGGTAGGCGCTTACGCCTCCAGCTTGAGCACCGCCAATTGGACCGGCACCTCCAGCGATCCGGGCGGAACTTACAGTCTCGTGATCGGAGGCGCGTCAGAGAGTATAAATTCCACCGATGGCAGCGCTGCCAGCGTCGCCGCAGCCATCAACTCGCAATACGGCGACCAGGTGCAAGCTACGGTGGTGAACGTGGGCTCCGCCGCCAGTCCACAAGAACGCATCTCCCTGCAAGGCACCACCCTTGGTGCGGAGACATTCGACCTCCAGGATTCCGGTGGTGGCAGCCTGCAAACCCAGGGTCCGGCCGGCAGCCAGGCGAGTTACATCGTCGATGGTTCGGGTAACACGGTCACCAGCGACTCGCGATCCGCAACCATCGCCACCGGCCTCAACGTCAATTTGCTTTCGAGCGAGGTTGGCAAACCGGTGACCATCACGGTGAGCGGCAATGACGATGCCCTCAGCGGCGCTCTCTCTACTTTCGCCTCAGCGTACAACAAAGTCGCGACGGACTTGGATAACCAGCGCGGCCAAAACGCAGGCCCACTGCAGGGCCAGCCCGTTCTCTCCGAGGTCAACCAGGTGGTCGATAATCTGGCTACGTACTTCGCATCGTCGACTAGCGGGGTAAACGGATTGAAGGAGTTGGGACTGGACCTGGGCGAAAACGGGCAAATGACGTTCAATTCCCAGACTCTGGACAGCGCCTATAGCAGCAGCCCCACTGCCGTCGCGTCCTTCCTCGGTTCGGCGACTGGCGGAGGCTGGCTCGAAAGCGCCACCAATGCGCTCACCGACCTGGTAAGCCCGACCGTAGGCCTGGTGACGAACGAAGAAACCAATCTGGGGAGCCAAATCACATCGCTGAGCGATCAGATTTCAACCCAGAACGCCCAGGTGGCTACCATGCAGACCAATCTGACAAACCAGATGGCGTCGGCCGATGCCATGATCGCGTCCCTGGAGCAGCAGGACAGTTTCCTGACCGAGATGATGCAGGCCGAGCAAATCGATTCGCAGGCGATTATGAACGAATGATGGGGAGCAGATGAAGGATGGGGCGCAGATGAAGGATCGGGAGCAAACACTCGAAGCCCGCATCCGCGATGCCGTTGCCTCGGGTGAATTTGCCAAAGCCCAGTCGCTGTGGCTGGAATTGGGCGAACGGCTGCGGCGTGAGCGGGCTCGAAGCTCCCTCTCAACGGCCCGGCTGCGGCAGGCGCGCGAATTGCTCGACTGGTGCCGAACCATGGCGATCGTTCACCGCGCCCGTTGCCAGCAGCGGCTCAACCAACTCGCCATCTCCGCTCGCTACGGGGCACAGCCCGCGCCCCGGCGGCGCCTGTTAGCGCGTTTCTGATCCTAGGCGCCATCCCATGCTAGCGCGGGTGCTGCTTTGCCGATAGCGGCGAGAGCCGATTCGCTTGCGGCTACGCTATTCGCAAGTGCTGGATGAATGCGGAGCTGGATGAAGTTGCAACCGGCCGTCGGCCAGTGCCCGCACGCCGGTTTGGCCTTTGGGTCAGTGGCCGCGTGGGCTGTCGCTTCCCCGGATCGGCGGAGTGGCCGCGGCGGGCGCACCAGCCGATTTGGCTGGCCCTCCGCGCGCCGCAATCGCGGCCTCAACCGCCGTTTTTCGATCGCTCCCTCATCCGCAACCCTCCCGTCGCGGCCGGAACGCATCGAAACTGTAGGTTCCACCAGACAAATCGGGCGGCCGTGCTCCCCCAGGTGCACGCCTCAAGCGGCCGCAGGAAACTCCGCCGGCGCCGCGTCCCCTATTTCCCGATGTAAACTTGGAACCATCTTTCAGCTTTCCTCGGGTAGTGAGGCTCGGCGCTCAAACGTTTCATGAAATCTCACAGGCTGGTGTGGAACGCGGGCGATTGAGCAGCCGCCGTCCTAAGCTGCCGTCCATTATCGGCCCGGAGACGCAGGCGGGCGGAGTCTCAGATCGATGCGCCAGCCGGTCGGGGCAGTGCCGGAAGTGGCGGGATTGCCGGGTTCACGCCGCCGCGAAGCTGGCAAGAAAGGCCAGCGTCCGAAGGAACTCCCCGTGCGTGCGCGTGTACTCTTCTTCGAACCGGCTCTTGGCGCGGTGCAGCAAAACCCGCAAATACTCGGCGGACACACCAAGGCGTCTGGAAACTTCCTGGCGATCGGCTTCTTCCAAAAACACCAGGCGCAGGATCTCGCGATCCTTGGCCGGCAGCGAATCCAGAATCCGCGCCACCACTCGCTTGCGCTGTTCGCTGATCAGCGAAGCGTCCAGGTCGATCCGCTCGTCGGCCGGCTCGGGCGTATTTTCGGGAATTGCCGGGTGTTTCGTTTCTTTGTTGATCGTCTCCAGCAATACGTTATTGCAAACCGCGCTGACGAACGCCCCGAATGCCGCCGGCTGCGTCACGCCTTCTCCCTGCCGCAGCGTTCGCAGCACGCGTAGGAACGTCTCCTGGCGCACGTCTTCGGCCATTTGTGGCGCGATTCTGCGCACCCTTAGCTTGGAAGTTAGCAGTCGCCCGAAGTAGCTGCTGAAATGCAGCTCAGTGGCCGGATCGCCATGCGTCAACCGGTCAACATAAGCCTCGTCAAAAATGTGGAACTCCACCCTATTTTGCCTGTATCTTGTTCAGTATAGTAGACAACTCCGCCGAACCCAAACCCACGCGGCGGAGATCGCAGCCGCCGGCCAACCGGTACCCGCTTGCAGCCGCCAGCCCAACTTGCTGAAACGATTCAGGTCGGGATCGCACTATCCACCATGAGCGTGAGTGGTAATAGTGTTCACCCTGTTAGCAGCGGCCAGAAGGTCCGGACTGGGGTTCGACCAAGTAATTCCGTCGCCAGGTGGTATCCAATTGTGCTCAAGTTTCAATACCGCGCGTATTCGGGCGAGCGCCTGGTGCATACGGGCGTTGGGGAAACCATCGAAATCAGCAGCCGGGCTTTGCGGCTGCATATTCCCGCCGAACTCCCTCCCCAAGTAGCTGCGTTGGATCTCGCGATTGCCTGGCCGGTTCTGCTCAACGGCGTCACGCCTTTGCAGTGGATCGTCAAGGCCAAACCCGCCTGGCGCTCGCCCGGCTGGATCTTCGTCTGCATCGCCAGCCACGAGTTTCGCACCGCTAGCGCCCGCAGCCGCCAGTTAGTGGCTGCCTGCGGCTGAGTCTCCCACAACCCGCCGCCACAGGGTGCGCGCCGAGCCGTCCACCGGCACTCTACAGTCCGAATGCCCCATCGTCCCAGCCGCTCGTGGGAAGATCGTAGGGAAGCGCTTCCTGGTTCTACAATGATCGGTGCGACGGTAGTACGCCATGCCTTTGAAAACGCTGATCGTCGACGATGAGCCCATCGCTCGCGCAGTGCTGCGCGAAGAGCTGGAATTGATCGACGGCGTGAACGTGATTGGCGAAGCCGACAACGGCGCCAACGCGCTCGATCAGATTTCCAGATACAGTCCCGACCTGGTTCTGCTCGACCTTCAGATGCCGGCCATGAGCGGATTGGATGTTGTGCGCGGCATCCGGCGCGGTTCCCACATGCCCGTGATCGTCATCGTCACCGCTTACGACAGTTACGCGGTCGAAGCATTCGAGGCGGGCGCCATCGATTATCTGCTCAAGCCCGTGGCGCAGGAGCGATTGCGGCAAGCCGTCGAGCGCGCCAACCGTGTGAGCGGGCGCCAGGCCGTGGAGCGGCTGGCGCAGCTTCAGGAAATCGAGGCGCCCGGTTCCGGGCCGCGCCCGCGGAAGATTGTGGGCAAAGTCGGCGAGGAGTACTTCCTTCTCGATGCCGCTGAGATCCTCGCGTTTCTGGCCGAAGGCGACCTGGTTTGGATCATTACCGCCCGCAAAAGGTACTTGGCCACGCAGACGCTGAAAGTCATCGAGCAGCGGCTGGACCGCTCGAACTTCGAGCGCATCCACCGCAATGCGCTCATCAACGTCGATCACGTGCGCAAACTGAGCGCTCTCAGCAGCCAGCGCTGGCTCATCACACTGAGTAACAACCAGGAGTTCATCGCCAGCAAACGGCGGGCGCACGTTTTGCGCCAGCTTCTCGACGGATGACCCATCGCCGCCGGCTTTCGATGCGGAGAGCTTCCATCCAGCAGTCCGGTCACCGAAAGAAGTAGCCCTTTCGCCTGTCTTAAACGCCCGCTGATAGAAAGCTAGTAGGGTCACACCAATTCGCCTAAGACAATAGATTAAAGATGATTAGATACACTTGGGCTGTCTTCACTTTGCTTGCGCTTGGGATTGGTTCCGGTCTTGTGAGTTACGCGCAGTCGAGCAGCGGCAGTTCGGGAACCATCCGCGGTTCGGTACTCGATCCTTCCGGCGCAGCGGTGAAGGATGCGGTGGTGGAGATCCAGAACCCCGTTTCCCATTACAGCCGCAGCACCCCCACCGACGCCCAGGGCGGCTTTACATTCGACAACGTCCCTTTCAACAACTATCACCTCACTGCCAGCGCATCCGGCTTTCAGGTTGCCGTCGAAGACGTCAACGTTCGGACCCTGGTGCCGGTAGAGTTGAAGATCGGCCTGCAGATCGGCACAAACAAGGTCAGCGTGGACGTCCAAGGTTCGGAGGATCTGCTGGAAACCGTCCCGACCACTCATACCGACGTCTCTCGCGAGCTGTTCGAGAAACTCCCGCTCGACAGTCAATCCTCGTCTCTCAGCTCGCTGGTAACGGCCAGCGTTCCCGGCGTCACCGCCGATTCCGACGGCCTGTTTCACGGACTCGGCGATCACGCATCCAACTCATTCTCGGTCGACGACCAGCCCATTACGGACCAGCAGAGCAAGGTCTTCTCCAATCAGATTCCGCTTGATTCGGTGGCGTCGATGGAAGTGATCGAAGGCGCGCCACCGGCCGAGTACGGCGACAAGACCAGCCTGGTGGTTGTGGTGACAACTCGCTCCGGGTTAGGCGTCACGCAGCCCCATGGCGAAATCGACGCGACCTACGGCAGTTTCGGCACCGGCGGCGGCAGCTTCAACCTTGCTTACGGCGGCAACTCCTGGGGAAATTTCATTGCCGCCAGCGGCCTGCAGAGCGGCCGGTTTTTAGATGGGCCGGAACTCGCCGTTATGCACGACCACGGCAATGAAGAGAATTTCTTCGACCGCGTCGACCTCAAACCTTCCCAGGCGGACAGCATCAATCTGAACTTCGGCTTCACCCGTTCCTGGTTTCAGACGCCGAATTCGTTCGACGCCCAAAACGCAACTGGGTGGTCCGGGTTGGTGGCCGATAACGGAGGTCTTGGCCCTAACGGCGTTCCGGTAGGATCGAGCGACCAGCGTTCGCAGATCCGCACCTTCAACATTGCGCCGGCCTGGACCCGCCTCCTCAATCCCCACACCGTGCTCACGCTGGGCGTATTCGCGCGGCAGGATCAATACAACTATTACCCGAGCGCAAATCCTTTCGCGGACCTGATCCCCGACCTGCAGTCCCAGACCATCGGCCAGAATCGCCGGCTCACCAATCTCGGTACGCGCGCCAGCGTGTCCTACGTCCGGGGCGTGCACAACATCAAGGCCGGCATCACTTATCAGGACACCATCATCACCGAGCGAGACGCCCTCGGTCTGGTCAATCCCGGCACCAACGCGATTTGCCTGAATGCCGACGGAAGTCCCGACACCTCGGCGTTGCTGACCGATCCGTCGCAGTGTACGGGCGCGCTGCAGCCGAATCCCGCCTTCAACCCGCTGCTCGGCTGTTACGACCTTACGCGCACGGGGTCCCTGCCGGCCTCCGACGGCTGCCCGAACTCCTTGAGCGGCCTCTATCACTATTACGGGCATGCCGACATTCGCGAGGTGGGCATGTTCGTGGAAGACAGCATCACGGTCAAGAACTGGTCGTTCAACCTCGGCATCCGGGGCGATATCTATCACGGCATCACCAGTGCCACCCAACCGGAGCCGCGTCTCGGTATTGCATACAATATCAAGCCAAGCGGAACCGTGTTGCGGATTTCTTATGCCCGCACTCTCGAAACGCCTTTCAATGAGAATCTGGTCCTCTCCAGTTTGGGATGCAACGACGCGGTGATCCACGCCATCATGTCGGAAGTGGGGCCTTGCGAAACCGCCCCGCTCGCGCCTGGGTGGCGCAATGAATTCCACGCCGGGATCGAGCAGGCCTTTGGGAAATACCTGGTGATCGATGGCGAATATATCTGGAAATACACCCACGGAGCATACGACTTCAGCGTGCTGGGCAACTCGCCGATCACCTTTCCCATTGAGTGGGATCGTTCCAAGATCCCCGGCTACGCGGTCCGCGCCAGCGTACCGAATTACCACGGGCTGACCGCCTATCTGGTCTTCTCCCACGTGGCGGCGCGCTTCTTCACGCCGCAGATCAGCGGCATCGGCGCCACGCCGGGCGGCGCCACGGTGTTCCGCATCGACCACGACGAGAACTTCAACCAGACCACGCACGTGCAATACCAGCCGTGGAAAAAAGGCCCGTGGCTGAGCTTCAACTGGCGGTATGACAGCGGCCTCGTTGCCGGCCCCGTGCCGTGCGCCGGTGGCAATTGCGCGAATGGGCCGGACGGGACCGACTCGATTGTCGACGTCTCCAACTTGACGCCGGACCAGCAGTTTCAGGCGGGACTGTTTTGCGGCGGCGTGTATGCTACTGCGACCACGCCGATCAGCCCCACCGGTCTCTGCCCTGCGTCGCAGTATGGCTCCACGCTGCTCAAGATCCCGGCGGCCGGCACCGAGAACGACGACCACAATCCGCCGCGCGTCGCACCGCGCAACCTGTTCGACATTGCTGTGGGCCACGACAACATCTTCGGTGGCGACAGGTACAAGTGGAGCGCCCGTTTGACGGTTATCAATCTGGCCAACTCGGAAGCCCTATATAATTTCCTGTCCACCTTCAGCGGCACCCACTACGTAACTCCACGCGCCATCACCGCGACCCTGGGCTTCCACTTCTAACCGCGGCGTACATTGGTTTGACGCGACAACTCGTTCGCTGCGGTCGCCGCTCCTTGAGCCGATCGGAGCCGCGACCGTGAGGCAGCGGGTGGCAGTTACATTAACCGGCTACTGGTGCATAGTTTCCACAGACTCAGCAAGCGTGCGACGCTGGTATGAGCTCTGCCGATGGCACCGTCCACAGATCGCGCAGTGACTAAGCCAGACAGCCAGTCCAGCACAAAGGCGCAAGCGCCTGCCATGCGGGTGAGGCTGTGTGTCCTGCTGTTGATGCTGGTGAATATGGCAATCGCGGCGAAGCTCTTTGCCGTGGAATACTCGGCCTATAATGGCTCCATCGAGGGCACGTTCATTGCGATTTCACGCATCATGGCCAAGTATCCGGGTCAATGGCAATGGTGGCCGTTTTGGAACGGCGGATTGCCGTTTGAGTGCGCTTACCTGCCGTTCATGCATTGGCTGGTGGCCGGATTCAGCTTGTTGACCCGCCTCTCCGCGGCGCGGTCGTTTCACATCGTGACGGCTGCCATCTATGTGGGCAGCGCGCCGGCGGTGTTTTGGATGGCTCTGGAGCTCAGCCGGCGGTTGGCCGCGAGCCTGATTGCCGCGCTGGCATATTCCTGCGTCTCGCTTTCTGCGTTGCTCTTACCGGCCATTGCGGCGGATTCGGGCGGCGCGCTGAATCTGCGCCGTCTGCAGGCGCTGGTGTTCTATGGAGAGGCGCCGCATACGGTTGCCCTGGCGCTGCTGCCCATAGCCGTGGTCGGCTTTTCACGCGCTCTCAGTTCGCGCCAGGTGAAATGGCAACTGCTGGCCGGCGGCATCAGCGCCTGTGTGGCGTTGACCAATGCGTTCGGGATTGTGATGCTGGCGGTAGCATTGGTGTGCTGGTTGATGGCCTTCCCGCTGTGTCCCTGGTGGAGAGCGCCGCTCACCGTCGCGGCGATCGGGATTTTGACCTACTGCTGGATTTCGCCTTGGCTTAGCCCAAGTATGACCCGGGCGATTCACGCCAATGCAGCCACCACCGGCGGCGACTACCGTTACACCCCGCACACCTGGATCGCGCTGGCGCTGGTAGCAGGCGGTTTCCTCTTGTTCTGGCTTGCCCTGCGGCGCTTCCGGGCAGCCTCGCACCTTTGCTTCTTTCTGCTTCTTGCATATGTGCCCACCGCCATCGTCGCCGCCGGCTACTTTGCGAATACGGCCATCATTCCGCAGCCCTCCCGCTATCAATTGGATATGGATCTGATGCTGCTGCTGGCCATCGTGTTCGCCGGCGCTTCGATACTCGACCGCGTTCCGGCCCGCGCGCGTTACGCGGCAGCAGTGGTTGTTATTGCCGGCCTGGGCTTCCAGACCGTGCACTCGGTACTCTATGCGCACGCCCTGATCCGCTCGGTCGAGCCCAGCCGCTTGAGCGAGTACCAGGTTGCGAAGTGGCTGGACACGCACCGCCCAGGCCAGCGGGCCTTCGTCTCCGGATCGGGCGCGCTTCTGTATAACGTTTTCACCGACAATCCTCAGCTTACCGGAGGGCACGATCAACATACTGTGAACACGTTTCTTCCAATCGTGCGTTACACCATTTACAGCGGCATGAATGCCGGCGATCGCGATGCCGACTACTCCATCTTCTGGCTGAAAGCCTTCGGCACGCACCTGATCTCCGTGCCCGGCGCCGCCAGCACCGACAGCTACAAACGCGCCATGGTCCACCCGGGCAAGTTCGATGGCGTTCTACCCCTGCTATGGCGGTCCGAAGCCGGTTCGATCTACCAAGTGCCGGCCCGCTCCGACTCGCTGGCGCACGTCATCCCAGCCTCCGCAATCGTCACGCGTACTCCGCACCACGGTCTGGATATCGCGCCGGCGGAGGCGTATGTCGCAGCCCTGGAAGACCCGGCCTACCCGCCGGCTGAATTCAGATGGAAGGATATGAGCGAAGCGGAGATCCGGGCTACCCTCGCCCCCAGACAAGTAATCGCCGTTCAGGTGACCTATGAGCGGGGATGGGAGGCGTGGGCCAATGGCAAGCCGCAGCGGGTTTTCGGCGATGCCATCGGACAGATGGTGATTCAGCCCGATTGCCTCGGGTCTTGCCGCGTTTTGCTGCGTTACACAGGCGGTTGGGAGCATCGCGCGACCCGCGCTATGAGTCTGGCGGCGATGCTGCTGGCGATGGCGCTCGGATGGAGGCGAAGACGAAAAGCGAAATGATGTTCGAGCCTCGGTTCAGCCCTCGGGGATGATTTGGGATGCGCCCAGCTCCTCGAGTTCCCGCTGCGCCATTCGCCGATAGCGGCTGAACAAGAGCCGGAATCCCAGCGCAAGACAGGCCACAAGGGCGATGGATGCGGTGAACACTACGCCTGACAGGCGATGCCGGAGGTAATTCCATGTGAGCCAGGGAACGGCGATCGCGATCTGCACCACCAGGGACCCCGTACCGAAACGCACGGCCCTCAGGCTCGCCATGCAACGCTTCCGGTAATCCAGGGCGTAGTCTGCCACCGGCAGGGCATTTGCCTTCCACAGAATGTGCCAGTTCCAGACCGAGAACGCCGTCGCCACCGCCGTGCTGGCCCACACGATGCCGGCCCAGAGCCATGCTTCCAACGTCCGATTTCTCCAAGCGACAACCGCGCCGAGCAGAAAAAAAACCAGAGCCGCCACAAGTTCGAGCACATGCCCGGTGCGGAGACGGCGCTGCTGCTTTACCGCAGCGGCCCGCAGTTCGGCTGGACTCTTGCCGGTTGCCACAACCTGGGCCATCCACTGCGCTCGCCAATCGTTGAGTTCCGGATCGCTCTTCATCATCGGCTCCCTAATGTTTCTCTTAGCAGCTTGCGAGCGCGCGTCATGCGGACGGCAACATTGTTCTCGCTGATCCCCAGAACCGCGGCGATCTCCGACTGCGGCAGATCCTCCAGCGCCAGGGTGATGACCTGTCGAAAGGGAACGGGGAGTGCGCGGATCGCCTCCGCCAGCCTTGCCCGGTTTGCATTTTGAATGGCGGATCCTTCGGGATTCTCTCTGGCGTCAATCACATCTTCGGACGCTTCCCCTTGGCCGGCTCTCTTTCTCCGCCATACGTGGGTCAACGCGCGATTGTGGGCGATGCGGAAGATAAACGTCCGCAGCGAGGCATCGCCGCGAAACCGTGGCAGGGCGGTCCAGATGGCAAGACGAATATCCTGAAGCAGGTCTTCGCGAGCGTGAACGCGCGATTCGTAGGAGGAAGCCAGCCTCCCGATGCTGGCGCCGAACTCCATCCATAACCTTTCATACGCCGCTGCGAGTTCCTCGCGGCGGGGTTCGCTCTGATCGGAATCTTCGGCCACCTCGAAAGCGGCTCCTCCCCCATCCTTTATAAGCCCCACCAGCGCCTCTCTGTGTGTTGGCCGTTTGCACTGTCAGTCGGATAGTCTCTGGCAAGAGGATCCCCTTACAGGATTTTCGTTGGTGCGGCTGAATCTTTTCGACTGTAAGGTTCCGGCGGGATCGAGACTACCTGTGTTTGAGACCGCCCCAGGCGGTCGCTTTTCAAGGAGGGATTTCACTATGAACCGGTTTTCGAGCCATGAACAGCCGCATACGGGAAGAACGCGGCTCGCCAAGTGGCCCAATCTTCTTCTCACCGCGCTCTACTTCTCGATCGTTCTGTGCGCGCGCGGCCAGAGTACGCAGCAGCAGAGGGTGGACCCGGCCCGCGTGATCGACGCCGTCTATTACATTTCCGGCCAGCCAACCGGCACTTACCGCGAGGCCGCCACGCGCAGAGCGGATGGGACCACTGTGACCTCTGTTGAGAGCTACCTGATCTTCAATCGCCTGGGCAGCAAGCTGGAGATGAAGTCCACCGCTCAATACAGCGAAAACGGCGATGGCCGGCTGAAGGCTGTGACCAGCGACATATCGAGCTCGGCCCAGTCCACCCACACATCGGTCGGCGTAGGCGACGGAGCGCTTCAGATCGGCACTACGACGGGCGGGAAAACGTATCAGCGGAGTGCGCCGTTCACGGGCACGCTCCTCGGGCCGGAGGGAGCCAGGCGGTTGCTCGTCTCGCGGCTGCAGACGGCTGGGGACACGGTTTCCTACCAGACCTTCTCTCCCGAACTGGGCGCCGTAGTGACAATCGCCGCTACGTTTCTCGCCACAGAAGACGCGACCATCGATCGGCAGCGGATTCCCGGCCTGAAATTGGCGGAGACCGTAAGTTCCATGCCCGGCAAGATGACAGTCTGGCTCGACCGCGAAGGCTGGATGCTCCGCCAGTCGATGCCGAGCCCGCTCGGCGATATCGAAGCCGTCCGCACCCTATCGCCGAATAGTCAATTCGCCGGCCGGCAGCCGGCGCCCTTGCCGGAAGAGACCTTCGGCAGTACGGTCATTAAGGCTAATATCCGATTGCCACAGGAGCGGCTGATCGAGAGCATCAAACTGAAAATCATCCACCATCGGCCGGAACTGGGCTGGCCATCGCTGGAGGCCGACAACCAGAAAGTCCTGGAAAAAACACCCGCGCACGTGATTTTGCAGGTCACAAGATTGGAGCCGAAGGAGCATGGAACACACCCCGCCGCCAATCCTCCCGGCATGGAGCCGTACCTGGCTCCGAATGCCCTGCTGCAATCGGACGATTCCGCCATCGAGAAAATCGCCGGCACCGTGGCCGGGAGCGGGCGCGACGCCTGGCGGGCCGCGCTGGCCTTGCAGCGATGGACGAACCAGAACATGCGCTTCGACCCCGGCATCGCCATTGCTCCGGCGTCAGAGGTTGCGCGCGATCGCCGTGGCACCTGCTTCGGATACGCCATGCTGCTGGGTTCGCTGGCGCGGGCTGCCGGTATTCCTTCGCGCCTGCGGATGGGCTACGTCTATGCCGGCGGCATATGGGGCGGGCATGCCTGGATCGACGTAATGATCGGCGGCCGGTGGATTCCGCTGGATGGCGCGCTCTATGCTCCTGGAGCGGCCGATGCGGCGAGATTTAGTTTCTTCTCGAGCGCACTGCAAGAAGGAACGCTTTCACAAGTGGGCTCGTTGGGCCAGTTGTTCGGTAACATCGACATCAAGATTCTGGAATACACCGTTGGCGGGCGCAGCGTCGCAGTGCCTGAAGATGCGAAGCCTTTCACCATCGTAAACGACACCTACCGCAATCCCTGGTTGGGTTTCTCGGTGAGAAAGCCATCCTCGTTCCAGTTTTCAGGATTCGATTTAGCCTGGCCCCAGACCACGGTGGTTGCCATGGAGGGACCCCAGCAACAACGTGTCGAAGTGGAGAATCTGTCAGCTTCTCTTCCGGCCACGCGGTTCGAAGCGGAGAAGTACCTTCGGGACGCGGGTTTCGTGGGTGCGCCAAGTAACAGTGTGATTTCGGGACACCGCGCGATCATAGTGTCTTCGGATCGAAAAGCAGGTACTGTACTCGTGGACGATGGCGGCGTCTGGGTATTCACCCCTAAAGGTCCGGACGCCCGGAAGCTACTGAAGCAGGTAGTTTCCTCCGTGACGATCGAGCGTTAGTGCGGCCGTCAACGGCATTTGCACGGCGGGATGCAGATTCTACACGGCATAACCCATCGTGCCGGTGACGCGGTGTCGCGGGTTTAAGGATATGCGCCATGGTTGTGCGCTCCAGCACACTGGCAACCTGGGTGCAGTTCGTAGAAGCCGAAGGAGGACTTCGAATGCGCAAGACGCTTATCGCCATGTTGGCAATTGCAGGTACCGTGTGCACCGTCGCTTTCGCGGCGGAGAGAGAAGTCAAGGTTGAAGACAGGCTGGACGCTTCGGCCGACACGCTGCACGACCTCATGCGATCTTTCGACAAAGGGATTCCCCAGGATCTGATCGATAAGGCCCGCTGCGTGGTTGTGGTGCCCGGCATGAAAAAGGCCGGATTTATCGTCGGCGCGAAGTATGGGCGCGGGTTCGCGGTATGCCGCCGGCACGGTGGCTCGGGATGGAGCGCGCCGGCCGCGGTGCAGGTGGAAGGCGGCAGTGTCGGATTCCAGATTGGCCTTTCGGATACCGATATTGTGTTGCTGGTAATGAACGAGGGCGGAATGAGGCGCCTCTTATCCGATAAGTTCACGATCGGCGGAGAGGCAACCGCGGCGGCCGGCCCGATTGGCCGCGATGCTTCCGCCGAGACGGACGCCGAAATGCACGCTGAAATGCTGTCGTATTCCCGTTCCCACGGGCTGTTCGCCGGCATTTCACTGGACGGCGCGACGCTGCTTGCGGACAGGGAGAGCGACCGGGAACTCTACGGCCGCGACGCCACCAATCGCGAGATCTTGACTGGCGACTTCAGAACTCCGACGGTGGCGTACCGTTTTGAGCACGCGCTTAACCGGGAGTCGGCTCAACGCAGCCGTTAGGCCTGGTTTCGCACGGCAAGCTTCGCGAGCGCAGCGCACCTGTACACTGATAGTGTGACATTCACTCGACGCGCCGCGCCGCTTGCCGGCGCACTCCGTGCCGTCCCGCTGATATTGGCATTGGCCGGAGGGCTGTCGCCCCAAGCCGCTCCTCAAGCTGCTTCGACCTGCGACAACACTCCGGCCTGGTCGCCCTGCGAACTGGTATTCGACCTGAGCGCCGCCGCTGCCGCGGCGCACCGCGATCCCTACGCCAGCATCGATCTGCGCGCCGAGTTCCGCTCGCCCGAAATGCGCACTTACGCCCTGCCGGCCTTTTGGGATGGCGGCGGCCGCATGGTGCTGCGCTTCACACCCACCGATGCCGGCCACTGGGAATACCGCCTTACCAGCAACGTGGCCGAATGGGATGGGCGCACCGGCGGGTTCACCGCCATTGCTTCCGATGCACCCGGCTTTATCCGCGTGGCCAACCTCCATCATTGGGAAACCATCGCCGCCAACCAGCCGCATTTGTGGATGGGCGCCAGCGAAATGCGCTTTGCCTGGCTGGACGACGCGGATTTTCGCGCCGTGGTGGATGCGCGCGCCGCGCAGAAGTTCAATCACCTGCGCGGCCTGGTGCTGGGCGAAGGCGCGGCCTCCGGTTTCCGCAGCCCCGGCAGTCCCGACCTGCCCTACTTCCAGCGCCTCGACCAGCGCATCGCCTACATCAACTCCAAAGGCATGATTGCCGACCTGGTATTGGCTTCCAGTCCGGAAGCGCTCCTCCGCCTGCTGCCGGACCGCACGGCGCGGCTCCGCTTCATCCGCTTTCTGGTGGGCCGTTACGCCGCCCGCAACGTTACCTGGCAGGGACTTGAGGAATTCGAAAGCCAGACCGGCGCGCGCGCGCTGCTGGCCGAAACCGGCGCTCTGATCAAACAATCGGATCCCTACCAGCATCCGCGCACCAGCGGCGCGCGCGTCACTTCAGCGCCGCTGCTCGATGACGGCTGGATGGATTTCGCCGCATACGGAACAGCGGATGCCGCCGTGGGAGCTATCGAGCATCAACTCTACCAGGTGCCTGGCGTCGCGCTCGAGCTGGCGCGCGAAGACTCCGGGGCGGGCAAGTCCGGGCCTAACGACGTGGATGCCGCCGAGTTCCGCCACCGGCTCTGGACGGCGGCCATCAACGGCCAGTACCCGACCTACGCCAACACCGGCTCGGGTTCGCAATTCACCAATTCGCCCGGCGCCAGGGCCATGACGGTTTGGTTCGACCTGATGCAAGGCACGCGCCACTGGGATCTCGAACCCTACTTCGATGTGGATGGTGGCCGCGCGCTGGCTCTTCCCGGCGTCGAGTACATCGTTTATATCGATAAGCCCGGCCCGATTGAGCTCACCGTGGAGCACCACGGCTACGACGTCTACTGGCTGGATCCGGCCGACGGTACCGTCACCCCGCGCCGCGGCTGGCGCGGCGATCACTTCACCGGCGAGCCTCCCGACCGCTATCACGATTGGGTGTTGCACGTGGTCCGGGAGGCCACGCTCGAAGGCATGAACCGCAGTTACAAATTCGAATCGCGCGACGTGCCGGTGCAGGAGATCGTCATCGATCCCGCCAAAGTGGTCTACCAGATCCAGCAGCCCACGGGCGCTCTCACCGCCGGCCGCGCAGCCCACTTTTCGGCCAAGATCACGCACACCAGCCGTGCCACCCGCTCCATGCTGTGGATGTGGACCGCCGAAGTTACCGCCGACCACGAAGGGTATCGGGTGCTCGGCACCGCGCGGCAAGGCGATTTCACGCTGCCTGCCGGCCTGGCCGTCAACTATCCCGCCATTGCATTGCTGCGCCTCTACGGCATGAATGGCTACGGCACCGTCTACATGTTGGCTCAAGGATACGATCTGAAACAGTGACGCCCCTCATTCTGGCCATCGATACCACGCACGCGCACGGCAGCCTGGCGCTGGCACGCGCCGGCAACCTGGTCGAGCAGGTTGCGCTTGAATCGCCCTCCGGCTTCGCCCACGTAGTGTTCGGCCACATCGAAGCGCTGCTCGGCCGCCACGGCGTCGCGGTTGGCGATGTGGATTGCTTCGCTGCGGCGTCGGGCCCGGGCGCCTTCACTGGCGTGCGCGTCTGCCTGGCCTGTGTCAAGGGGCTGGCGGAAGCGGCCGGCAAACCGGCGGTTGCGGTTTCGGATCTGGCTGCCATAGCCTCCTTCGGCACAGCGCCCTTGCGTGCCGCCCTGCTCGATGCGCGCCGCGGCGAGGTCTACGCGGCGCTCTACGATGCCGCTGGCAGCCTCGTACGCCCGGAAACCGTGGCTCCACTGGCGCCGTGGCTGGATACTCTGCCGCAGGCCGTCGAACTGGTTTCGCCGGATTTCAGCGCCTTCGCCGATGCGCTTGCGGCTTCGCGCTTCCGCGATGCCCTTCGCACCGCGGCTCCCCAAGCCCTGGCGGCGGCCATCGCCCGCGTCGCCTGGCACCGTTGGCAGGCCGGCGGAGCCTCCGACCCTGCCGCCCTGGACGCCAACTATGTCCGCCGTTCCGACGCCGAGTTGTTGTGGAAGGGGTGAGCCGGCCGCCTGAGACGCTCTGGGCCCAGCCAGGCCGAGCCGGCCCAAAGCTGTGGATTTAACAAGTGTTATGCAGGACGAGGCGTCTATTCGGGCCGGTACGTTGACCCCGAAGTGGGCCCTCAAGTGTATCAAAACACGGCATAAAACAAAATGCTCACCCCGAAGGGTGAGCATTTTAACCCCTCTGTTCTACCAGGGGTGATGTTCGATGGGAGAATCAGTTTCGACGGAATCGCAATCCGCCAAAAGCTTTTGTAGTTGGATCTTATTTCCCCGCAGCCTCTAAGTCAAGAAGAAATCCGGCCCGTTTTTTTCAGCCGTAAGCTGCTCTTATGCCCCAACTTGCAGCAATGCGCTAAATCTTACAATGGTAGGGCAATACCGGAAAAGCTCTCGAAACAGCCTGAGGATTTCTTTCCAAGACGCAGATATAAAGCAATTTGTGAAAATCGCACCAAAGCTCATTCGAGGTGCAGGCTGATCATGACCTCGGGCTCCTCTCCGTGGCGAAGCCAGCGCAGCAACACCCGAAGAGCGCCCATCAGAAGCCCGGACAATATCGCAAACAGAAGCAGTACCCCTATGAGTTTAAAGATGTTTAACAACAGATCACCGGGGTTATCCCGCAGCGTCGGGACATACTGGTCGCGAGTTACCTCGGCCTGCCAGCGGACCTGGGAGAGAAGCCGCTCTGCCATGTCGCGATCGACCGCAGCCGGCAATACCGCGACCAACGGGCCGCTGCGTTTGACCATGGCGCCGGGAAGTTGCTCAAAATCAGGCACCTTCTGCCGGGCGATCTGCGGCGAAGGGTAATTGAAGATAGCCAGCGTCATATCGCCCTTGGGGCCGTGGAACACGCCTAGTTGCGCCTCCGTGTCAAAGTGAAAGCCTGCCATGGAAGGTGAAACCGCCGGAAGGAATTGCGCCAGACTGGCCGGGCCGGTGATGTAGCGCTCACTATTGGGGACCAGGTCCTTGGCGGGCAAATAGCCGGGCAAAAGCGGCAGCGCTGTGTTGTCGACGTTCTTCAAGGACTGGCCGACCGCTGTCACCTCATCTTTGTTCGGCTGATAGCCGGCGAACTCGATCAGGTACTGGCCCTGGGCAAACAGCAGGCCTTCTCGCCCGCTGGCGGCGAGCGGCGCCAGTTTGGATGGTTTGGCATCTTGCGGGCGCTGCCAGTCGAAAGCCGCCAGCGCGCCGGTGGAGTCGCGAAGCTGCCAGGCAGTAACGGTGAAGCTGGCCCGGCCCGATTTATAGGTCGCCGTTTCCCACGCCGTAAGCCCGTAGTCGTCCCAAACCGCGCGATCGGTGAGCGTGGGCTTGGACTCGCCGCTGCGATGTGCCGGCCCGATTGTCTCGGGTAGAATGGAGCCGGCCAGCAGCCCAGGAACAGCCAGCACGGCCAGGAAAGAGCGCATACGTTTATTAGACGCCAAAACGGGGCGCTGGAGGTATGCCGGTTGCCGATTTTCCGCCCCGTCCGGGCCTCATTCGGGCGGCTTGGCTCATCTGGGTCGATCCAATCCGATCTTCTGCCATAGTGCTCCGTGCGATGATGGTGTTTCCCAATGGCAGAGGAAGCCGAGAAGCAGAAATGGCTGGCCGCGGCGCGGACGGCCATGGAGATCGAGGCACACGCGGTGATGCAGGCGGCGGAGCGCCTGGATGGCGCGCTGGTGCGCGCGGTGGAGCTCATTCTGGCGCATCCCGGCAAGGTGCTCGTCACCGGCATCGGCAAATCGGGGCACGTGGCGCGCAAGCTGGTGGCCACGCTTTCGAGCACCGGCACGCCGGCCGTCTTCCTGCATCCGGCGGAGGCGGCGCATGGCGATCTGGGCATATACACGCCGGGCGATCCCACGGTGCTGGTGTCGAAAAACGGCAGCTCCGCCGAGCTCTTGTCGCTGCTTCCACTGCTGCGCGATTTCCATTCGCCGCTGATTGGCATTTTGGGCGCCACCGCGTCTCCCCTGGCTGCCATGGTGGACGTGTTGCTGGATGCGACGGTGGAGCGGGAAGCCGATCCGCACAACCTGGCGCCCACCGCCAGCGCTATGGCCGCTCAGGCGATGGGCGATGCGCTGGCCATCGCACTCATGTGCGCGCGTGGCTTCACGCCCGAGCAGTTCGGCCGGTACCATCCGGGCGGCCAGTTGGGACGCAACCTGCGAATCTCGGTGCGCCAGGCCATGCACGCCGCCGCCGAAGCCGTGATGGTGGCGCCGGAGGCTTCCTTAAAAGAGGTCATCATCGCCATGACGCGCCTGCCGCTGGGCGGAGCCTGCGTGGTCACTCCGGAGGGACGCCTAGCCGGCTTTATCACCGATGGCGACTTGCGCCGCGCCCTGGCGCATCACGATGACATTCGCGGCCTGTGCGCGGCGGACATCATGACGGCCGCGCCGGTTACCATCGGCCCGAACGCCAGCCTGGCCGCCGCACTCGAACGGATGGAGCGGCGCGCCTCGCAGATCTCCGCGCTGCCGGTGGTGGACGATGCCGGCCGTGCGCTGGGCATTTTGCGCCTGCACGACGTTTACCTGGGATTCCGTGGACCGGCGCCGGCCGATTCCTGAGCGAGACGCGCACGGGAAGGCCGATTGCCCTTTTTAGTGGCAAGTCTTATATTCTGGAAAACAGCCTTATGCAAACCTATACGCGTCACCTGATAATGGCTGCTCTGGGATTGGCGGCATTGCTGGTCACACCGCGCGCCAGCTTACGGGCGCAAGCGCCTCCGCCCAAACCACCGCCCGACCTGCTGATCCTGAATGACGATGAGAAACTGGTGGGCCACTTTGAACGCTCCAGCGGTGGCGACGTGAAGTTCAAGAGCGATGTATTGGGTGAACTGACCATCCCCTGGAGCAAAGTGAAGGAACTGCGCGCCGCCGGCCCGTACACCATCGTCGGCAAGGACATGAAGCTGGGCCGCCATTCGGATACATCCAAGTTGCCCAAGGGCAGCGTCGAAGCCACGAACAAACAAATCACGGTGACCGCCGCACCGGGCGCGGCGCCGACCACGGTCGCGGTGGCGGATGCCGCCCACGTCATCGAATCCACCGAGTTCGAGCAGCATGTGATGCACAACCCCGCTTTGTACGAGGCGTGGACCGGATCGGTCAATGCCGGGGCCACGCTGGTGGAAGCCACGCAGCAAAGCCGCGCCTTCAGCGGCGGTTTCGCCCTGGTGCGGGCGGTGCCGGTTCAAACCTGGCTTGACCCGCGGAACCGCACCATCTTGGATTTCACCTTCTCCAGCGGCACCGTCACGCAGCCTGGCTCCCCCGAAATTAAAACCGATATCCTGCATGGCGACCTGGAGCGCGACGAATACTTCTCCACCCATCGGATGTATGGATTCGGGCGGGTGTCCTTCGATCACAACTATTCGCAGGGCTTGGACCTGGGGGCGCAGATGGGCGGCGGCCTCGGCTGGACCGTAGTCAAGAACGCCGCGAACGTACTCGACGCCAAAGCCAGCATGACGTACCTGCACCAGAGCTTCAATTCGTCAGCCACTGTGGACCAGAAACTGGCGGCGTCGAACTTCGCCGAAGCCTTCACCCACAAGTTCCCGCACGGCGTAGTGTTGGCGCAAACGGTTTCGGCGACACCAACCTGGAACATGACCGATGACTGGCTGGCCAACGCTTCCATGACGCTGACGGTGCCCGCGTACAAACGGCTGAGCGTCGCCTTGGGCGCGATCGACAGCTACCTCAATAATCCTCCGCCCAGTTTCCGGAAGAATTCGTTCCAATTGACCACTGGGCTGACGTACACGCTCAAATAGGGTCAGCCACGTTTGAGGGCTGGCCGGTCCGTCGCATTTGGGAAGAATCTTCCCAAAAGCAGAGGCTAACTTATTTAGTTTCGGAAAATCTCTGCGCGATTCTTCCCGAAATGGCTGCAAGCGCGTCAGCGCACGGCGATCTCGTCGAAAGCCAGGCCCAAATCGCGGTCGTCGCCGGGGACGCGGAAAATGCGGCTGGATTCGATGGTGACGTGCATTTCGGGCTTGGCAGCGGCGGGTAGAGGAAATGAGACCTCGAAGCGCGGCGAGCGGACGAGTACCGGCGGGAGAGGCACGCCATCCACGGTGACGGTGATCGAGAGCGGCCCGGGGCGCAGCTCCTCCTCGCCACAGTTGCCGCGAAGATAAAGAGACTGGCCGGCGTGCTCTGCCCCGGCCATACGCAGCGTGGCGCGCTTCGGCATCCAGCGGTGGTTTTCGTCGGAGTGATACCACTCCGGGCCAAGCAGACCGGCGACCAGCGGGTCGGCCAGATTCAGCGCGGCCGGCAGGCTCCGCGCAATCCGCATTTGCATGAAGTTTGCGGTGACATTGCGCAGACGCGGCCCGCTGACATCATAGACAACGGCGTCATCGCGGCTCAGCGCGCTGCTGGTGAGGGCGCCGGAGAGCACGAAGTCGCCGATTTCGTCTTCATGCTCAAGATCGGGCCGCCGGTCGCTGCCGGGCACCAGGTAGACGCGTTCGATGCCAATCAAACGAGGAGCGAGTTCGCGCACCGCATCGACGAACAGATAGCGGTCCACGCCATCGAGAAGAATGGCCTGATGCGGATGGAGCCGATGGGCGGCAGCGAGGCCGCCGAGGAAACGGCGCACGCGCACAGTCCGGGCGTAATTCCACGCCGTGTCAGCTCTCAACGCCGGGATGACCATCAGCCCATAAATGGCCGCGAGCAGCACCGCGGCCGATTTCCAGGCGACGCCGGCGCGCCACGCTTCAACCAAACCCCAGGCGCCCAGCCAGCAGAGGCCGATCACGGGCAGGGCCGGATAATATTCGGTAATGTGATCGCGGAGCGGCAGGACAGGCACGAGAATCGCGAGGTACCAGACGGGGCAAAACAGCACCGCCCATTTGCGCGCGCGAAGTTGAACCAGGACGACGGCAGCCAGCGCGGCCGTCAGCAGGCCAATGCCTGCCAGCAACTCCCGATGCGAAAGGCCGAGCGGCGTCTTGAAATATGTCGGGCCAACCGACAACGTCCAATACGTCCACAACGTGTGCAGCATCGATGGGCCGAAATGCCTTGCGTAGTCGCCGGTTGGCGGCGGCGCAACCCACAGGTGGAGGACGAAGTAGGCGATCGAGACGGGAACCATGGCCAGCGTGCCGCGGAAACGGTGGCGCGCGCACAGCCATGTATATGTGGCAGCCAGCGCCGGATAAACCAGGTTCAACTCGAGCGCCCCGAAACCCAACACGAATACGATCCATTGAGCCACGTTATAGCGGCGCGCACCGGTCTCGATATACCGCAGCAGTAACCAGAACGCCAGCAGCAGGAAAAAGCCGCACAGAATCTGGTTCCAGACGCAAGCCCAACCAAGAGGCAGCATGAGCGAGCAGTTGACGACCCAGAAAATGGCGGCCCAGAATCCGGCCGCGCGGCTGCCTGTGAGGCGCGTGCCGATAGCCGCGACAAGTGCGAGATTGGCAAACTGGGTGGCGAAGATAACGATGCGGTAAGGCAGTGCATTCAGGCCGAACAGGACCGAGCCGGCCATGAAGAAAATACGCTCGCTGAAGGGGCGAAGCGTGCCCTCCGCCAACGGCCGGAATACGGCCAAGAGAAAATCGTGAAAATTGGAAACCGTGTCCGCCAAATGAAGCCAGGCGAAGTCATCGGCGCGGAACCAGGCGCGAAAGCCTAGCCAGTGCATCCACAGGCAGAAGAGTGGGGGAACGAGCCAATAGAGAGCGCGCAGGACTGCAGGGCGCGCACCGGCGGGGGTAGCGCGGTTTATTCCGGCCATGGAAGGCGCAACCGGGGTCAAGTTCCTACTTCGGCTCCAGCCCCACCGAGCGGACGATGACGCCGAGTTCGCGCTTGTCGGCGCCGGAGGGTGGAATGGCTTTGTCGAGCGAGAAGTGGATGCGCACGGCATCCTTAGTTAAAGCCGAGGCCGGAACATCGTGCCGGTACTCGTACTGGCCTGACTTGCTGTAGGTTTCCGGCGGCAGCGGCGTATCCTCGACGGACGCCGACAGCGTCAACGACTTGTCGTGATCGATGGCAACCTGCGGGATGGTGAACGCCAGGTCGAGGGCGGCTCCGTCCTGCACCGCACCCGCCGGCGCCCGCAGCAGCACGGCGAACTGCTTACCCGTCCAGCGCCACGAGTTATTTTCAATGCCATAAAAGCCGTTCAGCAACTGCGGCTCCTGGCTGGCTTCGGAGGTGGTCACCACGGTAGCGAGCACCGGCGCCTCGCCTTCAGGCGTCACCACCCTAACGGTTTTGGGCTCGCGTTTGCAGCCCAACGGCGCCAGGGCCAGCGCCGCAACCAGTCCCCCGGCCAGGAGGGGCAGGCGAAATCGTCTCGTGCCGAATATCCGTCTCATCAGTCTCGATCCTCTTCACTTCCACCTTGGGGCATTGACGACGATTATAGCGTGGGAAGCGCCGCGGGTTGGCTCGAGACCGCTGCTCAGATACACCGCCAGAGTGCCCATCCGGCTTTCGCTTTGAAGGGAAGTTCCATTTTTATTGGGGCACTTGCGCCGACGCGAAGCTCGGTATGGCGGTAACATTCCCTTACAGGCTGTCGCCTAAGAATTATCAACCCATGCATGCACACCATATCCGTGCGCACTTGAAGTGGCTTCTGGCCGCCAGCCTCTCGGTTTTTTGTCTGCTGGCTTCCGAGCATCACGGATGGGTTAAATCGGACGGCCTGCCGGTGCCTGGAGCGACGGTCACGATTACGCAGGGCGACAAAACCTTCGTTACCTCGACCGACGATTCGGGCGCGTATTCCTTTCCGAACCTGGCCGATGGAATCTGGACTTTGCGCATTTCGATGCTGGGGTTCGGCCCGATATCGCGCGAAATCGGCGTGGCGCCGAATGCACCCAGCCCGACTTGGGACTTCACGGTGCTGCCGCTGGACGCGTTGCAGAAGCAGTTGACGCCGCCGGCCGGGGCAGCCACAGCAACGGCGCCGGTGGCGTCCAAACCGGGCACCGCCCGGCCAGCGCCAGCGGCGACGGCGGCCGCGAACCCGCCAACCGGCAACCGGCCCGCAGGTGGAGGCCGCGGCAATGCGAGCGGTGGGCGGCCTTCGCTGCGGCCGGGCGCGCAGCCCGGCGGCGCCTTCCAGCGTCTGGAGGTGAACCAATCGACGGACCTGGGATTGGAGAATGGCGGCGCCGAAAACGCAGCCGGTGCCGCGACCGGCGACATCACGCAGAGCTCGGATGCTTACGTCGTCAACGGCAGCGTGAATAGCGGCTTGAACATGCCGCAACAGCAGAATGACTGGGAATTCGGCGGTCCCGGCGGCGTGAACGGCATGGGCGGACCCGGCGGAATCAATGGCCAGGGCGGGCCCGGCGGAATCGGCGCCGGTGGCGGCCCGGGAATGCCGGGCGGCGGTGCTGGTGGACCGGGCGGTGGTCCCGGCGGGCCGGGCGGCGGCTTTGGCGGCCGCGGTGGCAGAGGCGGTTTCGGCGGTAACTACGCGGGTTGGCGCGGCCGCGGAGGGCGCCGCGGCAACCAGGCTTCCTTCGGTAACGGACGCCGCAATCCGCGCTCGCATTACAACGCCAATGTCGCGCTGATTCTGAATAACTCGGCACTGGATGCGCGGCCGTTTTCCTTGACCGGCCAGGATACGCCCAAGGCAGCGTTCGCCCACTTCCGCTCCACCGGAATGCTGGGCGGACCGCTCAAGATTCCGCACGTGCTGAGCGGGCAACACACTTTCTTCGTCATCAACTACCAGTTGACGCGCGGGCGCAACGCCACGACCAGCACGGCGCTGGTGCCGACCATGGACGAGCGCGCAGGCAACTTCTCCCAGGCGCTCAACGGCATTACGAATGCACCCGTAACCGTCTACGACCCGCTGAGCGGCGCCCCGTTCGCCAACAACCTGATTCCGACACCCCGGTTGAATTCGGCGGCGCTCGATCTGCTCAATTTTTACCCGTCGCCGAATTTCGCCGGCGACTCGCGATATAACTACCAGATTCCAATCGTCAGCACCAGCAACCAGACCAACATCAACTCGCGCATCAGCGAGACGATCGACGCCAAGAATCAGGTGTCGGGGATGTTTGCCTGGCAAAGCAGTAACTCCTCAACTCCCAACTTATTCAGTTTTGTCGACGCCACGAAGATGACTGGCATCAATACCGGAGTGCAGTGGAATCATCACTTCACGACCACCCTCATCAGCAATCTGCGCTACGGTTTCAGCCGGTCGGCCACTAATCTGACACCGTTTTTCGCGAATTCCGAGAATGTTTCGGCAGCAGCGGGGATTCTGGGCAACGACCAGGCTGCACAGTTCTGGGGACCTCCCTCGCTGTCGTTTTCGAGCGGCATCGACGGACTGAGCGACGGCGCTTACCAAATCAATCACAACAACACGAATGCGGCCGGCGAAAGTCTGATCTGGGTGCGCGGCTCGCACAACGTCACGTTGGGCGGCGATTTCCGGCGGCTGGATTTCAACCAGATAGCGCAGCAGAATGCGCGCGGAAGTTTCACTTTCACCGGTAACATGACCGGCCTCACGGGCGCGAACGGCCAGGCCATCAACGGCACGGGCTTCGACTTCGCCGACTTTCTGCTGGGCCTGCCCGATGCCAGTTCCATCGCTTACTCGCCGAGTGGAGCAGACAAGTATTTCCGCGCTTCGTGGGCAGACACTTACATCACCGACGACTGGCACATGCGCGGCAACTTCACGCTCAACTTCGGCGTGCGCTGGGATTTCCAGGCCCCGGTGACGGAACTTTACAACCGGCTGGTGAGTTTGGAAGTAGGGCCGGACTGGACCACGGCGACACCGGTGTGTGGCACCAACACTCTTTCGACCGGTACGGTTCCGTGCACGCTGGCCAGCCAGGCCGGACTGCCGGTTTCGCTGGTGCGCCCGGACTATCACGAGTTTCAGCCGCGCATCGGCCTTGCGTGGCGGCCGTTCCCCAAGCATTCCACGATAGTGCGCGCTGGTTATGGACTCTACTACAACACCTCGGTGTTCCAGCCGCTAGCTAACCAGATGTCGCAACAGGCGCCGCTCTCGACGAGCGTCACGCAGCAGTACCCGGTGTCGCAAGCGCCCGCGCTATCGCTCGAGAACGCGCTGACACTGCCGGCCATCACCACCACGTCCCAGACCTTTGCGCTCGACCCGAATTTTCGCATCGGCTACGTCCACTATTGGCAGACTTCGGTGCAGCACAACCTATCCGGCTCGTTCGTGGCGACGTTCACTTATACCGGCGACAAGGGCACGCACCAGGTGCAGGAGTTTCTGCCGTGGACGTTTCCGGCCGGGACATATCCGGCCGGGGTCTCCAGCGGTTACCCGAGCGGCTATGTTTACGAGACCTCGAATGGCAACTCGAACTACAACGCCGCCAGCGCGCAGTTACAACACCGCTTCCATAACGGGTTCCTGGCTAATGCGACGTATGTATTTTCCAAGGCCATCGACGACGCGTCCACGCTGGGCGGGCGCGGTGCAGCCCGGGCAGGTTACGCGCAGAACTGGCTGGACCTGTCGGCCGAGCGTTCGCTTTCCAGTTTCAACCGGACTCACACGCTCAACCTGATCTTCCAATACTCCACGGGCATGGGGACACGCGGCGGCACGCTCATCAACGGATGGAAGGGCGTGCTGTTGAAGGACTGGACGCTGGGCCCCAGCTTGACCTTGGGCAGTGGGCTGCCGGAGACTCCCATCGTGCTCGGCCGCCTGGCCAACGGAACCGGCATCACGGGCACTACGCGGGCCGAATACGTGGGCGGGCCGCTGGCCGCGGTTCTGCCGGGCTACGGCTTCAATACGGCGGCGTATGCTGCGCCACCCGACGGCCAGTGGGGCGACGCCGGCCGCGATTCCATCACCGGGCCCCTGGAGTTTGTCCTGAACTTTTCCGCCGGCCGCATATTTCGCTTCGGCGAAAGGCGCAGCGTGGACATCCGCTTCGACGGACTCAACGTGCTCAACCACGTGACCTGGGCGTCCTGGAACACCACGTTTGGCAATTCGCAGTTCGGCCTGCCGACTGCGGCCAACGCCATGCGCAGCATACAGGCCACGGTGCGATTCAGGTTTTAGAGCCATGCGAAAAACGCTCGCCATCTTCTTTGTCTGGCTGCTGGCGGTCTCCGCCCAACAGGGAGCCCCGCAAGGCGGCAGTAACTCGACCGGCGTCCCGCGGGGCACGGTGACCTTCAGCACCACGCGGCAGCTTGTGGTGGAGGACGTGATCGTCAAGTCTCAGAACGGCAGCCCCGTCGACAATCTGAAGGCCAGCGATTTCCTGGTTACCGAGGACGGCAAGCCGCAGAAAATCAGCGTTTTTGAATTCCAGAAGCTGTCGAATGAGAGCCTGCCGGCTGCGCGGCCCGCATTGCAGCAGCGGACGCAAGTGGCGGCCGCGCCACCGGCGCCCGCGGTGAAGCCGCTGACGGCGATCGAGATCGCTCCGGAAAAACCGGGCGACCTCAGATACCGCGACAAGCGGCTGATGGTGATGTTTTTCGACATGACCTCGATGCCGATTCAGGACCAGATGCGCGCCCAGGCGGCGGCGCTGAAGTTCCTGAACACGCAGATGACGGCGTCAGACCTGATGGCGATCATGACGTTTGCGAGCGACATCAAAGTAGTGGAAGACTTCACCGGCGACCGCGACCTGCTTGCCGAGGACATCAAGAAACTGGTGATCGGCGAAGGCCTGGGACTGGACGAAACGGTGTCCGACGACAGCGCCTCGGATACCGGCGCGGCTTTCCAGCAGGACGATACGGAATTCAACATCTTCAATACCGACCGCCAGCTTGCGGCGCTGGAATCGGCGGTAAAGATGCTGGGTTCGTTGAACGAGAAAAAAGCGTTGGTGTATTTCGCCAGCGGCATGACGCGCAACGGGCTGGATAACCAGGCACAGTTGCAGGCCACCATCAACGCCGCCATCCGCTCCAACGTCTCTTTCTATCCCATCGACGCCCGCGGCCTGATGGCATCGGCGCCGCTGGGCGACGCCACCAAAGGGTCGCCCGGCGGCCAGGCGATGTACTCCGGCAGCTCAGCCCGCGCCGCCACCAGCAATTTTCAGGGACAGCAGGAGACGCTCTACACGCTGGCCTCCGATACCGGCGGCAAGGCGCTGCTCGATAACAACGACCTTTCGATGGGAATCGTGCAGGCGCAGAAAGACATTTCGAGTTACTACGTTATCGGCTACTACTCGGCCAACGAAGCGCTCGACGGCCGGTTCCGCCGCGTCAAAATCGCGTTGAAAGACAAGGCAATGGCTGCCAAGCTCGATTACCGCCAGGGTTACTATGCCAGCAAGGAATTCGGCAAGCTCAGTACGACGGACAAAGAGCGGCAGTTAGCGGAAGCCCTGATGCTGGGCGACCCGATTACGGATATCGATATCGCCGTAGAGATCGATTATTTCCGCCTGGCGCACGACCGTTACTTCGTGCCGGTAGTGGCGAAGATTCCCGGCAGCGAGCTGGAGCTGGCGCGCCATGGCGGCGCCGAATCCACGCGTATCGATTTCATCGGCCAGGTAAAGGACGCGGCCGGCAAGGTGGTACAGAACGTGCGCGACGTGGCCGACGTCAAACTGAAGGGCGAGACCGCCGCGGATCTGGCCAGGCATCCTCTCGAATACGATACCGGCTTCACGCTGGCGCCGGGTAAGTACAACCTGAAATTCCTGGCGCGCGAAAATGAAACCGGCAAGATGGGAACTTACGAAATCGATTTTACAATTCCCGATCTTACCAGCGACCAGAAGCTGCTTCCCATCAGCTCAGTCATCCTGAGCAGCCAGCGCACGGGTCTGGACGCGGCGGTATTTAGCGCGGAAAGGGACAAGAAGCTGCTGGCTGCCAACCCGCTGGTGGAAGGCGGCCAGAAACTGGTGCCCAGCGTGACGCGTGTGTTCAACAAGAACCAGGAACTGTACGTCTACCTGGAGGCGTATGAACCGGCGGCGACGGCCACCCAGCCGATCGTCGCCAGCGTGGCGTTTTACCGTGGGAAGACCAAGGCGTTCGAATCGGCGCCTCTTGAGGTCAGCCAGGGGCTCAACGAGAAATCCAAGGCGCTGCCGTTGCGTTTCAGCCTGCCGTTGAGCAAGCTGCGGCCCGGGCGCTACACATGTCAGGTGAGTGTGCTCAATCCCACGGCGCGGAAGTTCGCCTTCTGGCGCGCGCCGCTGGTGCTGATTCAATAGGGCCGGCGCCGCCAGTATTTCCCGCCGATGTCACATATCCGTGACCGCTTTTTAATCATACATAGACATTCTCTTGCGAAGATTCCTGGTGAGGTTAATCCATGCGCCAGGTTTTTTTCATCGGAGTGTTTGTGTGTCTCTTGAGCGCCAGGCTGCTGTTCGCTCAGTTTGATACCGCCGAGGTTCTGGGAACGGTGCGCGACCCGTCGGGCGCGGCCGTGCCGAAGGCCGCGGTTACACTGACCAATCAGGACACAGCCATCAAGGTGCAGACCACCACCGACGACAGCGGCAACTATGATTTCTACAACGTGAAAGTGGGCGTCTACTCGATCGCCGTGGAGCATACCGGCTTCTCGAAGTTCATTACTACCGACGTTCAGGTGACGGTGAACGCCCGGCAGCGCGTGGACATCACCATGCAGGTGGGCGCAGTCACGCAATCGGTGGATGTGAAGGGCGTGGCCGCCGACCTGGAGACAGATACCAGCGAACACGGCCAGGTGATCAACACCACAGCGATCGAGGAGCTTCCGCTCAACGGCCGCAACTATGCGGACCTGGCGCTATTGTCCACCAACACCGTTAAGTCTCCGATTGAGGCCACCTTCTCCGCCAGTGGGACGCCGCGCGAGGCCGCCTTCAACGTGAACGGCATGCGCAGCACATATAACAATTTCCTGCTGGACGGCATGGATAACAATTCGTATGGGACCAGCAACCAGGGTTACTCCTCGCAGTTGGTGCAGTTGTCGCCGGACGCGCTGGCCGAGTTCAAAGTCATCACCAGCAACTACAGCGCCGAATACGGGCGCGTGGGCGGCGCGGTGATCAGCGCTGTGATGAGGTCCGGCACCAACGACTTTCATGGCTCGGCCTACGAGTACTTGCGCAACACCGATCTGAACGCCACCGGCTTCCTGTTCAGCCCCACCACTTTCGTGAAGCCCACGCTGCAGCGCAACCAGTTCGGCCTTACTACCGGCGGGCCGTTTGTAAAGAACAGGCTCTTCTTCTTCGCCGACTACGAAGGCTTGCGCCAATTGCAGCGCTACCTGAACTTCGATTCGATTCCCGACATCAACGACCGCAACGGGATCTTGCCGGTGTCGGTGTACGACCCGTTGACCAAGACCCTCTATCCGGCCGGCACGACGATTCCCATTGCGCAATTGAATCCGTTCGCCGCAACCGTCTTAGGCGAGTTGCCGGCGCCAAATGGCCCAGGACGGTCCAACAATGACGAAGCGCTGCTGCTGATCCGCGATTACGGCGACAAGTTCGACGCCAAAATCGACGGCGAGATCAACGACCGGATGACGGCGTTCATCCGCTTCAGCCAGCGCAAGGACCTGCAGTATTATGCACCCGACCTCACCGGACCGGCCGGCGGGGATGGCAACGGCTATATTCATACGGTCGATCAGGACGCTTCCCTCGGCTATACCTGGACGGTTACGCCGACCTCGATCCTCGAAGCGCGCCTGGGGTTCTCTCATATGCTTGCCGGAAAGACGCCGCCGTATCTCGGCGGCCCGGCCATGTCGTCCCTGTTCCCAGGCGAATTCGAAGGCCTGCCTACCACGTCCAGTCTCACCGGCGGGATCGATACGCAGACCATTACAGGGCTAACCGCCTTGGGCCGCCAGACCAGCAATCCGCAGTTCCAAAATCCTACCGCCTGGGATCCGGAACTCAATTATTCGAAAACGGTGGGACGGCATTCCATCAAAGTGGGCTATCAGTATATGAACATCCGCACCGAGATCCTGGACACCAATCCGCTGTACGGTCAGGACACATACAGCGGGAGTTTCAGCAAACCCACCTGCGCGGAACTGGGCGCGGCTTCCGGTTGCACGATCGCGAGCGACTCGACCAGCTACAGCCTGGCGGATTTTATGTTCGGCACTCCCAACCAAATCAACCTGGGGAGCTATTCGGTCATCAACCTGAGGCAATTCGTGCACTCGCTGTACGGCCAGGACGACTTCCGCGTGAACCGCAAGCTGACGCTCAACATCGGGCTGCGGTGGGAATTCGCCTCGCCGCTCTATGAGCGCGACAACAATTATTCGAATTTCGACCCCACCACGGACACCATGATCCAAGCCACCAGCGGGAGCCTGTATGACCGCTCCCTGGTGCATCCCGACTACGGCGATTTTGGACCGCGCCTCGGCTTAGCGTATAGCGTCGATCCCAAAACGGTGGTCCGCGGCGGATATGGGATCAGCTACACGTTCTTCAACCGGGTGGGAAGCGCTCAGGAAGGCATCAATGCTCCTCAGGCCCTCTTCGGTGTGCTCAGCCAGACGATTCCGGCCGGCGGTGCGGTGCCGTCGACCTTTCTCACCACCGGGAACAGCTTTACCACCAACATTGCCAGCCCCGCGGCCTTCCATCCGGCTCTGTCGAACGTGGTGTATACGCCTCCGGACAGCAAATGGCCGTACATCCAAAACTGGTTTCTCTCGGTGCAGCGGCAACTCCCCGAGGGCACGGTACTCGAACTGGCCTACAACGGGAACCACAGTTTGCGGCTGCCGATCATCGCCGATTACAATCAGGCGGCGCCAAACCTGCCGGGCCAAAGCCTGGGAGTCACGGCGCGCGTGCCGATATCGACTTTCGGGCCGATCACGTGGCTCGATCCGTCCGGCGACGATCATTACAACGGCTTCTCGGCCCGCGTGGAGCGCCAGTTTGTAAAGGGCTTGTACGTCCTGAACTCGTTCACCTGGGGGAAAGCGATGGGCGATTCCGAGCAGGCGCTGGAGTATTTCGCGGGTTACTACCAGGCCAATCCGCAGAATATCCATGATCTGGCCGCGGAAAAAGGCCTCTCCAGCTTCGATGTGGAGCTCAATAATGTGACCAGCGTGGTCTACGAGATTCCCTTCGGCAAGGGCCGCCAATTCGGCGCCAACATGCACTCCGCATTAGATGCGCTGCTGGGTGGGTGGGAGATCACCAGCATCAACACGGCCCACACCGGCATGCCGCTGGACGTGACGTATGCTGCCACCGGGGCCAACATCATCAGCTCTCTCTCCAACGATTATCGCGGCCAGCCGGAGCTGCGCCCCAATGTAACCGGGCAGGCCGTCAGCCAGAGCCGCTCCGCCATGCTGAACACCTATTTCGCCGGCTACGCATTCAGCACTCCGCCCGCCAGCGACCCATTTGGCACCCTGGGCCGCAATGCGTTCCGCGCCCCCGGCTTCGAGCAGTGGGACGCTTCGATCGATAAATTCTTCAGCGTCCACGAGAACATCAGGCTACAGTTCCGGGCTGAGTTCTTCGACGTTCTGAACCACACGAATTTCGGGATACCGAATACGCAGACCACCAGTGCCGCCTTCGGCACCATCCGCACCACCTACCCGTCGAGGGTGGGACAGTTCGCGCTGAAGCTGCTGTTTTGAAGGCGGGCTGCGGTGGGGTCACCGCTGATCGGAGCCACTACCGTGAGGGAGTGGTAGGTACACCTGTTGTCGGGTGCTTTGCGTCTCCCCCGCGGCTCCGGATCGGCGGGTGCGGGCAGAGCGGGAGGCGCGACCTAGGCCACACGCGCCGGCCACCGCTCCCTGACGGTCGCGCCTCCGAAAGAAGCGAGTCGCGGCGCGCCGAGTCGCGAGCGCTGGCAGGCGAAAGCGCCTGCCCCACGACCAGCGCGAGTCTACAGCAGATCTTCGCGCTGGCGCCGCTCGAGAGCCTTGACCACGTCTCCGACTTGCTGGGCGCGGTCGCGTCGCGTGACCAGCAGAGCGTCGGGAGTATCGACCACGATCAGGTCGTCGACACCGACCAGCGCCACTATCTTGCTGCGGGCATCGACGAAGTTGTTATGCGCATCCAGGCAAACCGACTCGCCGGCTACCACGTTGCCGGCGCGATCGCCCGGCAGGAGCTCGTATACGGCGTTCCAGCTTCCTACATCGTTCCAGCCGAAATCGGCGGCCGCAATGCCGCATACTTTGCCGGCTTTTTCCATCACGGCGTAGTCGATGGAAATGTTGTCGCATAACGGGAAGGCCTTCAACAGCCCGGCCGCGAACCGGCGCGAGCCGAAGCGGGGCAGGGAAGCCAGCAAGGTAGCGGTCTTGGGCAGGTGCTGCCGCAACTGATCCAGCAGCACGCCGGCGCGCCAGAAAAACATCCCCGAGTTCCAATAGAAATTGCCTGCCGCCACGAAGCGCTTGGCTTGAGCCAGAGCCGGCTTTTCGCGGAATCGCTTCACCGGAATAGCTGCGGGCGTTTCCACTTGGGGGCCGCGCGGGAACTCGATATAGCCGTAGCCGGTTTCAGGCCATCGCGGCCGAATCCCCACCACCATCAAATGTCCGGCATCCGCACCCTGGAAGGCGGCACGGACGACGCGGCGATACACCGCCGGGCGGGCCACCACGTGATCGGAGGGAAACACCCCCATCACGGCGTCCGGGTCGAGGGATTGAAGAACGTGCGCCGCCAGCCCGATCGGCGCCGCCGTGTTGCGCTGCGCCGGTTCGGCCAGCACCTGCGCCTTGGGCACGGAAGGCAGTTGCTCGATGATGGCGGCGTGGAGGTGATGGTTGGTCAGAATCCAGATGCGCTCCGGCGGAATCAGCGGCTCGAGCCGATCCACCGTGGCTTGGATCAGCGATCGCTCGCCCACGACGTTCAGCACCTGCTTGGCGGAGCGCCTGCGGCTCCGCGGCCAGAAACGCGTGCCGCGTCCTCCGGCGAGAATCAGTCCGTAATAGTGGTGGCTCATTCAGTTCAGCGGGTAGCCGTGGATCAGGCGAAGAGTCCGGTTCCAGCGAGTCTTGCTGGGAAAGTGCTCCGCCAGGTCCACCAGGTGACGCCAGCTCAGGGTGGGCCCGATCAGCGCCTGAGTGGATTCGTCGAAAGACCAATACACGAGCAGCGGTTTGCCGATGATATTGGCGCGCGGCACGAATCCCCAGTACCGGCTGTCCAGCGAGGAATCGCGGTTGTCGCCCATCGCAAAATAACTGTTGGGCGGGACCACCACCTCCCCGTTCCGCACATGATTCAACAGCATGTCTTGCGCAGCCGGCTCTACGTGGATGTTGGGTTCGTTCGGAAAATTGTCGCGGTAGGACTCGATGTAAGGCGTCTTGTGACAGACGTAAGGCTCCTGCACCGCTTTGCCGTTCAGGATGAGCTGCTTGTTTGAGAGCCGGATGCGGTCGCCCGGCAGGCCGATGCAGCGCTTTACAAACGTTTGCTTTATGTCCACCGGATAACGGAATACGATGATGTCGCCGCGTTTGAGCGCGGTGTAAGGCAGAATGTGTTTCGAGACCGGTCCCGAGGGCGCGTAGGAAAGCTTGTCCACCAGCAGGTGGTCGCCGATCAGCAGCGTGTCTTCCATGCTCCCGGTCGGGATCACGAAGGCTTGCACCAGCGAAGTGGTGCCGAACAGCAGCAGGATGATGGTGACGGTCCATTCCGCGATGAATCCCCGCTGCTCCGGAGCCAACTTAGCCTCCAGCGGCGGAGCCGGCGGCTCTTCAACCGCGGCTGCGTTGTTTTCATCCACAGCCTCTCATTGTATCCACAATCCCTGTTATCCTGTTCTGGCAGAGTCCGCCAATCAGGCATTCCGGGAGGTTCCAGGCTTTGAACACAACCGCCGCGCCCGCTCGCGCGAATCCAGACTCCGCCGCGCGCCGGCTCACCGTCTTGATGGTGGCGGGCGCCACGCTGCTCAGCGCGGGGGCGCAGATCCTGATGAAAATCGGGATGAACCATTTCGTCCTGAACCTGGCGGCGATCCTGACCAACGTGCCGCTGATCGCCGGCTACGTGCTGTATGGCCTGTTCACCGTACTGATGGTGCTGGCGCTGCGCGAGGGCGAACTGTCGCTGATCTATCCCATCATCAGCCTGTCGTATGTCTGGGTGACGGCGCTTTCCTACTTCATCTTTCACGACACCCTCAGTCCGTTGAAGCTGATAGGCATCGCCGGCATCATGGCGGGAGTGGCCTTGCTCGGCCGGGGTGAAGAACAATGACTTCCACCCCGCTCAGTTCCATTCTGCTGGTGCTGTTCGGCTCCGTGGTGGGCTCTTTTGGCGCGGTGTATCTGAAGCTGGGCGCGGTCCGGCTGACGGGCGGCATCATGAGCTTTCTCAACTGGCGCCTGGCGTTCGGAGTCGGCCTGTACCTGGCTTCTTCGGTGTTCTACGGGCTGGGGATCCGGCACGGGCAGCTCTCCGTGCTGTTCCCCATGGTTGCGGCGGGATATATCTGGACCCTGGTGTGGGCCCGCCTCTTTTTCCACGAGCAGTTTAACCGTTCCAAGCTAATCGGGTTAGGCCTGGTGCTGGCAGGCGTACTCCTGGTCGGCATGGGAAGTTAAGGCTGCTTGAGCCGTGCTCCCCGTTTGCCCGGGTGCACGACATAAAAGCGGATCCCCTTTCCAGCGTCAGGCGCGCCTTTAAGCTCCGGAGGAGCGAAAGACAATAGCCCACGGCGCAAGCCGTCGGGATCAGTCGGCGGTGAGGACAAGCCCGGAACGGGGCGGAAGAGGCTTTCGCCAACAGTCTTGCGCCCCGTTCCGGGGCTGGCAGGGAGCAACCAGATTCCACACGGCTTGCGCCGTGGGCTATGGTCTTTCGCCCTTCGGGCTGGCGCCGCCGCCTTGCGTACCTATACGCTCAGATACCAGCGGATTTCCTCGGAGTACTAAGACGCCACCATATTCATGTCGCGCACCCCAGTTGCCCTCCGCCGGCGCTTCAAGGTGCGCCGTGTACTAAGCGACTGCCCCGCGCCAACGCGTGAAACTCAACAAGTGAAAGCCCGTACTCACTTCACCAAACCCGCAAATCACGAATCTGCAATTTATGGCTGAACTCCACCGAATCGAAAGCCCCAATTACCCATTATTGGGGGCGTGCTGGCCATATTCCCGTCAGGGCGCAGCAAATCCCTCACTTGGCAATCTCAAACCCCAATTGCGGACCCGTTGGCGATGGGCAAAGAGCTCGCAGCGCGAGCGCTGCAGGACCGCCTTGACGTGCGAGCGATTGACGATGCAGAGCGCACGAACTGGGCATCCTTCGCGGCCGCCTGCACTCGGCACGTTGCGGGGTGGAACGATGCGCTGGCGGCCAGGCTGCGCGCCCAGGACTTGGTGAGTTGAGACTTTCGAATTGGTTGACCCCCGGGGGGTGGGGGAGAGGCCCGCTGAAGGCGATGGGGGCTACCTCCGGACCTACGCCCCGCAGTCACCCGAAATCGAAAATCGAAAAATTGCAAAATGGAATTTTTGGAATTTTTGAAATTTCCGAATTTCTGAAATTAAGGCGCAATACATGCACCCTCGGCCAACAACCCAACCGAGACCTTCGTGCGGCACTACGCCCAGAACCGCAGCATGAACAGGCGTCCCTCGCAGCGGGCATCACCCCCGTCGAAGGTCAGCGCCTGCTGAACAACCTGGCGGTGGCGGCGCGCATCGGTGCGCTGTGGGGTGAGGCAACCGAAGCGGCTGGCGTCACGCCGGAAATGGTCTTCCGGCAGATGCGGCGGTTCGCGTTCCCGGACGGTGCGCGGGCTGTACGACTAGAACGGCCAACTCAAGCCCATCCACGAACTCGACGACGACACCGCGGCCACCATCACCAGCATCGACGTGGAGACGCGCTACGACCGCGACGGCGTGGATGCCGAGGGTGTCCCCCGCTTCCAGCCCGTCAACACGGTCAAGATCCGCCGCGTTGACCCGCAGCCCGCGCTCACGCTGTTCGCCAGGCACTTCAAGCTGGTGGATGCCGAAGGCGAGGGCGTGAACGCGCTGGCCGCCGCGCTGGCCGACCGGCTGCAAAACGGCCGCCGGCGGGCCTATGGCACCGCGCACGCCCACTCCCAACCCGTGGAGGACGCGCGTATCATCGACTCGGCCCCCACCGCCCCACCTCCGCAGGAGACCTCCGATGAGCAACTCTGGGTGACCGCACCCATCGCCCCCGCGCGATCGACCCCGCCAACTTCCGCGCCCAGGCCACCGGCATCGGGCAGACCTGCGGCGCCAGCCGCGCCACGGGCGCCATGCGTGCCGCCGAGGTGGTCGAGCACATGCCCCCGGCGCAGCGCCGCGCGGTACCCGCCGCCGAGGGCTACCCCGCGGCCCCGTTCGAGGGCATGGCCGAGGGCAACGGGTTCGAGGATTCCGGCTACGACATGCCGGCCCTCGTGATCACGCCGACCAAGGTGAGCGGCGGTTGACGCAGGGCGCGTGGCGGGGCGACGCAACAAGCCGGGCGGCGGCCGGAAGCCGACCCGGTACCTCTGGCAGACCGACCCGCCGATCCCGAGGCCGCCCCGCGCCAAGCGCGGCCGGCTGCCGGCGCCGCTGGAAGCGTGATCCCGACCACTCGCCCCTCGCGGGCGCCCATCGCGAGGCGCTTGAGCGCGCCGAAGCGATCATCGCGCAGCAGGCCGCCGAGGACCACGCGGCCTACCGGGCACGACAGCAGGTCAGGACCCAGGCGTGGTTTGACTCGCGGCCCCCTCGTCCGCCGCTCCCACCGCACACCAAGCTACCAGTCCACGACCCGCGTTTCAACGGCGGCGCCGAGGGTCTTGTGTGCGCCAAAGAACATCCACGGATGCGGTGCAGATCCCCATACCTGTAGATTTCCGCAAGATGGGCAACGACTTCATCAAGGGCACGGCGTTCGACTCGCTGTTCGACGACCTGGACCGCTTCCGCGATGACCCGCTGGGCTTCGTGCTGTGGGCATTCCCTGTGGGGCGAGCCCGGCACGCAGTTGGAGAACCAGGCAGGGCCGGAGGACTCGCAGCGCGAGCAACTCGTGCGCATCGGCGAGCGCCTGCGCGAAGCCGGATCCGAGGGCTGCGTGGTCGAAGAGGACACCAGCGCCGGCCACGGCGTGGGCAAGTCGGCCATCGTGTCGTGGATGATCCTGTGGTCGATCTCGACGTTCGAGAACACGCGCGGGGTGGTGACGGCCAACACGGACACGCAGCTGCGCACGAAGACGTGGGCCGAGCTTGCCGAAATGGTACGGGCTGTTCATTGCGCGGCAGTTCTTCACGCTGACCGCGACCGCGCTCTACGTGGCAGGCGACCCGATCCGCGAGAAGTCGTGGCGGATCGACCAGATCCCTTGGTCCAAGGAGCGCTCGGAGCGTTCGCCGGCCTGCACAACCAGGGCAAGCGGATCATCGTAATCTTCTACGAGGCATCCGCCATCGACGACGTGATCTGGGAGGTCACCGAGGGTGCGCTGACCGACGTGAACACGCAGATCCTGGTGGCTGCGCGACCGGCAACCCCACCAAGACCACCGGCAAGTTCTTCAAGAACTGCACGCAAGGCAAGCGCAACACCTACACGCGCGTTCACTCGCGCACCGTGACGTTCTCCAACAAGTCGCAGATCGCCGCGTGGGTCGAGGAGTACGGCGAGGACTCGGACTTCGTCCGCGTTCGCGTCAGGGTCAGAGTTCCCGCGCGCCGGCTACGCCAACTTCATCAGCCCGGAACTGGTTACCGCGGCCCGCCGGCGCAAGATGGACCCGCTGACCTACCGCGCACACCCGAAGGTGCTCGCCATCGACCCGGCGCGCTTCGGCGACGACTTCAGCGTCATCACGCTGCGCCAGGGCCTCATGGTGTACTCGCAGGTCGCGCTATCCGGCTTCGACGGGCCCGACCTCGCGTCGCGGGTGTTCGAGATCGTGCGCGCGCAGGGCCGCGTCAGCGACCGCGGCGTGCCGGTGGAGCCCGCGCCATCGCCTGCATCGCCTACGACGCCATCGGCAACGGCGCAGACCTGGACAGCGCACTGCGCCGCATGCAGGGCCTGCCGCCGTGCATCGCCGTGCAGTGGGGCCAGCCGGCCAAGGACGACAAGCAATACTTCAACCAGCGCAGCGAGTGCTGGGGGGCGCATGCGCGAGTGGCTCGAGCACGGCCGCGTGCCCAACGAGGACGACCTGGCGGACCAGCTGACCAGCCTGGACTTCGGCTACGACGGGCGCTTCCGCATCCAGTTGCAGAGTAAGAAGGATGTCAAAAAAATGGGGGCAAGTCCCCTGACAAGGCCGAACTGCTGGCCCTGTCCTTCGTGCCCGACCTGATCGACCGCAAGGTGGTGCTGGCCAAAGTGCGGCCCGTCGAGCGGCGGAAGGTTGTCTGGAGCCGCTAGGGCGCCTATACTGGCCGCGCTCCTGTCCTGACAGCAGAGGCACGTGGCGACAATCCGCAGTTGCCGCCGGGCGGTCCTCCCCGCCCCCTGAGACCCCGGTTCCGCTACCCGCGGACCGGGGTTTCTTGCATAATGGACCGGCACGCAAGTGCGGCCGATAGCACATCGGCGGGGCTACGGCGTAAATTCCTTGTAGCCCCCTTTGCATACGGAGCCAGTTGCGTGTCCTCCGACAAATGTGCTGAACACGCTGGCCCCGGGGCTTAAATAGGAGCCCCGGGGGCCTCTACTTACCGGAGGGCCGAGCGCGGCGTCCACGAGACGACGTTGAATAACGACCTGACCGCGATGACGATCGAGGAATTGTCCCCGGGTGTTCTCAAGGCCATTGGAAGGTCGGTTGTCCAAGGCGCAATCACCCGCGATGCAGCGGGGTGGGCAGCGTTTCTCAACAAGAACGCTCCGTGGATGGAGTGGTACCGCGGAGGATCTTCAGGCAGAACTGAAGAAGCACGGAGAAATCCTCAAGTCGAAGTTGCCCGAGGCATAATCGGCCCCAAATGGTCGCACGCTCCGCTCGCACCGCCGTCGGCGCCTCACCCGCAGCGTCTTTCCCGGCCCGCCGGCGTGAACCCGCTGATCCGGCAACTGACCCTCCAGCAGCTGATCGAGCGCGATGCCGAGAAGCCGCCCGAGACTCAGGACTTTCCCGAAGACTCGTGGACCGCGCTGGCCGGCCTGGTGCGCAAGGCGTGGATGCGCAACAAGCTGTCCAAGCAGCGCATCGACGTGAAGCTCCTGGACTGCCTGCGCGCCCGCCGCGAGCTCTACAGCCCGAACGCGCTGGCCGACCTGCAGAACAACGGCGGCCTGAACGTGGTCTGGGCCCCCCGGACCGAGACCAAGTGCAAGGCGGCCTCGGCCTGGATCCGCGAGATCGTGCTGCCCGTCGGTGAACAGCCGTGGGGCATCGACGCGACGCCGGTGCCCGACCTCCCGATGGACATGAAGC
>CAVXJY010000119.1:0-11824 GCA_963761855.1 Bryobacterales bacterium | reverse complement strand
GCACGGCAGCAGGCCGTCGTTCGCAATCGCCTTCGACACCTCGAACTTGTCCGCCTCGAAGCCGAACGGTCCCGCCATCCCGCAACAGCCCGCCTGGATCGCCTCCACCGTGGCCCCCGCCTGCCGCAGCAGCGCAATCTCCTTCGCCGGGCCGCCGAACACCGCCTTATGGTGGCAGTGCCCATGCACCAGGATGTGCGCCCCGCGCAGCCGGTCCGGCGCAAAGCCCGGCCCTGCGCGGCCAGCCAGTCGGCCAGCAGCCACACTTGCCCGCTCAGCGCCCTGGCGCGGGCGTCGCTTGGGGAAGAACTCGATCAGCTCATCCTTGAAGACGCTGGCGCAGCTCGGTTCGAGAAAGATCAACGGCCTTCCCGCCTCGATCTGCGGCGCCATCGTGTGCAGCACCGCGGCCAGGTAGTCGCGCGCCGCGTCCAGCAAACCGAAATCGTAAAGCGGCCGCCCGCAGCACGCATGTCCCCTCGGGACCTCCACCGCAAAACCCGCCTCCGTCAAAACCGCTTCCGCCGCGGCCAGCGTTTGCGGATGGTAGTAGTTGTTCCACGTGTCCGGCCACAGCAAAACCGGCTGCCCTGCCGCCTGCGCCCCATCCGAACCCCCGTTTCCCCGCGCCCGTCGCATCTTCTGGTAACTCTCCGCCGCCAGACAGGGCAATTTGCGCTGCGGCGCGATACCCGCAATCCGCTTCACCAGCCCGCCCGTCACCGGCCCCGTCAACAGCGCATTGGTCAGCCCCGGGGCCATCGACCCCGCCCGCGCCAGCCGGTCCGCAAACCCGAAAATGTAATGCCGCAGCGGATGCATCCGTCCCTTGTACCGCTGCGCCAGGAACTCGGACTTGTACGCAGGGCCATGTCCACCTGCACCGGACACTCCGTCTTGCACGCTTTGCAGCTCAGGCACAGATCCAGCGCCTCATGCACCGCCTCGCTCTGAAATCCCTCTTCCTTCAGCGAGCCGGCCAGCATCTCCCACAGCAAATGCGCCCGTCCCCGTGTCGAGTGCTTCTCTTCGCCGGTGGCGCGGTAGCTCGGGCACATCACACCCGCCCACCGTCTTCCGGCACGCGCCCACCCCCACGCAACGCTCCGTCGCCCGCTCCAGCGACCCCTCGTCCTTGCCGAAAAGCAAAATGCGTTTCCAGCCCCCCGTCCGAGCGTGTAAACGGGCTCCCATCCGCATGCGGCGCCTGCCGCAGGTTCTCCGTCGGCTCGTAAACCCGCACCGCATCCGAAAGCTTGCCCGGATTCATCCGGTTCGCCGGATCCCACAGCGCCTTGAATTCCCGGAATCCCTCCACCAGCTCCGGCCCGAACATCTTCGGCCACAGCGCCGCCCGCGACTGCCCGTCCCCATGCTCGCCGGAGAGCGACCCGCCAAATCCCAGCACCAGGTCCGCCGCCCGCTCCAGGAACTCCCGGAAGCTAGCGCAACCCCTCCACCGTCCGAAAATCGAAATTGATCCGCGTATGCGCGCAGCCCTGCCCAAAGTGCCCGTAGATCGGCGTCCGGTAGCCGTAATCGCTCATCAGCCGGTCCAGTCCGCGCAGATACCCGCCCAGGTGCTCCGGTGGAACCGCCGCATCCTCCCAGCCTTCATACGCGTTCGGCTCGCCGGGCACAAACACCGTCGCCCCCAGCGCCGAATCCCGCACCGCCCAAATCCGCGCCGCCTCGCTCGGCGAGTAAATCCGCGCCGAAAGCACGTCCCGCCAGCCTCTGCGCCTCGCGATCCAGCGCCTCGGCCTTGGCCTGCGCCTCCGCCGCGTCCCACGCGCCCATCTCCACCAGCAGGAATCCGCCACCCTCCGGCAGCAGCGCCACGTTCTCCAGCGCCAGCCGCTTCTTCTTCATGCAGCTGACGAGCAGCCCGTCGAACCCCTCCAGCCCGATCGGCTTATGCTTCAAAATCGCCATCACCGCGTCGGCGGCCAGAAATGCGTCGGGGAACGCCAGCACCACCAGCACCCGGTGGGGCGGACTCGCCGTCAAATTCAGCGTCGCGCCCACCACGCTCACGCAGGTGCCCTCCGACCCCACCAGCGCCCGCGCCACGTTGAACTTCGTCCCCTCCAGCAGCTCGTCGAAGTTGTACCCCGACACGCGCCGCGGAATCACCGGATACTTCTCCCGCACCAGCGCCCCGTACCGGTCGCGCAGCCGCTTCAGCCCAGCGTGATATCTCGCCCTTGCGCCCGCCCGCGCGGATAATCGCCTCCAGCTCCTCCGCCGTCGTCGGCCCCACCGTCATCCGCGTGCCGTCGTACAGCACCACGTCCAGCGACTCCACGTTGTCCACGACTTTGCCGCCCAGCAGTCCATGCACGCCGCAACTGTTGTTGCCGATCATGCCTCCCAGCGTGCACCGCGAGTGCGTCGCCGGGTCGGGCGCGTAAGTCAGGTGATGCACCTCTGCCGCATCCCGCAGCCGGTCCAGCACAATCCCCGGTTCCACCACCGCCAGCTTGGCTTCCGGATCGATCGACGTCAGCCGGTTCATATACCGCGAGTAATCGAACACCAGCGCCACGTTCACCGTCTGCCCGGCCACGCTCGTGCCCCCGCCCCGCGGCAGCACCGCCGCTCCCGTCGCGCGGCACGCCGCCACCGCCGCTTCCACGTCCTCCGCATCGCGCGGATACACCACCCCCACCGGAAGCTGCCGGTAACTCGAAGCATCGGCCGCATACAGCGCCCGCGAAGCAATGTCGAAATGCACCCCGCCGCGCACGCTCTTCCTCAGCAGCGCCTCCAGCTCGCGGTGCGCGGCAAAGCTCTCATGATCCAGCCGCGGCTGGTTCGAAACGATTGGTAATAACGTTGAAGTGCCCACCCCAGCATGGTAACGCGTTCCACTCCGCAACCGGCCACCCGATCGCGTTTCCAGGGAAACCCCCTTTGCAGGCCGCAAGCATCTCCGCTGGGAGACGGACTCCTCAGGCCGCGGAAGAATTCCCGATTTTGCAAAGGCTCGGCCACCAGCCGTCTCATAAAAGCCCTTGAGCGAGACGCCCTTTGCTATCGCCCTCTCTATCCCTTTTTTCCGCAGCCCCGCCCCACTCGCCCACCGTTCGGAAAACCCAAAAATGCAGTAAAGTTATAGCTATGGGCAGCCATTTCCCCGACTCTCCACCCGGTGGACAACTTCCGGTTCGCTGGGAGTCCGGTTCTGCGCTTCGCGGACAGGGTTCGGCGCACACCTTCGCTTCGTCGTCGGAGGTCTTGCCGCCGGAGGCGCGCTACGCTCCGCCCCCGCCACCCGTTCGCCGCCGCCGGCCCCTGTGGATCGCGGCCCCAGCCACCTATCTGCTGGTGGGCGTCAATTGCGCGGTCTATCTGGCCATGGTTTTCCACGGCATCAGCCCTTTCAGCCCCAATGTGTATCAACTCATGCACTGGGGCGCCAACAACGCCGGCGCGGTGCTCAATTACAACCACATCCTCCCCCACGCACAGTGGTGGCGCATCGTCACCGCCATGTTTCTGCACGTGGGCATCCTTCACCTGGCCACCAATATGTGGTGCCTGTGGAATCTCGGCCTGCTCGCCGAGCCGCTCATGGGTTCTTTCGGTCTGATCGCGGCATACATTCTCACCGGCGCGGCCGGCAACCTGCTTTCCACGCTGGTCAACTGGATCTGGCCGATCCACGAGGGCGGCAATATTGTTTTCCCGGCGGGCGCGGGCGCTTCGGGCGCGGTCTTCGGCATCGCCGGCGCGCTCATTATCCTGCTCAAATCCAATCGCCTGCCCATCCCCATTCATGAGCTCAAACGCCTGCGCAAGGCGGTCATCTATTTCGCCGCCATTAACCTCGCCATCGGCTTTTCCATCTGGGCGGGCAATCTGTGGGTCCATTCCGGCCTCAATATCGACAACATGGCCCACCTGGGCGGATTCAGCTCGGGACTTCTGCTCGCCATGCCCATGGTTCCCCGCATCGGCTCGCCCAAGGCGACCTTCCAATCCCGCCTGCGCATGGCGCTGGTAATTGGTTTTGGCGTGCTGATTCTTTTCGGCTTCTACATCGCTAACGTGACCCCGCCGCAGAACTGAACCGCCGGCGACCGGCGAGCATCGCTGAGCCCACACCTCCAACAATTTGAGCCGACGCAAAGCGGACCTGCCTGCGCCAGCTTTTTGGGGGCGGCAAAGAGCCTCCGCTTTCACGCCTCGCGCTCCACCGGACCCACTTCGATCTCCGCGGTCGATCGCCCGCTCTTCATCTGCGATGACGTGACCAGCGCCACGGCGCCCAGCACCGCGACCATGCCGATATATTCCGATTTCTGCATATGCTCATGAAGCACCGCCGCGCCCAGCACCACGGCGACCACGGGATTGATGTACGCATAGGTGGCCACCTTGGCCACCGGCACGTGGTGAATGAGCCAGATGTAGCACGAGAAGCCCAACAGCGATCCAAACAGCACCAGGTAGCCGACGGCGCCCACGCTTTCCGCATTCCACACCGCGTGCGGCCACTGCCAGGTGACGGTGGCCAGCGCCAGATTGCACAGCCCCGCCGCCAGCATCTCCCATCCCGCCGCCACCAGCGGATCGACGGCCAGCCGCAAACGCCGGAACAGCACCGATCCGGTCGACCAGCTCAGCGCCCCGAGAAGCACGACGATGGCTGCCACGATCTGTATCGGATGGCTACGGGTCGCGATCGCGGCGCGGAAGCTGGGCCACAGCAGCGCGACCAGGGCCAGAAATCCCAGCGCTACGCCCACCACCCCGCGCGGACGCAGTTGCTCCCCATGCGGCAGCAACGACTCGATGACCGCAACATACAAAGGCACCACGGCCACGATCAGCGCCGCCAGGCCGCTGGCCAGGTATTTCTCGCTCCACACCAGCCCGATGTTGCCCCCGAACAGCATCAGGGCGCCGAGATAGCCCAGCCGGATCATCACCCTCCGGCCGTACACCAGTTGCTTTCCCGACAGGCCGCAAAAGGTGAGCATGATGAAAGCGCCGGCCAGCATCCGCGTTCCCGCCAGAATCGGCGCGGGCAACAGGCGCACCCCGATGCTCATCGCAGTGTAGGTGGCGCCCCAGCACAGGTACACGCTGCCGAAAGCCAGCAGAATCGCGAACCTGGGAGGGCGGGCAAGAGCTGTGGGAGACGCCGGCACATCCTTCATCGTAGCGTCCGGGCGCGGGGGCAGGGCGATGGGTCAGGCGCGGATTTCGTCGGCCTAAGTGACGGGCCGACCCAGGAGTCGAACTCCGGAGACTGCGGATCAAGGAGGGGCGGGGCTGTCGTAGCGCGCCTCCTGCGCCTGCCCTCTTGAATCAGGAGTTCGCGAAACTGATCGGCCTTTCGATCTCCCCGTGCTGCGGCCTTTCTTACGGCCGGCTGTTGCCGCCGTCCCGCTTCGAGCTCTTTTCGAGCGTTTGACTCATCTTCTACAGTTGGGGCGTATCAAGTGTCCGTAAGCTATTGATTTCATTGAAAGCATATCTCGAATTGCGCAAAATGTAGTGTCACGTATATTTGCTGTGTATTTATATTTATTGATTACATATTGATAAACGTAGTGTTACTATGAGGAGGTAGGAGCGGCGGCGTGTTTATTCGCACGCAGACGAACGGTTCCCGAACCTATCTGCTCATCGTCGATAACCAGTGGGTGGACGGCAAGGTCAAGCAGCGCGTCCTGCTTCGTCTCGGCCGCCTCGATGAGTTGCTGGCCAGCGGCCAGCTCGACTCGCTGATCCAGTCGCTGGGCCGGTTCTCGGAGAAGCTCGCCGTCCTCGGCGCCCATGCGCGCGGCGACAGCATCGCCACTCGCAGCGCCAGGATCGGGCCGGCCCTGATCTTCCAACGGCTCTGGCAGGCCTGCTCGATCGACAAGGTCCTGACCACCTTGCTCGAAGGCCGGCGCTTTGAGTTCTCCGTCGAGCGGGCCATCTTCCTCACCGTGTTGCATCGGCTCTTCGCGCCCGGCAGCGACCGCGCCGCCGAGAAGTGGAAGGACGACTACGCCATCGAAGGCGTCGCCGATCTGGACTTGCACCACCTCTACCGGGCCATGGCCTGGCTGGGAGAGGTTCTTCCGAAAGACCAGCAGGACGGGGCCACGCCTTTCGCTCCCCGCACCAACAAGGACCTCATCGAGGAGGCGTTGTTCGCGCGGCGTCGCGACCTGTTCTCCGATTTGGACATCGTGTTCTTCGACACCACGTCGATCTACTTCGAGGGCGAAGGAGGCGAGACCATCGGCCAGCGCGGGCACTCGAAAGATCATCGTCCCGACCTGAAGCAGATGGTGGTGGGCATGGTGCTGGACCAGCAACGGCAATCCGATCTGCAGCGAACTCTGGCCGGGCAACACGGCCGACGTGAAGAGCCTGGTTCCCATCGTGGAACGGTTGAAGAGCCGGTTCGGAATCGGATCGGTCTGCATCGTTGCCGACCGGGGGATGATCAGCGCCGAGACCCTGGCGGAAGTGGAGAAGCGGAAGTGGAAGTACATCCTGGGCGTGCGCATGAGGAGTTCGACGGAAGCCAAGGCGGTGGTGGCGCGCGCCGGCCGCTATGCGGAAGTGCATCCCAAGAGCGACGACCGGGACGATCCCTCGCCGCTGAAGGTGAAAGAAGTCTGGGTCGAGGATGCGCGCCGGTATGTGGTGTGCGTGAACGAGGATCAAGCCACCAAGGACCGCCACGACCGCGAAGCCGTGGTGGCCTCGCTGCGCGACGCGTTGGGCCAGGGAGACAAGTCGCTGGTGGGCAACAAAGGGTATCGCAAATATCTGCGCGCGGGAGGCAAACAGTTCGCCGTGGACGAGGACAAGATCAAGGAGGAAGCGCGCTACGACGGCAAGTGGGTGCTGACGACCAACACGGATCTGCCGGCGCGTGAGGTGGCGCTGAAGTACAAGCAACTGTGGATGGTGGAGGATGTCTTCCGCTCGATGAAGTCGCTGCTGGATACCCGGCCGATCTATCACAAGTGCGACGAGACGATTCGCGGGCACGTGTTTTGCTCGTTTCTGGCGCTGCTGTTGCGCAAGGAACTGGAAGACCGTTTGGCGCGCAAGGAGTGGAAACTGGAATGGGCCGACGTGATCCGGGATCTGGACAACCTGATGGAGATGGAAGTCGCGATCAGCGGCAAGGGTTACGTTTTTCGCGGCCAGACTTCCGGCGTGGCGGGCAAGGTCTTTCAAGCCTGCGGCGTCGCCCTGCCGCCCGCGCTACGCCCATGCTGAACCTATCTTCAGTTCGGCACAGGTGGAGAGAAAGCGTGTCACTAGGCCGTTTTCAAAATTGCAACCTGTTGAAAATGAACCACTTCCGCAAATCATGGTGTAGAAGATGAGTTTGAGTGCAACGACCGCGACGGAGAGCGCGAGAGCGATCAAAAGTAAGAGGAAAACCACATGCATCTTAGTTGTTCGACGCGTTAGGAATCGGTTTCGGCCGCGGTTCTCCGCTAGCGGCCCAAGCCAGAGCCACCACCCACCCGACGAACGTCCAACCGAGAAAGAGGTTGAACACCGCAATACCGCCAGTGGCCTTGCAGTTGCGGTGCAATGCCACAGCGGTCGGCAAAATATAGACAATGAGCGCAAGCGCAGCGACGATCAGATAAAACGGAAGCAAATCCCCCATACGCGCCCTCCAGGGCCACGACCTCGGTCATCAGGTGTGGTCTATTTTGACGGCGGTGGAGATGCCGGAGCGGTCTCCCGGAGCTTGCTCAGCGACTTCTCGACGCGCGTCTTGAAATCGCGCGCGTCGTTATTTACGAATCCGCTGAAAGAGGTCTGCGTCTGCATCTCGCACGAGCTGCCTTGGGGCGCTAGCGAAACTGAGTTAACGCGCTTGCTCGTAAAGACGCTTCCCATGCTGTAAGAGGCTGTCATGTCGGCCTCGTCGACGCTGACGACGATATATTTTCCTGAGTCGCGGACAGTGTCCTTGACAGCCGTCCACAGCGTCGCGCATGGGACGTCAAATGAGTCCTTATGGGTTTTGGCGTAGGCTGGCGCAGCGAGAGCCAGCAGAATGACCGCGATTACCGATCGGCCCATCTCTCCTCCTCGACAATTTGGAGGCTGCGCGCACGCCACCCCGCGGAAATCCAATTCAGGAAATCTCCCTCTCGCGATACATGACGCAGCTGTCGGAATTGCGCATTTAGCTTATCACGGAACGGAATCTCGCGCCTGCGCCGTTGCGTTTCTCCGGGCTGGCGGCGGGCCTAAAATGGTTAGCGCCGCATTTTTTGGCCGAAGAAGACGCATCAAACTGTTTAGCTTCGGCGGGGAGGCGGCCTCACCGCGCTTCGCCGGGCCAATCGCCGCGCTTCCTCTCCTTCGCCAAAACGAGGACGACATGATCATGCGCCCCATCTTTCCCGACGTGCCCAGAGCCCTTCAGCGCGTTCCGAAAGGCTCTGTTCGCAAGATGACCGCAGCGCTTGCTTTGGTCCCTATCTTTCTCCTTCCGTTTTGCCGCGCGACCGCCCAACGCCTGCCCACCGGCGTCATCCCCGTCCACTACACCCTCACCCTCACTCCCGACCTCGCCAAAGCCACCTTCTCCGGCGTGGAGCGGATCGACGTCGACATCCAGCAGCCCACCAGTTCCATCACCCTCAACGCCGCCGAGCTCAAGTTCCAATCGGTGGTCGTCTTTCCCAACGGGCCGCGACAAACCGGCGCGGTGTCTCTCGACCCCGAAAAGGAACAGGCCACCTTCACCTTCCCCCTCACGCTCGCCACCGGCACGGCCACCCTCGAAATCCACTACACCGGCATCCTCAACAACGAACTCCGCGGCTTCTATCTCTCCAAGGCCGAGGGCCGCCGCTACGCCGTCACGCAATTCGAGCCCACCGACGCCCGCCGCGCCTTTCCCTGCTTCGACGAGCCCGCCTTCAAAGCGGTCTTCGCCATCACCCTCATCGTCCCTGAATCCGACACCGCCATCTCCAACGGCGGCATCGTCTCCGACACCCCAGGCCCCGGCCCCAACCAGCACACCCTCGAATTCAGCGCCACCCCCAAAATGTCCACCTATCTGGTCGCCTTTCTGGTCGGTCAATTCCAGTGCACCGCCGGCACGTCCGACGCCGTCTCCATCCGCGTCTGCGCCACCCCGGAAAAAGTCCGCTACACCGCCTACGCCTTGAGCGTGGCCAAGTTCGCTCTCCACTACTACGACAACTACTTCGGCATTCCCTATCCCCTCAAAAAACTCGACCTCATCGCCATCCCCGATTTCGAGGCCGGCGCCATGGAAAACTTCGGCGCCATCACTTATCGCGAAACCGACCTGCTCCTCGATCCCCAAACCGCCTCTGTCGGCGCCCAACAGAACGTAGCCATCGTCGTGGCCCACGAAATGGCCCATCAGTGGTTCGGCGACCTGGTCACCATGAAGTGGTGGAACAACATCTGGCTCAACGAAGGCTTCGCCACCTGGATGGAGACCAAGACCGTCGCCGCCATGCATCCCGAGTGGAAGATGCCCCAGGTGGTCGCCAGCGACGAGCAGTCCACGCTCAACTTCGACGCTCAGCCCACCACCCGCGCCATCCGCGCTCCCCTGGCCAATACCCCCGCCGAAATCAACCAGCTCTTCGACACCATCACCTACTACAAAGCCAGCGACGTCCTCCTCACGGTCGAAAACTACCTCGGCCCCGAGATGTTTCGCAAAGGCGTGCACGCCTACCTCACCGCGCATGAATACGGCAACGCCACCGCCCAGGACTTCTGGAACGCACAAACCGCCACCAGCCACAAGCCCGTCGACCAGGTCATGCAGTCGCTGGTCCTCGAACCCGGCGAGCCCATCCTCACCTTCGGCGCGCCCTCCGGCGGCCGCGTCCCCGTCACCCAGAACCGCTTCTTCCTCAATCCCGGCATGGCGTCGCCCGCGGGCCAAAAGTGGACCCTCCCCGTCTGCTTCAAAACCGCCGCCGGCCCCCAGGACTGCGAGCTCCTCGGCCCCCACACAACTTCCCTCAGGATTCCCCAGTCCAGCCTCTTCTACGCCAACGCCGGCGGCAAGGGCTACTACCGCTCCGCCTACCAGCCCGCCCAATATCAGGCGCTGGTCAGCCAGGTGGAAACCGGCCTCCAGCCCACGGAACGCATTAGCCTTGCCGGCGACGAGTGGGCCCGCGTCCGCGCCGGCCAGGCCACCGTCGGCGACTATCTCGATCTCGCCGCCGCCCTCAAAACCGACCGGAACGCCCAGGTGATCTCCAGCGCCCTGAGCCCCGTCGGCGCCATCGACGATGAGCTCGCCGCCACGCCCGATGAGCGCTCCGCCCTGGCCGCCTGGATCCGCCGCAACCTCGAGCCTCAGTACCTCAAGCTCGGCCCTCCCTCGCCCAGCGACTCGCCCGACAAGCGCCAGCTTCGCGCCAGCCTCTTCCGCGTCCTCGGCTACTACGGCAAGGACCCCACCGTCCTCGCCGACGCCAACCGCCTCACCCAGCAGTACCTCGCCAATCCCGCCTCCGTCGAACCCACCCTCGCCCAGACCGCGCTCGCCGTCGCCGCCGAGCACGGCAACGAGCAGCTCTTCGACCAGCTCCAGAACGTCTACGAAACCTCCGACAATCCCGACTTCCAGGAGGGCGCGCTGCGCATGTTAGCCGAGTTCGAGAATCCCGCCCTGGTCCGTCGCGCCCTCAGCTTCGCCGTCTCCGGCAAGGTGCGCAATCAGGACGCCGCCATCCAGCTCGCCATCGCGCTCGAAATGCCCGATTCGCGCCACGAGGCCTGGGACTACATTAAAAACAATTGGGATAAGGTGCAGGCGCAGTTGACCACCAACATGGGCTCCATCCTGGTCGAGGGCACAGGCGGCTTCTGCTCCGCCGCCGCGCGCGACGACGTCCAGAGCTTCTTCGCCGCGCACCAGGTTCCCGCCGCCAGCGTCGCCCTCAAGCACGCCATCGAGCACATCGACGGCTGCATCGACTTCCGGCGCCTCCAGGAGCCCAACCTCAAAAAGTGGTTGGCCACGCAAAAAACGTCCTAGCCGCTCCCACGGGGCCCTCGCCGTCTCCGGCCTGCGCACAGAGCTACCGCTTGGGGCCTGCCCGGTTGCCTTTCCTTGCCGACAACCGCAACCTCAGGCCGTCCCCTTCGCGAGGCGCTCGCTCCGCAAACGCCTCATTTCGAAAAAATGCCGGGGCTGCTGCTCCGCGTCGCGGCTTTATGCGTGAACCGGTTCAACATTCGGTTCAGGTTCTCGTCCGTGACTACGGGCTCGGCCTCTTCCTTCTCTACATCGGGAAGTTTCTTTCCCGCCTCGGCCTTCTCTTCGTCGGTTACCAGGTGCAGTTCCAGAAAGGGTTTCATACTCTGACCCTCCGACCTGTATTCTGATCCCAATTTGCAATCCCTGTCCACCCCTCGAAACCCACCAGTGTGCGCGTCATCACAATCCCATTTCGCAACCCCAACCCGCCGCGACATTGCTCTGCGGCGCACCTGATGGAAGCGGGCGCCGACCTGCGCACGATTCGGATGCTGCTCGGTCATCGGGATCTGGAAGAGACGACCATCGATCTGCACCTGCCGGAAAGGCATCTCAGCGCTACTGCCAGTCCTGTTTGAAGCCCGGTTGTCGGGTAAGGGACTGGCGCGGTATCTGCGTCAGGCGCAATCCGTTTCCAGCCCCGCGCTCCACGCCCAGCGGCGCGAGCTGTTCCTGGAGCCGTTGCAGGGCGCGTTCCGCCCAGCCCCGTTTCGTGTGGTGGCCGCTGACGGCGATGCACATCGGCGAACCGATGATCGTTCACTATCGCGGCCACACTCATAGCCG
>CAVXJY010000118.1:0-69695 GCA_963761855.1 Bryobacterales bacterium | reverse complement strand
ACCGCGGAGGTAAAGAAACTTTCCAAGCCGGTTACGGGCGACATGATCGCGCAGGTGGGAACGATCTCCGCCAATAGCGATTCGACCATCGGCAACATCATCGCCGACGCGATGAAGAAGGTCGGCAAGGACGGCGTGATCACGGTCGAAGAATCGAAGACCATGAACACGGAGCTGGAGACGGTCGAGGGCATGCAGTTTGACCGCGGCTATCTTTCCCCGTACTTCGTCACCGACGCGGACCGCATGGAAACGGTGCTCGAGGATCCCTACATCCTGATCCACGAGAAGAAAATCAGCAACATGAAGGACCTGCTGCCGCTGCTCGAACAAATCGCGCGCTCCGGCAAGCCGCTACTGATCATCGCCGAGGAAGTGGAAGGCGAAGCGCTGGCCACGCTGGTGGTGAACAAACTGCGCGGAACCCTGAATGCGTGCGCCGTGAAGGCGCCGGGATTCGGCGACCGCCGCAAAGCCATGCTGGACGATATTGCCACCCTCACCGGCGGTAAGTCAATCATGGAAGAGACCGGTATCAAGCTGGAAGGCGTCCAACTGAAAGACCTGGGGCGCGCCAAACGCGTGACCGTGGACAAGGACAACACGACAATCGTCGACGGTGCGGGCGAGGATAAGGATATTAAGGGCCGCATTAAGCAGCTCAAGGCGCAGATCGACGAGACGACTTCCGATTACGATCGCGAGAAGCTCCAGGAGCGGCTGGCCAAACTGGCCGGCGGCGTGGCGGTGATCAAGGTTGGCGCCGCGACCGAAACCGAAATGAAGGAGAAGAAGGCCAGAGTGGAAGACGCGCTGCACGCAACGCGCGCCGCGGTGGAAGAAGGTATCGTCCCCGGCGGCGGCGTGGCTTTGCTGCGCGCTTACAAGGTGCTGGCTGCGCTCAAGGGCACCGGCGACGAGCAGATCGGCATCGATATCGTCAAGCGGGCTTGCGAAGAGCCGCTGCGCCAGATCGTGGTCAACTCCGGCACCGAAGGCGCTATCGTCGTCGAGAAGGTGCGGGAAAACGCCAATCCCAACTTTGGTTTCAACGCCGCTACCGATACTTATGAGGACCTCGTAGTGGCTGGCGTGATCGATCCGACCAAGGTGACGCGGACGGCGTTGCAGAACGCCGCTTCCATCGCCTCCCTGATGCTCACCACCGAAGCCATGGTGGCCGAAATTCCGGAGAAGAAGCCGGCGCCGATGGGTCCCGGCGGCCACGGTCCCGAGATGGACTACTAAGCGGTCTCCACGCCGCCCGTGGTCAGAGGCGGTCCAGGAAGCCCCGTAAAATGAAGCCGCGCTCTCCCCTTTCCGGGGCGGGCGCGGTTTTTTTATTGGGCACCCCCCTCGGCTGTGCGGCGGAGTTCTGTGCGTGGCGGCGGTATTGATGCTTAGGCGCTGAGGGAGGCGCCGCCGATGGTCGACAGGCGGCTGCGGATCTGGTTCATCAAATCAGACGCCAGGAACGGCTTGCGGAGCACCGGGAAATTGTGTTCTTCGCACAGCGCTTCTTCTTCCGGCGGCAGAATGGTGCCGGTCATGACGATGGCGAGCATGCGGGGCACCACGCGCAGAAACTCGACGCCCAATTCCACGCCGTTGCCATCGGGCAGCATGTAGTCGAGCAAGACGGCGTCGGGTTTGTGCTGCTCGAAGGCGAGCTTGGCTTCGGCGGCGCTTTCGGCGGTGACCAGGTTCCAGCCGGCGTCGGCCATCAGCCGCTCGAGGAAGCGCAGCAGGTCGCGGTTGTCGTCGACCAGGAGCACGGTGGGGTGCGAAGACGCCACGGCCAAGGCGGCGTCGCGCAGCACGGAGATTTCCAGCGCCTCGTGACTCTCTGCAACCCCAGCCAGCACGCGCGCCCCAGGCGGGACCTGATTGGTGGCGACCAAGGTGGCCAGCGGCTGCGTGAGGTAGCGATGGATGGTTCGTTTCAGTTCGCGCGCGCCGTACTCCTGGCTGGTGCCTCTTTCGAGCAGAAACTGGCGCGTCTCGAGCGGCACTTCGAGAGTGAAGGAACGTTCCCCGAGCCGCGTGTTGACGTGATTCTGGAGGTCCGCGATCTGCTGATCGAGGATAGTCGAGAGGGCCTCAATCGAGAGCGGCTGATAGGTGATGATACAATCCACGCGATTGATGAATTCCGGCGAAAAGCGCTTGCGGACGGCCACCATGCCGATGCTGCGCAATTTGCCGGTGAGATCGGGCCGCGGACCGGCGCCGGCCGACTGGAAGCCGAAATCGGGGTGGATTTCGCGCAGCATTTCGCGTGAGCCCAGATTGCTGGTGAGGAAGACAAGGCTCTTTTCGAAATTGACCGAGGTATTGTCGCCCAACCTGAGGATGCCCTTGTCGAGCACGCCCAACAGCAGGCGCGTGAGCGAGGGGGCGGCCTTTTCGATCTCGTCGAACAGAACAAGCGATAGCTCGCAATTCTCACTGGTGCTGGCGTTGAGGCGTTGCTGCGTAAGCATGGGCTGGGTCTCGCGATGACCCAGGTAACCGGGGGGCGCGCCGATCAGCTTGGCGACTTCGTGCTCGAGTTGGAACTCGCCGCAGTCCACTTTGAGCATGTTCTTTTCCGATCCGTGCAGTGTATCGGCCAAAGCTTCGACAGTCTTCGTCTTACCGGTGCCGGTAGGCCCGAGCAACAGGAAAACGCCCACTGGACGCCCTTCCGGAGCCAGGCCGGCCTGGAACATCTGCACGTAGGGAACGATCAGCCGCGTGGCGTCGGGCTGGCCCACCACCTTGCGCGACAGTACGGCGGCGAGCTCTTCAGCCGGCTGCGCAGCCGGCTTGCGGGAACGGCTTTGTGTGCCTCTTGGCTTGTCCACAGCACCCTCTGCCTTGATTGTAGCGGCGGCAGACCGGGCCACGCGGCCCCGCCGACGCTCTCCCGACTCGTTTGGATCCTTCATGCTGGTCAATTGAGCTGCTGATCGAGTGAGTTACCTGCACCCCTCTCAACTCGCGAAACAATTCCCGAAAGGCAGTGATCGAAGGGATACTATTCGACTTTTAGCACGGCTCATTGCGCGCCGTAAGTGCGGTTTCGCACAGAACGTGCTTTTCGCAGGAAAGGTTGGGGGATAGAGGGAGAATTTAACGGTGGCGGAAGGTGATCCGCCCCTTGGTCAGGTCGTAGGGAGACAACTCCAAGGTGACCTTGTCGCCGGCCAGGACGCGGATGCGATTCCGCCGTAGCCTGCCGGCCAAGTGCGCCAATACAACGCGTTCATGTTCGAGCTGGACGCTGAACAACCCGCTGGGGAACTTTTCCAATACCGTGCCGGTGACCTCAATACAATCTTCCTTGCTCATAAACCTCCAGGATTGGGATGGGATGGGTGAACCGGCCGCCGTTTGGCGGCCGGTTCACCGGAATCCGTTAGGTCAAAGCGACGTTGGTCGCCTGCAGCCCCTTCGGGCCTTTAGTTACCTCAAATTCCACTTTCGCGCCTTCATCCAGCGTGCGATACCCCTGCGACTGGATGGCGGAGAAGTGTACGAACACATCCTCACCGTTCTCCCTCTGGATAAAGCCGTAGCCCTTGGCTGCGTTGAACCACTTCACTGTGCCTTTTTCTTTCATCGTGCATTTTCCTTCTTTGACTCAACTCAAATTCCATTTGGCCGTCGAAGGCCGCTCCCAACAAAAAAGGGGTATGCGGATCGACTCACGCAACCCCTTCTTGTGTCTCAGAGCGGAAATCAAGAGCCAAATGCCCTACTATTATACAACAGGCGGACCTTCCGTGTCGGTTTCAATCGCGTGAATGTCGCGGCAAAGTGATAATGTCCTATTTGGGCAAAGTAGAAATGTCCTATTGACAGGGTCCAGCCTGGAGGGTGGACAAAGGACAACTACTGATGACCCAGGCCGAGCGAGACCGGCTGGTGGCGCTGAAGAAGGCCAAGAAGAAACTGATCACCCAGAAGCAGGCGGCCGAAGAGATCGGCGTCACAGAGCGGCAGGTGCGGCGACTCCTGTGCAAACTGCGGCGGAAAGGGGACCAGGCGGTAATCCATGAGCTACGGGGGAGGCCGTCGAACCGCAGGTTGCCGGTCGAGTTGGAGCAGCGTGCGGCGGTTGTTCTGGCCGATCCGCTGTATCGGGGCTTTGGGCCGACGCTGGCCGCGGAGTACCTGCACAAACGGCACAAGATTACGGTGAGCAAAGAGACGCTGCGGCGATGGATGGTCCGAGCGGGTTTGTGGAAAGCCGGCCGCCGGCGCGTGGTGGAACTGCACCAATGGCGGCCGCGACGGAGCCGCTGTGGCGAGTTGGTGCAGTGGGACACCAGCACCCACGACTGGCTGGAGGGCCGCGGGGAGGAGATCTATCTGATCTCGATGATCGACGACGCCACCAGTCGCTTGTTCGCGCGCTTCGTGCGACATGATTCCAGTGAGGAGAATCGGCGGCTCTTGGGATCGTACCTGGAGCGATGGGGCCGTCCCCTAGCGTTCTACACGGATAAGGCGGGCATGTTCCAGGTAGCTGTCAAAAGCAAACGGCAGGAGCAGCGGGAAGGGCTGGACCGGCAGGAGATGCCGCCAACGCAGATTGCGCGGGCGCTGGGCGAGTTAGGCATCGTCTGGATTCCGGCGCATTCGCCCCAGGCCAAGGGGCGCGTCGAGCGCCAGTTTCAGACGGATCAGGACCGTCTGGTGAAAGGCATGCGGGTGGCTGGGGTGAACACTCTCGAGGCGGCCAACGCATACCTTGAGAAGGAGTTTCTGCCTTGGTGGAATACGACCTTGACGGTGAGACCCGCCACTGCGGCCGACGCCCATCGACCGCTGGGTAAAGAGCACGATCTGGCGGCGGTGCTGAGCCATGTCGAACAGCGGCAGGTGACGAATGACTACACCATCCGATGGGACGGCAAGGTCTATCAAATCGACCGCCGGGACGTTCGAACCGGCATGCGCAAAGCCTGGGTGCGCGTCGAGCAACGCCTGGATGAGACCATCGCCGTGCGATTCCAAGGGCGCCACCTGCGCGTCAGTCGCTGCACGCCACCGCTGCGCGAACTGACGTCGATCAAAACCATGGCGGCCAAACCGCCGCGCCCAACCGTCAAGCCCAAAGGCAAAAGCGATTGGATGAAGAACTTTTCCGTCCGCTCTGTCCCTTCTCTGCGCCAGGCCATCGAGGTGTCCAATGCTCGCCGCTGATTGCCAGCGCCGCAACCAAAGGCAAATGGAGCGCCGGGCAAAACCGGCCCGGCGGTCTTCGCGCTTTATATATCCGAAGACCGCCGCTCGGGGGCTTCACCAAAGCAGATGTAATCCCAAAAACCAAAACCCCCAGAACGGGCATCTTATGGCCCGGTTTGACTGGGGGCTTGGCGCCATCTGCTTCGGAGCCAGCCCCGTCGCAGCGGTCTTCGGATCTGCCCCAGGGAGCGCGACCTCCCCGGAACATCGAATCCACTCTAACCCCGCCCCTCCAGCCGACCTCCTAAAACAGGACATTTCTACTTTGCTGGGAATAGGACATTTCTACTTTGCCTTGACAGTTTCAATCGCGTGAATACATTCGAGTTCTACCGGCTTCGCGCCAATTTCGAGGCGCTCGGCCGGCTCTGGTTTCCCAGCGGCGAAAGCGGCAACGTGGTGCGCGGGGCGTTTGGCCTGCTGCTGCGGCAGACGGCCTCGTGCGATGCATATGGGCGCCTGTTCGAGCCCGGGCGCACCGGCGGCGCCTCGCCGAGCGGATTTAAGGACTGGCCGCGCCCGTTCCTCTTCCGTACCGCTACCGTGGACGGGCGGGAGATCGAACCAGGCGAAACCTTCCACATCGACATGCACGTGTTCGATTTCCGGCCGGAATTGATGGGGGCGATCCGAGCGACGTTTGCACGAATGGGCGAAACCGGGCTGGGGCCCGGCCGGGGCCGTGCGGCACTAACCCGCGTCGAGCGGATTGGCGTGGATGAATCAGCTTGGGAGATGGCGGCGGAGCCTGGCCCGCCGTCGGTAGTCAGCCTCGAACCCGAACCAGGCGAGCAGGCAGTATGCCGGGTGCGTTTGCGCTTCCTGACACCGACCGAGTTGAAGGGGGACAGCGGGTCCAGTGCCGGGCCGGAGTTCGGCGTGCTTTTCGCCCGGCTGCGGGATCGCATCTCGACCCTACGGGCGCTATACGGCGCGGGACCGCTCAAAATCGATTTCCGCGGTCTTGGGGCACGTGCGCGTGCAGTGGAACTGGCTTCAAGCGACCTCACTTGGATAAGCGCCCGCCGCCGCTCCAGCCGTACCGGCCAATCGCACCCGCTAGGAGGCTTCGCCGGCATTGTCGAATACGCGGGCGAGCTCAGCGAGTTTCTCCCATGGCTGCGCGCGGCGCGCTGGACCGGCGTTGGCCGCCAGACCGTGTGGGGCAAAGGCGACGTGCGCGTGATAGCGACGGGAGAGTGAGCCGGCTCGCGCCTTCCAATCCGCCGCCCGCGCCTGCTATGCTGATGGCCAATGTACTTGAAGATTCTGGGTCATCCGGTTTTTCCGAATCTGAACTTTCACATGCCGATGCTGGTGGACCTTGGAGCGCCGCTGATCGTGCTCAAAGGCGAAAACGGATCAGGCAAATCCACGCTGTTGCAGTCGATCGCCATCGCTCTGCGCGGCGAAAAGGCGGACGGGTATATCTACCGTTGGGAGCCGCAGGCGCCGGAGGCGCGCAACGTGGTCCTGTTCGACGCCGAACAGCACAACCCGCGCACGCAACTGGAACTCTTCCGCGACCAGCCGGAAATGCTGGAATTCCTGCGAATGGCCAGCCACGGCCAAGTAATGCTGTCGCTGTTCAAGGACAGTTTCCCCAAGTTGCCGGATGGCTCCGTGCTGTTGTTGGACGAGCCGGAAATGGCGCTTTCCGTATCGAATCAGCGGCGCATTCTGAAAATGTTGTTAGAGCTGGTGGAGACGAAGAAATTCCGCGTGGTCTGCGCCACCCATTCGCCGGTACTGATCGAGGCGCCGGAGACTTACGTGATCGACCTGGACCGCCACATTAATCGTAATGTGGTGGCGGCCGATTTGGGCGTGGAAGGCGCCAGCACCATTCAGTAACGCCAAAGCGTATGACCTGCTGCCCGGAATTCGAAAAGCTGATGGATCGTGGATTGGCGGAACACGCGCAGGCGCACCAGCTCAGCGGCGGCACCATCATCACCGAGATCGACACCGAGTATTTCCTGGTTTTCGGCGAGGAGCGGCGCCGCTTCGCCGGCCTCAACTACTGCCCGTTCTGCGGCCGGGTGCTATCGCGCCAGCTCTGGAATTTAGAAAAAAAGAAGTAGCGGCGGAGAAGGACCGTCCCTGAGAATGGATGGGCTAGAGCATTCGTTGGCCCGCGGTCCTGGTGTCGTAGCCGCCGATACCCTCCAACTCGCGACGAAAGCTGGACCGGTTGAGAGTGTCCAACAAAACTTGGACTGTAGGCAGGTCGAGATGCTGGCGGCGTATGGCCAAGTCGTAACGCTCGCTGACCAGAGGTATGAAACCGAGGCCGAACAGGCGCGCCGCAGCGCGTGTTGCGATGCAGCAATCGGCAGCACCGTTCCGAACCTGCCAGGCCGCGGGCAGATGTCCTGAAGCCAGATGCTTGTAGCCGGTCACCTTCCTGGGATCAATCTTCAGGCGCTCCAGATGCGAGTCCAAGAGGAAGCGGCTGCCCGCTCCCGGTTCCCGGTTGACGATGCGCACACCCTTGCGGCCAAGGTCTTCGATTCCGCGGATTCCTTTCGGGTTGCCTCCGGCCGTGAGAATACCTTCCTCCCATACGGCAAACGAAACCACGGCGACCGCCTTTTGGGGGAACAAGCGGGTTATCGCCGGGATGTTCGATTCGCCCGTCCCTTCGTCCCGCAGATGGGTGCCGGCGATATGGACGCGGCCCTGTTTGAGGAGTAATAGCGCTTGCGAGCTGTTTCGATGCGCAAGAACCAGCTCAACCCCAGCCAATTGCACGTGACGCGCCAGCACGGATATCGCCGGATCGCATCCCGCGACGAGGATGCGACGGCGGAAATCGCTGTCCGCGTGATAGACCTGCACCTTGGTCTTGCGGCCATCAGCCGGTTCGCCCGTGACAATCGCGTCGCTCGGCGGCAAGTACCACGGCACCGGAGACGGGGGCGAGGCGATGAGTAGCTTGTCAATCCGGCAAAGTTGAACCGGCTGACCCGGCTGGGGCGGGTCGGCGCCCGGCAAAATCACAGCGCGCTTGGACCGCAAGTCTGGCGCGGGAGATTCGCCAGGCAAAATGAACAAATCCTCGACGCTAACCTCAAGCGTGCGTGCCAGCCTGAGCGCCACGGCAGTGTTGGGAACGAAGCTGCCGGCCTCCATGGCGTAGATTGTCTGCCGGCTGATGCCCGCCGTCTTGGCCAGCCAGGCGGCGGAGAATCCTCGCTTGTGCCGAAGCGCGGCCAGGTTGTTTTCGATCTCTGGCAATACCTTGCTGTTCATAAACTGGCTCTCTACTCGCGACCCGGCCACAGCGGCAACGGGCTTTGACGACTCTCACACTAGCACCAAACCGCCGATGCGCGGCCAGGCTCCACATGCATCCAACTGGTGCGCGTTCCCGATCGAAAAGGCGCACTCCACGTCCGTCATCTTTACGATACACTGGACTGATTACGTGACATGAGAGACGGTCGTTTTTCAAGATGCCGCTCCCTCCACGGGCAGGTCCGTAAATCGCCATACGTTTTCAACTGAGGGGGAATACGCCATGCAACTCAGGTCGTCTATGGTGGCTAGTTCGAGCTTTCGATGGCCGATCGTTGGGGCCCTCGCGGCGGCCTTGGCCTGCGCTCAAGTTTCCGCCAGCCTTTCGGGAACGGTCACCGATCAAACCGGTGCGGCGCTCTCCGGTTCGGCCGTGACCGCGAAAGATGTCGATACGGGAGCGGTTCGCGACGCCGTAACCGATGCCGAAGGCCGTTACCAGTTCTTCTCATTGCCGGTAGGGCAATACGAGGTTCGAAGTGGAAAAGCGGGGTTCAAGGAGGAGGTGCGCACCGGCGTCCATCTGGTGGTGGGCCAGTCCGCCACAGTGGACATGGAGCTGGCGGTGGGCCAATCGAACCAGAGCTTCACGGTGACCGGCGACGCGCCGCTGGTAGGCGTAACGACTGAGAACATAACGGGCCTGGTTGGCGAACGGCAAATCAAGGACCTTCCACTAAACGGGCGAAGCTACGATGAACTGCTCACCCTGAATCCGGGAGTCGTCAATTTCACATGGGAAAAGACGGGCGGCATCGGCGTATCGAACTCGACGACTGGAAACAACTTCGCCGTGTCGGGGAACCGGCCTCAGCAGAATCTGTTCCTGCTGAACGGCGTGGAGTTCACCGGCGCGGCGGAGAACAACATGCAACCAGGCGGCACCAGCCAGGAACTGCTGGGCGTTGATGCTGTGCGGGAATTCAACCTGCTCACCGACTCCTACGGCGCGGAGTACGGGAAGCGGCCCGGCGCGCAGGTTCTGATTGTCACCCAGTCCGGGACGAACCAGGTGCACGGAACTCTGTTCGAATTCCTGAGAAACAATGCCTTGGACGCTCGCAACTTCTTCGACCCCGGCTCCGCTCCCGGCTTTGAGCGCAACCAATTCGGAGCTTCACTGGGCGGACCGATCCAAAAGAACAAGACCTTCCTGTTCGGCAACTACGAGGGATTGCGCCAGCATCTGCACCAAACCGGCGTTGACCTGGTTCCCGACGCGAACGCGCGCAACGGCTATCTTCCCTGCAAGTTGGTGAGCCCGGCGCCGAGCCCCTGCCCAGCTTCGGGTCTCGCGTTCGTCGGCGTTTCGCCGTTCATCAACGCATGGCCTGCAGCCAGCCCCGGCGCTCCGGACTTCGGCGGCATTTCAGAAGCGTTCAACAATCCTCTGCAGACCATCCGGGATGATTTCGGAACGGTGCGGCTGGACCGCGTTTTCTCTTCCACCGATTCGCTGAGCACGGTTTACACCATCGACGACAGCGCCGACTTCACGCCCACCAGCACCAACCTGTACAGCACCGACGTGGAGAGCCTCCGCGAACAAGTGGCGAGCGTCGAGGAGACTCATGTCTTTTCCGGTTCCTGGCTGAACACGGCGCGGGCCGGCTTTTCGCGGGCCGGCTATTTCTTCACTGGCGAACCAACCCCGGGCACTCCCGCCGCCAGCCTGCCCGGCTTCCTCGCAGGGACTTCCGGTTGGCGCGTTGGTGGTGGGAGGCAGCGCGGCGTCGAATCCAACCGCCCAGTTGAGCCTGGCCGGAAGCAACAATGGGAGCAATCTCGACGTCGCCCGGAACCTGTTCACATATGAGGATCGCGTATCCATTACGAAGGGTCGTCATCAGCTCAGCTTCGGAGTATGGCTCCAGCGGCTCCGGTCGAACGAAAATCTGGCGCTCAGCCAGTATGGCCAGGCAACATTTACGAGCTTGCAGACGTTTTCTGCAAGGCACGGTAGCCACCCTTCTGTACGATCCTGCGCCAACTCCGCTTGGCTGGCGTTCCTGGTTTGGCGCATGGTATGCCGAAGATGCGATCCGCGTGAGTCCAAACTTCACGCTGTCGCTCGGCTTCCGGGACGAGTTTACTAACGGTTGGAACGAAGCCCTTGGCCGGGCAGCTACGTACACGTTCACGAACGGGATCATCTCGACTCAGCCAAACATCGGAGATTCGGCCTTCACGGTGAACCACGGAAAGTTCCTGGCGCAGCCGCGAGCCGGCGTGGCGTGGAGCCCATTAGGCGACAAGCGCACCGTGGTTCGGGCCGGATTCGGCATGTACAACGATCTTCAGGATGCGCTGGGTTACCGCACCGATCAGAACGCGCCGTTTGATCCGACCTACAGCCTTCCGAACCTGCCGGTCTCTCAACTCCCGATCTCGCCGGATGCCGCCGGTTCCGGCTAGCGCAAAGCTGGTTCCCGGCGGTGTGCAGCCGGATTTGAAAACGCCTACACTGCTTTCCTGGTCGTTGCGAATCCAACAGGAACTTACGGCCAATACCGCGCTCACGGTTGGATACGTCGGATCTCATGGATATCACGAAATCATCGGCGTGGATGCCAACGAACCTTTTCCCGTGATTTGCCCGGAGGCGCCGTGTCCAGCCACCTATCCGGCTAATTTCCCCGCGGGCCTGGCCGGCATGCCGGTTCCGGCGGGAACTTACTATGTTCCGACCGCGACGAGAGCTAATCCCGCACTGGCGAACACCTGGACCTACTTTTCGGAGGGTGACAGTTCCTACAACGCATTGCAGGTGGATATGAACCACCGCTTCAGCAGCGGCTTCTCTATGCGCGGAGTGTACACCTGGTCGAAGACGATTGACGACGGAGACTCGCTGAACTCGACGACCTCGGGCGGAGAGCCGGCTCTCGCCTCGAATCCCTTCGACCTCCGGGCCGACAGGGGCCTGGCGAATTTCGACGTCAGGAATGTCGGCGTGACGAACGCAAGCTACGCGTTGCCCTTCGGACCGGGGAAACGTTTTGGGAGCGGCACCAGCGGAGCCCGCAGAGCATTCGCAAGCGGCTGGACCGTGAACTCGATCGTGACTCTGCAGGGCGGCTTCCCGTTTACTCCTCAGCTCAGCTATAACCCCTCGAACAACGGCGACACGCGGAATCCGGTGCGCCCATTCGTGAACCCGGCGTTCACCGGCCCGGTCATTTTAGGGAAACCGGCTCAGTGGTTCAACCCGGCCGCTTTTCTAGCCCCACCGGCCAACAGTGGATTCTACGGGAACCTGGGGCGAGACACCCTGATCGGTCCCGGCCTGGCTACGTGGGATTTGTCTTTCCTGAAGGACACACCAATTCGCGAAAGGCTCAATCTTCAGTTTCGCGCGGAGCTGTTTAATCTCTTGAACAGAGCCAACTTCAACAGTCCGAACGCAATCACCTTTACGCCAACTGGAGTTTCGCCCACGGCTGGCGTAATCACGAGCACATCGACTACGTCACGGCAGGTGCAATTCGGCCTCAAGTTGCTCTGGTAGCGGCGGTGACCGGCGCCATGACGGTGCAATCACGCTACTCGCCGGTTCAGATCGGACACCAGTTGCACGCATTCGAACCGATTGGGCCTGCGCTGCGGTCATGGCGATTGTGAAGACTGGGCAGTCTTTTTCCTCTCGCGCCGGGCGAACTCAAGGGCGATCTCTCGCGATCGCGGCGCTGGGTAGAATGTGTTGAGATGGGCCTCCACCTGAGGATCGCGGACTTGATCCAGCTGGTCGAACGCCACGGGTACGCACTCCTGTTCTTCTGGGTGCTGGCTGAACAGGGAGCGCTGCCCATTCCTTCCGTTCCGTTGCTGGTTGCAGTGGGGACGCTGATCCGCACGGGGAGCCTGCATGCGGCGCCAGCAATGGCGTGCTGTCTGGCCGGCGCTTTCGCCGCGGACACAGTGTGGTTTTGCCTCGGGCGCACTCGCGGCAAGCGTGTTTTGCGATTCATCTGCCGTGTTTCGATCGAACCCGATTCCTGCGTAAGACAAACGGAAAACGCCTTTCTTAAGCACGGCTTGAATACGCTTCTGATCGCCAAGTTCGTTCCCGGCCTGAATGCGGTCGCCGCTCCTTTGGCTGGTGATTCCGGAGTCGGATTCGCTCGCTTTCTTGCGGTCGACAGCCTGGGAATCGTGGTGTGGAGCGGCGCGTACTTGGGCATCGGTTATATCTTCAGCGACCAGGTAGAGGATGCCCTTGGCTATGCTCAACGGCTAGGCTCTCGAGTCCTGATTCTGTTGGCAGGCCTGTTCGCGTCGTGGATTCTCTGGAAGTTCATCCAAAGACGCCGATTCTTAAAGAAACTCGATATCGCCCGGATTACTCCCGAGGAATTGTGGCATCGCATAGATGCCGGCGAAAATCCATACATTATCGATTTGCGCACTACGGCGGATAACGATTCGCCATCCGTTCCGGGGGCGATCCGCCTTTCCATTGAGGACCTCACCACAAATTCGAAGCAGATTCCCCGTGACCGGGAGATTATACTGTATTGCACTTGACCGAACGAAGCTTCCAGCGCCCGTGCGGCGCTGCTCCTCAAATCCCATGGCATCATCCGAGTGCGCCCACTGCGAGGCGGAGCCGAAGCGTGGCAAAGAATGATGCAAATGCGCGGCTGATGCTTCCCCGCCGCGGTTGCGCCCGTTGCAAACTCAAGAGTATGCCAGTGTTTCAGAAGAGCGTGCACGTTTCCACCAAGGGCCGCTGCGACGTGCTCGATATAACCCCGCCCGTGGCCGGGATCGTGATTGAAAGCGGAATCGAGTCGGGCATTGTGAACGTCTCGGGTGTGGGCTCGACTTTGGGCGTCACCACTCTTGAATTCGAGCCTGGCTGCGTGGCCGACCTGCGGCGTGCCCTCGACAAGATCGCTCCCGCTAACTCCGACTATGCCCACAATGCCCGCTGGGGTGATGACAACGGATACTCCCATCTGCGCAGCGCGTTAGTTGGCACTGCCAAGAGCTTTCCCGTGGTTGGGAAGCGAGTCGTGATCGGCAGGTGGCAGCAGATTGTATTGTGCGATTTTGACGACCGTCCGCGGGAACGCGAGGTGATCGTCACCGTGGTGGGCTAGCCCTGAAATCGTGCGGCCGGAATGCGAGTTTTCAGTTCCGTGCGAAAGGCTTCCCCGTGCAAGCGAAGGGTGCCGTCCGACTGTCGCCGCTGGTACTCGTGACCCGCGACTGGCCGGGGGGAGCATTTCTCGGCTTCCAATTCGGCGCGAATTGGTCCATGATGTTTCTGCGGCACTGGCAGTCGCCAAATTCGATGGCAAGCACTAATCGACTTGCTTGGGGCCGCGCCGTTGACCGTTTGAGGGAGGGAAAGATGCGACAACAATCGACCGGTAAGGAGGCAGTTTCGAAGCGGACACAAAGCGCATGCCCGCGGTGCGGCGCCTGGTCGTCGGCGGAGCGCTGCCCCCAATGTGGTGCGCACAAGCTCAGCACGGAACTCAGTCGGGAGCGGAACGAAGATCGGCCGAAGACAGCCACTGCGGGCCCGTAGGCGTGCGGGACGTGCGTGCGGCAGTCCCTCGCACATAGCTATTGTCTTGAAAGCGGAAACCGCGCTGGGTGGCATGCCAGTCGTGGTGTTCGGGATGCTGCCGGGATAGAGGAGAGTATTGGCTCGAAGTGGGAATCGAAGCAAAGACGACAACTCCCGCCTTATCAATCAGATCGAAATTCCCGCGTGCCACAGCTACGACCTGCAGGTCTATGCCACGTCGGTGAAGGCCGTATTGCTCGAGTCAATGGTGCCTGTAGCCGTTTCTCTCTCTCTCAGATCGGGACCGGCCGGCAGCCCTCATTCTCTCTCTTAGCGCCGCGTGTACCTATCAAATGTTGTCATCACGGGAAGAGCGTTGCCGGCGTCGTCGAAAAACCCTCGGGAACCAAGTGGGCCGGTCACAGCCGGTTCCCACCAAAACACGCCTTTCCCCAGGCCGTTCGGCGTTTCTTGTATCACGCGATTGAGTTCTTCGAGAAACTGCTTTTGTCCGTCCGGCGTTTCCGGAAACGGTCCGGGCCGCTTCGTGTACTCGGCCGGTCTCCAGTTGTAGGCGGCTTCCACCACGATGATGTCCTTCTTATACTCCAGTGCCATAAAATCCATGTTTTCGCGTAGATCGTTCAGGCTGCCCTGCCACCAAGGGTAGTAAGACTGGCCTATGACGTCGTAGTTGACATGATAGGAATTGAGCTTGTCGAAGAAATACCTGGTCCGTACCTTGTCACCGCCGCGATCGATGTGAATCATCACTTGGGGGCGCTGCGCATTGCCGGTTCCTGCGTCGACACCCGCAATGCCCGCTTTGACCAGGTCCGCGAAGTTGTCCCAATTGTCGGGCAAGCGGCCATCCGGCCACAGCATCCCGTTGGTGATTTCATTGCCAATTTGCACCATGTCTGGAAGCGCGCCCGCCTCGTGGAACGTGGCCATCGTCCGCTTGGTATATTCGAAAACCGCTTGGATCAGTTGGGCATGAGACATCCCTTCCCAGGCCTTGGGAAGGAATTGCTTGCCCGGATCGGCCCACGTGTCGGAGTAGTGGTAGTCGAGCAGAAAACGGTAACCCAGTCGCTTAGCTTCTTTCGCCAGGGCGATGGTGTACGCGAGATTGTTGGGCAGGTCTGTAGGCGTATGAAAGAGCCGCAGGCGAATCCAGTTGTAGCCATGATCCTTAAATATCTCCAACCCCGGCTTGGCGACGCCCATGTCTTTGAAAACCTTGCCATGGTCTTCCGCCTGCTTTAGGAAAGAGAGATCGGCACCAACCGCGTACTCGGCCGCGTGAAGAAAGGCCGCCGCCGGCAAGAGCAGTATCGTTATCAGAATAATTCTTTGTACTTTCCTCATGGCTATTCACCGCCTCCTCACGCGTGTGTCAGTGAACCGGAATGATTTGCCATTGCTGCGTCGTGCTATTTTCGCCTTGCGGTTCTTGAACGGCGAATCCGGCCTGCGCGCCAGTTCCGCCGCTCATGCCCAACGCCAGGCCGCTCACCCGGTTGACAAAAGTGAAGTAACCGTTGCCGGCCGAAACGACGTTCCATTCCAGTTCCTGGCCAATGCCGGAGGGAGATTGAATGATCGCGTTTCCACTCGAGGGCGATCCTCCGGAGTCATCCAGCACGTTCGTAGCATTACCTGCTCCAGGGTTGAGACTGGCGATCTGGAAATACCCATCGTCGTTGCTGGTGATGCGCCACTGCTGGCTGAAGGTTGGGTTGCCGCTATTCGCCTCGGCGTCCAGCAAAGCGCCTGAGTCACTAGAAGCTTGAAAGACGGACAGAATCTCTCCGCTATTAAGATTGACGAACTTGTAGCTTAATGTCGGATCCAGTTTGCCGCCCAGGGCATCAATACCGGGCAAAAGAGCTGAGTAGTTGGAGGCGGTGACGTTCGTGGACCCAGATGCGTCCGCATTGTCAAAAAGCGTCAGGCCGTTCCAGACGTAGATGGCGTCCTGCCGATTATCTCCGTTGATGAATCCACCGCTCCCATTGGGTATGTTTACCCCGGCGGGATCCCAGTACTCGAACCCCATACCGAGGTTATTCGGTAGCGCTTTCTCTACACCCTGCAGATCCAGCAGAAACTGACGTTGCAGCGCCGTGGTTGGCGGAGCGTACCAGGGGTCGTTTGGATCAAAACCATTTTCGTAGTGCTCGCCGGTTTCGATAATAAAAATCGGCTTTCCAATAGCATTGGCGGCGTTAACCAGCACTTCTTGCTCGATCGGTTGTTTCTTGGGATTTGAGGCGGCATCCTGTGCATCGGTCAAGGGACCATGATACATGGGGTAGTAGCTTTGGCAGATGGCGTCATACGGAATCTTGAATTCATTCGCTAACGTGAAAAACTGCGCCAAATCCCAAGCCGGTGTGATGTGAATGCAGATCAGTGGGGGCGGAATCGCGGGGCCAATCGAGGTGTCCGCCGCGGCGGCCTTAACCGCCTGAATGGCTGTGGCCTGCAAGGCGGCAAATCCCTGGAAATCCTGTCCCGTCGGGCTGCCGATTGGCGCGAGAAAGCCGGTATCGACTTCATTGCCGATGGCCACCAGATCCGGCATGACACCTGCCTGCCGGTACGACAGGATCTCGGCTTGTACATACGCGGATAAGTCCGGCTGCAACTGCGCGAGTTCGGTGTCGGCTGCCCACGCCGACGGGACACTCGATGAGTTGCCGCCATCGAACAGCAGGGTCAGTTCGATACTCATGCCGAGATTCCTGGCGCGCTTCGCAAGGTCCAAATCCTGGGCATCGGTTCCCGCGTAGCAGGCATTATCGCTGCACTGCGCTCCAGACGCGTTCGCATAGGGCGGGACTGAAGTGGGCCTCAACCTCACCATATTGACTCCATGGTTTTTGAAAATCTCCAGGACGTCCTGTTGCTGACCGGCATCCTTCCACCAGGTCAAACCAATCGCGGCGCGAGCGGCCTCCTGCTTTTCCAACAAGGCATTGTCGATTCCGCGGAAAAAAGCGGGACGCAGCAGCCACTGTTGGCTCTGAGTTACAGCACCCGGCGGCAGCCTCTGGTGAGCGCCACTGGACGTCCAAAGCGGGGACCGGCAGCGAGATTCCACAGCGACTAGTGGGTCGTCTTTAGTGGCATCCCGGTATGGAACATCGTCGCCGATCCGCGAATGGCCGCCTCTGTCGCAGGCCGGTGGCGCCGTTTCATCCAGCCACGCTCCTGTCGACACGGAACTCTGAGACAGATCCATCAAGAGACCCGTGCCCCTGTTCGAGATCGTGTAGTAACCATTACTTGTCGGGTTCAGAGCCCACTGCTGGGTGGGAATGTTCGTGCAAGGGTTCTGCACAACGTAGGTCAAGCCAGAGATGACCGCGCTATCGAAGCAGAGGCCGTTCAGAATATTACTAATCTGCCAAAACCCGCCAGAAAGCCTGGTAAAAGCCCATCTCTGGCTGAGGTTTGTGAAACTCTGCTGTTGCTGAACGATGTGGTCGCCAGCGGTCGTGGAGTTGTTATTGAGATCGGCCTGCAAACCGCTGAGCTGATTCAACACGTAGTAAATCTCGCCGTCGAGCGGAGTGATATCGATGGGCTCCGCTGGTTGCTGACTCGGCGATGAAGACGAGGCGTCCGAAAGACCTCCCCAAGCATAGGCGCCCGAAACGCCAAGAATCACGGTGATCCAGGACGCGAGGAGACGCGAGGGGAAGGGCGCTGGGTCCTCATTGCTCCGCATCGGGGATTTCGTCCTCTTGCCCTGGGGGTTTCTTGTTCATCTGCCGGTACAGTTCCCTGAGATTAGCCTTGGCCTGCTTGATTTCCCGAAACAGCCGGAACTCCTTTTCAGACTCGTCTTTCAGTTCAAGGTTCCTGCAAACCGACGCCAGACGATAGTGAGCTTGTTCGTTGAGCGGATCCGATTGGACGGCCATTCGCAAGTATTTCGCCGCCTCTTGGAGCTTCCCCCTGGTTGCCAGTATCCGGCCGAGACCGATTTGAGCTTCCGTGTCGCCCGGATTCAAAGCAAAGGCACGGCTGTAGTGAGCGTACGCGGTATCGAAATCGGAGCGCCGCGAAGCAATCCTCGCAAACATACATTCCGTCATGGCGCTGTCGCCGTCTGACTTCACTGCAGTCTCCAGTTCCTTTTCTGCTTGGGCCTGCGCTTGCTCGTCGTTGGGCGCCGATTCCAGAATGGCCTCGGCCAGTTCGTCGTGCACTCCCGGCAGGCGGGGGTTGATCTCCAGTGCCTTCCTGTAGTGCTCGGTAGCGCCCTTCAGGTCTCCCTCATTGATCAGGCGCTCTGCGATCACTTGCTGCATCCGGGCCGAACCGGGCGCAAGTATGGCCAGTTTGTTCAGCGTGTCATCTGCCAAATCGGAATATGCCCGCTGCGCCATATATAAGATCTCGATATTGTCGGAATCGATATCCACCAGCGAACGCATCATCGAAGCGGTACGGTCGAGGTTGCCCTGCTGGTAGTAGATGTTAGCCAGTTCCATCCCCACCTGAATCTGCAGGTTTTTGTCTTTCAGCTTAGAGAATGATTTTTCCAGTAGCGCCTGTGCTGAAGGCTCTCCTAATCTTCTTTCACAAATTCCCAAAAGAGCTTCTGTTTTCGCTAAAGACGGGTCGATCGTCAAAGCACTGCGCAGATAGTGTGAAGCGTTCTTATAATCATGCTGAAAAAACGCAACGACACCCAGGTTTGCGTATGCCTCCGCGTTCTTGGGATCGAGCGCCAGAACGGCATCGAACTCCTTAACCGCGGAGCTCGGATCTTTCGCCTTGAGGTACTCGGCCGCCTTCCGAAGGTGATCGTGAATCTCCGCAGCGCGGGGCGTAACGGTTTGTGCGGCCATGACTGCGAGCGCGCCAGCAGGAAGCGTGACAACCACAATCAGCAGCGCGCGGCATAAGCGTTGGACGTGGCTCGCAGCCGCAGCCGGGGCGGTGCGAAAGTAAAGCGGGGATTCGTCAGGCTTACTGAGCTGCGGCTCTTTCATGGAGGAACAGGCCTCCCGTTGGGGATCTTCGAGCGCCCGGACATTCCGGGCGCCATCGCTGCACGCAAGATACCACGAACTCCGCTGCTTCGACAAGCCGCAACAAACTCGCGGGGTGCGGAAGACAAGCTGCTCCCGCACCCGCAGGGATAGGTCAATCAAACTCGAGCGGCTGGCTCAGAAAGTAAAGTGAGCACCCAGTTGTATGATGCGCTGGCCGCCTTCGGGGCCGGTAATTACGCCGGCAGTCGTGTCGGACAATACGCCGTTGCTGTAGCCGACGTTCGCATCCGGGTTAGCGTAGTTGACATGATTGAACACGTTATACATGTCAGCCCTGATCTCGAGTTGCATCCCCTCGTAGCGAAAGGGAAAGATCTTTCCGATGCTGAAGTCGGCATTGAAGAAGCCCGGCCCAACCAGGGTCATGCGCCCGGAGTCGCCAAAGGTCCCAGGCGCTGGGTTGGCGTAGGCCGCAGGGTTGAACCATTGCTTGATTGTCGGATTCGACACTTTCGGGTTGCCAATCACTTCGGGATACAAGTTAGCGCCTCCGCCGGCACCGAAGAATGAATCTAGCCCGGGGTCGACACCCTCGGCAATGGAACTCTGGATCACCGGGGTGAACGGAATCCCCGAGTGCCACTGGACAATACTCGAGACGCGCCAGCCGCCCGCGATCTGGTCCGCTATCCCGTGAAGCGCGAACTGGCGCCCGTTGCCGAACGGCAGTTCGTAGACGACCTGGCCGATTATAGTGTTCGCCATGTTGAAGTCAGACGGACCGTAATTGACCGCGGGAACGTATGCGTTCTGGTAGATGTCGATGGTCGATCCGTGACCACCCCCGGTGCCGGTGTCGAGCGATTTCGACCAGGCGTAGTTGACCTGGAAGGTTACGCCGTGCGACATGTTCTTTTGAAGGCGCAGTTGCAATGCGTTGTAATTCGACCACCCAGTGTAGTTCTGAGCTTGAATGTAGTTGAATACGGGGTTGGGGTTCCCGCAGTTATAGCCCGTGCACCCTAATGCGGCTATAGGAGCCTGATTGATATCGGTTGCAAAGTCCAGATTGGTGCCGCGAGTGTTGACATAGCTCGCGTCCACCAGGACGCCGCCTACGAACTCGTGCTGAACACTGACGAGGAGCTGCTGTACGTAGTCAGTCGGCATATTCCGCGGGTAGTACTCCACTCCGCTATAGTTGTCGATCTCCGGCGAAAGAGTTTGAAGCGTCGGATAGACGACCGTCCCGGGAGGCGGCCCCGTTGCCAGTTTGAATGCATAGCTCCCGTTGACGTATCCCCCATTGCCGACATTGTGGGGATTGAAGCCTAGACCGAGCGCGCCATCGGTGTAATTCTCCGCATCGCGTGGCGCGTCGAAAATACCGTAGCTCGCCCGGACAGACCAGTTCGCGCGGGGTGACCAGGCGATGCCAACTCGGGGCGCGACTTCCTTGTAATCGCCGTTTTGGATCGTGTTCATGTTGCTGATCGACCCACCATATTGCGTGTCACTCTGGCCGCCAAACAGGATGGCCCCCTTGTACTGTCCGCTATCCGCGGTATTGGGCAGGACGGGGTCGTAGTTGCCGAACAGATTGTGATTCACTCCCCAGCCGGCCTGCATTTGCCAGCGTATGCCCAGGTTCAGCGTCAGGTGCGATGTGATCTTGAAGTCGTCACTGGCGAACAATGCCGAATTCCACATGTGTGCGCTGGTTGCATCGGAATCGTAGACGTACCATCCGTAAACGTCGCCAGAGAGAAAGTCGGCGTACGGGATTCCGGTGACGCCTCCGTTGAATTCGAAATTGCCCGAGCTGATATCGCCCCAGTTCGTATAGTTCTGGTAATCTTTGTCGTACTCGCCGCCAACTTTGATCGTGTGCCTGCCGCGAACCAGCGTAACCACATCGGAGACATTGTATACGCCTTCGCCCAGAACCGCATCGATGTTGCCGTTTTCCCCGCATCCAGAGCCCAAGGCCATGCATCCAGCGCCCGCTCCGGTGTCAATGGTGATTTTGGGAAACACGTTCGCTGGAGAATTCGTGCCATAGGCCGGCTCAAGGCCAAGCGTCGTTGGGTCGTTCTTATTAAGGGACGGCGGCCGGTATACATCTAACTCGCGGCTTGCGCCCAACCGAAACTCATTCAGCAGAGTCGGGCTGATCGTATCGACATCTGTGATTTGGGCGGTCAGATCGTCGGTTTTCCCTTGCGAATACGACGTAGCGTCGTTAGGATACAGAGGATCCGGTGGGACGTAAGACGACACAGTGGGGAAATAGTTGAAACTGAACGAGAGCTTCTGGCTGTCGGAGATATTGTAATCGGCCTTACCTGTATACCAACTGTCCGTATTCGGGCTGGTACCGTTAAACACGTAATTGTTGATCAGGGGGCAGGTTTGTGGACTGCCTGCCGATGGGTTTACTGGACCGGGGCATCCCGAAACCCACCCCGAAGCGCTTGCCGAAGGGAAGTAGCTCTGCAGCTTCAAAGCCACGGGATCATAGGTTCCCAGCAGCGTGCCGGCGGGGCCAAAGGCCTTGCCTGTGGAGCCTGGGATGCCGTAAAAATTCCCCGCTTGCATGGCGGCAGTCGGATAAGTATAGAGTCCGGAGGTTGGAGTAGACGAAGGGTTGCGCTGGTAGTTGAAAAAGAAAAACAGCTTGTTTTTTATGATCGGCCCGCCCACGCTGCCGCCGTAATCGTTCCAGTGCTCCACGGACTTCGGCCCCGTGTGATTGTAGAATCCTCTGGCGTTGAAATCGGTGTTTTGATCGAATTCATACGCGCTGCCATGCCAATGGTTCGTCCCGCTCTTCGTGATCACGTTAATGGATGTGAGACCATTGCCGTATTGCGCGGGTGCATTACCTGAATTGATGCTTACCTCGGCCATGGCGTCAATTGGCAGGTAGTAGTTGCTGCTGTTGAAATCTCTCGGAGCGGTAGCTGCCGACCCATCGGAAAGGAAGTTGATATTGTATCCCTGTGTGCCGTTGACTCCGACCCCCTGGCCGACCGCTTCCCCTGCTCCTCCTCCGGTATTCACGCCGGGAATAAGTTGAGTCAACTCCGAGCGCCAGTCGGTGCCAACGATAGGCGCCGCGGCAATTGCCTGGGTAGTCAGGTCCACGTGTTGCTCGGTCGTTTCGGTTTCGACCAACGGCGGCGCGGCGTTCACCACGATTTCCTGGGTGGACGTGCCGACCTGGAGCGTGGCACTGATTTCCAGGGTTTGGATCTTGAGGACAATGCCCTCGCGGACAAAATTGCTGAAGCCTGGCTTCGAGAATGTGATCGTATAGTTGCCGGGCGACAGAAACGGAACGTCGTAGAGGCCGGACTGGTTCGTCGTCGTTTGCGTGACGACGCCGGTCTGCACGTTCTTAATCGCAACCCCCGCTCCCGGAACGAAGGCCCCCATGGTATCCAGCACCGAGCCTTTGATCTCGCCGGTGTTCGCGTTTTGTGCTCTCGCGAGGGGAGCGAACAGGGCCGCCCCTACCAGCAAAAAGATGAAACCATACCGACGAAGCACTGTCGAATCAGTCACTTGAGCCTCCTGAGAAGTGAGAATCCTACCACGCACCGAATAGCTTCATAACCTGCAAAAGGCAGGCACGAACGGGCGCCCCACAATCTACATCAAGGCGCCTATGCTGCCCTCGCCAGTTTCTGTCTTTGTGCCGTTCTACCCGCACGCAATGCTCGGACAACAGTCCGCGCAGACTAACCGAGTTGATTCTACGACCCGTTTCGCAACGAAGAAATCCGTCTAAAGTAGGATCAGTAATAACCACCGTGGATTGTTCTGTGCTGTGTGTAACGTTTGCGTTGTGCAAAGGATTCTTCAGCTCCCGTGTCGCAGTGGTAGCCTTCTGGATGGCTCACTCATCTGCTTACCTCGGCCACGGCCCGATATTCAGGGATGACTTCAACTTCTTGCAGTTCAACAATTTGGCCGGATGGAGGAAAAGAGATCTTAGCTCCGGCAGGTAAGTAAATTGGAGCGTCCTTTCTCAACGGAAGAATTTGCAGCTTCAGGGTTTGGCCAGATTCCGTATGTGAAGGCTGGCGCAACGCGAATTCGAAAGGCGTTCCTTTGTAAAAGTCGTCGGTCGCTAGCTTGTCATCGGCATAGAGGCGAGCGATGTCACCCGTATAGGTGATCCTCAGAAAGACATTTCGCACCGCCGGAGCGGTCACCGCTGGAACCCGAATGCTCCACTCGGCGGCACACTTAAATGCCTCGGCTTCCGGCGCCTCAGCCACTTCCTCGCCCATACGAACCGGCGGGCGAACGTCCGCATCGCGGAGTTTCTCGACCGTCGCACGCACCTCTTCTGGCTTTACACGGGTCAGATATCGCTCGAAAAGACCATTGGGACCGGAGGCCGTGAATCCCTTGGGCGTGGCGTCCAGCCTCGGGAGAGTCTCGAAGGCTAGCCGACCGGAGTCTTTGGTGCTCAGATGGATGGCGTTGGAAGTGAAATAAAGATCGGCGGCTGACAGCAACAATTCCGAGCGACCAGCCAGATTGGCCTTCCATGCCTCAAGTGACATCTCTCGAGAAAGCAGGATGATCCGGATCTCCCGTCCGCCGGCCTGCCGGATGCCGATGGCGGTCTGCGTCCCTGGCTCGATCCGGTCGATGAAGATGTGACGATTCTCACGTTCGATTCTGGCGTTCGGGGCCTCGAAGGTTTCATCCGCGGCGGATTCGAAGGCGAATTCCGCGGGCAGTCCCGGCCAGGCAAAAAACACATAGGTGTTCAGCTCTGCTAATCGGCAGAGGAGTTGTGCGGTGGAGTACTTAAGCACAGTTCCGCCCATGTCGAGGTTTACGGGCCACATAACATAGGCACCGCTGGGGATTTCTGTCGGACGCCTCGGCACCCTGATTTCGCCTGCGGCTGTTTTCAACCGAATCTGGAAGTTCCTTCGCGCGGGAAGCGGATAGTTCCTCTGATAGTTATTTATGAACACGAAACCATGATCTTTTTCAAAACGCGCGGCCACGCGAGGAGTCGCCGTATCGTTCTTGCCCGCTGGTGTGCGGTTTGGGAAATACGCAGTCATCGTCGCCAGATTGGAGCCGAAATCACCCAGAAACAGGTGAAATGTTTTCAGTTCCCGGAAGGAGGGGTTCATTTGGCCAAACTCACCGAGAGGAGCCTGGTAGTCGTAGGATTTCACCGGAACATCGTTGGGATAACCCGTGGTTTGAGACTCCTGCAGAGTGGTGCGCGTGCCGTCCGGATTGGTTCCTCCATGAAACATGTAGTAGCCATACAATGTCACACCGGAACCCAGTTTCACGAGGGCCATGGCGGCAACGTCGTCCGCACTCAGCACAAGCCGCCGGTGATAAGACATCTCCATGCCACCGCCCATCTCCGCCGTCAGGAAAGGATAGGGAGCGAGACGGGCGTCAATGTCCGGACGTTTGGAACGCAGATCGTCACCCACATTTTCGTCGCATCGGATGGGAGTGAAGAAATAATTCGCGTTGGGCGGCAGCTTCTGCAAACTTCGGCCCCAAAAGGCGTCCGCATATCCGCCAAACACCGGCAGGAAATTTTGCCGCGGAACCACCGCATCATCCCAGCCGGTGGCTGTGTAAAAGGGCGCGTCGAGACCCGATTCGCGCGCGATGCCCAGCAGCGTCAGCATGTGCTCGGGCCCCTTACCAGGTCCACGCTCGTGGTATTCATTCTCGATTTGAACACCGATGATGGGCCCGCCTTCTTTCCAGAACAATCCCTTCGTTTGCTCGCCAATTTGTTCATAGAAACGGCGAACATAGCGAAGATAGACTGGGTCGTTTTGGCGAGTGGGACATTTCTGAATCAACCAATCGGGCAGGCCGCCATTGCGTACTTCACCGTGATCCCATGGTCCGATCCGGATCCAGACGTACAATCCATGTTTCGCGCAGAGCTGAACAAACCGGCGGAGGTTCCGTTGAGCCATCCAGTCAAACTGACCTTCCGTTTCTTCGTGGTATATCCAGAAGATATAGGTAGAAACAATCTGCACTCCGCCAGCTTTCATCTTCAGGAGTTCTTCTTCCCAGTCACTATCGGAATAGCGCGCATAATGGAACTCGCCCATGACGGGAAACCAAGGGGTCCCGTCTTTCAGCAAATAGCGGCTGTTGGCCGAAAGCACTTGGCCGTCGGGCGCCCGGCCTCCAACCCGAAATGGAAGGGGCTCCGCTGGCGCGGCAGGCTGGCTTATGTCGATGGATAAGACTGAGTCCCTATCCTGGCAAATTCCTCTGCTTGGAGCAAAAAACGAGGCGCTAAAGCCTATCAGAAAAGCAAACGTCAATCGAATTCCAGGGTTATCTCTCATTGCCGAATGTCCTGATGCTTCGCACTGAGCTATCAAATATACAGGCAGAGAGAGTCCTTGCAATCAGACGAAGGTCGTATACGGGGGTCTTGCTCCGGATGTGTGTGCCAAGCGGCGGGCGCGGTCTGGTGGCTGGCTTTACAGGTGCTCTAATCCCCGCTGCAAAGCGACGATGACCGCTTGCGTGCGATCATTGACCTCTAGTCGCAGCAGGATTACGCTTACGTGGCATTTCACGGTGGCCTCCGTGATCCCGAGTGCGCTGGCGATCTCCTTGTTGCTCTTCCCGCGCACCATCAAGGAAAGAACTTCGCGCTCTCGCGGCGTCAGTTCCGAGTTGGGAGTGCGATCGGCCAGGCTGCGCATAATCGGCGCGGGCAGGAATCTCGATCCTGAATGCACTCGCCGCAAGGCATCTACGAGGGTCTCATGCGACATGCCTTTGATCAGATAGCCAAGGGCGCCTGCCGCCAATGCTTGGTGAATGTCCTCATCCCCTTCATAGGTTGTCAGCACAACGCACTTAGCATGAGGATCCTCTTGACGAATAGCGCGAATCGCTTCCAGGCCGCTCATTCCGGGCAGTCGCAGATCCATCAACGTAACGTCGGGATGATGCTTCCTGAACATGAGCACCGCTTCCTCTCCCGAACCAGCCTGTGCGCAAACCCACATATCCGATCGGGCGCCGATGATGGCAGCGATACCCAAACGCATGATGGAATGGTCGTCGACCACGAGAACGCCGATTTTTTGACCTTGGCTCATACCTTGGCAGCCATTGGATGCTTCACAGCGACCGACGGGCGCACCGGGACTTCGATCGAGAGTGCGGTTCCATGTCCCGGCGAAGTCTTAACCTCGAAGCGGCCACCTACGCCTTCCACCCGCTCACGCATCCCGACCAGGCCGAAATGCCCGGCATCTGCGGTGAACGCCTTCTCGACATCGAAACCCCGGCCATCGTCGGCCACTTGCAATCGCACGCTCCCGTCTGCGAAATGTACCGAGACGCGCACAGCGTGAGGCTGAGCGTGGCGCACCGCGTTAGAAACGGCCTCACGCGCCACCATCAGAACGACGTGAGAAACCGTATCGTCAAGCGCCGCCGGTCTGCCTGACGTCTCAAACTTCACCGGCACATGGGAAACCTGGCACATCTGTTTTGTCATTTGGTCGAGCAAGGGGCTTAGTCCGGGGGGAGTGGTCCCTTTCTCGCGAAGATCCCAAACCGCCCGCCGGGCCTCGTTGATAGTCTCCCGGACCTGCTCCCGTGCCGAATCGAGCAGCGCGCGGACAGGTCCCGTCTCATCCAGGTCGAGTGAAACAATTGCCTCCAGCAAAGCCGAAGTGCTGGCACAACCCTGGATCACCGTGTCGTGAATCTCGCGCGCGATGCGATTTCTCTCTTCCAGGACGGCTTCGAATCGATTATGCACCTGGCTCAATCGATATCGATACGCCATCAAAACCGAGGCTAGGGCCAGGGCAGCGCACAAAGCCAGAAACCAGCCGGTCCGATAGACATGCGACCGCCAATCGATTCCCAGCCAGGCCTGAGTCGCCTTGTCCGGCATATTCATTTCGAACGCCTCAACCCTGAATCGGTACTCGCCCGGAGGCAGATTTGTGTAGTTGGCCACTCGGCTGTTCAACGGCTCTGTCCAGTCGCGATCAAAACCTTCGAGCATATATCGAAAGCGGATGCGCTCCTGCGATCGCAGGCGTATGGCGCTGTACTCGATTTGGAGTTTGCCCTCGCCAGGTGGGACCAGGAGCCGGCCCGTAACCGGCTTTTCGCGGCCGTCCACGAGTACCTGCTCAATTACCACCTGCGGCACAACGCCTGCACGCGTCTGGTCAGGTAGGATTCGAACCGGCCCGCGATTGCTTGGAAACCACAGCTCACCGCTCGGCGTAAGACAGCCGGCAGGTTGCGTGCCGCCATGCATCTGCGTCGCTTCCACTCCGTCTGAAAGGCCGTAAAGAGTGACGGCGGGATGGAAATCCGGATGCTCTGCGAGCCAATCCAAATCATGCCGGGCAACCGAAGAAATTCCGTTCGGCCCACTCATCCAGAAAGTCCCGCGCGCATCTTCGAGTATCTGATAGATGCTATTGCTGGCGAGCCCTTGACCGCTGTTGAATGACGTCAACTTTGCCGCGCGCCAGCGAATCAGCCCGCCTCCGCGGGTGCCGAACCACAACCCTCCGTCCCGATCCTCGTGGATTGTCCATACCTTCTCCGAACGGAGCCGCTCCGTGACTTCGTCATGAAGAAAACTCCCGTTTCTCCAACGGCTCACACCGCGATCGGTTCCGATCCATAGATCGCCCCGACTGTCCTCCATCAGTGTACGAACGCTGAAGTAACAGAGTCCCTCGGCGACCCCATAGTTGGTGATCGCGCCGTTCTGCCAGCGATTGACCCCCTCGTCGGTTCCAATCCAGATGCTCCCGTCGCGGCTTTCGAGGAAAGCACGGATAAAATCGTTCGTCAGGCCGGACCGCTTGGTGTAGTGAACCTCACTGCCGCCTTTCGATCGAAACGCTCCATGACCGTCTGTGCCGATCCACAAAGCACCGGAGCTGTCGCGGAAAACATTCCGCACACGAATCCCAGGACCCGGAGAAGGGATCCGTTCCGCATCGTCGCGTCGCGAATTGATGCGGTATAGTTCCGTGCTCGCCACAAAAAGCGAGCCGTCGCGATCGGGGTATATCGTTTCGAAATCCGCATTCTGGGCGTCGGGCAATGGGTACGTACTCATTGCCGTCCGGCTCAACCGCCACAGACCCGTCTGCATGCCTCCCCAAAGGTTCTGTTCGCTGTCTTCGAACAAGGCCAGCACGGTGCTGCTAGGAGGACCCTCGGAAGTCGTGACCCCTGTGAAGCGGCCATCGCCAAAGCGAAGTAACCCTTGGCCGATGCTGCCGATCCATAGCGTGCCCGCACTGTCTTCCAGTAACACTCGAACAGTGCTTGAGATTTCCGGAACTTTTTCGAAATGGGCACTCTCCTGGCCAGCTCGCCGCCGTTCCAGCCCTGATACTGTGCCCACCCAAAGTGTTCCGTCCCTCGTCTCGAGAATGGATTTAACACGGGTGGCGCTCGGATAGCCCTCGAGCTGGAACTCCTGGCATTCGTTCCCTTGAATCATCACCAACCTGGAGCCACCCACCCACAAGCGTCCAGCATGGTCCTCTTGGATATCATGCACGGCTAGCGCCGGAATCTTGCCATTGCCATCCGTGCGAATAAAGCGCCCGCCCGAAAGGCGAAACAATCCGTCATCCGTGCCGGCCCACAACGTACCTTCGCGGTCTTCATAAACATCCCGCACAAAGCCATTCGTCAAGCCGGTTGCCGCGGAGTATGCCCGGAACACGCCGCTCTGGTAGCGAAGCAGCCCGCCACCCTCGGTGCCGGCCCACAGACTCCCGTCACGTGCAACGGTCAGGCAGAAAATACTGTTTTCAAGTATCTCGGGCGTGTTTTCGCGATCGAAGACGACAAACCTCGCTCCGTCGAATCTCACGAGCCCGCCGCTCGTCCCGATCCAGAGATAGTGATCGGGCGTCTGCGCAAATGCTTGCACCGTGTTCTCCGGCAGCCCGTCCTGGGTCTGCCACACACGGCGGGTATAGCCATCCGCCAGGGTGCGTTGCGTGACCGCATCCAGCCGCGTGGCTAGGAAGAAAACGAACGCACACGCCCAAATAGAGCGACACATTCCGGATAAGCACATCCTATCACTTCGAGATGGCGGGCACGCGATTGTCCGGGTCTCAGCCCGCCCGACCCTTCTCGCCGCGATAAGATACCAGTGACGACAATGGACAACCCTCCGCCGAGCCGGCGGGCGATACTCTCGCTTTTCGGACTCCCTTTCTTATCGCAAGCTCAGATGGCATCTCGCGGGGTGAAGCCCATGCCACGGGGCAAAGCTTCCGGCCTGCCCTTCCACTGCCGCTTGACGGATATCGCGGAACAGGCCGGCCTCACCGCTCCGGTCATTTATGGCGGCGTGGATGAAAATGCTTACATCGTCGAGGCGATTGGCTGCGGCGTGGCTTTCCTCGATTACGACAACGATGGGTGGCTGGACATCTTCGTGCTCTCCGGAACGCGCTGGGAAGGCGCCCCTCCCGGCTGCACCAATCGCCTCTACCATAACAACCGCGATGGCACCTTCAGCGACGTTACTGAGAAGGCCGGACTCACGCGCACAGGCTGGGCCTCCGGCGTTACCGTAGGCGACTACAACAACGACGGCTTCGAGGACATCTTCATCACCGGCTGGGGCCACAACGTCCTCTACCGCAACAACGGCAACGGCACTTTCACGGATGTGACCCGTGAGGCCGGGCTGTGGAGCGACGAGATTCGCTGGGGGACCGGTTGCAGCTTCCTCGACTACGACCGCGACGGACATCTCGACCTGTTCGTCTCGCGCTACCTTAAGTTCGACCCGAAGGTGATTCCCGCAGCCGGGCACGACGCGAACTGCAATTTCAAGGGGATTCAGATCAACTGCGGTCCAAAGGGTCTGCCGCAGGATGCGCACTCGCTTTACCACAACAACGGCGACGGCACGTTCACCGAGGTGAGCCGCCAGGCAGGCATCTGGAAAGCGGAGGCCGGCTACGGGCTGACCGTCGTGACCGGAGACTTCAATGACGACGGGTGGCCGGACATCTACGTCGCCTGCGATTCCACACCCAGCCTTCTGTACATCAACAACCACGACGGCACCTTCACCGAGAACGGACTCCAGCTCGGCGTGGCCCTGAACGAGGACGGCCAGGAGCAGGCGGGCATGGGGCTCGGCGTCGGCGACTTCAACCTTGACGGCCGGCTGGACATTCTGAAAACGCATTTCACCGAAGACACCCCAGCCCTGTACGCGAACCAGGGGCGGTTGGGCTTCTCGGACATGACCATGCAAGCGGGTCTCGGCGTGGAGACGCGCTATGTGAGCTGGGGGGCAGGCATCGTGGACCTGGACAACGATGGCTACCCGGATTTGTTCTGGGTTACCGGAAGCGTGTACCCGGAAGTGGGAAAGAAGCTGAAGCAGTATCCGGACCGTACTCCGCGCGTACTGTTTCGGAACCTGGGCAATAGCCGCTTCGAGGAGTTGATGGACGAGGCGGGGCCGGGCGTCACAGCCGCGCACTGCAGCCGGGGGTGCGCGTTCGGCGATTTTGACAACGATGGCGATATCGACATTGTGATTGTGAACAAGAACGAGCCGCCCTCGCTGCTGCGCAACGATGTCACCGGCGACAATCGCTGGATCACGTTCAAGCTCAATGGCGTGAAATCGAACCGCAGCGCGATCGGGGCTCGAGTGGTAGTAGCGTACGACGGTCACCGGCAGGCGCAGGAAGTGCTGGCCCAGTCCAGCTTCCTTTCGGTCAATGACAAGCGTCTGCATTTCGGGCTTGGCAGAACCGAAAAGGTGAGTGTCGAGGTGCGCTGGCCGAGTGGATTGCGGCAGCAGTTCGACGGTGTTGCCCCCAACCGGTTCGTGACCATCGACGAGCTCCGCGGGATCGTGGACCAGCGAAAACCGGCGCCCTGACCACTCGACACGGCAACCGCCTGAAGAGCGCGCTCTGCCGTCGCCAGATAGTGAAAGTTCGCGAAGGTGCCTTGCCTGGTCTTAAGCGAAAAGCCGCGTGAATTCTTGTATGCTATAGGGCTGGCGAGAATGTGCTGACAGATGTCTACCAATGGCTACCGCCCGAGGGCGCCAAGATCCTCCTGGTGCTTTTCCTCTCTTTTCTGACCGGCTTGGAGCGGGAAGAACACCGCGCTGGTAGCGAAGGCTACTCGTTTGGCGGAGTGCGGACTTTTCCTTTAATCGGACTCATCGGTTATTCTCTTGCTCTTCTCGCGGGCGCTCAGGTGATGCCGGTGATTCTGGGCTTTGCGGTCGTCGCTGCATTTCTCCTGGTGTCGTACCGGCACAAACTCGCCGCTTCCGGCATGTCTGGCGTTACGTCCGAGATGTCGGCCCTGACCACTTACTTAGTCGGAGCACTGGTTTCCCGGGACCAGATATGGATCGCCACCACCCTGGCGGTAGCGAGCATGCTCCTCTTGGAACTGAAAGGCGCGCTCGAAGGTTTGACGAAGCGGATTGCACCGGAAGAAATCCTGACCTTCACGAAGTTTCTGCTGCTTACGGCAGTCGTCTTACCCGTCCTGCCGAACCGGGGATTCGGTCCGTTTCAGATCAACCCGAACAAATCGTGGCTGGTCGTAGTGGCCGTCAGCTCCGTATCCTACGGCAGCTACCTGATTCAAAAGCTGACAAAAGGCCAGGGTGGCGTGATATTGGCGGCGGTGCTGGGGGGCGCGTATTCGTCCACGGTGACAACCGTCGTTTTGGCAAAGCGGGCGGCGCGCGAGAATCGCCCTCACCTGTTTTCCGGCGGAATCCTGATCGCTTCCGGTGTCATGTATCTGCGCCTGGCCGGCCTTGTGGCATTGTTCAACCAGTCGCTTATCAGAACGCTCGGCCCGCCGTTCATGATCCTGGCTGCTGGGAGTATGTTTGTCGGCTGGATATGGACGCGCGTGCCGGATGCCAAATCAGGCGCGGTCGCCAGGGAGTTCGAGCCAAAGAACCCCCTTGAACTGCGAGCTGCATTCTTGTTCGGCGCACTGTTCTTGGCTATGCTGATCGCCACACATCTGGTCGTGACCTACCTGGGCCAAGCGGGCGTCTATACCCTCGCTGGTCTAATGGGGGTCACCGACGTCGATCCTTTCATCATGGGGATGACCGCGTCGGCCGGCCGAGGAGCTACTTTGCCTGTGGCTTCCGCAGCGATTCTGATTGCGGCTGCCAGCAACAACATTGTGAAAGGGTTTTATGCCTTCACACTCTGCGATCGCAAGACGGGAACCCAAAGTATTATCTTGCTGGTCTTACTGGCGCTAGCCGGTCTGGCGCCTTTATGGTGGGTGGCTCGCTGAGGTGGAGACTGCCAGACGCCGAGTCCGCTCCTTGCTGGCACGCGCAATGCGGGGCCGGAGCCCCGGCCCGTCAACGGAGAGTCACTCTCTCCGGAAAGGCGGCCGGTAGTGCGGAAGCTTCCTGACCGCTACTCGATCTCATGGTTCGCATTGCCGCGAAGCTGAGCGTCCCGGCGAGCCCCACCATCGCCGGCAGCTTGAACGTGTATGCCTGTGCTAAAAAGAGCAAAGCCGTCAGGTAACCCACCATCGCCAGCAAATAGCAGAAACATCCGTTGGCGATTTCCTGGTAGCCCTCGCGCTTAGCCTTGCGATAGGTCCGCAGCACAAGCAGCATTGCCGATCCGAGACCGGCAGTGAAGAAAATGAATGCAGGTACGCCGCACTCCGAGGACACTTGGGTGAAGGCACAATGGGTCGCGTGCCAATTGCCGTGAAAACCTTCCGCGCGGCTGGCCTTCCCTTCGTAGGTGGCGAATTGATCGGGACCTACCCCGAACACCGGGTGCTCGATTGTGTACTTTAGGCTTGTCAGAAAGAGATACTGGCGCGACTCCGACGATTCAGCGGCCTCCTCATATTTCCCTCCAAATAAGGAGCCCAGGCGGTGGAGCGTCGCCGTGGGCAACGTGACCAGCGACACCAGCGTTATCGCGGCGGCGCCGAGAACCAAAACGACCTTCTGCGGCAGGGAAACATGAATCAGGATGTAAAGAAAGGCGACTCCTAAACCAATCAGGGCGCCGCGGGACGCAGTTCCCAAAATGATCCGGATCCCATACATCGACAAGGCCAGCATCGCGATTCGGACAATTATCGATCTGCCTTTACCCATCATGAAAAACAACAGAAAAGGCAGCACTAATAGCAATTGCGCCGCCAGATCGTTCGAATTGCCGATAGTTCCGCTCGCCTCCAGAGATACCCGGCCGTTGGCGACCTGCTCGAACAAGCGCGTGGAGGCCAGATTGGCCACGGCGGCGGCGGCTATGGTGCGGAATATAGTGCGGACTTCGTTCCAGTTGACGGCCATGCCGCCGACCACAAGCAGAAAAATGCCATCGACTCGGGTATACGATAACACGCGCCCCGCCGAACCTCCCGGCCAACTGCTGAACGGTGTGGCCAGAACCATCCAGGCAAAGAAGGCCACCCAGTAATAGGCGGCGCGCGATTGAAATGTGCGCCGCACGCCTCCCATCAGCAGTGTCGACACTATCGCCGGTGGCCCAACTATGTACAGCAAGTAGGTGTTGACGTGGGTGACAAAAAGGATCAACTCGGGTAGGACGCTGAGGCGCAGGAAGAGAGTTGCAAGGCAACAGTAGAAGGAGAGTCTACGGACTGGATGAGTTTCCCACACATCCTCAAACGAAAGGGGAACTGGCACAACGGCGATTGGAGCCAATCCGTCCGGCGCCATCGCGCCAAGCCTCCGCGCCGCCCCGGGAGGACTGGCCACAGAGCGCTCTTGTTCATTGGATTGCATCCGCCCAATCCAATCATAGTACTTATGCACGCGCACCTTATGGGCATTCAATTGACGTTGACGGAGACAATCGCCGTAGACCCGCACGAAAATCGCGGCGTCTCCCTCCCTTCATACGGCGGATTGTTCGCGGGCGGATGTTGCGCGGCTACCGGAAATTGTGCACTTCGGCGGCGGCGCCTTCGGGCAGGGCGGCGACGCGCGCGGCCTTCACCGAAACCACGTCATCGACGTTTTGCAGCACGCCATCGATCAGCAGAAACGGCTCGCCCAGCACCACGAATTTGTAGCGATCGAAAGTAGTCGGATCGAGTATCACGTTGAAGATGCCGGTTTCGTCTTCCAGGCTGAGGAAGACGAAGCCCTTGGCCGTGCCCGGACGCTGGCGCACGATGACCGAGCCGGCAATTCGCACCAGGCGGCCGTTGGGAATGCGCACCAGTTCGGCGGCGCGGGTCACGCCGATCGCGTTCATTTCTGTGCGGCGATGCGCCATGGGATGACGTCCGATGCTCAATCCGGTGCCTCGGTAATCGGCCCACAATCGTTCTTCGGTGTCCATCGGCGCGAGCGGCGAGCCCTCGCCGGGTTCCTCCTGTAACTCGAGCAGCGGACCCACCGGCAGCGTCGCGCGCTGCGCCTGCCAGAGAGCATCGCGGCGATGGAAGCCGCGCGCCGGCCGGCCGATCGAGTTCAGCGCGCCGATTTCCGCCAGCCGGTTAATCTCGTCTTTGCGCAGTTCGGGCACGCGCAGCGCCAGGTCGTCGATGCTCGAGAACGGGCGTACCCGGACGATCGCGCGGCCGGCCTCTTCGCGCAATCCCCTGGCATAGCGCAGCCCGAGGCGCAGGGGCGAACCAGGCCTTGCCTCCACTCTGCAGTCCCAATCCGATTCCATCACGTCCACCGGCAGCACACGCAGGCCGTGCCGCTGCGCGTCTTTGATCAGCACGGCTGGAGAGTAAAACCCCATCGGCTGATTGTTCAGCATGGCGCAGGTGAATGCCGCCAGGTAATGGCACTTCAAATAAGCGCTGGCGTAAGCCAGCAAGGCAAAGCTCGCCGCGTGCGATTCCGGAAAACCGTAGAGCGCGAAAGAAGTGATGGAGTGAACGATGGTATCCTGCACCGCGCCGGCGATGCCATTCGCTCCCATGCCGGCGCGCAGCCGCACTTCGAGATCCGCCATGCGCTTTTCTGAGCGTTTGAATCCCATGGCGCGGCGCAGTTCCTCGGCTTCGCCCCCGCTGAATCCGGCCGCAATCATCGCCATGCGCAGCAATTGCTCCTGAAACAGCGGCACGCCCAGCGTTCGGCGCAGCACCGGCTCGAGCGTCGGGTGCAGGCAATCGGCCGCTTCCCGGCCCTGGCGCCGGTTCAAATAAGGATGCACCATTTTGCCCACAATCGGTCCCGGCCGGATAATCGCCACCTGTACCACGATGTCGTAAAAACGGCGCGGCTTCATACGCGGCAGGCAGGACATCTGGGCGCGGCTTTCCACCTGGAACATGCCGATGGTGTCGGCCCGCTGCAGCGCCGTGTAAACCGCCGAATCGTCCTGCGGCAGGCGCGCCAGGTCCACCGGCTCGCCGTAAATCTCGGGAATCATCTTCAAGCTGTCCTGGATCACCGCCATCATGCCCAGGCCCAGCAGGTCCACCTTGATAATTCCCATATCGGCGCAGTCTTCCTTGTCCCACTGCACCACCACGCGGCCGGGCATGGTGGCGGGTTCGAGCGGCACCACCGAATCCAATTGTCCCTGGCAGATCACCATGCCGCCGGAATGCTGGCCGAGATGCCGCGGCATGTCCTGCGCCATTTTGTATAACTCGAAAAATTTGCGCACGCGCGGATGGGTAAGATCCAGGCCGGCCTCGTGAAACTGGCGGTCGGCGGTGTCCTTGGGATCCCGCCACTCCCACGTATGTGCCAGCTTGGAAAGTCTTTCGAGCGAGGTAACTTCGAAGCCCAGCGCCTTGCCCACTTCGCGCGCGGCGGAGCGGCCGCGATAAGTGATGACGTTGGCGGTCATGGCCGCACCCAGCTTTCCGAACCGCTGGTACACATATTGGATAACCCGCTCGCGCTGTTCGCCGCTCGGCAGATCGATATCGATGTCGGGCCACTCGCCACGTTCTTCGGAAAGAAAGCGCTCGAACAGCAGGTCCATGCCGACCGGGTCTACGGCGGTTATTCCGAGCGCATAGCAGACCGCACTGTTGGCGGCCGAGCCGCGGCCTTGCGCCAGGATGCCGTTTTCTTTGGCGAAGCGCACGATGTCCCAGACGATGAGAAAATAGCCGGCCAGCTTGAGTTTTTCTATCAACGCCAGCTCGCGCTCAATCTGCTGCCGCGCGCGCTCGTAATAAGGCTGGTAGCGGCGGCGCGCGCCTTCGTCCACGCGCGCGCGCAAAAAGCCGGCCATGGTTTCGCCCGCTGGCACGGGATAGCGCGGAAATTCGTAGCCCAGACGGTCAAGCGTGAATTCCAGGCGAGAAGAGATTTCGAGCGTATTGGCCAGCGCCTCTGGCAGGTCTGCGAACAGGCGCGCCATTTCCGCCGGAGTTTTGACGCGGCGTTCGGCATTGCGCTCCAGCAGGCGCCCGGCGTCGGCCAGCGTCACATGGTTGCGGATCGAGGTGAACACATCCAGCAACTCGCGCTGTGCCTGCGCGGCATAGGCGGCGCCATTGGTGGCGACCAGCGGGATGCGCAAACTCTGCGCGCGTTCGATGATGGCCTGGTTGATTGCCTCCTCTTCCCGCCGGTGGTGGCGCTGCAACTCGGCGTACACATTGGAGCGGCCGAAGATTTCGAGCAGCCTCACCTCGGGATGTCGGGTGAGGCAGATCAGGCCGCGTGCAAATTCGGCCAGTTCCTCGAGCGTGGCCGCACCTCCGCCTTTTGGGGCGCGCAGTTTCATGCGGGTGATCAGCCGGCAGAGGTTTTGATAACCCTCCTGCGTGGCCGCCAGCAGCGGGTAGGTGCGGCCGTTGGTGCAAGTGATCTCCGAGCCGATATGGGCGCGGATGTGTGCCTTTCTCGCCGCCATGTGAAAGCGCGGCGCGCCGTAGACGCCATTGCGGTCCACTAATGCCATGGCGGGTGAACCCGACTGCGCGCAGGCCCCGGCCATTTCTTCCGGCACCGCAGCGCCTTCGAGAAAGCTGAAACCGGAGCGTGCGTGCAGTTCCACGTACATAGTGGTGGGGCATGCTTTAGCTTGCCCGTTGATTTTCCAAACTTGGTGAAAAACGGGCCGGGCGATGATGTTGGTCGTCTCCTGACAGGAACTTAGTCATAACTTCCTTCCACGAACCAGCCTCTTATCTCGCAATAGATGCGGTAGAGGGCGCCATCGGAAAGCGCGATGTCCCATTCGTCTCGCGACCATGGGTCGGCACTCCACCAGTCGCCGGAAGTGCGCCAGGGGCCGGCCCGTTCGAGAATCCGGCCGCGAATTCGCTCGGCCGCCAGGTAACTTGGTTGGCCGGAAGCCAGGATGACGCGGGCCATGCGGGGCGGGCGATACATGCGGAGGACGAGGGGACTTATACCACTGTCCCAGGGCGCCGCCTTTGCGCCGCAGGGACAGTGGTGTCTATCCCACTGCCGCGAGATATGGTTGACAGGCGAAAGTCCGCTTCGGCCCCGAACCCCGGGCGCCTGTCCCACTTTGAACGCGTCGGGACGATGGGTGTCGAGCAGTTCGGGGCAGCCGGCGCGGCCTTCGCCGACAATCGCCTGAATGCGCGCCAAGGTCAGTTCCAGCTTCACGGGCTCCGGCGCAGCGGGCACGAAAAGGCCGCCCTGCGCGGCTTGCGGCTTCACTGGATTCGCGCCCAGTTCGATGCGTTCGATAGGCGCCGCGGGCGGATGGCCGGCCAGATCGAGCCGCAGCAATTTCAAAAGCGATTTGCCATCGAGCGATGGCGCCGGCAGCCGCAACGTGCGTTCATGCGCAGCGCCGGTTTCCAAATGCAGGTGTAGGCGCAGCTCATTGGTGGCCAGCCCGCGCGTGGCCAGCCGCGTGGTGAGGCCGTTGAGCAGGCGCGCCAGCAGGAACTCGAGCGGCTCCAGCAGCTCCACCGGATATTCCAGCTCGAGCTCTTCCTCAAACCGCGGTGGCTCTTCGAGCGCCACCAGCTTGCGCTCCGCTTCCCCGCGCGCCAACTCACGCAGGCGCAATCCTTCCTCGCCCAGCCGCTCGGCAATCCCCAGCGGCGGCAGCGCGGCCAGATCCTGAAAACGGCGTATACCCCAACGTTCCAGCGTTTCCTGCAATTCAGCGGAAGGCCCCAGCAGCGCCACCGGCAGCTTGCCCAGAAACTTGGCTTCATCGCCTTGCGGAACGATGCTGACGCCCGAAAATCCGCGGGCGGCGCAAATAGCGGTATCGGGATTGGCGGCCAGGGCGATGGCTGCTTGCGCACCGCTTTCGGTGGCGCGCCGCGCCATGGCCGCAGCCAGTTCCTGTGCCGCGCCGAAGAGCCGGTCCAGGCCGGCCACGTCGCAGGTCACGGTATCGGGCGCGGTCATCTCCACCAGCGGCGAAAAATCGAACGCCACCGCCGCCAGCTTTCCCGTGCCATGCAAACAGGCGAACATAGTTTTACATGGGGACTGACACCACTGTCCCAAGGCGCGGTTTATGCGCCGAGTGGACAGTGCTGTCTGTCCCCAGCCTCCCGACACCACTGTCCCAAGGTGCCGCCTTTGCGCCGCGCGGATATTGGTGTCTGTCCCCGGCTCCCCGACCGTCCCCAGCTTCCCGGCCGCTCCCTCTGGGCCCGGCCCCGTTGCGCAGCCCGCCCGTTTCCCAAGCGGCGGTACGTGCCAGCCCCGGCTTGCGCCGCGCCATTGTCACGCGCATGCCGCCCAGCAGCCGCGCGGAATCGAGCGCGCCGCCCAACCAGTGAGCTCTCTCCCTCGACAATTCCAGCATCAAGCTGGCGCAGGTTTTGGCGTTCGATTCCCGCTCGACCGCTATCAGCACGGTGGGCGTGTGCTCCACGGCGCGGCGCAAACGGAACCAGGAAGTGAGCGAGATGCGGCGCGCGGCCAGTGCCGGAGTATCTCCCAGGTCCAGCGCCACCACGCCGAAGCCGCCGCCTTCGAGCAGCAGGTCCGCCGCACGGAGCGCGTGCTCGGCATTGTGCCCGCAGCGAATCCACAACAACTGCGCCAGTTCTACGCCGGCCGCGGCGGCGGAAAGCGGATCGAACGCATCCTCGGCATCCACCAGGGCGCAGAACTCCTGGCGCGCGGTGGCTTCGGCAAGAATCGAAACCAGCAGGCTCGCACGGCCGGAAGAGGGCGCGCCGAATATTTCCGTGAGGCACCCGCGCGGCAGCCCGCCGCTCGCCAGATCGATTTCCGGAACGCCGCTCGGTACCGTTTCGGCAACCGGTTTCGCCTGCCACCTCAGTTGCCCGCCAAGCAGCGATTCGAACTGTTTTTGAAGCATCGCCGCGCTCATATTTTCGCCTTTTATTCGCCTACTTGATTTTTACAGAAAACGGCGGGCGGTGTCAATTGGTACGAGCCAATACCATCTGCCTTAAATTTAACTTGCGCTTCACAAGTGATTCGCATAGTTTATGAAAATGCCTGGGGGGCCGAAGTCAAAAAGGCGGTCGGGCTGCCCGGTGAGCATCTCACTGGAGTTGTTGGGAGATCGCTGGTCGCTGCTGGTGATCCGCGATCTGATGGTGCGCGGGCTACGTACATTTAAGGAATTCCAGGAATCGGGCGAAGGGATCGCCACGAACGTTCTGTCGGACCGTCTGCAGAAGCTCGAAGCGGCGGGGATCATCGCCGCGGAAGCCGATGAGGCGGATGGAAGAAGGGTAAACTACCGGCTGACCGAAAAAGGGATTGACCTGGCGCCGGTACTCCTGGAGCTGTTGATTTGGGGGGCGCGGCACGAGGAGACGGGAGCGCCGTTCACGGTGATCGAGGAGATGGCGAAGAATCGCGAAGCCGTCATAACCGAAGTCAGGCGACGATGGCAAGAACGCGATTCGACCCCGCTGATACCCAAGTTTGGGGAAGACGCTACGCAGAAATAAGCAGAGATAAAAGGAGGGAACCACAATGACAAAAACCTCGGTTCTTTCAGGAGCGCTGCTGTTATTGGGTGCTACGGCATTCGGCCAGGCACTCACTCAAGCGGATCGCGAGCGGGGTGTTCAATATCTCGAGCAAACCCGCGACGGCGTGGTCGCGGCTGTGAAGGGACTCTCGGACGTTCAGATGAAGTTTAAATCGGCGCCGGACCGTTGGTCTGTGGCGGAAACGCTAGAACACATTGCCAAGGCCGAAGATTTGCTCTTCCAGTTGATAACGGATAATGTCATGAAGGCGCCCGCGGGACCCGCCGATCGCGATACGGCGAAAATCGACGCCATGGTTTTGGCCAGGATCCCGGACCGCAGCCACAAAGTCCAAGCGCCGCCGCAGTTGGTGCCCACGGGCAATTGGACGACTGCCGAGTGCCTCGATCATTTTCTGAAGAGCCGCGCCAAAACAATCGCGTTGCTGGAATCGACGCCGGACTTGCGCGAGCATGTCGCCGACAGCCCGCTTCGGCAGCCGCTGGACGCATACGAATGGGTGCTGTATATCGCGGCACATAGCGAAAGGCATACCAAGCAGATTCTCGAAGTGAAGGCCGATCCAAACTTCCCGAAGAATTAGCGTAGGCTCTGAACGCATCGGAGCCGCGACCGTGAGGGATCGTTCGTACAGTCATTAAATGGGAGGGGAATATGAGCAACGTACGCGTATTGGTTGGCACACGCAAGGGAGCGTTTGTGCTGACATCGGATGGCAAGCGCGATAAGTGGGATGTAAGTGGCCCGCACTTTGCGGGCTGGGAGATCTATCATCTGAAGGGTTCACCGGTGGACCCGAACCGGCTGTATGCGTCGCAATCGAGCGGCTGGTCTGGGCAGGTAATCGAGCGTTCGAACGACGGTGGCAAAACCTGGGAGCCGGTGGGAAACAAGTTCGTCTATGACGGCGTCCCCGGCACTCACCAGTGGTATGACGGCACGCCGCACCCTTGGGAGTTCAAGCGGGTCTGGCACCTCGAACCATCGCTGACCGATCCGGACACGGTCTACGCCGGCGTGGAAGACGCCGCCTTGTTCCGCTCGACCGATGCCGGCGCGACGTGGCAGGAACTTCCCGGACTGCGCGGTCATGGCTCCGGCCCGCATTGGCAACCGGGCGCCGGCGGAATGTGCCTGCACACCATTCTTCTCGATCCGGGCGGCAACGGCCGCATCTCCATCGCTATCTCGGCGGCGGGCGCCTTCCGCAGCGAAGACGCCGGCGTAACCTGGCAGCCGATCAACCGAGGGCTGCGCTCGCAATACATCCCCGATCCGACTGCCGAAGTGGGCCACTGCATTCACCACATGGCGATGCACCGCTCGCGGCCGAACGTCCTGTTCATGCAGAAGCACTGGGACGTGATGCGCAGCGACAACGGCGGCGACTCCTGGCAGGAAGTCAGCGGAAACCTGCCAACCGATTTCGGCTTCGTCATCGACGTCCACGCACATGAGCCCGAAACCATTTTCGTGGTCCCGATCAAGAGCGACTCGGAACACTTTCCACCCGAGGGCAAGCTGCGTGTATACCGCAGCCGCACCGGCGGCAACGAGTGGGAGCCGCTCACCAAAGGCCTGCCGCAAAGCGACTGTTACGTGAACGTACTGCGCGACGCCATGGCGGTCGATTCGCTCGACCAGTGCGGTGTATACTTCGGCACTACCGGCGGGCAAGTCTACGCGTCGGCCGATGCCGGAGACAGTTGGGCACCCATCGTCCGCGATCTTCCGGCCGTACTCTCCGTCGAGGTCCAGACGCTGCCATGATCCGGGTCGAGCTTCCATCGCATCTGCGGACCCTGGCGCACATCGCGGGCGAGGTGCAGCTTGAAGTCGAGGGGCGCGTAACTCAGCGCTCGGTGCTCGACGCGCTCGAGGCCCGCTATCCGATGCTCGAAGGAACCATCCGCGATCACGTCACCCAGCAACGCCGTCCCTTCGTGCGCTTCTTCGCCAATGCCGAAGACTTGTCTCACCAATCTCCCGACGCGCCGCTGCCAGAAGCCGTGGCTAGCGGCGCCGAGCCATTGCTGATCGTGGGCGCCATCGCGGGCGGGTAGGAACCACGATCTGAAAACAGGGAACTCCTCGAGAATCCGGCGCGCGGCAACCCGCAGTGCTCGGGCCCTACCCTGAACACCGTCTTCAGGAGCGGCTATTGCTGAACCGTAATCATAACGCCCGAAGGCGACTGCACGCCCGAGATCGTTGCGACGACCGGCCAGTCTCCGTCAGCCAGCGTATCGGGAATCTGGATCGTCACCTGGTACAGCCCGGCATAACCGGATGACAGCGCGGCGGTATTGCCGTAAACGTTTGCCGGCGCGCCTCCCACCGTTGCGGTCACCGTATTCGCGGTCAAGTATGCGGTGTCGGAGGGCACCACCATACCGCCGGGCGCAGGCGGAGTGGTCGGACCGAAGCCCGTTCCCCAGAAAATAATCCAGTCGCCCGGCTTGGCCGGCACGGTCGTCACCCCCGGGACAACGCCGTTCTTCTCGGCCCAACTATAGTCGGCCCTCGTAGCAACCGCGTAGCTGCCCACCTGGAAGAAAGCAGGTTGGACCGCTTGCGCCGTTACGGTGACGGCCGCGCTGGTCACGTTTGAATTGGTCACCGTGACCGATACGCTGCCGGACGCAACATTGGGAGCCAGCGCATTGATCTGTCCCGGGCCGATGTAAGCGATGTAAGCGGGCAATCCACCGACGCTGACGCTTACTCCGTCCAGCTCCGCCGGCAGGGTGCCGCTCAAAATCGCGTTGGCCCAGTTATCGGTCGTCGACGAAAGATTGGTTCCGAAAATGCTAAACAAGGAATTCGGAACAATGCCTGCCTGATAACTGGCGGCGCCGACTACACCACCCGGGTTGATGACGGGCGGGGCGGGAGCCGGAGCGAGCCGGAATACGGTGCCCTGGTTAACGCCTCCCCCGGATGAGGTCGTGCCGTAGAAGGCCCCATCGCTGGCTTGAATCAACGCACCCATTGGATTAGCGCCGTCAGACCCGTTGAAGCTATACAGAGTCGTCAGTACGCCCGCGGGAGTAACTTCGAAGACCGTGCCGTTATTGGTAGTTCCGCCTTCATACGTTGTGCCGAAGAAATTGCCGTCGCCGGCTTGAACCAGCGCGCCATAAGGTTGCGCGCCGTCGGTACCGCTGAAGTTATGCAGAGTAGTCAGTGCGCCCGCGGGAGTGAGTTTGAAGACAGTTCCAAAACCGTTGGCCCCGCCCAGGTTGGTGGTCCCATAGAAATTGCCGTCTTTGGCCTGAATCACCCCGTCGTAGACGTATTGGCCGTCTGGACCGCCGAAGCTGTGCAAAGTCGTCAGCGCACCCACTGGGGTGATCTTGAAAACGATTCCCCAGGCGTTGGCGCCACCGCTGGACGTTGTACCGTAAAGGTTCCCGTCGTTGGCTTGAATCAGCACGCCTTGGGGACCGTCTCCATCGGTAAGGGCGAAGTTGTACAGGGTCGTCAGGACACCCGCTGGGGTGATTTTGAACACCGTTCCAAAACCTCCGGAACCTCCGCTGGCGGTGGACCCGTAGAAGTTCCCGTCCGTGGCTTGGACCAGGCTGGCGGAGGGTATCTGACCGTCCGTACCGGCGAAGCTATGCAGATCCGTCACTGTGCCTGCCGGCGTGATTTTGAAAACGGTCCCATCGTCGTTGGCGCCCCCACCGTGGCTTGTAGTCCCGTAAAAACTTCCGTCGCTAGCTTGGATCAGCCCGCCAGAGGGCCTTGCGCCGTCCGTCTGGATGAAACTGTGAACGGTGGTCAGCACCCCCGCAGTGGTCATTTTGAAGACCGTTCCATAACCGCTGTTTCCGTAGCTTGTTGTCCCGTAGAGGTTCCCGTCGCTCGCCTGGACGAGACCAACGTACACAGGGTTGGCGCCGTTACTGCCGTTGAAATTCACCAGGGTGGTAAGGGCCAGCGCGGCTGCTGACGCGGTAGCTGCGAAATTCTGCGTTTGATCGCTGCTCAGGTCGCTAAACGTGGCGCTCGACGGCACAAACGTATATCCGGCCAGCGAAGGCGTGACCGTGTAAGTGCCGCCCGCCGAGAGGATGGCAACATACAGCCCCGAGCTGGTTGTCGTTATGGAGGCGTTGTTGGGTCCGCTCACGGTTACGGTGACTCCGCGCAGACCACTCCCCCACAGCGTCACCGTTCCGGAAAGGGTGTAAGTAGTGGCGGCGCCGCTGGTGGTGAAGCTCGTGATGGCGCCTTGACTGGTCCCGGCGGAGTTCTGTGCCCAGACCTGGAAGTAATAAACAGTGCTCGCGTTCAGCCCGGTAATATTGGCGGTTACGGCCGAACCGCTCGTGCCTGAGCCAATGTCGTGCTTGGGCGTGGAAGTGCTGGCACTCAAGGAACCGCTGACACCGTACTCGAACCAGACTTCGGTGTCCGCACCGTTCGGATTCACCGATCCACCGAGTGTCGCGGCGCTGGTGGTAACCGCTGAAGCTGCCCCCGTAGTCACACCCGGGGCTTGAAACGGGCTGGCGAGGGTTAGCTTGAACACCGTGCCATCGCCGTTAAGCCCGCCCTCAGAGGTAGTGCCATAGATGCTGCGATCGGCGCCGTTCATCAGCATGCCAAACGGCTTGGCACCGTCCGTAGAGGTGAAGCTGTGCACGGTGGTCAGCGTGCCGGCCAAGGTGATCTCGAAGATAGAACCATAGCCGTTGGCGCCGCCATTCAGCGCGGTCCCGTACAAGTTCCCGTCGCCGCCTTGAATCACGCCGCAGTACGGTTGCTCGCCTTCCGGGCCGGCGAAACTGTAGAGGCTCGCAAATGTACCGGTTGGCGTGAACTTGAAAATCGTGCCGAGACTGTTACTCCCGCCGCGTTCGGTAGTTCCATAGAAGTTCCCGTCGTTGGCCTGGACTAGCGGGGCGTATGGCGTCTGGCCATCGACCTGAGAAAACGAGTGGAGCGTAGTCAGCACGCCCGCCAGGGTGATTTTGAAGACGGTGCCCGCACCCGTCGACCCGCCCCAACCTGTGGTGCCGTAAAGATTGCCATCGGTGGCCTGAATCAGCGCGCCGTAGGGCGTCATGCCGTCGCTCGAATTGAAATTGTGCAGAGTCGAAAACGCGCCGGAGAGAGTTATCTTGAAAATCGTGCCATCATCGTTAGCTCCGCCTAGGCTGGTGGTGCCATAGAGATTGCCATCTGTCGCTTGCACCAGCCCGGCTATTGGATTTTCGCCGTCCGCACAATTCGGCAGGGCACAAAAACTGTACAGGGTTGTCAAAGTACCTGCGGACGTGATTTTGAAGATGGTGCCGTAGCTATTGGCCCCCCCGACAGGGGTGGTCCCGTAGAAATTGCCGTCGCTGGCTTGAATCAACCCGCCTGCCGGTCCACCGCCCTCGGTCGGGACGAAGCTGTGCAGGGCCGTCAGCACGCCTGCCGGCGTGACTTTGAAAACTACTCCTTTGCTGTTGGTCCCGCCGGCTTGGGCAGTCCCATAGAAGTTGCCATCGGTACCTTGAACCAGGGCGCCCATCTGTGGGCCGATTCCGTTTGCGCCATTGAAGCTAACCAGGGTGGTGAAGGTCTGTCCGGTTCCCGCGGCGGAGGCCGTGAAATTCCCGGCTTGGTTGGCGCTCAGGCTGTTGAACGTCGCGCCGGGTGGGCTAAACGTGTATCCGCTCAGCGAAGGCGTCACCGTGTAGGTGCCGCCAGCTCCGGCGCTGAGAGTGTAATTCCCGGAACTGTTGGTGGTCGTCGAACTGCCCTGGGTCCCGCTCAGAGTGATCGTGACCCCATTCAGACCGCTGCCTGACAGCGACACTGTCCCGGTGATGGTGTAGTTCGTCCCGCTGCCGGAGGTGGTGAAACTCGAGATCGAGCCCTCGTTAGTACCATCGGCATTCGATGCCCAGGCCCGGAAATAGTAGGTAGTGCCGGCGCTCAGGCCGGTGATGGTCGCGGAGCAAGTGATCGTACCCGATGACGGGCCGATATCGTGCAGGGGCGTGGAAATGCTGCCGCTCAACGAACTGTTGGTGCCGTATTCGAACCACACGTTGGTGTCCACTCCGTTCGCATTTATCGAAGCCAGCAAAGTGGCAGTGCTGTTGGTCACCGGCGACGCCGAACCGGTACTCACGGCTGGGCCTTGGGCCGCACCGGAACCAAGGCTCAGTTTGAATACCGTGCCATAGCCGTTAGTCCCACCCATCTCCGCGGTGCCATAGAGGTTCCCATCTGTGGCTTCCATCAGCGTGCCGAACGGTTTGGTACCGTCCGGCGTGGCGAGATTGCGCACCACGGTTAGCGCGTTCGCCAGGGTGATCTTGAAGATCGTCCCAAAGCTGTTGGCGCCGCCGTTAATGGTTGCCCCATACAGGTTCCCGTCGGTGGCTTGAACCAGGCCCGCGTAAACCTGCTCGCCATCGGTTCCTGCGAAGCTGTACAGGCTCGCGAATACACCGGTCGGACTGATCTTGAAAACAGTGCCGAAGTTATTCGTTCCCCCGCGTTCTGTGGTCCCGTAGAAGTTGCCGTCAGTGGCTTGAACCACCGCGCCGTAGGGCTCGCTGCCGTCGGTTGTGTTGAAGCTGTGCAGGATGGTCAGCGCACCCCCCAGCGTGATCTTAAAGATGGTGCCGGCGCCGGTCGACCCGCCCCCGCCTGTTGCACCATACAGATTTCCGTCGGTTGCTTGCAGCAGCGAGGCATACGGCGTGGAGCCGTCGGGACCGCTCAAACTGTACAGGGTAGAGAACGCGCCCGCCAGAGTGATTTTGAAGATGGCGCCATCGCCATTGGCGCCGCCGGCAGTCGTCGTGCCGTAAAGGTTCCCGTCGGAGGCCTGAATCAGCCCGGCCGCGGAGTACTTGCCGTCCGTGCAGTTGGACAGGGCGCAGAAGCTGTAAAGTGTGGTGAGAGTGCCAGATGGCGTGACTTTGAAGATCGTGCCGGAGCCGTTGGCGCCGCCGTTATGGGTGGTCCCGTAAAGATTGCCGTCGCTGGCTTGAACCAGCCCGGCCATCGGCGATTGTCCATCGGTCCCTGCGAAGCTATACAAGGCGGTCAATACGCCTGCCGGCGTGACTTTGAAAATCGCGCCTAGGCCGTTTGCTCCACCCGCCATGGTGGTTCCGTAGAAATCGCCATTGGTGTCCTGGACCAGTGCACCCTCTTGCGGGTTAACGCCATTGCTTCCGCTAAAACTCGCCAAGGTACTGAAAGTCTGTGCAGGCAGCGCGACCGTTGCTGCGCAGAAAAGTAGAACCGCCTTCTGCATGGGAATCCTCCGTTACGACTCTGCTCGGCCATTGGATCGAGCTTTCGACACGGATTATACGCCGGAAATAGAGTCTTTAATGCCTGAAACTATGTTATTAGACGGCTACGTCGAGCTCGCGCAGAGTCCATTCCTGTTTTCCGGCGCGGGAACTCCCGTTTTTCGAGTTATGGAGTGTGATGCACTCAATCCAAATGATTTGCCTGGCGTGGTCTAACCGGACACTCGCTGCCACCGGTGCCTCGTGAAATCCGGAAACTTCACCGGAGCGCTGCCGGCGGCTACCGATTGTTCACTCAGCGGGCCGGGAGCGCTCCAGGCGGCGGCATCGTAGACATCGATATCGGGGGCCGTGCCTTCCTTCATGCATTGGATCAGGCGATAGGCCATCACGAAATCCATGCCCCCGTGGCCACCCAATTCGCGCGCCATGGCGCCGACTTTTGTCCAGTACGGGTGCTCGAATTTCGCCTTGTACGGGTCGATGGATGCGAATTCCTCTTTTGGCGAACCATCCACGTAAATGCGCGGCGGGTAGTCGCGGAAGATGCCTTTGGTTCCGGCCACCAGGTTGATGCGGTCGTAGGGCTGCGGCGTGCAGGTGTTGTGTTCCAGCCGGATCACTTTCCCGCGCGCGGTGCGGATCAGGCTGACATTGAGGTCGCCGCAGCGGTAGACCTCTTTCTGGCGCGGATCGTCGGCTGCCAGGTGGGTCTTGCGGTACGCGGCTAGAGAGGCCGCGGGCGAGCTCATCGATACCAGGGTGTCGAAACGGTCGCCGCGGTTGATGTCGAGATAATGCGCCACTGGGCCCAGGCCGTGCGTGGGATAGAGGTTGCCGTTGCGATCCAGGTACTCGAAGCGCCGCCACAAACCTTCGCCTTCATTCGAAAACAGGATCTCGCGCAGGTCGTGGTTATAGGCGCAGGCGGCGTGGGTGATTTCGCCGAACAGGCCGGCCCGCACCATGTTCCACACCATCATTTCGTTATAGCCATAGCAGCAGTTTTCGAGTTGAATGCAGTGCCGGCGGGTGGCTTCTGAAGTATCGACCAGCGCCCAGCAATCCTCGATGGTTCGCGCCGCCGGCACTTCCACCGCTACGTGCTTGCCCTGTTTCATGCCGGCCAGCGCCATCGGCACATGCCAAATCCACGGGGTGGCGATGATGACCAGGTCGAGATCGTCGCGCGTCGCCAGTTTCTCGTAAGCGTGGTCGCCGTTGTCATAGAGCACCGGCGCCGGCTTGCCGGATTGGACCAGCCTGGCTTTGGCCTTTTCGGTTTTCTCCGGCACGATGTCGCACAACGCCATGATTTCGACATCCGGGACGGCGGTGAACTCATCGATCAGCGAATTGCCTCGGCCGCCGATGCCGATGAAGCCGAGCCGCACTTTGGCACGGGCCTCGAAGCGCATGCCGGCCACGCTTTGCCCAGGCGGGCCTGCATCCTGAGTGGCGCGCGCCAGTCCTGCGCCCAGCGACGCCAGCCCAGCCAGACGCAGCAAATCGCGGCGTGAAGCCGCCAAATCACGATCGTCCACGGTTACCTCCGGATTCGCGGAATCACCCGCGTAAGCCTCCATCCACTGGCCGGACGGCTGGCAGGTACAGCACCGCCAGCTTTACTTTCATAGCTCGGGGATGCTAGCCTAAGTGTCTCATAATGCGTACAGTTGACTTGATCCATCGCAAACGCGACGGCGAAGAGCTCGCTCCTGAGGAAATTGAATTTCTGGTGGATGGCTACACGACCGGCTCCATACCGGACTACCAGATGTCTGCGTTTCTCATGGCCGTGTTCTACTCCGGCATGACCGATCGCGAAGTCAGCCGCCTGACCGAATGCATGTTGCGATCCGGCGAAACAGCGGACCTTTCCGCCATCCCCGGTGTCAAAGTGGACAAGCACTCCACGGGTGGCGTGGGCGACAAAACCAGCCTCATTGTCGCGCCTCTGGCCGCCGCCGCGGGCGTGGTGGTGCCCATGATGTCCGGCCGCGCGCTGGGCCACACCGGCGGCACGCTCGACAAACTGGAATCGATCCCCGGCTTCCGCACCGACCTCTCCAGCGACGAGTTTCAACGGCAGCTTTCCGAGCTGGGCCTGTGTTTCATCGGGCAGACCGACCAGTTCGCGCCCGCCGACCGCAAGCTCTACGCACTGCGCGACGTCACCGGCACGGTCGAGTCGGTTCCGCTGATTGCTTCCTCGATCATGTCCAAGAAACTGGCCGAGGGCGTGGACGCGCTGGTGCTGGATGTCAAGGTGGGCAGCGGCGCTTTCATGAAGAAGCAGGTGGACGCGCGCCGCCTGGCGCAAACCATGGTGGGCATCGGCCGCCGCATGGATAAGAAGGTTCAGGCGCTGATTACCGACATGAGCCAGCCGCTCGGCTACGCCGTGGGCAACGCTTTGGAAGTGATGGAAGCGTCGCAAACGCTGCAGAACGCCGGTCCGGCCGACCTGACCAAGCTGTGCCTGGAGCTGGCCTCGCGCATGATCTTCCTCGGCAAGAAGGCGGCTACGCTGGAGGAAGCGCGCCTGGCCGCCGAAAGTCGCCTGGTGGATGGCTCGGCATACAAGAAGTTCAAGGATGCGGTAGCCGCGCAGGGCGGCAACCCGCAGGCGCTCGACAATTTTGTGCTGCTGCCCAATGCGACCGGCGCGCGCGAAATCGCGTCGCCCCGCGCCGGTTATGTGAGCTCCATTGACGCCCAGGACATCGGCATCGCGTCCAACATGATTGGCGCCGGCCGCGATAAGAAGGAGGATTCTATCGACCCCGCCGTCGGCATCATCCTGGAAGTTAAGACTGGCGAAAAGGTGGATGCAGGCAGCATCCTCTGCCGCCTCTATTACACCAAGGAAGATCGCGTCGAAGAAGCCGCCGAAAAAGTGGAGGATGCTTTCCACATCTCCGCCCAACGGCCCGACGAGCGTGAATTGATTCTTGAGGTGGTCGGATAGAAATGGGCCGTTTCACCGGTCTGCTCGGGCTGGTGGCCATTCTCGGCGTAGCTTGGCTGTTTTCGCAGCATAGGCGTTCTATCCAACCGCGTATCGTGGCCTGGGGGCTGGGCCTGCAAATTCTCTTCGCCCTGCTGGTGCTCAAAACCGATCTTGGCAAGGTCTTTCAGGCTATCGGCGTCGGCGTCAACGCCATGCTCGGCTACACCGAAGCCGGTAGCGAGTTCGTCTTCGGCCCGATGGGAAAAAGCACCGGAGGGTTCGGCGTGGTGTTTGCGTTTCAGGTCCTGCCGATCATCATTTTCATCGCCTCGTTCTTCGCCATCCTTTACTATCTGGGCATCATGCAATGGGTGGTGCGCGGCATGGCCATCGGCATGCAGAAAGTGATGGGCGTGAGCGGCGCGGAATCGCTCAACGTGGCGGCCAGCATCTTCATGGGGCAGACCGAGGCGCCCCTCACCATCCGCCCGTTTCTCGCCGGACTCACCGAATCCGAGCTGTTCACCGTCATGACCTGCGGCATGGCGCACGTCTCCGGTTCGGTGATGGCGGCCTATGTGAAAATCGCCGGCGTGTCCATCACCCACCTGCTCACTGCCGTCATCATGACCGCGCCCGCCACCATCCTGCTGGCGAAGATGCTGGTGCCTGAAACAGGCATCCCGGCTACCGCGGGCAAGGTGGAAGTGAATGTGGAAAAAACTGCCGTCAACGTCATCGATGCGGCCGCGCAGGGCGCCGGAGATGGTCTCCACCTGGCTCTGAATGTGGCTGGCATGCTGATCGCCTTTCTGGCGCTCATCGCTATGATCAACGGCATTCTGGGCGGCATTCACGGACTGCGGGGCATGAGTTGGCTGCCGGTGTCGCTCGAACAGATTTTCGGCGTGGTGTTTGCGCCGGTAGCGTTTCTGCTGGGCGTGCCGTGGAAGGATGCGTCCGCCATCGGCAACCTGCTGGGCACCCGCCTGGTGCTCAATGAATTCGTCGCCTTTCTCAAGCTGGGCCCGATGAAGGCGAGTTTAGATCCACGCTCCTTTATCATCGCCACTTATGCGCTCTGCGGTTTCGCCAATTTCAGCTCGATCGCCATCCAGATCGGCGGCATTGGCGCCCTGGCGCCGAACCGGAAGTCCGACCTGGCGCGCCTCGGCCTGCGCGCCGTGGCGGCCGGAACCATGGCCAATTTCATGTCAGCCTGCATTGCGGGAATGATCTTATGATTGCGGAAGCCAAATCTTTACTGGAACACCGCACCACCTTGCGCCCGGCCATCGGCGTCGTGCTGGGCAGCGGCCTGGGAGCGTTCGCCGACGAATTGAGCGATCGCACCGTTATCCCATACGCCGAGATTCACGGCTGGCCCGTCTCCACCGCCGCCGGCCACGCAGGCAACCTGGTGGTCGGCAAACTGGACGAACTGCCGGTTGCCGTCATGGCCGGAAGGGCCCACCTGTACGAAGGATACTCGCCCGCAGAGGTGGTCTTCCCGGTGCGGGTGCTGCACGCATTCGGCGTGCGATCGCTGGTTTTCACCAACGCTGCCGGCGGCATCAACAGCTCGCTCGAACCAGGTTGCATGGTGCTGATCTCGGACCACATCAACCTGCAGGGATCGAACCCGCTGGCCGGCCCCAACGACGATTTGCTGGGGCCCCGTTTTCCCGATATGTCCGAGGCCTACTCGCGCCAGTACCGCGAGGTTGCCAAGCGCGTGGCCCAGGAGCAGTGCATCTTCATGCCCGAAGGCGTCTACGCCGGCATGCTGGGCCCCAGCTACGAAACGCCCGCCGAGATTCGCTTCCTGCGCACCATCGGCGCGGATGTAGTGGGCATGTCTACCGTGGCCGAAGTGATCGCCGCCAACCACATGGGGATGAAAGTGCTGGCCGTTTCCTGCGTCACCAACATGGCGGCTGAAATCGGCGAGCGGAAGATCCACCACGAAGAAGTCCTCGAAGCCGGCGAATCGGCTCGCCAGTCCCTGGTGAAATTCTTGCGAACCGTAGTACCGCGTTTGGAACCGGATGAAGAGTAGCGCCGGAGCGGCCCTCCATGCCCGCGCAGCCGGCCGATAAGCCGATGACCGATCCACTCCTCGCTGCCGCACTTGCCGCCCGCCGACACGCCTTCGCGCCGTACTCCAAATTCCAGGTCGGCGCCGCCATTGAAGATTCGGCTGGCCACATCCACACCGGCTGCAACGTGGAGAACGCGACCTACGGACTCACCGTCTGCGCCGAGCGCGTGGCCGTCTTCAAAGCCATTTCCGAGGGCGTTCGCCAGTTCCGCCGCGTCGCCGTAGCCGCCGATACAGACACTCTCACGCCGCCCTGTGGCGCGTGCCGCCAGATCCTCTGGGAATTTTGCGGCGACATCGAGATCGTGCTGGTGAATCCCCGCGGCAAAACCGAAACCCATCGCCTGCGCGATCTCTTCCCCAAACCCTTCGATGCCTCGTATCTGTAGCCTCTTCTTATTCGTCTTCGCGCTTTCCGCCGAACAGGCGGATTGGATCTGGAGCGCGCGCTACGTCATCACCGAAGACGCCGCCCATCGCGTGATCGAGAACGGCGCCGTAGCCGTCCGCGGCGCGCGCATTCTGGCTATCGGTCCGCGCGCCGCCATCGACGCTCGCTTCACGGCCCGCCAGCGCCTGGACCGCCCCGACGCCATCCTCGCCCCCGGCCTCATCGACACCCACACGCACGCCGCCATGTCGCTGTTTCGCGGCATCGCCAACGATCTGCGTCTGCAGGACTGGCTTGAAAAATTCATCTTTCCCGCCGAAGCCAAAAACGTAAACGCGGATTTCGTGCGCTGGGGCACGCGCCTTGGGTGCCTGGAAATGCTGCTCGGCGGCACCACCACGTTCACCGACATGTACTATTTCGAGGACGTGGTGGCCGAAGCCGCCAAAGAGGCGGGGATGCGCGGCGTGCTGGGCGAAACCATCATCGGCTTCCCGGTGCCCGACAACAAAACACCCGCCGACGCGCTCCGCTTCACCGAGCGCTACCTGACGCGGTTTGCCAACGACCCGCTGATCGTCCCCGCCGTGGCGCCGCACGCGCTTTACACCAATTCCGACGAAACCCTCAAAGCCGCGCGCTCGCTCGCCAACCGCTTTCACGCGCCGCTGGTGATCCATGTGGCCGAAACCAAAAAAGAGTTCGACGACGAGATGGCCAAGCGTCACACCACGCCCGTCGGCACGCTCGATAACCTCGGCGTCTTCAACGGCCGCACCGTAGCGGCGCACTGCGTCTGGGTGACCGAAGCGGACATGGCGATTTTGAAAGCGCGCGGCGTCGGCGTGGCCCATTGCCCGTCGAGCAATATGATGCTGGCCAGCGGGGTCGCGCCCGTGGTGCGCATGCTGGCGATGGGCATCAACGTCGGTTTAGGGCCCGACGGCCCGGCGGGCAGCAACAACGACTTCAACATGTTCGAGGAGATGGACCTGGCCGCCAAGCTGCAAAAAGTCACCGCGCTCGATCCGCAAGCGCTTTCCGCCGCCACCGCGCTTGCCATGGCAACCATTGGCGGCGCGCGCGTGCTCGGCATGGAAAAGGAAATCGGCTCGCTCGAACCCGGCAAACTCGCCGACATGATCGTGGTCCGCCTCGACCGCCCCAACGCCGTTCCGCTGTACGACCCCATCGCGCAAATGGTCTACGCGCTCAAAGCCGAAGACGTTCGCGACGTGATGGTCAATGGCAAACCGGTGGTGCGCGACGCCGCCATCCTCACCTTGAACGAACCGCAGATTCTCGCCAAAGCCCGCGAGTATCGCGACAAGATCCGCGCCTCGCTCCGTTAAAGCTGAGTGGATGCGCCATCCGCTCCGTTGAAAATCGCGCGTGCAGCTTTGTGGGGCAACTTGGCAAGCTGCGGTCCGATTGCCAATCGGATCGCGCGGCGGTTCTCAACCGCAGCCTGGAGTTTCTCTCCATGAACTTCCTTCGCCGAGGCGCGAACAAGTTCAAGGTCCTCTGGACCCGCCAAAGCGCGGGCGCCAGCTACGTTTTCATCAGCGCCACTGTAGCGCCGGCGGTCTTGCCGCCGGTTCTTTGCCGCCGGTTCTTTGCGAGCCGCGTCGGCAGTACTGCCAACCCTGACCGGGCTTACGGCCGGTTCGAGCGATTGCCAATCGGACCGTAGCTTACCAACCCGCCCCACAAGGCCGCGGGTCAGGTCAAGGCCGCCACGGGCCGGAGCCGCAGGCCCGTGTGCGCTCTCTGACGGTCGCGCCTCCGAGGCAATATCGTTCGGAGCCGCGCGCGCAAGCAAGCGGTTGTGCCCATTCTGCCTCCGTTCCCTTGACCGCCTCACTGCCAAAGGCCGCAGGCAGCTTCGGGAGGAAACCACCAGGCGGGAAAAACACCCCGCGCGCCGCGTCACATAATCGAAGAACACCACCGCCATATAATGTGATCCGACTGCCAAATGGCGCGAGCGGAATCGCCAGGTAGCGTGCGCGGCTTTACGGCCTGGCGACCGCTCTCCTCAATTCATTCCGCCCGCAGTGCTTCCATGGGATCCACGCGGGTGGCGCGGCGCGCGGGGAGCCATGCGGCGGCCAGCGCCAGCCCCATCGCGGCGACGGCGCTGAGCACGTACGAAACTGGATCGAGCGGTGTCACGCCCAGCAGCATCGAACTCACGAGCCGCGCCGCCGCTGCTAGGCCGGCGAGCCCGATCGGCACACCGATCGCGGCCATGCGCAGCGATTCGCCCATGACCAGCCGCTCAATCTGTAGCGGCCGCGCCCCCAGCGCCACGCGCAGCCCGAATTCGCGCATCCGCCGGTTGACGGCGTAAAGTAGCACGCCGAATAGGCCGGCGGCTGTGAGCAAGAGCGCGCTCAATCCCAACCCGCTGCACGCGGTGGCGACAAAACGGTCGGGCGAAAGGGCAGTGTCCAGGGTCTTCTGCAGCGTGGTCGAATCATAAACGCGCGCGCCGGGGTCGAAACCGTGGATCGCGGCGCGGGCCGCGCGATCGAGTGCAGCCGGCTCACCCCCAGTTTCGACCAGCAGAGTGATATCGCCTCCCGGCATCGCCTGGGCGTATGGGAGGAAGACAAACGGCTCCGGTGGCTGGTGCACGTCATTGGCGGGCCCGTCCTCGGCTATCCCGACAACCTGGCGCAGTTGGCCGTCGATCCGGACCCACTCGCCGAGCGCGTTGCGGTCGACGAGTACGGAGTGGGCAAACGTCTGCGACACCACTACCGTTAGCGGCGCGCCTTCGCGATCTTGGCTATCGATGCCTCGCCCGGCCACCACGCGCGTGCCCATCATGGAGAAGTAGTTGCCGCCGACCTTGTTGAGATGCACGCCCATCGGCGCCACTCCCGGGACCTCGACCCGCGCCGTCATCCCGCCGCCGGAACCGCTCAGCGGAAGCCGCATCGCGTAAGTTGCGCCGCGCGCGCCCGGCAGCGCGGCCAGCCGCTCGCTCACCTGGTCGCACCAGGCAGCGGGCGGAATCCTCAACTTTGGAGCCACCATTAGCGCCAGCACCTTCTTGTGCGGGTCCAGGCCTGGGCGGATTTCGGCAGCGTTGTGGAAGCTGGAGAGAAACAACACCGCGACGCCGAACAGCGCCACGCTTACCGCAATCTGCGATATGACCAGCGCTTTCTGCTGCCAGCCACGCCGCCGCGCCGTCACGCCATGAGCCTGCTTCAGCACTTCGGCGATGTTGAGCCGCGCCGCGCGGAGCGCGGGCCAGAGGCCCGAAACCAGGAGGGCAAACAGCAGCGCGCCGGCCGAAAACGCGAGCACACGGTAATCCAGCCGGATACCGTAGTCCATGAAGCGGCTCATTGCGCTGGCGAACTGGGTGACCTTCTCCATGAGAAGCTGCGCCAACAGCAGGCCCAACCCGGCGCCCGCCAGGCCGATGAGAAGAGTTTCCAGCAGCAGTTGGCGCGCTACTCGCCAGCCGCCCCCGCCCAGCGCGATGCGCACGCCCAGTTCCTTGCGGCGCGCCTCGGCCTGTGCCAGCCGCAACTGAGCGACATTGGCGCAAGCCACGAACAGGATCAACCCGAAGACGGCCATCATCCCGCCGCCGAATATCACGTCGTTCTTCCAACGCACGAGGCACTCGAGCGACGTTCCCGCAACGCCTCGCGGCGCGGGTTTGTGCTTTCCCGGACCGCGGATGGCGGCGTCCAGTTGCGCCTCGGCGCCAGCCGGGCTCAGCGGAGCGCGAAAGCGCGCGGCAATGTCGAACTGGCCGTCGCGCGACTGCTCTTCCTCCCGGTTCCCCAACGTGTGGAACCAGGCATCCGTGCTAACCCAAACGCCGATCAGGATGCCCCGTTCGAGACCGGTGAACGCCTCCGGCATCACGCCCGCCACCAGGAATGCCTGGCGGTTGAGTAACACCGTTTTGCCGACAATCTGCGGGTCGCTCGCAAAGCGCGTCTGCCACAGCTTGTAACCCAACACGGTCTCCGGCCTTCCTTCGGCCGCACCCAGCGACGCCCGGCCCATCGCGGCCTTCACTCCCAGCACTTGAAAGAGGTTCGGCGTTGCCGGTTGGATGATCACGAATTGGCTGTCTTCGCCATCGCCCACCTGGACGCCGCGGCGCTGCGTGGCCACAAACTGCGCCCGGCCTTCCAGCGCTTTCGCCATATCGAGGTAATCCGGCCAGCCGTACATCACGAAGTTGCCGTCGTCGCCGCGCGAAGTCACTGACCACAGCTCCTGCGGTTTCTCCACCGGCAGGGGTCGCAAGAAGGCCGCATCGCCCACCGCGAACAGGCCGGTGGTCAAGCCGATCCCGAGAGCAATCGAAAGCACGGCCAACGCCGTGGCGCCCGGATTCTTCGCGAGCAGGCGAAGCGCCAGACGCAGGTCCCGTATCCATTCAGCGGGTGACATAGTCAGGAATTAGACGCAATTCAGAGGCCAGTATTAGCTTAATCTTATCAACAGTGTTTCGGTTCCCAGACTCTGAAATGTGCGCGGGCTGTCCGGTTCTGGGACCGGCTTTGTCCGAGCGTGAGCTAGCTCCAGAGCAAAATGCGAGACAGCCTGCTCATCAGCCGTGGCATCGGATGAGGCTCAACAACCGGGCGCCGCACCTTGCCAATCGCCAGCACCAGCCAAACCAGACTGCAGGCCAGCCAGATGAGGCCGGTTACGTTTTGCCCGATGGCGAACCACACCAGGGACGCGACCAGTGAAATAACGGCGGTCACAAAGTTCAGCCAGCTCAGTTTCATCTGGTTCTTCCACGCTCATTCTACGCTCCGGGACGGGTACCGGCAATGGTTCGCTGGTTCGCGTTCCGGCTCGCAGTTCCGGTTTAGAATGGTTCGTGCGGCAGCGCCTCCTTGCCTCGTGGCTGGCAGCCGGATTTGCCCCGGTGTTCGCGCAGGCCCCCGTTCTTGAGCCACCCACATCCTGGATCGATCCGGCGACCGGCCACCGCGTCGTGCGCCTCACGCGCGAACCCGGCAGCGCCAGCCTCTACTTCAACCAGAACGGCTACACTGCCGACGGCAAGAAACTGGTGTACTCTACGCCGGAGGGCATATCGGTTCTCGACCTGGCCACGCAGCAGGCCCGGCAGGTTGTGGCAGGCCGCGCGCGCGTGATCGAAGCCGGGCGGAAAACCCAGCGGATCTACTATGCCCGCGAAGGCGCGGTCTTCTCGACGGACGCCGATACCGGAGAAACCCGCCGCATCGGCGCTCTGCCGCCCCATGGCTCGGTGTCCACCGTTAACGCCGATGAGACCCTGCTGGCAGGCGCGTACGTCGAAGGCGATGCGCGGGATCTGCGGCCCACCCCCGAACAACAGTCGCATCCTCTCGACCAGCCGAAGAACAAGGGAGAGATGATGGAGCGGCGCTGGGCGGCGCGGCTCCCGATGGTCCTCTTCACGCTCGATGTCAGCTCAGGAGAGATCAAGACCATCTATCGAAGTCATGACTGGCTCAACCACTTCCTTTTCTCACCCACCGACCCGGCCCTCCTCATGTTCTGCCATGAGGGACCCTGGCACAAAGTCGACCGCATCTGGACCATCCGCACCGACGGCTCCGGACTCAAAAAGATCCACACGCGTACCATGGCGATGGAGATCGCCGGCCACGAGTTCTGGAGCGCGGACGGCAAGACCATCTGGTATGACCTCCAGACGCCGCGCGGCGAGGATTTCTGGCTGGCCGGCTACAACATCGATACCGGCGCGCGCACCTGGTATCACCTGCAGCGCAACGAGTGGTCAATCCACTTCAACGTGTCGCGCGACGGTATGCTCTTCTGCGGCGACGGAGGCGACCCTGGGCAAGTCGCCAAGGCGCCCGACGGTGAGTGGATATACCTGTTCCGGCCGCAGCTCATCGAGAATCGCGGCCTCGATGAGAAGGGCTTGATCCAGCCCGGCGTGTTGCATGCCGAGCGTCTCGTAAACATGGCGAAGCACGCCTACCGCCTGGAACCGAATGTCAGTTTCACGCCGGACGGGAAGTGGGTGGTATTCCGCTCCAACATGTTCGGGCCAACGTACGTCTTCGCGGTCGAGGTGGCCAAGGCTCGATAGCTCGTCGGTCACCGCAGCCGCCAGCGCAGCGGTTTCGCGGGTTCGCTGCGGCCGGTGAGTTCCAACGCGCCATCCGCCGCCTTCGCTGGAGTCACACGGACTCCGTTGACTTCCGCGTGCGTCAACCGCGCTACTTGCTCGGCGGGCAGCCACACCGCGATCTTCCACGCGCCGGCCTTCGATGGCTGATACCAGCCTTCGTAGGTGCCGCCGGCCGACTTGATGATCCCAACCAGCGGCGAGTCGAACCGGTACGATTCCACCGGCAGGCCGGGCCGCAAAGTGAGGCCGCTCTCCGTGAATTCGAGCCCGATCAGCTTGGCCGCCGAATAAAGCGAGCAGGCGTGCGAATGCAGGTTGAGCACCGGGAAATCGGTGTAATGCAGATAGAGGTTGTTGACCGTCTCGCCCGCGTGCTTGCTCAGCGTGGAGTTGTAAGTGTCCGGGCCGCTCAGCACACCGTACCAGATCGCCGGATAATTCTCGGCGTGGCAGGCGAGGGAATTCTTCTTCCACTCATCCCACGCCATGCCCGGCTCGCGCTGCGCCAGGGCCCAGACCAGCGTCTGGTTAAGCGAAGGCCAGATGCCGCCGCTCACTGAAGTTCCCGGCTCCCATGGGCCGCCCTTCGGCGCGTCCGGCCCTGGTCCCATCTGCACCGCACCGATCGGCGACGGCCGCCGCAGTAACTCGTCCATGTTGCGTATCAGCTCGCGGCTTTGTTCGGGCGTAGTAACGCCTGCGAGCAGCGCCCAAGGCTGCGGCTCCAGCCAGAGCGTGCTTTCTCCTACCCATCCCAGCGTAGGCCCAAGCCAGGCGCGGCGCAGCCACTTACCCGTCCACTGCCGGGCTGCCGCGGCGCGTTGCGCGTCAGCGCTTTTGCGCACCTGCGCCGCCAGTTCCGCCTCGCCGGCATAAGTCAGCAGGCGTGCGTATAAGTCGAACACCCAGGCCGCCATGGCTGAATTCAGCACGCTCTCGCCCTGCTCAACGCATTCCTTGAAAGCTCGCTGCGCCCAAACGCTCAACAGGCCGTCATTCCAATCGTCGTTGAGCATGCGCATCACGCCATGCGCGCCCACGCCCACGCCATCCACTTCACGCCGGTAGCACCGTTCTAGCAGCTTGCGCACCCGCTCTTTTCCGGCGGTAGGACCGTAGAGCGGGGAGGTGGGAACTTCCTGATCGAGGAACGCCAAATCGCGCGAGGCTAGCACATACTCGCTGGCCGTCCACAGCAGCCACAGCGGCATGTCGCTCGAATTGTCGGTGGCCATGGGACCCACCGCACCGTGGCCCACGATGCAATACGGAATAGACCCATCCGGACGAACCTCTTTCAGCGTGTAGCGCAGAACCGTCTTGACGATTTCGGGATCGCTGAACAGGAATGGCAGGCAATGCTGGAGCGGGTCGCGCGCCGCGCCCTGAAATCCCATCACGTATTGATAAATGCCGTTCTGGTTGAGGATGTGTTCGTGGAAGTAATCGTCGTAAGTCAGGCTGCTGCGGAGGCAATAGTGATTCCAGATGGTCTCGCGCTCCACCCACGGCTCGGAGGAGACGCTGAAACGCATCCCGTGCTTTTTCCACTCAGCGCTCGAATCTTTCCAGGCGGTGGCGGCGTGGGTGCGGTACTTTCCAATGAGCGAATCGAGCTCGAAGCTCTCGGGCAAATAGCCGTAGAGAAAATAGAGCGTGGTCCGCTCGCCCGGTGCCAGGCTGAGATGGCGCTCCAATAGCAGCGCGCCTTCCGGGCCGTTCGATGCCAAATCGCCATCCAGCGCGCTGCCGATCCCATCCGGTTTCGCCGCGCCGCCCGCGCCGAAGAATGCTTTCCCATTGCTGCTGAACCCGCCGTCTGGCGCATCGAGCGACACCAGGAAAGTGGCGGGAGGGTTCAGGTCGTCGTAGGAAGCCTCCGGCACAGTCTCCGGAACCGCTCCCAGAAAAGCGTTGGGATGCGCCGCCAGGCTCGCTTTCGCCCGCTGCCAGGCCGCTTCTTCCTCCGGCGCTCGCCCCAGGAAACGCTTCGACTCAATTAAGCCGCGGCTGCCTCCAATCCGACCAAAACTGTGGGCAAACCTTTGGCCGAACCGGCGGCGCTGAACCACCGGATTGCCCAAGCCCGCAAACTGCTCCACGAATGGTCGAAAAGAGAATTCATAAATCGACGTGCCCCAGTATTCGATCCACCGCAAAGCCGCCGGAGCAGCGCCGTGATTGGTGATCGTCACCTGCGAGAGCAGCACGGGATCGTCGCCGAAGGGCGCGCAGATCACCTGGTTGACGCTGTAGTTGCCGCCCGCCACTTTCTTTCGCAGATAGCCGGCGCCGAAGACGCGGTCGAAACTCCCGCCATCGGCCGGATATAGCGTGCTCAGCGTCTGCTTGCCATCGGTGAGGTAGCCGAAGCCGCCGGCGAACTGGCTCATCTCCGGCACGTAGTCGTTCAGGAACTTAGGCGCGCCTTCATCCTGGCGCACGCGCACGTGGCCATAGTTGGAAACGATAGCGGTGATGCGGTCGTTGCCCACCTGGTGCACGTGGTCGGTAGCCGAAAGGATCCCGGGAGTCACCGCAGTCACGGCCCTCGGATCTGTGGTCTGATCGCACGTGTAATGAAACGCCGGCAGGCCGAACTCGTCGGTGAACCATTCGCCAAAGTGGCCCGAGCCATAAGCCTTGGCCGAGCCGGCGTTGTTTTGCCCGGCCGCGAATGCCGAAACCGCGCCCGGCGCAGCCAGCGCCCAGCCGGTAGAAGTCATCACAAAACGTCTGCGATCCATCTCCATAATTTCCCACTCCAGAGCATCGGTGGGGCAGGCTTCAACCTGCCAACGCCCCGCTTGCGGGCGCATTCTTTTCACATCCACTGATTCGGAGCCGCGACCGTCAGGGAGCGGTCCTACACCAACAACGCGAGGCGCCCCACCCCTACGCCGCCGTCCAGCCGCCGTCGATGGTCGGCGTCGCGCCAGTTACGAATGCGGCTTCATCCGAACACAGATACAGCGCCATGGCGGCGATTTCGTCCGGCCTCCCCATGCGTCCCACCGGCTGCCGCGCGTGCAGTTCGGCGCGCACTTTGTCCTTTTCGTGCTTGTGAAACTTCTCGAGATACGCTTCCACAAAAGGCGTTTCCACCGTTCCGGGGCAAATGCAATTGACGCGCACGCGGCCCGCATAATCCACCGCGAGCTGGCGCGTCAGCGCCACCACCGCCCCTTTGGTGGCGCAATAAGCGAAGCGGCGCTTGACGCCGATCAGCCCGGCCACGGATCCGATGTTGACAATCGTTCCCCGCGATTCCAGCAGCTTGGGCATCGCCGCCTTGGTCACCAGAAACATGCCCTCTACGTTGACGCGCAACAGCTTCTCAAAATCCGCCCGGCTGGTCTCTTCGATCCCGCCCACCAGGCCGATGCCGGCGTTGTTGACCAGAATATCGAGCGGCGCAATCGCACCCACGCCCGTGTTGACGGCTTCTTCGTCGGTGATGTCGAGGATCAGCACTCGCGCGCCCTCGAGTTCGGCAGCGAGGGCGCGAGCGCGGTCGCCGTCGATATCGGCGATGGTCACCATCGCGCCTGCCTCCGCCAACGCGCGGCACGTAGCTTCGCCGATGCCGCTCGCCCCGCCCGTCACCAGCGCTTTGCGCCCGTCCAACCGGAACGGTGTCTTCATCACACCCGAATTGTAGCGCCACTGTGGATCGGGATCGACGGACGTTGTGTCGTCTGTTCCTCGGCCTCGGAGGCGACATGGTTCGCTCTTCGTCCTACCAACACGCGCGCTGTGAGACTATAAGTAGCCGGGGCGGTTGCCCGCCACGGCACGCCCATTTCTCGAGGAGACAGTGAGATGAGAAGAGCATTCTTCGTAGCCATATTGATGTTCGGCGGAAGCAGTCTATTCGCACTCGATAACGGCCTGGCGCGCACCCCGCCGATGGGCTGGAATAGTTGGAACAAATTCGCCTGCAACGTAAGCGAGACCCTGATTCGCGAAGCGGCCGACGCCATCGTTAGCACCGGCATGAAGGATGCCGGCTATCAGTATGTGGTCATCGACGACTGCTGGCAGGTTTCGCGCGACGCCGAAGGCAACATCGTGCCCGACGCCAAGCGTTTCCCGAACGGCATGAAGGCACTGGCCGACTATATCCATTCGAAGGGGCTGAAGTTCGGCATCTATTCCGATGCCGGCACCGGCACTTGCCAGAACCGTCCCGGTGGCCGCGGCTATGAGTTTCAGGATGCGCGCCAGTACGCGGCCTGGGGTGTCGACTATCTGAAGTACGACTGGTGCAACACCTCGACGCAGAATTCCATCGCTTCTTACTCCATCATGCGCGACGCGCTGGCCAAGTCCGGACGGCCCATCGTCTTCAGCATCTGCGAATGGGGTTCGTCGAAGCCCTGGCTCTGGGCCAAGGACGTCGGCAACTTGTGGCGGACCACCGGCGACATCCAGGATAAGTGGGACATCAAAATGAAGTGGGGCGGCAATGGCGTGGTCGAGATCCTCGATTTGCAGGACGGGATCGAGGACGCTTCCGGCCCCGGCCATTGGAACGATCCCGACATGCTCGAAGTCGGCAATGGCGGCATGACAGCCACCGAGTATCGCGCACACTTCAGCCTGTGGTGCCTGATGGCCGCGCCGCTAATGGCCGGCAACGACATTCGCAGCATGACCGATGAGGTCCGCTCCATCCTTACTAATAAGGAAGTGATTGCGGTGGATCAGGACCCGCTTGGCTACCAGGGCCGAAGAGTGAAGCGCGACGGCACCAGCGAGATTTGGTCGAAGCAGATGGCCGATGGCAGCCGCACCGTAGCGCTGCTCAATCGCGGCGCCTCCGAGACCGAGATCCGCGTGGCCTGGACTGATATCGGTTACCCGGACTCAGTCTCCGCCACTGTGCGCGACCTTTGGGCGCACCAGGACCGTGGTTCGCACCAGGGCGGCTTCTCGGCAAAAGTTCCGAGCCACGGTGTGGTGATGGTGACCGTGCGCCCCAACGCACGGTGACGGCCTTGCCTGTGGGGCAGGATGATATCCTGCGCGCCGATTGTCAATCGGCGCAGCCGGGTGCAAGCCCGGCCGTGCTTTTTTTTAGCTGTATATGCAGTGCCCGCCGTGGGGCAGACGCTTTCGTCTGCCAACCGGGCGCAGCCCGTCCCTCTTTCCATCGCGCTGTCTACTCCCCGTCACAACCTTTCTCCCCCACTAACTCAATCACTTAGCCCCCCAATCCCTTGACATACCCTGCATACTGAAGTTGGGACTGCGGCGCCAGGCTCCGCTGCTAGTCCTTATCCCTGGCCAGGGAACGTTGCACTCAAGTGGTACTGAACTTCCGGCGCCCCTTAAAGGCATGCGGGGTCCCCTTCGGGCTGGACTCTCGACGGAAGACTTTGGATTCCGGAATCTATAACCGCCGGCGGTATACGGATAGCTATTATCGCCGCCCGCCGGATAACAGAGAGTAAGGAACGAATCGACCTGATATTGTCCGCCATCCAGCGGGCTCACATCAACGAAGTTTCTGCTCAAATCATCGGGTGGCCGAACGCACGGCGATAAGTCCGCGAAGCCCGGCCACTCGCAACGTACTCTCGATCTTTCTCATCCCTTTCGGCCGCAGTGTGCCCGGCCCCCTTACAGGATTTCCAGGCGCTTCCCGGCCTTCTTGAAGATCTCCAGCGCGCGGTCCAGATCGGCTCTGGTGTGGGTGGAGGCGACGATCGTCCGCACCCGCGCTTTGCCCTTGGCCACGGTGGGAAAACCAATGCCGGTGGCCAGCACGCCGTCCTCGAACAACTCGCGCGAGAATCGGTGCGCCAGCGCCGCTTCTCCGACGATTACCGGCGTGATAGGCGTCTCGCTGATCCCGGTATTGAACCCCGCCGACTTGAGTCCCTGCTTGAAGTAGCGGGTGTTGGCCCACAGAGCCTCGATGCGCTCCGGTTCCTGCTCCAGCACATCGAACGCGGCCAGGCATGCGGCGGCTACGGCCGGTGGATGCGAGGTCGAAAACAAAAACGGCCGCGCGCGGTGATACAGAAACTCGATCAGATCGCGGCTGCCGCAAACATAGCCGCCCAGCACGCCGATGGCTTTCGAGAGCGTCCCCACCTGAATGTCCACCCGCCCGTGGAGACCGAAATGATCGACGGTGCCGCGGCCGTTGCGGCCCAGTACACCGGAGGCGTGCGCGTCGTCCACCATCATAATGGCGCCGTGCTTTTCCGCCGCCTCCACCAGGCCGGGCAGCGGGCCGATGTCGCCATCCATCGAGAAAACACCGTCGGAAATGAGCAGTTTCTTCCCGCCGGCGCCGTCGAGCGAGGCCAGAATGCCTTCCGCCGCGGCGACGTCCTTGTGCGGGAAGACGTGAATCTTGGCACGCGAAAGCCGGCAGCCATCGATAATGCTGGCGTGATTCAGCTCATCGGAAATAATGTGATCGTCCGGCCCCAGGATCGCGGAAACCGTGCCCGCGTTGGCGGCGAACCCGGATTGAAACACCACGCACGCTTCAACATTTTTGAATCGGGCGATACGCTCCTCGAGCGCCAGGTGCAGCGACATGGTGCCGGAAATCGTGCGCACCGCGCCCGAGCCTGCGCCGTAGAGTTTCACCGCCGCCATCGCCGCCTCTTGCAACTTCGGATGCGTGGTCAGGCCGAGGTAATTGTTGGACGCCAGGTTAATGACGTCTTTGCCGTCGAAGCGGGACTCCGCCGCGCTGGCCGATTCGAGAACGCGCAGGCGCTGGTAGGTGCCTTCGCTCTTCCATTGTTCGAGTTGGTCGTGCAGGTATGCGAGTGGGTGGCTCATCACCAGACAGTGTATCGCCTGGAACGCCAGAACGCCTGGAACGCCGGCTTGGAGACTACCCCGGCTGCATGCTAGGATTGAAATGTCTCACGTGACACAGCGGGGACGTAGTTCAGTTGGTTAGAACGCCGGCCTGTCACGTCGGAGGTCGCGGGTTCGAGCCCCGTCGTCCCCGCCATTCCAACTTATTTAAAACAAATAACTTACATGAAATTTGCAGGGCCGCTGTAGCATATCTTGTAGCTTATTTCTTGGGTGGCACGAAATGGCAGTTTTGTTCGCCGTAGTTTGTGCCGGGTACGCCCGATCTGCGCTGAACGAGCATCATTCCTGGAAGGAAGAAGCTCGTAATCACCGTCACCACAGTAATCATCGTCATCGCCACGCCAACTCCAGCTTGGCCGCTGAAGGGCGCACACAGGCTCCAGAATCGTTCGCCACCAGCCGGGTGGACTCACGCACCCCCACGGCGGTTGGCGTGCGAATTTTCAGATGGGCTGCTCCGTCGCCTTACAATCTGAATGTGGGCGACCTCTTCCAAGAAAGCCTGAGAATCCGGGACGAAATTGAGCAATCACGCCTTGATCTCATCAAGACGGACTTGGATCTCTGCCTTGTGTTCGCCACGGTTGCGGAGACGGCATACAGCATGGGCCACCGGGCACACGCTGAACGGACCATCGCCAGTGCGGAGAAGGGCTATTCCGACATGCTCCGGTACTTTCTTCGGGCCAGAGAAATGACGCCGGAAGTAGAGATGGAACTTCGACTAAAGTTCAGACGGCTTCGTGAACGGCTGGACGGGTTGCAGGTATTCAGGCAATCGTGACCGCCTCTACTCGCCGGTTCCGCTCTGCCTGATCTTCCACGCTGCCGCCAACTTCATCGCCGCAACGTGCCCGTCTCTGTCCTCAAGCCACGGCACCCCGGCAACGGTGCCGCTGCAAATCCAAGTTTACGCCGCACGCCCCGGCGAAAACTCACTATGATTGCCGCCCTCTTGGGCGTATGCTGAAGTCGGAATGGTTTGTGAAAAAAAGATGCGGTTGATGGACGAATACGCCGCTACCGCTACTGCGCTCCATGAAGCGACCAGTGGGCTGCTTGGCAAAAAGAGTGCGGAGTTTTTGAACGCTCTCACTGTGACGGAAGCAGCACGGGCCAAATGCGTTAAGGCCCGCCTTGCCATGTGCGATCACAAAGCCGTTTGCACAACGTGTGAATCTGTGGAAGCGTCGAAACAGGGCCAGGAACCGTGATCCCAAAACCCGAAGCGAAGGCTGAATCCAGCGTGAAGGGTTGCCGAAGCGGTCTGCCGCCAGCTACCCCGCCAGCAGCGCATCGGAACCTCTCCATTCGCTCCGTCCCACCCGGTTGGACCCGAAGGCATGATGCGAAGAAAAAGCAAAAGTGCTACGATTCAAAATATGCAATTCGATGGACAGATTTACGAACCGATTCCGGGGCAGTTGTGCGGGAAGTGTGGGCAAGAAATCGCCGTTTCTCACGTCACCGATATTTTCAAGTCCATCTCTGGAACCGATCTTGTGGTTACGGCTGCGTGTGGATGTGGAGCGCAAAATCCTAACGTGATCATGCGCCTCGTGTAAAACTGGATGTGCAGATGGAAGCTTGTTTTATTGTTGATGCGGCAGTAGGATGTCTTTCGGTGTGCGTGGGAGTGAGTCGCTGGACCCGTGCGGATGGCAGTCTACGGCTTGAGGAAGACTACCGGGTCGGTGGCGAAGTATGGCGAGTACACAAGAATGACCCCGATCCGTTTCCTTCACGTCCTCATGCCCATTGTGTCGGTGGCAGCAGTAGGTTTGTCGGCTGCAAACTCCATTTGGGCACACGGCAGCTTTTTGCCAGCAATAACAAGCCGCTCGACCGATTTCTGGACGAAGGCCAGTTTGAGCGTTTAATCGAGATGGTCAGAGGCAAATTCCCCGATCTGATGCTCCCACTCCTTTAGCTGAATTCCGGGACACCCTCTCTGCGTTGCTGTGGTGCGAAGGGTTCGCTCGTGCGGTATCTGTCGCCTCAGACCCACCAAGAGCGCCACGAAAAGGCACAATAATGTTTTGGAGGCCGTTCAAATGAAACTAGACCCGGATTTAGTGCGACAAATTCTCCTGAAGGTGGAGGAATTTCCGTTCGACGGCAGCTTCCACGATGTCGAGATCGAAGGCCGCACCGAAGATGAGATCACCTACCACGTGATGCTTCTCCACGAAGCTGGCTTGCTGGAGGCGCTGGATCTGTCGAGCCACAGCGGAGTTTGTTGGAAGCCAAAGCGCCTCACCTACAACGGGCACCAGTTCCTTGATGCCGCCCGGAGCGACACTGTTTGGCAGAAAGCGAAATCTGAGTTCGCTACTCTGAATTGGCCCCTTTCGATGCTCTGATCTGGCCCCACCTGTAAACCATAAACCGTGTATCTTGTTTTGGGCCTCCGGGCCCAGAAGGAAGGACGGTTTTGGAGAACAGGAGAGCCAAAGTGGAACTATACGAGCAGATCCGGCAGGAGTACGAACATGGGACCGGAACGATCCGGGCGGTGGCCCGGAAACTGGGGGTGCACCGGCGGGAGGTGCGGAAGGCGCTGGCCAGCGCGATGCCGGCGGAACGTAAGGTTGCCGGAACGCGAGCGGCCGAAACTGGCGAGCGGCGATCCCATTCATCGACGCGATTCTGGAGGCGGACCGCAAGGCGCCCAGAAAGCAGCGGCACACGGCGCACCGGATATGGATGCGACTGCGCCGCGAGAAACCGGAAGCCGAGGTAGCGGAGTCGACGGTTCGTCAGTATGTGCGCGCCAGGAAGGCTGCCATGGGCCTGCTGGGGCATGAAATCTTTGTGCCGCAATCCTATCAGTTCGGTGGCGAGGCGCAGGTGGATTGGTATGAAGGCTGGGTCGAGTTCGACGGCGAGGCCCGCAAGACGTACGTGTTCTGCTTGCGCAGCATGGCCAGCGGCGGCGCCTTTCACCGGGCCTATCCGCATGCCAATCAGCAAGCGTTTCTGGAAGCGCACGAGTTGGCTTTCGCCTATTTTGGCGGCGTGTTCCGTGTTTTGCGTTACGACAACCTGAAGAGCGCCGTGAAGAAAATCCTGCGCGGTCATCAACGGGAAGAGACCGCGCGGTTCATCGGTTTTCGCTCGCATTGGGGATTCGCAGCGGAGTTCTGTACGCCCGGCGAGGGACACGAGAAAGGAGGCGTGGAAGGCGAAGGGGGCCAGTTCCGGCGGAACTATCTGGTGCCCGTGCCGAGCGTGCAGAACCTGGAGGAGTTAAACCTGCTGCTGGCGGCAGGATCGCGCGAGGAGCAGAGCCGGGTGATCGAGGGCCGCGCGCAATCGATTGGCGCGGGGATGATCGCCGAACGGGAACATCTTCTGCCGCTGGCCGAAGAGGGCTTCGATCTGGCCTCGTTGCATTTTCCGGAGATCAACGCCAGTGGGTGCGCGAAGGCGCTGACGAACTTCTATTCGGCGCCATTGCCGGTGGGCACCTCGGTCCAGGTGAAAGTCTACTCGGCATACGTGGAGGTCTGGTATCAGGCCAGGTGCGTGGCCCGGCACGAACGCTGCTATGAGCGGCATAAGAAGGTGCTGGAACTGGAGCATTACCTGGACGCGCTGACGAAGAAGCCGGGAGCGTTGGCCGGTTCGACGGCGCTGGAGCAGTGCCGCGCACAAGGACGCTGGCCCGCCAGCTACGAGCAGTTTTGGGGATTGCTGAAAGAGCGGGAGGGCAAGCAGGCCGGAACGCGAGCCATGATCGATGTTCTGCTGCTGGGCCGCGAGTATGGCGCGGTGCGCAGTGCGGGAAGCGGTAGAAGAGGCGTTGGAACTGGGCTGTTCGAACGTAGGGGCGATCCGCTATCTGTTGAACGTCAACAATCTGGAGCAGCAGCCAACGGCCAAACCGGTAGATATCGGCGTGCTGAGCCGTTATGACCGGCCGCAGCCGAGTCTGG
>CAVXJY010000117.1:0-11777 GCA_963761855.1 Bryobacterales bacterium | reverse complement strand
CGCCGCCAAGTGGCTCGAATGCGCCGAGGCCCCGGTTGATAGCAGCGATCATGTTTCGTTCGCGCTCCAGACTCGCCGCCGTTGCGACCTCGCGGCCCGAGCGCAAGACCTTGCCCGTGGATTCCTGCAAATGCAGTTCGCCCTTCAGGTCGGCAAGCCGGATTCGTCCCCGGCCATGCCGCAGAGCCTCCGTCAGCAGTTCGTGGTCCGGTGCAACCGATACGCGCTCGAAGATGTGGTCAATGGCGTGCTCTAATGGAGGACCGCTCGAATCGACAGCCACCGGTGTGGACCTTGCGGTGCCCCTCACGGCCCCTAGTGCCTGTGTTTCGTCCGGAGTGAGCCGCTCCTGCTGCTTCTGCCGCAGTTCGCGCGTCGAAATCTTGGTGAGTTTGTCGGCGCGTGATTCTCGGACCAGGACTGCGATCTCGTTGTCGGTAGGTCGCCGCCCATGCTGCTCCACGAAAGCTTCAACAGCCAAATCGCGTTGACGGCTGCGCTGGCTGAACCTTGCCAGCAATTCCGCCGGGATACCTCGGATCTCGAAACCGCTGTCACGCCCCCGCGCGTCACGCTGGCTGTCGACTTCGTAGCCGATCATCCTCACCTCACGCGCCAGCGCATTGCGATAGACCTCCGACAAGTAAGCCCGTCGCTCGTAGATATCCGACGCTTGTAGCGCCTTCCAGCGCCCTTCTGTGCCGTCGAACGTCAGGTTGGCCGCAACAGCGTGCGTGTGCAGTTGCGGGTCGAGTTCACGGCTAGTGTCGTGATGGTAGACCGCCAGCACCAGGTTGCCGGTCGCCCTGTCCTCATTCGTGCCGCCTTGCCGCACCCGGCTCGCGGCGCATGCCTCGGTCTCTTCCAAGGCTTCCGCGACGGCGGCGCGGTGCGCGTCGACTAGCCGGTGGTCGCCTCCCACAATGGCAAGCACCGAAACCGATTTGGGGGCAGAGATCGTGAAGTCGTAAAGGCTCCGCCCTCGCGCGAGTTTCGTTCCGTCGGCACCGGTGCGGTCCGCGCTGCGGCGAACTCGCAGAAACTCTCTGGTCGCAGGGTCGAGACCTTGCCGCAGGGCTTCGAAGTCCCCAGTGTCCACCGGGCCGCTCAAGCCCAGTAGCTCTGCTCCACGCCCGTGCCATTCACCGACCACACGCTCGCCCTCTGCATAGTAATCGTTGTGTTCGAGATGCCTCGACGAGTACCCTTTCCCGTCTGCCATGGCGCGTATCGTCAGCATTGTGTGGACCTACGGCTTGATCCTTGGACTGCTGGGCTGAACGTACTGGACCGCGGGCGCGCGCTCGGCCGGCTGCGGCTGCGGATCGATCCACCGCTGGTACCAGATACCGATCCCGATTCCAACCAACAGCGCGATGCTGGTTAGCACCCAGAGCGACCATCGGTACTCCTCGCGGAAGACACTCACCAGCTCTTCCGCCCCGCGCTTGGTGCTGGCGACCGCCTGGGAGCATGTCGATTCGAGCCTGGCGATTGCTCGGTCCGCGTCTTCCGCCGCACCTCGGTACGAGTCCCCAAGCGTGCTCGCGCTGCGCCCGAACTCAGCCGTGGCCTTCTTGATCTGCGCGGCGGTCACCGCCAGCGCTTCCGCCGTGGCAGGGATCGTCGATTGAACAAACTGTTGACGCAAACTCTCGTTGATCGTGGCAGCAATGGCTTCCGGGTTGATCCCTTCCGCGATGTCGGCCGGTAGTTGGACCAACCGCTGATCGAGTTGCGTTCGATGCGCGTCACTGGATTCGCAGATCTCCTGAAGGGTTCTCAGCGCATCAGCCATGGCCTCTTCGAACCGTAGCCTCTCCGTCGCCATGCGCTCCGGAGCCTGCACCATGAGTAGAACCAAAAAGCCCATGGCCCGCAGTATCCGCAGCATCTCATCGTTCTCTGGCAGCGAACGGCAGTGGCGCATTTCGCGGTAATAGTCAGCCCTCACCTCGGCCGGCAGCGCGTTCGCGATGCGGTCGATCAGGTCCGGTCCCTGAGCCGCCGAGGATTGGCTGGACGCACTCACGGCAAGAGCAACTCCTTCACCTTGTCGAACTCCGCGAACATGCGTCGCCGATAGCTCTGCGCGCGCATCACTAGCGATGCCTTCTGCAACTCCGGCGCATCGGTCGATCTGCCAGCCACTGCACCCAGCGTCACGCCGTGATTCCTCGCGGCGTTTTCGAGGACGGGCAACCGGTAGTCCATTCGTATCACTGCTGGTGCGTACTTCCGCTGGAACGACAGCGCCTGCTCGCTCTCCCGCCAGTACCGGAAGTCGGTGTGCTCCGTCGTCGAGTTCTCGACGATCAGGTAAACCGCTCGATCGCCCAAGCGCGATGCCCAGGCTAAAACGCTCTCAACGCTGGCCGGATCGGCCGTGACAACGCCAACAGCGGTGAACGCTATGCCGGCCTCGGTCACGTCGGCGTACATCTTGTCGAACCATTCGTAGGTGACCTCGCCAGCTCCCGCGCCCATATCGGCGAGGATCACTGGTGGCCCATCGGTGAGCTCGTCGACAAACGCGTCAAGCCCGGCCGGTGTGTGGATATTGACTTTGGGCACCTGACCACCAAAGAAGTGAGTTAGTGATCCACGAGCTTTGTTTTCGGTGTCTAGGTCGAGCAGCTTGACCGGAATGCCGTTCTCCTGAAACCATTCGGCCAAACCGGTCATCACGCTCGTCTTGCCCACGCCGCCCTTGCCGCCCATGGAAAGAATCACCCGTTTTTCGACGGCGGACGCCTCCGCGAGTGACGCCGGAATACTCTTCGCACTGCTCATTTCACGCCTCCTGGGGTAAGCCGCGAGCCGCCGCGATGCTTGCATTCGCGGGTGTTGCGCGGTGGGTGGATAAAAGTCCCCCTATATGTAAGGGCATGGGAGAGGCACCTTGGGACAGTTAATTAACAACTTTTTTCGGGCGCTAGGTCGCTCGATGCGCCTGGCGACCGTTGGATCGCTCGATTGGCACTGCTTTTTGCGAAAACTTGTAAACTTGATGTCTCACGGTGCCCTTCCCATTGCCTTATATGTAGAGGCGGTTTTTCGGTGTCTGTCGAGAACACCACTTTCGAGAAGCACTACCGGGTTGGCGAACTTGCGGAACTGTGGAGTTTAGGCAGGGAGACGGTGCGCAAGCTGGTGAAAGACGATCCTGGAGTCATCAAAATACGGCAGGGGCGAAAGAAGGCGCATACCACATACAGCGTGCCCGAATCCGCCGCGCGCCGGATACATACGCGCCTGCTCAACAGAGCTGAATTGCGAACGAACGAATCACTGCCGTCGTCTGCGGGATGGGTCCAAAGTATTGCCCAAAGGCGTGCTGAGAAATAGTAGATAACTGAATCACTTGTTATGACATTGCCACAACACTTTCCTCACGGTCCTGTCTGGCGGACACGAGCGCGAATGAGCTCCTGCAGCCATTGTTGAACCTATAATAGGTGTAGGCATGAGTGCCGGCCTTGGTCGTCCTGATGCGGATCTCACGGGTCGCTTGCATTTGATCCATGTGAAAGGTGCTCACATTGGAGATGCGGAGTGCTGTGTAACTGAATGGGGATCGAGGAGTCTGATCTATCCAAGTTTGGGCATCTCGACCACTTTCGGCTTTGGCTTGTCGGCAAAAGCGTCCTTCAATATCGCTGTCAGCCTCGCCTGCCTTTCTGGAATCCACGCAGCATAATGTTTTCGGACCATAGGTTCGGAATTCCCTAGAAGATCGGCAACATCACGAACCGATACACCACGCTGCAGAACGATACGGGCGAAAGTGTGCCGGAACCGATGTGGCGTAGGCCTGACCTTCCAGGGACCACAAAGTTCCCAGAGAGCGTTGAGGCGCCTTCGCCAGGTTTCGGTGATGATATCGAGGGTCGTGGGTTTGTGGGCTCCGAAAATGTACTGGCCGTGCTTCTTGGCGCGGGCTTTGATCCGGTCCTGAAGCCACTCAGGAACCCATGTATAAACGTGCGTCCCGGCTTTGGTGGTGCGAATCAAAATCTCGCCGGAGGGCTGCATGCGATCGGCTTGAAACAGGGCGACATCAGAGATTCGAAGACCCGTATAGATGGAGAGGGAAATGAAGTCGGCCAGGTCTCCGCCGGTCCATTTGTACCGGTACCCTGCTCCGTATTTTGGACAGGCATCGTACATCTTCTTGAGTTCTTCGTCGCTGAACGGAAGCTTCTGTTCGTTTCGGCCGTCGCTTGAATCCCTGGATTTGGGGTTCTTGACCATCCTTGCGGGATTGCGCTCGATCCACTCATTCGAGTGGCAATACTCGAAGAAGCTCCGGAGCATACTCATCCGCCTTGGTGCGGTTCTGGGGCTAACGTTCCAGGACGAACGGAATTCGCGGACATCCGCAGGGCCCCATTGGTCGATCATGAGGTAGCCGCGCTCGTCGGAAAACGCCTTGAGCTTGTTGAGCATCAAACGGTATTTCTTCTGCGTAGCGAACGCGGCGTGTTCCTGAAACTCGGCGGAGAAAGCCTTGATGGCCTTATCGATTGCGGTGCGTTGCGATGCGGCGGTCGCAACCTCTACTGCGGGTGGAAGCGGCTCAGGCCTGACACCGGTCCAGTTGCCGGCAGTTTCGTAGCTGGTAGCCGCGGCCTTCGCCGCGTCCCATTCCCAACGTCCGGTGTTCTGCCGCTTGAATGTTCCCTGTAGTGTGCCCGAGGTGAAGATGGGGCATTCGCAGCGCTTCCAACCCTTCTTGCGTTCGTCGTATTCGCTGCTGCGCGACTCCTCCGGATGAGCGGCTTTGCAATCGCGGCGGTGGCGTCTATAGAGTGAGAGCGACATGCCGCCATTTTACGCCAGCTTGTCCGATATTACCCGACGAAAATGACGCTCGTCTATAAGTTTAAGAAAACAAAATGGCGGAGAGGGGGGGATTCGAACCCCCGGTAGAGCTTATGACCCTACGACGGTTTAGCAAACCGCTGCTTTCGACCACTCAGCCACCTCTCCGTGTCTTAGCGAATCCGATTTCAGCGCGTTAGGGTCGATGCCACTACATTATATCCGGTTTTCGCCCTTCGCTACTGCTAGGTAGTATCTGAAACATGCCTTCACAGCCCGCGCTATCGGAGGAGCAGAACCAGTGCACCGATCAGGGTTACCGCGCTTTGGGAGCCGCTATCGAGCAGGAATCTTCCCGGTGGCTTCGATCACAGCCTGCTCAATCGAGAACGCTACCTGATCCGGCGCTTGGGCGCCATCCACGGTGTGGACACGCGCCGGCCCGTACCAGTCGAGAATCGGACCGGTGAGCTGGCTATATGCGTGCAACCGGTCGCGTATGACAGACTCCTGATCGTCCTCGCGAGTGAGCAACCCCGAGCCATCTGCGTCACAATAACCCGCAATCCGCGGCCGCTGCGACTGCAGGTTGTAAATCTTGAGGCACTTAGGGCATTGGCGGCGGGCGGTTAAACGCGCCACCAGGGCGCTGTCCGGCACGTCAAGGTGGATCACCACGGGCTCCGGCAGGCCGCGCTCCGCTAACAGCCGCCCGAAGTTTTGCGCCTGCGGCACGGTGCGCGGGTAGCCATCCAGCAGGAAGCCGTTCCTGCAGTCCGGCCGCGAAATGCGGCTGGCAACGATCCCGTTGACAATGTCGTCTCCCACCAGGCCGCCGGCCTGCATGATGGCGCTGGCCTGCTTACCCAATTCCGTTCCCGCTTTGCATTCGGCGCGGAACATTTCACCAGTGGAGATGGCGGGAATGCGGAATTTATCGGCAAGTGAAGTGGCTTGCGTACCTTTACCACAGCCCGGCGGCCCAAAAAGCAACAGGATCACGACAGCCTCCTAGGCCTATTCTAGCATGATCGGGTCTGAAACTACCTTAATCGCGTTGGATCCTGCCGTCGGAGCCGAGGCTGAGCTCGAGGCCGCGCCACTCCACCGTGGCGCCGAAAAGGCCGGCCACCCAGACCGCGAACCCGAACAGATCGCGGACGGGAATCAGCGCCGAACTGCGCGCTGCAGCGTGGTCTTCCAGGACTTCGCCCGCGATCCAGGCGCCGGCGGCGATGCGCAGCGCCAGAGCCGGAACGGCCACCCACCACGCCCCGGCCAGCCATGCCACCAGGCTCCACAACGTGGCATGGGTGACAATCGAGCCGCAGTACCCGGCAAACCTCGAGACGCGGATGGTGCGCGCCCAGCGCAACTGGTGCCGCCAGACCTGGCGCCACGATCCCGCGCCCAGGTTGGTTTCCACCACCACGTCGGCGAAGGCAATGTGCAGCCCAAGTTGGTGAATGTGTCGGCCAAGTTGGTAATCGTCGGCCAGATAATCGAAGATGCGCTCGAAACCGCCGATGGCGCGCAACGTTTCGGCGCGGAACGCCATGGTGGAACCGAGGGCGAATTCGGCCACGCCCAACAGACGGGCCACCATCACGCTGGGCGCGAAGTCGGTGGCGATGCCGAGCGCCTCCATGCGCGTTGCCGCCGAGCCCCCGTGCGCGCGATATAGGCACGTCACCAGGCCGGTTCCGGCTTGCTGCAGCGGCGCCACCACGGAGTCGAGATAATCTGGTGGGACGAAAATATCGCCGTCGGTCACCAGCAGAATCTGGTGACGGGCGCGCCGCGCCAACTCGGCCAGCACGCCGGCTTTGGCGTTGGGCGCGCTGCTGGAGACCCGCGTGATGGAAATCGCCAGGTCGGGAAACTCGCGCTGCAACCTCTCGATATCTTCAATGGCTGGGTCTCCGGGATCGCTCACGCCAAACAGGATTTCGAACTCGGGATACTTCTGCGCGGCGTGCGAGCGGATGCAGGCATAAAAACCGGGGTCGCGGCCGTGTACGGGCTTGAGGATGGAGATGGGGGGCGCATACGGCGCTTTCTGCCGCGTCACCGGGTTTCCCCACCGCGCCGCGGCAACCAGCGCCAACAGATAGTACCCAGCCGCCGCCAGCGCCGGAACTGCCAGCAGCGGCATCACAGCGAAACCAGCGCCACGCCGCAGAGGACTACGCCCGCGCCCACCCAGCGCAGCCAGTTGACGCGCTCTTTCAAAATGTATTTAGCCAAAACCGTTTCCACCACATACGTGACCGCCGTCACCGGGACAGCGAAGCTGAGGTCCGTGAACGACAACAGTCCGAGATAGGCGAAGAACGCAACCGCCATCGCCACCACCGAGCTGATGACGACGCTGTTGCGCGCCAGCGTGCCCGCCGCGCGGCCCAAAGCGCAGGGGCGGAAGTCGCGGATCTCGCCATGGCGGCGCATGCCGATGGCCTGCAGCACTTCACCCACGCTGGTGGAGGCCACGATGATGGCAACCAGCAGCCACTTCATAGTGGCCCCTGCGGTTTAGCCCGAAACGTCTGCGGCGCGCTGCCGCCGCCCACCAACGCCACGCCGATCATAATCAGTAGAATGCCGGCCCAGCGTGTGCCGGTGATCTGTTCATCCAGCTTCCAGCGGCCGACGAACGCCACCAGCACGTAGCCGATCGAAGTCACCGGCAGCACGTAGCTCAAATCCGCCCAGCTCAGTAGCGTCATCCGCGAAAGCAGCCACACCACCAGCAGCGTTACGCCCAGCGCCGCCCAGGGACGGAACAGTACGGTGATGTACGAGAGCGGCGAAGGGAGTTCGGCCGGCATGCCGAGTTTGAGAAAGAAATTGCCGAACACTTGGGTCAGCACTACGATTCCGGCGCAGGCCCAAGTCTTGCTGCGCAACCGCGCGGTTTCCGGCGTCATTGAAGCATTCAATCGCCGGAAGATGCCGGTGCGGGAGTCGTAGCGGCCTTTTGGCCCGCCACGAACTTCTTGCGCTTGGAGCGAAGCGCCATGTATTCGCGCGCTTCCTTCGTCAGCCGCCGCCGTTCGCTCGAATTGAAGATCGCCTTCCTCACGATTCGCCATATCACGCGCGGGCGGAAGAAGTACTCGCCATAGAAGCGCTCCACCCAATCCACCAGTTCCGCGCGGTCCAGACCCGGGTAGACCACCACCGGCAATTGATGGCCCGTTTCATCGGTCAGGGCATCGATGGTGAGGAGATTGTTCTTCTTGGCGTAGTCGTAAAACTCGGTGCCCGGATAAGGGTGGGCGATCGAGACCTGGATAGTTTCGGTGTCCATCCGCTTGGCGAAATCGATGGTTTTGCGGATCGTGTCCCGCGTTTCGCCGGGCAGGCCGATGATGTAATCGCCGTGCACTGTGAGGCCCAGTTTCTTGCAATTGGCCGTAAAGCGCTCGGCCATATCCACCGTGGCGCCCTTTTTGATGTTCTTCAGAATCTGCTGGTCGCCGGATTCGTAACCCACAATCAACAGCCGGCAGCCGGCTTCCTTCATTGCCTTCAGCGTCTCGTAATCGGTGGTGACACGCGACGTGCAGGACCAAGTGAATTTCAGCGGCTTGAGCTTCTTGCACAACTCGATGGTACGGTCCTTGCGGTAATTGAAGGTATCGTCGTCGAAAAAGATCTCCTTGATGTTGGGGAACTGCTCCAGCGCGTAGCGCGCCTCCGCTGCCACATCGTCGGCGGAGCGCAGCCGCCAGCGGTGGCCGGAATGCGTCTGCGGCCACAGGCAGAAGGTGCACAGCGCCGGGCAGCCGCGCGTGGTGTAGAAAGAAATGTAGGGGTTGAGCAGGAACGGTACATTGTAACGCGTGATGTCCAGATCGCGCCTGTAGGTCTTCGTCACCCAGGGCAGCGCATCCAGATCCTCAATGGCGGGGCCCTCCGGATTGTGGATGATGTCGCCATTGCGGCGGAAGCTCACGCCAGGCAACTCGGCCAGCGGTTTGCCCTTGGCGTAATCCGCGATCTGGTAATCGAACTCGCGCCGCACCACGAAATCGATTGCGCTGGTTGAGCGCAATGTTTTTTCCGGCTCGATGGTGACCGGCGGGCCGACGAAAGCCACTCGCAGCTTCGGGTTCGCGTCCTTCATCATCTCCGCCATTTTCACGTCCACCTGGAAGCCGGGCGAGGAAGTGTAGAGCACCAGCAACTCGAAATCCTTCGCCATCTCTACGGTTTGCGGGATGGAAATCTTGTGCGGCGGCGCATCCACCACCTTGCTGTCGGGCAGCATGCCGGCCGGATAGCAGAGCCACACGGGATACCAGTAGGATTCAATTTCGCGCGAGGCCGGCCAGCGCGAGCCGGCGCCTCCATCGAATCCTTCAAAGGACGGCGGATTCAGAAATAGTGTTCGCATGCATTCCCCTCGCCCAGCCCGCCGGGTGCTTGCCGCCGGCTACCGGGGCTCGTTCGCGGCATCGGTTTCATCCAATGCGTAGTTGCTATAGTCCACGGTCAGCTCCGCGCGTCCCACCAGGCGCGTATCCACCACGCTCTCCATCCGCACGGGCAAGGCCCGGCCGTCGAGGGTTTCGTATTTTCGCGTGAACGCGACCCGCTTCACGAATATCGACGGACTCTTGACCAGGTAACCCGATTCCTTCACCTTCAGGTAAGTCACCGCATCGATCCAGAGATCGCCCTTGTAAAGCCCTTGCGCCTTGTGCTTCGGCGCTACCTGGAACCAATACACTTCGCGGCCGTCCAGTTCCGAGCGCCCCTTGAAGTGGAAACGATAGTTATCCGGCGTCACCGCAATCGCCGCTGCATGATCCTGCTGCGCCCCGATTTCGGCCGCCATGTAGCGCGCAATCAGGTCGCGCTTCACCGTTCCGTCGCCTTCGAATCCGAGCACCTGGTAGGTGATCCGTCCCAGGGCCGAGATCCGGCGCAACGCGTGCAGCTTCCCGGTCTCCCTGAGTTTGGGCAGCGCGCCTTGGATTTCCACTTCCATCGTCGAGGCCCCTGACGAATCCGCCTGATTCTGCGCCGCCGCGCAATAATTACGCACGATTGCTTCGGCACCGTCGGAAGACTCCTCCGCCATCGCCGCAGCACCAAGAAAAAGAACAGGTATAAGAACGCAGACCTTCAAATCGGGACCCCGAAGTTAGAATGACTTGAAACCTTAAGTCTATCAGGGGAGAAGGGATCGGGGCAATTGCGCTATAGCGGCTGTCGCGGCAAAGTGATAATGTCCTATTTGGGCAAAGTAGAAATGTCCTATTGACAGGGTCCAGCCTGGAGGGTGGACAAAGGACAACTACTGATGACCCAGGCCGAGCGAGACCGGCTGGTGGCGCTGAAGAAGGCCAAGAAGAAACTGATCACCCAGAAGCAGGCGGCCGAAGAGATCGGCGTCACAGAGCGGCAGGTGCGGCGACTCCTGTGCAAACTGCGGCGGAAAGGGGACCAGGCGGTAATCCATGAGCTACGGGGGAGGCCGTCGAACCGCAGGTTGCCGGTCGAGTTGGAGCAGCGTGCGGCGGTTGTTCTGGCCGATCCGCTGTATCGGGGCTTTGGGCCGACGCTGGCCGCGGAGTACCTGCACAAACGGCACAAGATTACGGTGAGCAAAGAGACGCTGCGGCGATGGATGGTCCGAGCGGGTTTGTGGAAAGCCGGCCGCCGGCGCGTGGTGGAACTGCACCAATGGCGGCCGCGACGGAGCCGCTGTGGCGAGTTGGTGCAGTGGGACACCAGCACCCACGACTGGCTGGAGGGCCGCGGGGAGGAGATCTATCTGATCTCGATGATCGACGACGCCACCAGTCGCTTGTTCGCGCGCTTCGTGCGACATGATTCCAGTGAGGAGAATCGGCGGCTCTTGGGATCGTACCTGGAGCGATGGGGCCGTCCCCTAGCGTTCTACACGGATAAGGCGGGCATGTTCCAGGTAGCTGTCAAAAGCAAACGGCAGGAGCAGCGGGAAGGGCTGGACCGGCAGGAGATGCCGCCAACGCAGATTGCGCGGGCGCTGGGCGAGTTAGGCATCGTCTGGATTCCGGCGCATTCGCCCCAGGCCAAGGGGCGCGTCGAGCGCCAGTTTCAGACGGATCAGGACCGTCTGGTGAAAGGCATGCGGGTGGCTGGGGTGAACACTCTCGAGGCGGCCAACGCATACCTTGAGAAGGAGTTTCTGCCTTGGTGGAATACGACCTTGACGGTGAGACCCGCCACTGCGGCCGACGCCCATCGACCGCTGGGTAAAGAGCACGATCTGGCGGCGGTGCTGAGCCATGTCGAACAGCGGCAGGTGACGAATGACTACACCATCCGATGGGACGGCAAGGTCTATCAAATCGACCGCCGGGACGTTCGAACCGGCATGCGCAAAGCCTGGGTGCGCGTCGAGCAACGCCTGGATGAGACCATCGCCGTGCGATTCCAAGGGCGCCACCTGCGCGTCAGTCGCTGCACGCCACCGCTGCGCGAACTGACGTCGATCAAAACCATGGCGGCCAAACCGCCGCGCCCAACCGTCAAGCCCAAAGGCAAAAGCGATTGGATGAAGAACTTTTCCGTCCGCTCTGTCCCTTCTCTGCGCCAGGCCATCGAGGTGTCCAATGCTCGCCGCTGATTGCCAGCGCCGCAACCAAAGGCAAATGGAGCGCCGGGCAAAACCGGCCCGGCGGTCTTCGCGCTTTATATATCCGAAGACCGCCGCTCGGGGGCTTCACCAAAGCAGATGTAATCCCAAAAACCAAAACCCCCAGAACGGGCATCTTATGGCCCGGTTTGACTGGGGGCTTGGCGCCATCTGCTTCGGAGCCAGCCCCGTCGCAGCGGTCTTCGGATCTGCCCCAGGGAGCGCGACCTCCCCGGAACATCGAATCCACTCTAACCCCGCCCCTCCAGCCGACCTCCTAAAACAGGACATTTCTACTTTGCTGGGAATAGGACATTTCTAC
>CAVXJY010000116.1:0-61864 GCA_963761855.1 Bryobacterales bacterium | reverse complement strand
ATCGTTCAGGAACGCTTGCGGTTCGTCACGCCCGAAGCCCCCGCGGCGGATGCCGTACGGTGTTCGGCGGGGCCAGCGCGCCCGCCGCCGCGACGCTCCACGGCCATCGAGGCCGCCGGTCGGCGGCGCGTCCTCGTTCATCCAATACCTTCCTGCTGCGCCGGAACCCTGCGGCTCGACGGCTGCGGCCATGTTCAAGCTCAAGTCAGGACGAATGTATCAGCCGGAGGCGGCAGGTCCAATACTTTGCTTTTCCCGCCTATGAGCCATGATCCGCGCCGAGCTTGTCGGGCTTTGCCAAGTCCACTATGTCACCGCGACATGGCACTTTGCGGGATCGGACGAGCATGAATTTGCACCAGCCTGCCGACCGACAGGCGGACGAATTGACGGCGGACCAATTGGCGGCGGAGAGATTGGCGGTTGAGAAATTTGCCGTCGGACAGTCCGTGCCGCGCAGCGAAGATCCAATGCTGCTGCGCGGCCATGGACGCTATACCGACGACGTCAGTGTGCCGGGCCAGGCTTACGCGGTGATGGTGCGCAGCCGCATTGCCCATGGCGTCATCCGCGCCATCGATACGGACGCAGCGCGGACCATGCCCGGCGTACTCGGCGTCTATACCGCCGCCGACCTGAAAGATTACGGTCCGCTCAAGTGCATCGTGCCGTTCAAAAATCGCGACGGCTCGCCGATGAAGAAGCCCTGGCGCGGCGCGCTGGCGGCGGACAAGGTGCGTTACGTCGGCGATCCTGTCGCCTTCGTCGTCGCCGAGACAGCGTTGGCCGCCAAGGATGCGGCCGAAGCGGTCGCCCTCGAGATCGAGGCGCTACCGGCCGTGATTGCGGCGGAAGACGCCGCGCGCGACGGCGCGCCGCTCCTCTATGACGATGTGCCGGGCAACGTGGCGCTTGATTATCATTTTGGCGACGCCGACGCGGTCAAGGCGGCGTTCGCCCAGGCGGCGCATGTGACGCGATTGCAGCTGGTAAACAGTCGCGTCGTCGTCAACGCCATGGAGCCGCGCGCTGCGCTTGCGGTCTACGGCGGCGGCCGCTTCACCCTCTACGTTGCCTCGCAGGGCGTTTACGGCATGCGCGCCAATATCGTCGAGGCGCTCGGCGTCGCCGCCAAGGATGTGCATATTTTGACCGGCCAGGTCGGCGGCTCGTTCGGCATGAAGGCCGCGGTGTTCCCTGAATATATCTGCCTGTTGCACGCCGCTCGCGCGCTCGGCCGGCCCGTGAAGTGGACGGACGAGCGCTCCGGCAGTTTCGTGTCCGACAGCCATGGCCGCAATCACGACGTCACGGCGGAGCTCGCGCTTGCCGGCGATGGGACCTTTCTTGCGGTGCGCCTCACCAGCTTCGCCAACATGGGCGCGTTTCTCTCGCCCGTTGCGCCGATGATGGGGACGATCAACGCCGTGAAGAACGTGCAAGGCATGTATCGGACGCCGCTGATCGAAGTTTCGGCCAAGTGCGTGTTCACCAACACCTCGCACGTCTCCGCCTACCGTGGCGCCGGGCGGCCGGAGGGCAATTATTATATGGAGCGGCTGGTCGACGCGGCGGCGGCCGAGATGGGCATCGACCGATTGGCGCTGCGCCGGCGCAATCAGATCAATCCGCGGCAGCTGCCGTACAAGACCGCTTCCGAGATGACTTACGACAGCGGCGATTTCGCCGCGCTGACGAAGCAGGCGTTCGATCTCGCCGATGGCAAGGGCTTTGCCCGCCGCAAGCGCGAGAGCCGCAAGCGCGGCAAGCTGCGCGGCTTCGGCATCGGCAATTTTTTGGAGGTCACCGCGCCACCCTCCAAAGAATTGGCCGGGATCGTCTTCAATGCCGACGGCACGGTGACGCTTACCACCGGTACGCTCGATTTTGGCATGGGCCATGCCACGCCGTTCGCGCAAGTGTTGAGCGAGAAGCTCGGCGTTGCCTATGAGAAAGTCTCGCTGGTTCAGGGCGACAGCGATCGGGTCTTGATCGGCGGCGGCAGCGGCGGCTCAAAATCGATCATGCACAGCGGCACGGCGATCGTCGAAGCCGCCGCCAAGGTCATCGAACGGGGCAAGGAGATCGCCAGTTACGTGCTTGAGGCTGCGGCCGCGGATATCGAATTCCGCCACGGTCGCTACGTCATCGCGGGGACGGACCGTGCGATCTCGCTCCTCGAGCTGGCGCAGATGCTGCGCAGTGGCAGTGCCGAGCTGCCGCCGGAGGCACCGCAATCGCTCGACGTCACTCACGTCAGTAACGGACCCGGCGCCGCGACCTTTCCCAACGGTTGCCATATCGCCGAGGTCGAGATTGATCCCGAGACCGGCGTCGTCGAAGTGGTGAAGTACACTTGCGTCAATGACTTCGGCACCGTCGTCAACCCGATGATCGTCGCCGGCCAGCTTCATGGCGGTGTCGTGCAAGGTATCGGCCAGGCGCTCATGGAAATGACCGTCTACGACGACGAGGGGCAATTGCTCACCGGCTCGTTCATGGACTACGCCATGCCGCGCGCGGCGGACGCGCCGCCGTTCGTTCTTGCCGAGCACCCGGTACCGGCCAAAACCAACCCGCTTGGCGTCAAGGGCTGCGGCGAAGCCGGTTGCGCCGGCGCGCTCACGTCGGTGATGAATGCGGTCATCGATGCGCTCGCCGATCACGGCATCCGCCATGTCGACATGCCGCTAACGCCGTTTCATATTTGGCAGGCGCTCCGCGCGGCGCCCAGGCACGTTTGATGACTCAAGCAGTTTCCGTCCCGGCAGACCGTTTCGGCGAAATGAGAGTGGTCGCGCCGGTGTGCGCTGCACACTTCCTGAGTCACTACTACATGATCATGCTGGCGCCGGTGTTCGCGTTGGTGCGCGCGGATTACGGCGTGAGCTATACCGACCTCGCGCTCGCGATCACCGCCTTCAATGTGGTGTCGGCGGTATTGCAGACGCCGGCCGGATTTCTGGTCGATCGAATCGGCGCGCGCTTCGTGCTGATTGCCGGCGTCGCGATCGGTACGGCCGCCTTCGCGGTCGCCGGGATAGTCCACTCGTTTGTCGTCTTTGTCGCCATGTACGCCCTGGCCGGCCTCGGCAATACGGCCTATCACCCGGCCGACTATTCGCTTTTGTCGCACCACAGCCCGCCGGCGCGGATCGGCCAGGTCTTCTCATTCCACACCTTCGCCGGGATTTTGGGCTCTGCCGTCGCCCCGGCCACGATGCTCGTGATGCAGAGCCACTTCGGTTGGCGCGGCGCCTACATCGGCGCTGCGATACTCGGCGTCGTGGTGCTTGCGGTCCTGGTCGCGCAGCGGCCAACGGCTGCCGACCGATTGGCGGAAAAGCCCCAACCCACGGCATCACCCGGCGGCGGCCTCCGCGCCTCGCTGCGCGATGACGGCGGCTGGCGGCTCCTGCTCTCCCCGCCGATTATTCTTAGTCTTTGCTTTTTCGTCCTCCTGTCGGTCATGGGAGGGCTCAATACGTTTCTCGTGGTGGCGCTGGGCGCGCTTTACGGTACCTCCGATTCGCTCGCCAACGTGGCGCTGACCGGGCTGCTGTTGATGAACGCGCTCGGCGTCCTTGTCGGCGGCATCCTCGCCTCACGCACCGCCCGCCACGCCGCCGTCGCCGGCCTCGGCTTGGCCTGCGCTGGAATCGCCACCGCGCTTGTCGGCGTCGTCGGCTTTTCCTCCTTTGCGCTTGTGCTGATGGCCTCGCTTGCCGGGCTGTTCGTCGGCATTGCCTCCCCGTCGCGAGACATGCTGGTGCGTGCGGTGACGCCGCACGGTGCATTCGGACGCGTCTTCGGTTTCGTGTCCTCCGGATTCAACATCGGCTCCATGATCGCGCCGACGATCTACGGTATGTTCATGGATCGCGGTGAGCCGCGCGCCGTGTTTCTGTTTTCAGCCGCCTGCAGCATTCTCTGCATCGCCACGGTGACCGTCGGATTCGCCGGGCAGGGCAAGCGCTGAACCGGCGCCGCTCGCGGCGTAGCGGATCACGGGAGAGCTTCGCAAGCATCGCAGGTATCGCCGCGGCGCGGGCCAATCTGGCCGGGCGCCGCCGGCCCCCGTTGGCAAGGCCTCGGGCGCTGGTGGGATACTTGGAAAGCGGGTCGAGATGTCCTAAAGGAGAGCGCCTCTGGAGCACGAGCAACATCGCGCTGCAGCACTCGGAAGCTGAACGCGCGGAAAAATTTGGGGAATAGTTCAACGGTAGAACATCGGACTCTGACTTTAATTTGTTGTTTGTTCATCGTGCACCATGGCGCCCGGAAGTCTTGATTTTATCGGCATTTCTTCGTACCTCCTGGACCGCACTCCCCCACCGCAATCCGCGTTTCTGAGTGCCTAGGAAGTACCTAAGATGCCCAGCATTCGTCTCAACGACGTTGCGCTCCGCGCGCTACACCCGCCGCCAAAGGGACAGATCGATTTTTGGGACGCCACCCTTCCGGGCTTCGGATGCCGGGTGAGCCAGGGCGGCGCCAAAACATTTTTGCTCAAGCGCGATAACCGCCGCATCACGCTCGGCAGATACCCCGTGATCTCGCTACAAGATGCGCGAGTAGAAGCTAAACGGCTCCTAGCCGAGTTCACACTCGGGCGCCTGCGCCCGCAGTCGTTGCCGTACTCCGAGGCGGTAAAGCTTTTTCTCGCCGACAAGGCCAAGAGCACGCGCCCGCGAACGATCGCCGACTATACGCGCATGCTCACGGTCCACTTCCCCTTCAAAGGCCAGCTGATCGACGTCACGCATCCGCAAATCGCTCACCGCCTGGAGCGGCTCAAAGACACCCCCGCAGAGCACAACCACGCCCGCACGGTCGGAATGATCTTCTTCAACTGGTGCAGACATCGCCGTTACATCACCGACAACCCGGTTGTCGGAATATCTGCCGTACGAACGCAAGCGCCGCACGCGCGTACTCTCTGATGCTGAGCTGAAAGCAATCTGGCACGCGTGCTCGCAGCACCTTCAGCATGAGAGGACTAATTCAGATGACAGCATTCGCCAACTTACCCTCCCCGAGGAATTTTGCAGCGATAGTACAGCTAATGATCGTTTGCGGTCAGCGGAGGGGCGAAACAGCGGCACTACAGCGAGCGTGGATTGATTTGAACAACCGGACTATCACGTTTCCCGACGCCATTACGAAGAACGGCAACCAGCACATACTACCGATCGGCGAATTTGCAGTCTTTTGCATCACGCCGTTTTTGGCAAAGGAGGAATTGCTTTTCCCGGCAGCGAACAAGCCGACAAAGCCGTTCTGCGGATGGGGTAAAGCAAAAGCGACACTCGACAAACTCTGCGGCGTAAACCGCTGGACGCTGCATGACATCCGTCGCACCTTCCGTACCAACCTCGGCAGGCTCGGAGTTGCGCCCCATATTGCGGAGCGAGTAGTCAACCACCTGTCCGCTCGTTCCGACATGGAGCGAACGTATGACCTGCACCGCTACTTACCGGAAATGCGCGACGCCATTGAACGGTGGGAAACTCACCTCACCACGCTCCTACGGTAGCCTTGGTGCACGATGGTGCACCATGAACACCTTGCGGTTGCGGTACGACTTCCGGTACTGTTGGCCCGTCTGCTAGCGGTGTTAACCCGGCAGCGTTGCAACGCTCCCCAACACGGAGCTTTGCAATGTCTTTCGAGAAACCACTGGTAGTGGATTGGAGAGGCCTTCGGAGGCTGGGCTGGCCTTACAGCCGAACACATACGTGGCGCATGATGTTCGATCCCGACTATGCAGACAATCCGTTTCCACGGTGTCGCAAGTTGGGAAAGCACAGAAGTGCCCACGTCGTGTGGCGGGTCGCGGAAGTGCTGGCCTACTTTGAGGCCCACGGCCTGAGGGTAACTTCAGACTGGCAAGCTCCTTAACAGGAGCACGAGGGCGTCGGATGGCCATCCGGCGCCCTCACCTTCTCGGTGAAGCCATGCGGCGGATACTCTTTGCGACCCTCACCCTGATTATCGCTTGTTTTTCGTGTCCGGCTTGGGCTTTCACATCTGTTTATTGCTCTGTAGGTCCTGCCCCAACCCCATCCTCGCCCGTCTGTGTGTCTCAATGGGGCTCGACACCCCAAGAGGCTGACAGAAACGCCTTCCAATCGTGTAGCAACCTCAAAATAGGGCCTTGTTCTAATGTTTCTTTTCCTCCTTTAGATCACCAGTGTTTATCGGTAGGGACAGGCGCCGACAAACCTCTGATAACTGGAAGAGGTCGAGACCTATTTGAAGCACAGATGAACATGGGGGAATCGTGCAAGCCCGCCGGAACGACATGCACCATTATTTTCGAACAATGCGACGCGGACGCGCCTACCATATCCCAGGTATTTAGAGGCCGCCTACTGGCTCTGATAGAAGCAACGGATTACGTCACAAAAGGGCTCTTTTTTGGCGTTGGCGTCGTGCTCGTCATCCTCGTTTATGCAATGCGCGGGAATATCATCAATTTTCTTATCCATGACAATCTTCCACTCGAACTTCCCGTGTACGGCGAGGACATCCAGTGCCTCTTTAAACGCACCCAACGGATCAATTGGTATGGGCGTGTCGTCTTCGGTATTGTCGTCAATCTTGCGATGACGCATCAGCAGTTGATCGATATCCGCAAATACTGGCTCGGGCGCGTCATAGCGTTCGACAGCTTGCGCCGACAGCGCCAGAACGAGCTAGCAAGAATGCACTTGCAGCTCGCGGCCAGTGTGAAGTCCGAAGCCAAAGACAAAAAGCCGCTGTCCCAATTTCTTGCCGCACTCAAGACGATTTTACTTGTGGTCTTTTATCTGATCCGCGCCTTGTTCAGCTTTCTTTTCAGCTTTCTTTTTATTCGCGTCACCATAGCGCACATGGTCCGCGGCGCGATCATCGAGAGCAACGATTTAGTCCTCATTCTCCAAGCGAAGGACGCCATCGAACAATCGACAACATATCTGAAGGAATACCTGACGACTGCTAATACGTTCGACGGCGGGGATGAGATTTATGAGCCCAAGTGACGTTTTCACGCCGTTTTGGCGTCGGTTCTCAAATCGACCGACGCGGTCGGTCGAAGAGCTAAAACGTCTCTTAACGCCGCCGTCATTCTCAATCCCAGACGAAACCCAATTCAGTGGCCATTGGATCATCGCGCCGCCGGGGCGGGGCAAGACCACTCTACTTCACACGCTGGTCATAGACGATTTGGAGAAGGATGCCGCTGTCGTCCTCATGGACAGTAAAGGCGATCTCATCGAGCCGATAAAAAACCTTGCCTCGATCAAAGACCGCTTACTTCTCATCGAACCCGACCCCGATACGGCGTTCGCCCTAAACCCATTGGATATTTCGCACTCGAATGTCACGCACGCGGTCGGGCTCATCGAGTACATCATGGCCGGCCTATTGGACGCCAAGTTCACGGCGCTGCAATCGACCCTCTTTCGGAACGTCGTTCCCGCCATCATCGAAGCGATTCCCAACCCGACCCTCGATACCTTCAAGGAAGTGATGGTCAGGGGGCTGTCCAATCTCGATAAGCTGGACCCGCATGCGCGGCAGTTTTTCGAGAACCGCGAGACGGGCTTCAATTCCAGGACCTACGATAGCACCCGCAAAGAAGTGGTATGGCGGCTCGATTACCTGCTCACCAATCCGGTCTTACGTTCCATGTTCTCCGCAACTCATACTCGGCTCGACCTCGGCGAGGAGATGGACGCCGGCAAGGTCATCATCATCAACAACTCGAAGGCCATTTTGGGCGACGAAGGCGCCGAGTTCTTTGGCCGCTTTTTCGTGGCGCTTATCGCGAGAGCTGCGCAGCAGCGCTCCGGCAGGCCCGCAGCGACAAAGAAGCCCTGCTACGTCTACATCGATGAGTGCCAGTCCGTCATAGCCAAGGACACCCGGATACCTGTGCTCCTCGATGAGTGCAGGAGCCAGAAGATCGCGCTTATTTTGGCACATCAGCGGACCGCTCAACTCACCCCGCCCGTCCTCGATGCCGTCGCCAACTGTGCGATCCGCATGGCCAACAGCGATGACGAGGCGAAGTATCTATCATCGAAACTGCGAATGGACACTGAAGTTTTACAATCGCTCCCACGCGGCACATTCGGCACGTTTCTCCGCGACCTCACGCCACAAGGTATCCAACTCAAGGTATCGAAGGTTGATCTCCACGCTCTGCCGAAGATGACCGACGCAGAATTCGATGCTATCCGCGCGCGCATGAAAACCGATTTTGCTTCCGGCGCGCCGTCCACATCGGGCACATCGCAGCCCGCGGCGCCGGCAGCGCAACACCAAGTGACCAAGGCAGCCCAACCTTCGAAGCCGACCAAGGAAGAACCGGCCGTCAATTTCAATCCCCGCCCAGCTGAAATGGAGCCCTGGCGCCTCAACTCAACGCCCACGCCCCCTCCTTCCACACCGGTGGTCGATAATGCCTCACCTGAGGACCCTGGCGAACCATCGGACAAGTGGTAGCTGAACTTTTTTGGGCGCCCCACGGTTTTTCGCCGCGCACCATCGTTCGTCGCCATTACCCCTGGCGTCCGTTTACAGCACCTTCCGTTCGATCTATGCGCGCGTCATGGACGCCAAGTCTCAGACGCATACGCGCAATTCGCGATGGTCCCGCGACCCCGTCGTCGACCGCGACGGCGCGGCGGTGGGCGTCTATCCGACCGAGCGGGACATCGAGATTTTTAAGCTGCAGAAAACTCCCTATGAAAGAATCGTTGAATCACCTTACATAGCTTCAGAAGTTAACGAAAGCCTCGAACTAAGCGCCCGTGCTCTCAATCCATTCCAATTAAAAAAGACTATCGAAAGAAAACTCAAAACCATTTTCAACCTTGTTTTTACGGTTACCTCATTTGTGAGGCATCGAATCTGACCCTTCAGGTTACCTTTTATTATGAGGCAACACGTTTTAAGCCCGCCCAGGCCTGTCTTGATATGATTGGCGCAAGCATGGGACACCAATTTCAGTGCAATTTTGACTACCCACCTGCCCCATACCACCGCCCCGTGCCTCCCAATTGAGCTGTTCTATTTTCCATGGAATATCTAGAAGGTCTCGGTTCTGGTGTGCTGGAAGAGGACTTTACGGTCAGCAGAAGGGCCCGGTTTCTGCCAGAAAACACTTTCTTGCGAGGATTGTAAATCAATGGATTTGACAGTATATTGTGTAAGGAGTAATATTAATCAAAAAAGACGATGGGAAACACACAGCTAGATGAAAACTCGGTGCAAATACATAGTTATTGAAGGATTGTGGTGTACGATTGTCAGAATGAGGAAGGGACAGGCGAGGTAAATATGCCGTTTGCTCCCTAATACATTTTAGAATGCGAAATCGGAGGCCGTATGCGACGTCATTGTTGTCTGCCTGGTGTCGCGACGCCAGCCTGTCCGGAAACAGCGAAGTCTGTACGGCACGCGCCATATCGCGCGACGGCCGGGACGCCGCCGGGCGCGCCTGTGGCATACGCCTCGGTGCAGCCGCCAGGGCTCCGTTGGTTTCCAAACTGAATCCGTCCGTCAGCCGGTCGCCCTCTTTGCGCCCGCAATGCCGGCAGCGCCGTTCATCATCCAAAATTCGCGTCCCGCAATAACTACACGTCATAGCCTTCACACTGTGAGCGAAGCGCACGGGACCTTAGGCAATAATTCTGTGGTACCGTTCTCGGTTGAGGCCCTTTCCGCCAAGCTCTCATCCCTTTCTTAGCACAAGAGGCGGCGCTTGTCACGAAAATTCTTCTAGCTTTACCTGCGTTTCTCTGGTTACGTTGTTGTTTTGGCTGGCGTTAGCCGATGAGACTAAGGCCCAGCAGCCACCCCCGGCCGCTCCCGCCGCGCAGACAGGCGTCAGCGCGCCCGCCGCGAAAACCAGTGCCGGCGCACCCGCCGGACAGACCGGCAGCAGCGCGCCCAACGCTCCACCGAAGCTTCCCGATCCCAAGACCCTCGAACTCAACCAATGGGTTTTTTGGGCGGTCTATCAGGAGTCGGAGGGCCCCGTCAAGAAAGGGCGCGGCAATGTGCAACTGGAGGGCAAGGCGCTGCTGGCGCAGGCCGACGAAATGGAATTCAACGACGACACGCACGAGGTGGTGGCGGTTGGTAACGTTTATTATCACAGCTTCGAGAAGAACGAGCAGATCTGGTGCGACCGCATGGAGTACAACACCGAGTCGCAGAAGGGCAAATTCTATAACGTGCGCGGTGAATCCATGCCGAAGACGGTGGTGCGCCGCGGCATCCTGAGCGGCAACAGCCCATTTCATTTCGAAGGCAAATGGGCCGAGCGTCTGGGCGACAAGTACCTTCTGTATGACGGCTGGATCACCAATTGCAAGATGCCGCATCCGTGGTGGAGGCTGCGAGGGCCGAAATTCGACATCGTACCCGGCGAGAGGGCGAAGGCGTACAAGAGCACCTTTCTGCTGCGCAAGATTCCGCTTTTCTACACGCCCTATTTCTACCACTCGCTCGAAAAGCAACCACGCCACAGCGGATTCCTGATGCCCAACCTGGTATCGGGCTCGCAGCGCGGCCCCATGGTAGGTTTGGGCTACTTCTGGGCCATCAACCGCAGCTTCGACGTCAGCTACCGCTTTTTCGATTACAACACCCAGGCCTTTTCGCATCACGTAGACTTTCGCGGCAAGCCGCGCGCCGGCACGGATTTCGACGTGATCTTCTATGGCGTGCAGGACCGCACAGGCGTTATCCCGGGCACTACGCCGACCGAGCACTACTCCGGCTTCAACATCTATGCGCTTGGCCACCTGGACCTGGGCCACGGCTGGACTGGCATCGCCAACGTCAACTACGTCAGCTCTTTCGACTTCCGCCAGGAGTGGTCGGGATCCTTCAACGAAGCCATTGGCTCGGAGGTGCATTCCATCGGGTCGGTGAGCAAGGACTGGTCCAGCTACAGAGTCGATATCGTCGCGGCGCGGCTGGAGAATTTCCAAAGCACCGAGGTGCCGCTAACCGAGGCGAGCGGACAGACGCCGGCGCTGACCAATGCCGTTATCATCCACAAACTGCCGGACGTGGAATTGGACGGCCGCGATCGCGCAATCTGGAAGAACCTGCCTATTTGGTTCTCGTTCTATTCCTCCGCCGGTCTGCTGTCCCGCTCGGAACCCCTCTTCAACGATTCCACCCTGAACCTGGGCGGCTCGCAGGGGAACACGCTCTACGAAACGTTCCTCACCGAGCGGTTCACGCCCCGGATCGAGCTCTCGCCGCATCTTACCAGCGCTTTGCATTTGTGGCACTTCGATTTGGTGCCGAGCGCGGGCATCGATGAGGCGGTCTACGGGGAGAGCCAGTCGCCCAACAGTGCGGTATCGCAACAGGTGGGCTATGTGGCTTACCAGGTACTGGGCGGCAAGCTGGTGACCAGCGCGCGGGACTTTTCCCTCGATCTGCTGTTTCCTTCCCTGGCCCGCGTTTTTGACAAGAAGACGATCTTCGGTGACAAGCTGAAGCACGTGATCGAACCGCGCGCGACTTACCGCTACGTCACCGGCATCGGCAGCGATTTCGATCGTGTAGTGCGGTTCGACGAAAGCGACCTGTTGAGCGACGCCAACGAGGTGGAGTTTTCCTTAGCCAACCGCTTGTACGCCAAGAAGGGCAATTCCGTCAGGGAGATCTTGACCTGGGAGCTGAAGGAAGCGCAGTATTTCAACCCAACCTTCGGAGGGGCGATTGTGCCCGGCCAGGCAAATGTCTTCGCCGCCACCGCCGATCTTAGCGCTTATGCATTCCTGCTCGGCCCGCGCAGCAATTCTCCGGTGGTTTCCGTGCTTCGCGCCAGCCCGGTCACCGGTCTGGCCGTGAACTGGCAGGCCGACTACGATCCCCACTTCCACGCCATAGTGGATAGCGGTTTTTCCGCCGACTACCATTTGCGAAAGTACTTCTTCTCAGCCGGCGACTATGAGGTGCACACCAACCCGCTGTTGGTTGCGTACGGAAACCAGTATCGGGCCCGCGTGCAATACGGCGATCCCAACAAACGCGGCTGGAACGCCGGCGTAGAAGCCGTTTATGACTACCGCCAGAGGGTGCTGGAATACACCACGTCCATGGTGACCTACAACACCGATTGCTGCGGCTTCAACGTGGAATACCGCCGTTACAATGCGGGCATACGCGATGAAAGCGTATTTGAGTGGTCGTTTTCGATCGCCAATGTCGGCACGGTCGGGAACTTGAAGAAACAGGACCGGCTGTTCTAAGGGAAACGCCGGTTCTCGCGCCCGTGCCGGAACTCACCGCGCCGCGGGTGGCATTCATGCAACTTCCCGACGCGCAGTGCCCCGCAAATGGTAAAGGCCCCAAGTTTGTTAACCTGGGGCCTTGCACTCAGAGAGTGGCGGCGGGAGGGGACTCGCCGCCAAGGATGCTGTCTGTATTAATTCTATATTAACCATTAAAGATCCGTTTGTCTACAAATCAATGAAATATTCTTGTAAGGATCTCGTCACCTTGGGGTACTGGAAGTACCGTCGATTGACCAGGAGGGGTCGCGTCGCTGGTGGCTTCGCTCAATGCAGCTTGGGAAGGGACCGGATCGCAAGGAAACTTGGGGGAATGGTGAGCCGGCCGGACAAATTAAAAGGCCCCGAGCTGGGTATCTCGGGGCCTTGCACTCAGAGGGTTGGCGGCGGGAGGGGACTCGCCGCCAGGGATGCTGTCTGTGTTGTTTTGATACTAGCAATTTAAGATCTGTTTGTCCAGCATTTTCTGAACATTTTCTGAAGTTTTTTTGAGGCCGGGCGGCGCGGCAGAGGACGTTCTCTTAGTCCCAGTACCGAGGTTTGGGGCCGGGTTTGTAATCCTCTGAAATAGCCGGAGATAGGCCATCAGTAAGGATTAACTGCCGGGTGCCCAGATAGCGCCATCCGCCTAACCAAAGACATATTGAGCGATTGATCCTAAAAGGGTTACCTTCACAATGAGAAGGTGGTGCCGGGTGATCGAAATGCAGGATGAGAGCGTATTGCGGAACAGCGAGCGCGAACGGCGTAACAAGCGGCGCTTCCAGATCGAACAGGAAGTTCGCTATAAGATGCTTTACGGTCAACGGATTGCGGAGACTGGAAACGGCAAAACGATGAACATTTCCAGCGGCGGGGTGTGGTTCTCGACCGAGAGCATGCTGACCACGGGCATGCCGGTCGAACTCTCGATGACGTGGCCCGTCCTACTCAACGACAACTGTCCGATGAAGCTGATGATTTACGGGTGCGTAGTGCGCAGCAATGAGAGAGGCGCCGCAGTCGCCATCGAACGCTACGAATTTCGCACACAGGGCCGAACCATGACAGCGGCCCAGCAGCCTGGAGTCGAACTCCGATTGCCCAGCTAGAGCGCGCGGCGGCAGGTTTCAGATGGCGCGGAGCAGCCGTGCGGGAAGCGTGACCAGGGCCCAGACCAGCGATAGGGCGCCCTCCACCGCGATTCCGACCACGCGAAACGGCAGCAGAAACAGCCACACCAGCGGGTAGAGCACCAGCGCTAACAGCGCCAGTGGCCAGCACAGCACCAGCAGAATACACCACAACAGAAACTTCACGTGCGTGAACCTCTTTCTTCGTCTACGCGCCCGGCGTGCCGTTTGTTCCCACCGCCGGACGAAACGCACCTTCCATCCGGTATGCTTGTAGAGAGTGACAGGCGACAGCGAATTGATCCAGATCGTCGATGCGGCGCTGGCCGAAGCCGCCGGCAAAGCCGGAGCCTGGCTCAAGTGCCGGCCGGGCTGTTACGAGTGCTGCCTGGGCGTTTTTGAGATCAGCGAATTGGACGCGCAGCGTTTGCGCCAAGGGCTGAGGGACCTGGAGGCGCACGACGCAGCGCGCGCCGGCCGCGTTCGGGAGCGTGCAGGCGAGGCGGCCGCACGATTGCGGCGCGTGTATCCCGGTGACACGGCGCGTCTGGCGATCAATGACGCAGCCGACGATGACGAGCCTTGCCCGGCGCTCGACCCGGCTACCGGGACCTGCGACCTCTACGAATCGCGGCCGCTTGCCTGCCGCACATTTGGGCCCGCCATCCGATTGGGCGGCGCGGTGGGAACCTGCGAACTGTGCTTTCCGGGCGCGACGGAGGAGGAAATCGCTGAATGCGCCGTGGAACTCGATTCAGATGCGCTTGAAATGCCCTTTTTGCAACAACTGGCAGGCCCGCAATCCTCTCCAACAGTCGTCGCCCTCGCGCTGCAACAGTAAATCCGGCCGCTGTTGGCTCCCGGCCCTTCGAGACCTACCCCGCTTTATGCCGCCCGCTCAGCATCCGGAGCCATTTCCTGATCGTAGTCACGGTGGTACTATACCTTCTGTCCGGTTCGAAAGTACCGTTATCAGTGCGTGGGTATGTCTCAAGCACGCGGAGATTCCCCATAATGAGGATAATGGAAGCGATCATTTCCAGGAGTCAGACGCTGAGCGCGGAACGCCGCGAGGACTGCCGATATCCGATTCGCGCGGGCGTCGCTTACAAGCTCATCCTGGGGCGAAGGGTAGTCCGGACGGGACTTGGTCGCCTGTTGAACATCTCTCGCGGTGGGCTGCTGTTCGAGTGCCCCCAGGAGATCCCTCCCAGGACAAAGATCGAACTCGATGTCGATTGGCCCCCGGACGCCGTCAAAGTCGCACTCCATGTGGTCGGGGAGACGCTGCGTAGTCAAGGCGTCTGCACTGCCGTGAAAATCCATCGCAGCTCATTTCGCGTACAAGAATAGGCGGACCATGAAACGCGCCTGCCCCGGCGCAGCAGGGGTTCTTTGGACGGTCGCAAGACCGCAGGCGCAGTTCACCCACGAGGCTCAGCTTGCCAGAACGACTCGATTCGCACCCGGTTCGGGGGCGGGGGCTTCGGCGGTGTGGACGCGAGCCACAACGGCCAGCGCGCCAAGATAGAACAAGCCGCCGATGATCATGGTTTCGACCAGGCCGAGATATATGGCCGAGACCAGGGCGCAGACGGATCCGAGCACGCTGGCCGCAGCGTTGAGTGCCCAGGCCCAGCGAACCGAAGGTGCGTGCCACTGCTCCAGGCGGCGGAGCCCGCTGGGGAAGGGCATGCCCATGACGAATCCCAGGGGAGCGATCAGTGCCACCGTAATCGCCGCCTTGAGAGGCAGCGGCAACCAGACCAGCGCGGCGAGCAGCGACGAAAGCACCACGGCGAGCAGCGCGGCCAGCATCGCCACGCAGCCCAAGGCCTTGATGAGGCGGCTTTCCAGGTTCGCGATCAGGCGGCCGGCAGCGGCGCTGCCCAGTCCGCTCGAAACCAGCAATGAAAAAATGACCACAGTGAGGGCGGGCGTGGGGTGGCCCAGGAAGAGCACGAATCTCTGGATCAGCGCCACCTCGATGAGGATGTAGCCAGCGCCGATAAATAGAAAATACAGCAAGAATTTCACTACGCCCCGTTGCCGCGGCAGGCGCGCGCCCAGCACCAGCGGCGGCAACACCAGAATCAGCAAAGTGGCTGCAACTGAGATCAGCGCCAGCCCAAACAGCAGCGGCACGGCCTTGTTCACCTTGTAGTCCGCGGTGTCATGAGAGGCGGTCCTCAGAAAAACCAACAGGTCGCGCGGCTGCACGGTATAGAAGAAGAAAGGCCGGTTGTCGGTGACCGGGCGGATGTCGAAAACGAAGTTGCGTTCGAAGCCGGCTGGATCGGCCGTGTGCAGCAGCTCATAGAACGGGTTTCGAATTGCGGCGTCGGGCAGGTAGATAGCCTGCATGTTGGCGGCGGCAAACAGGGCGCGCGCGCGGTCGCAATCGGCGGCACTAAGAGGTTTGCGGCTGATGATGGCGGTATCCTGCGCGCCCCATCCCTGGACGGAGCCCGACCGGCCCACGATGACGTGGCGCCAGGCGTCATTTTCGCCCAATTCGGACAGTGCCTCGCGGGCAAGCGAAATCAAACGCAGGGATTCGCGCGGCGGATCGAAGCCCCAACGGGTGAAGGCAATCACGCCGTCATCGGTGAGATGGCGCAGGTAATCGCGGAAAGCATCCACGGTGTAGAGGTTGTTTTCGGAAAGTGCGAACGCTCCGGCCGCGGTGGACGCCCAGGTATCGACCAATGTCGCCTGCAGCACCTGATACTTGGCGCTGCTGCGGCGCACGAAGCTGCGCCCGTCTTCCACGTAAATGTGGACGTCGGGCCGCAGGTAGAGGCCGTGGCTAAGCCCGGGGAAGCGCTGCTGCATGATGGTGGTGGCGATGATGGGATTGATTTCGACGCCGGTGATATCGTGGCTGCCGTAAACCAGCGCGCGCGCCACGTCCCAGCCGCCGCCGGGCCCGATAATCAGTGTCTTGCCGCCGGGGCGGAGCGCGTAGGGCAGCGCCGGGCCCTGGTCCATCAGGTCGTGGCGTTGGCTGGCGGTGAGCCGGTCGAAATCGAAGGTGGCGATGTCGGTGGCGGCGTCGGCGTCGATCACGATGCTGTAGCGGCCTTCACTTGCGCGATCTACCAGCCCGATACGCGAAAACACATTCCACTTCTGAAAGATCTCGTGTGCGATAGTCTGTCCCTTGGCGTGACGGACGTCGATCGCGTGATAGCGCTGATTCAGGATCAGAAACGCCACCAGCGCCAGCGCCAGCGCTACCGATCCAACGCGGCCGTGCACCGAACCGGAAACGCTGTGCCAGATGGCGGCTGCGACGGCGAAGATGATGGCTGCGCTCAGCACGGCGCTGACTCCACCGAAGCCGTTGAGCAGCGGGTACAACAACAGGCATCCGGCGGCGGCGCCGATCAGATCGAAGAAGTAGACCCGGTGGACGCGCGCGATGGTCTCGCCGATCGCCAGCGAGACGATGGCGCCAGAGAGGAAGAACGGCAGGGAGGTGCAGAAGTAGATCAGCGCCAGGTCCCAGTTGGTGGGATTGTTGTTCTGCGCCAGCAGGACGACCAGCGCGACCACTACCAGCAGGGCGTTCAGCATGCTCAGGCGGCCCAAGCTGGTCCATAGCGGCATCTTCCAGCCCGACACCACATAAGAGAAAATTCCGCCGGCGCCAAGGCCGAACAGCGCGATCGAAATCGCCAGGAATGCGAAGTGGTAATAGAACACCACCGAGAAAATGCGCGTCAGCGAGAGCTCGAGCAGCAGGCTGGCCAGGGTGGTCAGGGCGACACACAGGTAAACCTGAGGCCAGGGGATGGAAGCGGCTTTCAAAGGGTTCAACTCTTATGGTAGCGTGGTGCCGCGGCGCCGGCCAGCGCCGCTGCGTGAATGGGGCGTGCGACGTAGAAATGGCGAAACTCTGGATTCCCGATGAATCGACATGAATCTGAGTGTAGGCATACACAAAGTCTTGCTCATAGGCTCTGTATCAGGGCATGGCTTTAGCCGTGCCAATAACATCGAGAAAAGCATGGGCTTCAGCCCCTGCGGACTCAAAAAGTCACAGTGGCTGAAGCCATTGGCTGCCGATGTGTTGCGGCACGGCTGAAGCCGCGCCCTGATACAAGGCCAGCCGCACGGATTCCACCTCCAGGTCGTGCGCCGCGCCGTGAATGTGGCGTTATTGCACCTGGATGTTGACGGCGTTGCTGGTCGTCGAATCCGAGAATGCCAGCGACACCTGCACCGTGCCCGTCGGACAATCCTGAGGAATCTTCACGTTGACTTGGTACAGACCGGCATAGTTCGGGGACAGGCCCGCGTAAGCGACGGAAGCGGGCGGGACGGTGACCTGCGCCTTGATCTGTTCGACTGACTGGCTGAAAACCACGCTGGGCGTCGAGGTCAACTGGGCCAGTGGGGCCGTTGCCGGGGCTGGCTGGCCGGCCGCCACCGCCGGACTCGTGGGACCAAGCCCGATCGCGTAAATCGTCAGATAGTCGCCCGGCGAGGCTGGCTGCGTAATGAAGTTGGGGATGGCGATCGTCGACGGCATGGGCAGGACGTTGTAGCCGTTGCCTTGCGAGGCATCCACGATCGCTCCGAATCCACCGGTGCCGTAAAGCACCAGCAGCCGAGGTGCGCGTGCCGCCACCTGGACCGATACCGTATTGCTGGTTTGGGTGCTGCTCTGAACCTGCACCAGCGCCGTTCCCGTGGCCGTATCGGTCGGCATCTGGAAATTGATCTGACCGTAAGAAGAGAAGTACAACGGCGCGGCTTCGCCGTTCACGGTAACCGAGGCTCCGCCGAGCGTGGACGCCAGCGGTGGCTGCGGACCCGAAGTGGGCGCCGCAAAGGAGAGTTGTTCGCCGAACAGCGCGACAATATCGCCCGGCGTCACGGTTAGGCTGTCTCCGCCGAAGACTGCGTCATCCACCACGCCCTGATAGAAAATGGCCGGCGGGCCCGCGGCATCAACCTGGAAGGTCACCGGGATTGTGGTGGGACTGTTGGCTGCGTTGGACGCGATGCTCACCGAGCCAGTATTCGTGCCTGGTGAAAGACCTGTTGGGTCGAACGTAAGCAACACGGTATTTCCAGAAGTGCTGGCAGTGAACCCTGAGCCCGTTACAGTTGCCCCGGAAATCGCCAGCGTTCCGTTCCCCGTATTGCTCAAAGTGACGGCCGCGTAACCAACCGGCGCGCCGACCGCAAGCTCTTCGCCGACCTGGGTGACGGACGGTTGCGCGATGGGCAGCGTGGTCACGTTCATGGTAACTGGGATGGTTTTATTGTCCGGGGCAAAGCTGGAGCCAGAAGTAACTAGAGAGCCGGTGTAAGTGCTGCCGGCTGTATTACTGGGCTGCGGAGTTATGTTGATCATGTACGGCAGGGTGGTTTGGGTGCTGCCGGCGCCGGGGAGCGTCAGGCTCAGCCACTTCGCTCCGTCCTGAGTCGTCGCCTTGCCTGTAAGGCAACCGTTGAGGTAAGGGCAACTGGTGGTGCCGAGAGAAAACGGAACGGCGACGGTGCTGGCCTGCGCCGGTGGCGCTACGTAAGGCGGCACGTAAACATTCACGCTCGATGGCACGGCGCCGCCAATCAATACGGTTACCGTAATGGTTTGCGGAGCGTCCACCGCGCCGGGCGCGGTGACGGTGACGATGCCTGTGTACGCTGTCTCCGATGCCGCCAGTGACGCCGTGTTCAACGCAAGAACCAGCGGGATACACTGCGTGGGAGAGCCCGATGGGAGAACTACCATGCAGGTGACGGCCGCGCCGACGCTGGGTGTAATCCAGGAGACCGACGAGCTGACGGCGGGCGCAAGTGTGCCGTCAGAGATGTTATATGCCACCACTGTCTGGTTCACCGCGTTGGCGCCGGGAGCGATTGAAAGCGGTCCAACGGTGGCGGTCCCCAGGCGCAGCGTGGGCGTGGCACTGAGCACGCTGCATCCTCCTAAGGCAACCAGAGAGAAAACGATTGAGCGAACGAATTGCAGACCCATTCCAACACACCTTTCCTTGGAGTACGCAAATATAACCGACGCGGAGGTAACCGACGCGAGTTATGAGCAGGAACATTGCCACTTGCGCCGCGCGCTAAGTGGCCGGCAAACCATGGCGCGTTCCAATACTAAGACCCCGGAACGGGTCTTTCTACTACAGCAACGGCCAAAAAAGTCACACGAAGTTGCGAAAGACTGTCTCGCTTGTCGCGCCGGCACCGGGAATTCTGCAGCGAGTTGGCGGATCCTAGCAGGACCATAGAAGGGCGCCGACTTGTGACGAGACGGGAAGAATTGCGGAACCAACCAGCTTCAGACCCACTCCAATGCACCCTTTTTGTATGCCCAAATATAGCCGACCACCAAGATCGCCAGAAATACCACCACTTCCGCCACTCCAAACCAGCCCAGTGAACTATAGCGCACAGCCCATGGGTATAGGAAAATAGTCTCCACATCAAAAATCACGAACAGGATGGCGATGATATAGAAACGGACCGTGTAGCGGCCCCGTGAATCCGACGCCGCGCGAATGCCGCACTCATAGGCTTCGAGCTTGGTAACCGAGGGAGCCGACGGGCGGAGCAGCTTGGCCACCACGATGGCCACCACCGGAAACGCGATCGCCACTGCCAAGAAAATCAAGATGGGAATATAGCCGCGCGGCATGGCCTCAATATAACACGCCGCGTTGCGCCGGCCCCCGGCCTGCGCGCCGGTCTCGCCTGTCACAAAACACGTCCCGCCGCGAGGAATACGGGATCGCTTGCCCTCTGCGAGAATAGACATGGCGAGGTTGTTGTTTGCGCCGCAATCGCTTCCCGACGGCCGCGGCTCCGATGCGCATTCGGAACCGCGACCGACGGGGGAGCGGTAGGCACCGCCTATGACTCATTCGTTTACGCAGACACCCGTGGTGCAGCAGCCGCGCGAGCTCTATACCGCGCTGCTCCAGGAGCGCCGGGCTTCCATCGCAGCCGGCGAAGGCCGCCAGCGCCGGCTTGGTTATTGGCGGCTGGCCATAGTGGCGGCGGCGGGCGCACTGGTGTGGCTGGCGCTTTCGAACGCGCACATCACCATCTTGTGGACGCTGATTCCCGCGGCCGCGTTCGTGGCTCTGCTGGCGGCGCATGCGCGCCTCACGCGGCAAATCGAAAAGCAGCGTCGCGCGGCGCGTTTCTTTGAGCGCGGCCTGGCGCGGCTGGACGGAACGTGGCCCGGCACCGGCAGCACCGGCGACCGTTACCTGGACCTGGCGCATGCGTATGCGCAAGACCTCGACCTGTTCGGGATAGGCTCGTTATTCGAGCTTCTTTCCACTGCCCGCACGCACTCCGGCGAGCTTACGCTGGCGCAGTGGCTGCTGCAAGCGGCGGATCCTGCGGTGGTGGAGTCCCGGCAGCAGGCGGTGACGGAGTTGCGGCCGCGTCTCGATCTGCGCGAAAACCTGGCGGTGTTGGCCGAAGATGCCCGCACCGGCGTGGATGCGGATTCGCTCGCCGCCTGGGGTGAAGCGCCACCGCGCCTTGGCGGGCGCGGCCTGCGGCTGGCGCTCTGGGCATGCACGCTGCTGGGGATGGGCGGCGCGGCCGCCGGCGTTACGCTGCTGCTCAACTTGACCGGCAGCGTCCTGTTGTCCGGTGGCACGCGCCTGCTGCTGCGCGACCTTTTCCTGGCGACGCTGGCCATCAACGGCTGGTTTTACTATCGCCACCAGAAACGCACAAGCGAAGTCGTGGCGGCGGTGGATCGGGCGGCTCATGAGCTGGGACTCATCTCCGAGGTTCTGGCACTGCTGGAGCGGGAACAGTTCCAGGCGCCGCTGCTGGTTTCGCTCCGCGCCTCGCTCGACGCCGAGGGGGCAGCGCCTTCGCGCCGCCTGGCGCAACTCAAACGGCTGATCGAGTACCTGGATTCGCGCGACAACGTTTTCGTGCGGGTGGCGGAGATCTTCATTTTGTGGACGCCCCACGTCGCGGTGCGGGTGGAGCAATGGCGGCGCCGCTCGGGACCGGCGGTACGGCGATGGCTGGCGGCAGTGGGCGAAATCGAGGCCCTGGCCTCGCTAGCCAGCCACGCCTTCGAGCATCCCCAGGATCCGTTCCCCGAGTTTGCCCAAGAATCGCCGCTACTCGAAGCGGTTGAGATCGGCCATCCGCTCATCCCGGAATCGAAGCTGGTGCGCAATTCGGTTTCGCTCGGGGGCAACCTCCGTCTGCTGGTGGTGAGCGGCTCGAATATGTCCGGCAAAAGCACGCTGCTGCGCACGCTGGGTGTGAACGTGGTACTGGCGCAGGCGGGAGCGCCGGTGCGCGCTGCGCGATTGCGGCTTTCGCCGCTGGCGGTGGGCGCTTCCATCCGTGTCAACGATTCGCTGCAAGGCGGTATCTCGCGTTTCTACGCCGAAATTCTGCGCCTGCGGAAAATCCTCGACCAGACCGCCGGCCCGCGCCCGGTGCTGTTTCTGATCGATGAATTCCTGCACGGTACCAATTCCCACGACCGGCGCATCGGCGCCGAAGCGCTGGTGCGCGGCCTGGTGGAACGCGGCGCGATGGGGCTGATCACCACCCACGATCTCGCCCTGGCCGGCATCGCCGACGCGCTCGGCCCGCGCGCCTGTAACGTTCACTTCGAAGACCGGATCGAAGAGGGCAAGATCCATTTCGACTTTTCGCTGCGGCCCGGGGTGGTGCTCAAGAGCAACGCCATCGAGCTGATGCGCTCCGTGGGGCTGGAAATTTGACGGGAAATTTGACGGGCGCCGACACACGCCGTCTGGCTGCAGAGTGCGGCTTCGAACTGGCCGGCGTAGCCCGCGCCGCCCCGGCGGCCGGCCGCGACCAATATCACGCCTGGGTGAATGCCGGATTCGCCGGTGACATGCTCTATCTCACCGGCCGCCGCGCTGAGATGCGGGACGATCCGCGCTATCTGCTGCCGTCGGCCCGTTCGGTGATCTGCGTCGGCAAGCTTTACAACGCCCCGCAGCCGTACTCGACGCAATTCGACGACGCCGAGCTGGCCTGGATTTCACGGTACGCCTGGGGCGAGGACTATCACCGCGTGTTGCGCGCAGGTTTGCGGCGCCTGGAAGCGAGGCTCCGCGAAAGCATCGGCGCGCCCTTTGACTCCAGAATCTGCGTGGACACGGCGCCACTCATGGAGCGTGCTTATGCGCGCCTCGCCGGCCTGGGCTGGATCGGTAAGAATACCTGCCTTATCAACCAGCCGCGCGGCTCATGGTTCTTCCTGGGCGAATTGCTGGTTTCGCTCGAGATCGAAGCCGACGCTCCGCCGCCCGACCGTTGCGGCACCTGCCGCCGCTGCATCGATGCCTGTCCGACCGGGGCCATCGTCCCGTTCGGCGGCCATCACGCGGTCGATTCGCGCTGGTGCATCTCCTACTTGACGATTGAGCTGCGCGGCGCGATCGCCGAAAACCAGCGCGCCGGCAACAGCGGCCACGTCTTCGGCTGCGACATCTGCCAGGACGTGTGCCCGTGGAACCGCCGCGCCCCCGCCACTGCCGATGCCGCATTTCATCCGCGCCAGGTGGCGCCGCCGCTCGAACGGCTGGCCGCTCTAAGTGAAGCCGAGTTCGGCGAGTTATTCGGCGGTACGCCGGTCTGGCGCGCGCGCTATTCCGGTTTCCTGCGCAACGTGACCGTGGCCATGGGCAACCGCGGCCTGCCCGGGTTCCGACCCGCGCTCGAAAGACTGGCCGCGTCGGAGGACCCGATGGTCGCCGAACACGCCCGCTGGGCGCTGGGTAGACTGGCAGGCGCCGGCTGAATGTCGACCAGGGCGGGCAAGCTGAAGCATGCCCTACCCGTTCAACAACCTGAAACGTCCGCCGCGATACGATGAGAGTGTGCGGCTGCTGCTGTTGGCTTCGCTTCTGATATTCGCGGCTCGGGCCGAAGACCCGTTGGTCGAACGCGGGTATTCCCACTTTTACAGTCTCGAATATGACCAAGCGATCGCCGATTTCAAGGCTGCCATCGCGGCGCATCCCAACGATCCGGAATTGCACAATCACCTGGCCGAGGCCATCGTGTTTCAGGAGATGTACCGCGATGGCGCGCTCGAAAGTGAGCTGGTGTCGGGTAATAATTCGTTTCTGCGCCGGCCGAAACTGAACCCTACTCCGCAGACCGAGAAATGGCTTTTGGACGAAGTGGCGAAGGCTATGGCCCTGGCCCAGGCGCGCATCGATAAGAACCCCAACGACGCCGCGGCGCTGTACGCTCTCGGCATCTCCTATGGACTGCGCTCCAACTATTATTGGGTGGTCAAGAAAGCATGGCGGGATTCGCTCAAAGACGCCACCGCGGCGCGGCGCATGCACGCCCGCGTGGAGGCGCTCGAACCAAACAACGTGGACGCGCGCCTGGTGGAGGGCCTGCACGACTACATCATCGGCAGCCTTCCCTGGACCTGGCGCATGCTGGGCTTTCTGGTCGGCATCCACGGCGACAAGCAGCAGGGCATCCGCATCGTGCAGGACGTGGCGGCGCATGGGAGCGACAACCGCGTCGATGCCGAAATCTTTCTGGGAGCCCTCTACCGGCGGGAGAACCAAACGCGCCGCGCGGTGCCCATCGTCGAGGACCTGATCCGCCGCTTCCCGCGCAACTACCTGTTGCGGCTTGAGCTCTCGCAGATGTACAGCATGGCGGGCGATAAGACGGATGCGCTGGCGGCCGTCGCGAAAGTGGCCGAGCTCAAAACCAAGCACGCTCCGGGCTACGATCGCGTCCCGTGGGAGAAAATCTACTACCAGCAGGGCACCATCGAATTCTGGTACGGCGATCTCGCCCAGGCGCTGGGCCACCTGCAACAGGTCGCGGCCGCTCCTGAGATGGACCTGAATACAAGCGTGTATACCTACCTGAGGATTGGCCAGATCTACGATTTGCAGCGGCACCGCACGCAAGCCGTGGAGGCGTACCGCAAGGCGATTGCTTGTGCGCCCGAAGCCGATGGCGCGCAGCAGGCAAAGAAGTACCTCGAGACGCCGTACCGCCGGCACGCAGGCTAGGCGCGCGCCGCGTTATTGTTCGTCGATTTCTACCTTGACCGGCTGCTCGATGTATTTGGCGTCCTTGCCGGTGGTCAGCACCATCACCATCAGCCGCTCGCCCCGAGGCGCCCTGGCGGGAATCTTGAACTTGATGGTGGTGGCAGTCTGGTCAACCATTTCGCAGGCCAAGTCATGCGTTCCATCGGTGAGGAACACCTTGGAAACCCACTCTTTCTGGAGGTTCTCTCCGGTCGCGACGATTACGTCCCCCGCCTTCCCGTTCAGCGGGTCCACCGTGACCATTTTCGGCATGGGCTGCTCAGCCCAGAGCGCCCCGCCCACAGCTAGCAGCAGTGATACCAAAAGAGAGAGTTTCATCTGAATATCGCTTCCTCGACTCCATGCTATGTCCATTACGAAACTAATTCAAGGGCGAGTGTAGAAATTCACTTCAGGAGCCACTTAGGTTCGCGGCACAATCGCGTGTTTTGAGCAACTTCCGCTCCTCATGCGACGGCCAGCGGGGCTCGGAGCGAAGTTCATCAGGCGAGGTTGTCATTCTCTCCGGCTCGTGCTTGCGTACTAGAACCATCAGAATTACCGAGACTTATCGTTTCCAACGCCATGTGGTACCTTTGGGCAAGTGGTTCTTCAGGAGGCCTTTTACAGGACCCTTGTTTTGGGCATCGCGACGCTCCTTGTCACCTCTGCCGCCAGCGGTGCGAGCCTACTAACCCCTTATAATGCAATCGTTAGTGGTAATTTTGTCGACCTGGGCACCGATATTGGCGGCGGGCTAGCTGCAGGCGGCTCCGTCACATTCACGGGCACCATGGAAATCGCTCATGATATGCTCGGCGAGCCTCTCAGTGCTTTCCCCACAACCACGTCGACCAACGGCAAGTTTACCACCGGCACCACATTTATCGCCGCCGGCGGCGTGAGCGGGGTGTGCGACAAAATTGTAGCGATTGGCGGCGTTCTTTTTTTGTGGCCTGAATCCTTACGTAGTGATACGTTAGGAATGGAGGTGCGATCTTGCCTGATTCTCTGGCCGTGCTGGAACAACAGCGCTCCGCGATTCTCGGGCGCATTCTCAATTTGGGCGACTTTCGGAGCGGTTCGGTTAGCAGCATCACCGGGCGCTGCGGGAAGTCGGATTGCCGGTGCCACAAGGCGGGCCAGCAGGGCCACGGTCCAAACTATCGACTGACCCGTAAAGTGAGTGGAAAGACAGTCAGCGAGTCTTTCGCTTCACCGGCCGAACTGCGCAAGGCGCAGCGCGAGGTGGAAGCGTTTCATCAATTCCGCGAGTTGAGCCGGGAATTGCTGGAGGTCAACGAGAAGATCTGCCGCTCCCGGCCGGCCGAGGAGTCGTGGACCGGGGCGGAAAAAAAACGGTCGAGGCAGTCCAGCGCGAGGCGGCGCGGGAAATAGCCGCGCTTTTGGAAGTCATTTTCACCGGCTTGCGCAAGAGCGGCCAATGCGACTTGGAGGCGGTCGAAATGGCGACCCGCGCCGCGAGCCATCACCTCGGCGCGAAAGCGCTGGAGCGTCTGCTGAGCGCACCCACCGAGGTCGAACTCACGGTGGCGTGTGCCTGCGGCCACCAGGCGCGCTTCCACCAGGTGCGCGCCAAGCAGGTTCTGACGGTGCTTGGCCCGATCACTATCGAGCGGCCCTATTACGTGTGTCCGCACTGTCACGCGGGCTGCAGTCCGCGCGACCGCGAACTGGACGTGGAAGGGGTAGCGTGTTCGCCGGGCGTGCGGCGCATGATGGCGGTGGTGGGGAGTGAAGCGAGTTTCGAGCAGAGCCGCGAGCAACTCGGGTTGCTGGCTGGTATTGAGGTTCCCGCCAAAGCCGTGGAGCGTCATACCGAGGACATCGGCGCCGGCATCGAAGCCCGTGAGCAGGCCGCCATCCTACAGGCCAAACAACTGGAACTGCCGGAGGTTTGCGCGCCCGCCGTGCCGCTGCTCTACATCGAGATGGACGGCACGGGCATTCCGGTGGTGAAGGCCGAAACCGAAGACCGCGCCGGCAAGATCGAGGGCCAGCCGGCGCACACGCGCGAGGTCAAACTCGGCTGCCTCTTCACCCAGACCACGACCGATGCGGAGGGCCGCCCGGTGCGCGATGAGGATTCCACCTCCTACGTGGGCGCGATTGAATCGGCCGAGCAGTTCGGCTTGCGCCTTTACACCGAAGCCTGGCGGCGCGGCTGGAGCCGGGCGCTGAAGAAAGTGCTGCTCGGCGATGGCGCCGTGTGGATCTGGAATTTGGCCGACCAGCACTTCCCCGGCGCGATTCAGATCGTCGATCTCTACCACGCCCGCCAGCACCTCTGGGAACTCTCCGCCAAACTGTTCCCAGGCGACGACAAGGCCCGCCAACGCTGGCTTGCCCGCTGTCTGGACCGTCTGGAAAAGGGCAAGATCGAAGCATTGGTGAAAACCCTCGGCGCGCTCCAGCCCGCCTCCGAGGAACTCGCCAAATCCGTCAAAAACGAAGCCGAGTATCTGGAACGCAACGCCGAGAGGATGCGCTATCCGACCTTCCGAGCCCAAGGCCTTTTCGTCGGATCCGGCGTCATCGAGGCCGGCTGCAAGACCGTGATTGGTGTGCGCCTGAAACGATCCGGCATGTTCTGGACCGTCCGCGGCGCCAACGCCATCGTCGCACTGCGTTGCTGCCGCCTCAGCCGCAGATTCGAAGACTACTGGGCGGATCGCTCGTCAGCCGCATGACGGTCTACATTTTTGTCGCGCACCCGCGTGAGCGCCGGCACGGCCCAACCGATTGCCGGCAACTACAACGCGTCCAGCGGGAGTATCGACTCCAGTGCCGACAGTAGCGGCGCCCAGACCTCGACCCAACCGGTGAACTTCTTCGAGCACCTTCACGCAGTTCCAGAACCTGTCAACCTCGCTCTCCAGGCAGGCACAGACATCTGGCGACAGCATTTCCAATTCGAATAATGTCACGACGATCACAATCACCCATTCCGGCCCGAACTACATTACGGCGACTGCGGCCCAAATCGAGGCCGATGAGGTTAATTTCGTCGGCGTCTCCAGTACAGCCTGGGTGATCGTAAACGTCGCCGGCGCCACCGATACGGTTGGCCTGACGTGGGGTACGGATTTCGGCGGGATACAGGAGGTTGGCGACACAGCCACCGGTGCCGAAGACGTGCTGTACAACTTCTACCAGGCGACCTCCATTCAACTGGGTGGCGCAATGGTGGGCAGCGTTCTGGCTCCCGACGCTGCCGTGACGGGCAACGGCCAACAGTTCGACGGCTCGCTGGTCGCGGCGTCTTTTAGCTCGGGCACGGCCGGCGGCACCGAGTTTCACAACCTCATTTTCGCGGGAACCACGTTTACGCCCGAGCCAGCTCCGCTGGCTTGTGTGGGAGCGGGTTTGATCGTTCTGGCCTTCGTCAGAAAACGCCGCCGGAAGTGTGCCTCCAGTTCGGAGTCCCCGTAGAGCACGCCCGCGACAGCATGCCCGCAACCCTCGGAATTGCCCGCCTCAATCTGCCTGAGGCCTCCCGCTAGGTTCCCACCCGTGTATTACGCTCATAACTTTATTTTGAGATTCATAGACCTGAAACTATACTTCTAGAACCGCGCTGGTACTTTCCGGCCACTAATGCGCCGGATACCTTTGGTATAGGTGGTTTTTAAAAGCACAGCGTACGGTGCCCTGATAGGCGTCGGGGCGCTCCTTTTCAGCGCCACGCCCACCGCCTTAGGCGCAAGCCTGCTCACCCCGTATAACGTGTTCGTCAGCGGCAACTTTTCCGACGCCAACCGCGGTACGGGCGGCGGGGTGGGCGGCGGACTGGCGGTTGGCGGAGTCGCCACGCTGGGCAACACCGCGGCCAACAGTATTGCCATCGCTTCGAACCTACTCGGGGAACCGCTCACCGCTTTCCCGAGCAGTACCACGTTCATCGCCGCCGGCGGTGTAACCGGCAGGGGAACGCTGGACACCGGCGACTATTATTTCACCGGAACCGACACCCACTTCGTCAATGACGGCACCGGCACCAAGGACACGTCAGATCCGGTGAACTTCGCCACCTCTATGGCGCAGTTCACAACCTTGTCCACCACCTGGTCCGGCGACGCAGCGACTGCCGGCGATAGCTGTACGACCGCCGGCACCGTCACCACCTGCACCGTGACCAAGGCCGGCATGAACATCATCGACGTCGCAGACTCCGCGGTGGCGTCCGGTTACACGGTCCATATTACCGGCGTTTCCAGCGCGGACTGGGTGATCATCAATGTCGCCGGCACCACCGATACGCTGTCCGGAACCATCACCATCGATGGCTACGCCCCGAGTGGCAACACCACCAACGCGGTGGCGGAAGACGTGCTGTTCAACTTTTATCAGGCGACGGCAATCACGCTGGGTGGCTCTGCGATGGGCAGCGTTCTGGCTCCCACCGCCGCTGTCACCGGCGATGGCGGTCAGTTCGACGGATCGCTGGTGGCTGCGTCGTTCACACGTAACGGCACGAACGGCACCTATTTTTATAACTACTATTTCCAGGGAGGACAGACACCCGAGCCTCTGCCGGTAGCCGGCATCGGAGCTGGTTTGATCGTTCTGGGCCTCTTCCGCAAGCGGCACCGCGTTTGATTTCAATTCCGGAACCACAGCGGGCGCCGGATTTTCCACCGGCGCCTGTCGACGACCCTGATTGCTTTCACCGCTATCATAGAGGCTGATGAGGCTACTTTGCTCGATCGGCTTGGCGACCACGGCTCTGGCGGCGCAGACCTTTTCCGGGGGGCCGGCAGTCGACCGCACGATCGACGAAGCCATCGCGCAGCACAAGCTGCCGGGCGCGGTACTCGTCATCGGGCATCAGGGGAAGATCGTTTACGAAAAGGCGTACGGCAGGCGTGCCATCGTTCCCGAACCCGAGGCAATGACGGCCGACACCATTTTCGACCTCGCCTCGCTCACCAAGGTTGTCGCCACCACCACCGCGCTGATGCAATTGTTCGAGCAGGGCAAGTTCCGGCTCAACGACAAGGTCACCGACTACATCCCGGAGTTTCAAGGCGGCAAGAGCGCCATCACGCTGCGCAACCTGTTCACGCATTTTTCCGGCCTCAAGCCGGACGTGCCGCTGGCCCATCCCTGGAGCGGCTACCAGACCGGCATCAAACTCGCCTGCACCGATCCGCCCGACGGGCCGCCCGGCGCGCGCTTCGTCTACAGCGACATCAACTTCATCCTGCTGGGCGAACTGGTGCGCCGTTTGAGCGGCGAAATGCTTTCCGACTATGCGCGCGACCATATCTTCCGTCCGCTGGGCATGAAGGATACGATGTTTCAGCCGCCGGCCGCGCTCATGCCGCGCATCGCGCCCACCGAGCGCGTGACCGGGGACAGCCCTCCGCTGCGCGGCGTGGTGCACGATCCCACTGCGCGCAACATGGGCGGCGTGGCCGGGCATGCCGGCGTGTTCTCCACCGCACAGGACCTGGCCCGTTTCGCGCAGATGATGATCGATGGCGGCGAGTTGGACGGGGTGCGCATTGTGAGCGCGGCCACCATTCAAAAGTTCACCGAGCCGCAATCCCCGCCCGATCAGGTGATTCTGCGCGGGCTGGGCTGGGATATCGATTCGCCTTACTCCGGCAACCGCGGCGAATTGTTCCCTATCGGCTCGTTCGGCCACACCGGCTTCACCGGCACTTCGATCTGGATCGATCCGCATTCTCAGACCTACGTCATCCTGCTGGCCAATAGCGTGCACCCTTCGGGGCATCCGTCGCTGACCGCGCTGCGGTCGAAGGTTGCCACCATAGCGGCCGCGGCCGTCGGCATTCAGACGCGCGGCTTGACGCTCACCGGCTACAGCGAAACCTTCACCGCCGCCGGCGTGCATCGCGTGGTGGGACGCGACGCGGCTACGCGCACCGGCCTCGACGTGCTGGCCGGGCGGAGTTTTCAGGAGCTGCGGGGAAAGCGCGTGGGCCTCATCACCAACCAGACCGGCGTCGACCGCCTGGGCCGCCGCAATGTCGATTTGATGCGCCGCGCCGGCATCGCCATCGCTGCGCTGTTTTCGCCCGAGCACGGCTTCGCCGGCCGCGAGGACCGGCCCGAGATCCACGACGCGACCGACGTCGCCACCGGCGTACACATTTTCAGCCTTTACGGCGCCACGCCGCGGCCCACGCCTGAGATGTTGCGCGGCATCGACGCGCTGGTGTTCGACATCCAGGGTGCCGGCGCCCGTTTCTACACTTACGAAACCACACTGGTCTACGCCATGGAGGCTGCGGCCCGCGCCGGCATTCCGTTTTACGTGCTCGACCGGCCAAACCCGATCGGTGGAACTCACGTGGAGGGACCGCTGCTCGATAGCGCCCACACTTCTTTCATCGGCTACATTCCTGGCCTGCCGGTGCGCCACGGAATGACCATGGGTGAGCTGGCGCGTTTCGCCAACGGCGAAAAGAAAATCGGCGCCGCACTTACCGTGATTCCTCTCGAAGACTGGCGGCGCGGCGACTGGTTCGATTCCACCAACCTGCCCTGGGTCGACCCGTCGCCCAACATGCGCAGCCTGAACGCGGCTCTGCTCTATCCGGGACTCGCTTTGCTCGAAGCCGCCAAAAATCTTTCGGTGGGCCGCGGCACGGACGCGCCGTTTGAGCAGGTGGGCGCGGATTTCATCGGCGGACGCGAGCTGGCCGCGTGGCTGAACTCGCGCCAGATCCCCGGCGTGCGCGTCTATCCCACCAGCTTTACCCCTGCCGCATCGAACTTCCGCGGTGTGCGTATCGAAGGCGTGCGCTTCGTGGTGACCAACCGCGAGCTGTTCGATTCCACCCGCCTCGGCCTGGAGCTGGCCGCCGCGCTGGAGAAATTCTATCCCGGCAAGATCGACTTCAGCGCCTGCGCGCGCCTGATCGGCAGCGACGACGTCACCCGCCGCCTCGACGCGGGCGAGGACCCGCGCACCATCCAGCAAAGCTTCACCGACGCCGTGGCCGGGTTCGTCCAACTGCGCGAGAAGTATTTGCTGTACCGGTGAGGTACCGATGGGCCCTATGGCGTCCCGCTAAGCGGCCGGGTCGATCTCGATTAGCCCTGCGAAGCTCGAAGGCGGCGGGATGGTCCTGCCTTCCTCGCGCATACCCTCAAGATGAAACCCGATGGCTTCCTGGATGAGGTGCTCCACTTCATCTCGCGAGTCGCCTACGGAGATCGCGCCGGGAAGGTCGGGAACGTACGCTCCCCAAGAGGTGGGCCCTTTCTCATAAATGACTGTGTATGTCTTCAGTCCTTCTCTTTCCCTTCCAGGCCCGGCGCTGCGGAGAACAGCCTTCAGCGTTCCCACCGGAACATCCTTACCGGTCTGGCCCGGCCCGGTGACGACCATTCCCTTTTTGCGGATGCAGGTACTGGCGGTGGCTGCCTTTGGTCGCCTTGAGCCGCCAGCCCGCGGACTCAAGCAGGCGGATCAGGTCCCTGACCTTCACCTTTCAGATGATACCGCCGCGTGTCGCCGGACATTCAAGATCTCGCTTCCAGATTGGTCCGGCATGACCAGCCGAGCCATGGCCCAATGGCCTTCGTCGACTGATTCCTGCGTCTCTGCGGGGCAGACGCGCAGAAGAATCTGCGAGATACTGCATCTAAGCGAGCCTCTATGCCGGACGAAGAGGGAGTTATAGTTTCGATACGGGGCGTTCACTACACGCGCGAAGTCCGCCTCTTCGCTGCACGGGACTTTCGGGACGATGTCGATCATCCAGCCTGAGTCGGTGGGTTTCAGCAAAAACAGCAGGCCAGATCCGATCTCCTTTCGATACTCTTGGCCACGGGAGACTTCGCCTGTGAGGTGTGGCACAAAGGTCTGAGCGAGCCCGGCGGCCACGAACGACAGCAAGAGGCAAGTGGCGGCGCGCATCCAAGCCGATGATCGCTGAATTAGGCCGGGGATGCAAGGTTCGGTGCCCCTGCCGCTCCGTTCGGTGATCGCGGGCCAGCCGTGGCATACGATAATTGAGAATTCCATGTCCCATGTTCCATACGTCCACGGTTACTCGGCGCGCGAGGCGACTCGTCTGGCCGACCAGGCCAATACGCTGAGCGAACTGCTGCACCACGACACTTCTTATCCGCCGGGCAGCCTGGTGCTCGAATGCGGCTGCGGAACCGGGGCGCAGACGGTTCATCTCGCCTCGCGGAGTCCGCAAGCGCGGATTGTCTCCGTGGACATCTCGCCCGGCTCGCTGGTTCAAGCGCGCGGGCGGATTGAGGCGGCAGGCCACCGGAATGTAGAGTTCCGTTCGGCGAACCTGTTTGATCTGCCTTTTGCCGATGAGCACTTCGACCACGTTTTTCTTTGCTTCGTGCTGGAACACCTGGCTGAGCCAGCCGCAGCTCTCACTGCCATCAAGCGGGTTCTGCGCCGCGGGGGCACGATCACGGTGATCGAGGGCGATCACGGCTCATGGTTTTGTTACCCGCAGACGACGGAGTCCGAGCGCGCCGTGCAGTGCCTGGTGGATTTGCAAGCCCGGCTGGGCGGCGATGCTCTGGTAGGCCGGCGGCTCTATCCGCTGCTCACCGAGGCCGGGTTCCGAGAGGTGCAGGTCAGCCCGCGGATGGTGTATGTGGACAGTAGCCGTCCGGATCTGGTGGAGGGCTTTTCCAAAAACACATTCACTGCGATGGTGGAGGGAGTCCGCGACCAGGCGCTCTCGCTGGGGCTGATCGATCGATGCACGTGGGAGAAAGGCATCGCGGATCTGTATCGTGCGACTGAACCGGACGGGACTTTCTGCTACACGTTCTTCAAGGGCGTCGCGGCGCGATAGATCCGGATCTATCACCGCGCAAAAAAAACATCGCGGCTGCGGTGTTACGGGGAATGTGCACAGAAAGTGCGTGTCCCACGGTGGTGCGCCAGGCCGCGTGGTTTTTGTCGAGTGCCGGCGTTACCTTTGACTGGCTTCTCCGGCTTGCACCCGGCGATTGAATTCGGCCGATTGGCGCCGCGGAATGCTCAACGATTGCCACTCAGCATGCTTGAAATGCTTGGCGAGAAACACAATCTGCCCGCAGTGATAGGAGTAATGAGCCACCTGGCGATTGATGGCCTGCATTACCGAATGGGCTTCGCCGCGAATCGTTACCATCCGCTGCAGGTCCGGCTCCGACAGCGGTTCGAGCGCGCTGAATAGACACTGCCAGCCCGCTTCCCAGAGGCCGAGCAGTGCATCGCGCGTGGCCGGAGGGAGAGTGAACTCACTGTCCCGCTGGCGATCCGGTTTCTCTCCATCGCTGGTCAGAAAGTCCGTCCATCGCGACCGCATGTTGCCGGCCATGTGCTTCACAATCACGGCGATGGAGTTCATCTCGTCGTCCAATACCGAGAGGAGTTGTTGGTCCGTCACTTGCGCCATCGCTCTTTCCGCCAGGCTCTTGTAGTAGCGGAACACGGCGAGCGAATCGATCAGATAAGAGGTCGTAAACTGTAGCGCCATGCCGTCCATTTTTGGCTTTTTTAAGCGGTGAGCACAAGGCGGTGGGCATGGCGGCTGCGCGACCCCGAAATCCGGCGCGCCTGCTGTTTCGGAGTCTCGTGGCCTTCGATCCCACTTGGGAGATCCTCACTTGCCAACTTTTTCCCCGATGCCTTACCCTGGATGCTTATGCCAATCTACCAGGTGATCCTGCTGGCCATCGTGCAGGGGCTGACCGAGTTCCTACCGGTCTCGAGCACCGCGCATCTGTACCTCACTTCGTGGCTTCTAGGCTGGCACACCGAAGGCCTGGACTTCGACATCATGCTGCACCTGGGCACCCTTCTCTCCGTGATCCTGTACTTCTTCAAGGATTGGGTGCAGATCATCGGGCAGGGCCTGGGATTGCGCGTCGGGCGCGACGAGCAGCTTAAGCACAATCACATGCTGCTATGGCTGTTGGCGATTGCCAGCCTTCCGGTGGGCGTGACCGGCCTGGCATTCAACAGGCAGGCGGAGGGCGCGTGGCGTAACCCGTTCGTCATCGGCGCGATGCTGATCGCGATCGGCGTGGTGATGTGGGTGGCGGAAAACGAGGGGCGCCAGCAGCGCGACATGTCGTCCGTGGGCGGCCCGGACGCGCTGGGCATCGGACTGGCGCAGGCTCTGGCCGTGGTTCCGGGCGTTTCGCGCAGCGGCATCACCATCAGCGCCGGCCTGTTCCGCAACCTGGACCGCCCGACGTGCGCGCGCTTTTCCTTCCTGCTTTCCACGCCCGCCATCGCCGCCGCCGCGGCCAAGACCCTCTGGGACATGCACAAAGCGCACCACCTGCATAACCTCATCACCGCCAATTTCGTGGTGGGCGTGGCCGTCAGCGCGCTCTCCGGGTGCGCTGTCATCGCCTGGTTTCTGCATTATTTGCGGCGCAGCGGTTTGCGCCCGTTCGCCTACTACCGCATCATTTTTGGCATAATAGTGCTTGCTCTGGCTTTCATCCGCCGGCCAGCGTGATGAAGCTCTTATCGCCGACCCAGCACAAACGGCTGAACGAAGCCACTGGTTTCCTGCTCCTGTTTGTGGGCATGGTGACGCTGTTAAGTCTGATTTCGTACCATGTTCAGGATCCTTCCTGGAACACGGCCGCCGCTTCGCGCCCTCTCAACTTAATCGGCTATCCCGGCGCATACCTGTCCGATATCTGTTTGCAGTTGTTCGGCGCAGCGTCGTTTCTTTTCCCCCTGCTGATCTTCGGGCTGGCCTGGAAGTGGATACGGTCCGATGAGCTCGAAGCCGGCGCGGTCAAAATTGCAGGCGCCGTGCTGCTATCGCTGGCGACCAGCTCCGCGCTTTCCTTCGTGCCGCTGCGGCTGTTCGGCGGCACGGTGCGCATGGGTGGCATGCTCGGGCTGGCGTTGGCCACCGCTCTGGTGGATTCGCTGAATCTGGCCGGTGCGCTGCTGGTGACGGCTACCGCGCTGGTGATTTCCCTGTATCTGGTTTCGAGCTTTGCGCTGGAACACACCAGCCGATGGATCGCCGGGCCGGCCGCCCGTTTCCGGCGTTTTGCGCAGCGCTGGTACCTGTGGCGCCTGCGTAGACGGGCCCGCGCCACCGAAAAAGCGCGCCTACGCGCTGAACGGCGCGCCGCGGCCGCGAACGACCGGGCGGAAGTCACCCATACCAAGAAACTCAAGACAGAGAGGCTGGCTACGATTGCCGCTCCCTCCGTGCCGGCACAGCCCGATGCGCTGCCATGGCAAGCCTCCGTCACTGCCGAACTGGATGAACCAGCTCCGGCTCAAGCCGCCGCCCCCACGGACATCCCCATCTGCCCGATCGAGAACCTCGCGCCCGAGCCCGTACCCGCCCTGGTGCCGCCGCCCCCCGAGCTTCCCGTCGCCGGCTCCGAGCCGCGCCGCATGATGTACGATCTGCCCGCTACCGATCTGCTCAATGAAGTACCCGGCCGCAGCGCCTATGACGAGCAGGAGCTCAAGGACATCGCCGCCCGCATCAAGGCCAAGTTCGAAGAGTTCAACGTGCTCGGCAACGTGGTCCAGATCAATCCCGGCCCGGTCGTCACCACTTTCGAGTTCAAGCCCGAACCCGGCATCAAGTACAGCCGCATCACCACGCTCAGCGAGGATCTCTGCCTCGGCTTGCAGGCCGAATCCATCCTCATCGAGCGCATCCCGGGCAAGCCCACCGTCGGCATCGAAGTACCCAACACCCGCCGCGAGCTGATCGGCCTGCGCCAGATGCTCGAATCCGAAGAATTCGCGCAGTCGCACTCGCGGTTGACCATCCCGCTGGGCAAGGACATCAACGGCCGCATCCGCATGGCGGCGCTTGAGAGCATGCCGCACCTGCTGATCGCCGGTTCCACCGGCTCCGGCAAGAGCGTCATGATCAACTCCATGATCATGTCGATCCTCTACAAGGCCACGCCCGAGGAAGTGCGGTTGATCATGGTGGATCCCAAGCGTGTCGAGCTGGGCATGTACGAGGGCGTTCCGCACCTGCTGACGCCGGTGATCATCGATCCCAAGAAGGCCACCAACGCGCTGCGCAACGCCGTGCTCGAAATGGAGCGCCGCCTTCGCCTGCTGGCCGAGTACGGGGTGCGCAACATCGACCAGTACAACAAGAAGATTCGCAAGCTGCAGGAAGAGCCGCGCGAATTGTTCGCCGAGCAGGAGGAGACGCAGGAGGAGTTGCGCCCGCTGCCCTACATCCTGATCCTCATCGATGAGCTGGCCGACCTGATGATGATCGAAGGCCGCAACGTGGAGGAGAGCGTCACCCGCCTGGCGCAGATGGCGCGCGCCGTCGGCATGCACCTGGTGCTGGCCACGCAGCGTCCCAGCGTAGACGTGATCACGGGGCTCATCAAGGCTAATTTCCCCGCGCGCATCAGCTTCCGCGTCGCCACCCGCGTCGATTCCCGCACCATCCTCGACGTCATGGGCTCCGAGCACCTGCTGGGCAAGGGCGACATGCTCTTCCTGCCGCCAGGCTCGTCGCGACTCACGCGGTTTCATGGCGCGTTCGTCACCGAAACCGAAATCAACCGCGTGGTCGATTTCTGGAAGGCGCAGGCCGCGCCTGAGTACGACCAATCGTTCCTGGTCGCCCCGCCCAGCGAAGAAGACCCCGAGGGTGCCGGCGATGCCGCGAGCGAAGACCGCGACCCGATGTACGAAGAAGCTGTGCGCCTGGTGCTGCAAATGGGCAAGGCGTCCACCTCCACCTTGCAGCGCCACCTGCGCCTCGGTTATGGCCGCGCTGCCCGCATCCTCGATATGATGCAACGCGACGGCATCATCGGTCCCCCCGATGGCAGCAAACCGCGCGAAGTTTTAAAGCCCCCCGACTGGCTCCGCGAGGTCGAAAACCAGTTGCGTTAGGTGAGGCAGGATTCATCCTGCCAGCGCTCGCTTGCAGGCGCAGGTTTTCGCAGTTTCGTCATCGCCTACTTCTGCGCCGCCTGGGCCGCCAATATATCGTTATTGGCGTTCAGCAGCACGCGGCGCGGACGCTTCGCCAACGTGACTTTCAGCTCGTTGCTGGTGGAAGAGCCGGTCATGGGGACCGTTCCTAACTTGGCTAACTTCCCGTCGTAGTCCACGTATACCGGCACGCGCATCTTGAACAACGGGTCGACGCCTTGCTGCGAAATCTTCATGGTCAGCAGCGTCTTGCCGCCTTCCGCGTCGGCCAGCGTGTACTCCAGGCGGTAACTGGGCACCTCGGTGCCGTAAACCCATTCGAGAAAGAACCAATCCAGGCGTCCGTTGTGCTCCAGATCCATCTCCGGCCGCATATGTTTTTCCGCCATGCGCTGAAAGTCCTGGGTGGAAGCGCTCTTATCGCGGTAAGTGGCCAGATAGTCGTGCATCATCTCGATAAAAGGCTGGTCGCCGGTTTTCCGGTCCTGCATCAGGTAGCGCAGCATGTGCAGAACGAAGGCGCCCTTGGCATAGGTAATGGCCCGGTCGGCGCCTTGGGCCCTGAAGGAATCCAGCCGCTCGCCCATCCACAACGGGCCGGCGTCGTTTACCCGGAAGCCGAACCGGTTCTTCTCGAGCAGCATGCGGCGTTCGCTCTCCCAGAACTTCTGGGAGTCGTCGCCCGTGGGCTTGGTGAACTCCAGGAACAGTCCCGCGGAGAAATCGGCGAAGCCTTCCGCCAGCCAGCGGTCGTGGTAGGAAGCCCAACCTACCGTGTCGCCCCACCATTGGTGGGCCACCTCATGCTCCGTCACCACGTTGACGAACTCCCTGGAGAACTGGAACGTGTTCCGGCCCAGCAATCGCCAGCGTGTGGTGGGGTCGAGAAACGCGCTGATCGGAAGGTATACGAGCGTGGGCCAGGATTGTCCGAAGTTGAAAGCAGGCTGCTGCGTCACCGCCAGCCGTGCATAATCGTCGGGACCGTACCATTGCGTGTACAGGCGGACTGCGTTCAGCGCGTCCACCAGAACGTGGTCGGCCATAGCCGAAGGCGTCAACAGGATGCCGCCGCCGCCCTGGCGCATGCCGCCCAGGTCGCCGAGCGGCGGCTCGGAGACACTCCTCAGCCAGTCCGGGGGCTCGCTGGTAGCGTATGCTTCCAGCGTATAGTGGGTTGCATCGTCGACGCGTTCCTTCTTCTTGAAGTCGCCATAATTGAACCCGGCGACCGGCAGCGGCTCATCCGATTTCCATTCAGTAACCACGTCGCCGCCTTGGCGCCTCTCGGCGGCGATCTTGCCTACGCCGACCAAGGTCAATCCCTTCGGCGAGTGGAAAGTAATGTCGTAAGTGGCCCGGTCGCGGAGTGTCGATACAGCCGGATACCAGTTTTCTCTCGCGCCCACCGAGTAATTGCCGCTTCCTTCTTTGGAAATCACCTTATTGCCTTCGTAGTCCAGCTCTGCCGTGTAGAGGCGATCTTTCACGGTGGGCTGGGGCAGGATCAGCGACAGTTCCGCATCCTGCTTCGCCCCCTCCTGAATAAAGTCGATAGCGGCGCCATCCAGTGCCGCGTTGGACACGCGCAGATTGGGAAGCAGGGTGAACGGGATCACGCGATCGCCGTTGCGTAGGGCCTTGAAACGCAGCATGGTCTTGGCGGCCAGATGGTCGTTCCGGCCTACCTGCACGTCCATCTGGTAATGCTCCGGCGCGATCGAGCGCTTTTCCTCGGTTGCGGAATACGTGTGCGCCTGGATCTCCGTGACGCTGTGCGCCATGTACCAGATGCCATCCTGGGTCCCGCCAGGATCTACGTTGACCAGGGCCACTTCTTCGGGGCCCATGGAGGGGATGGCCCCCTGCGGCCGGACCAGAAAACGCATTTGAGGATGTTTGTGCGCGTGCAGAAACGCTATGAAAGAGCCGGCGTGCGCGGGATTGTATAACTCGCCGAGCAGCTCCGCTTCCAGGTTCGGCATGTTCTCTCCGAACATGACGTATTCCATGAAGCTGCGAGGAGTCTCGATGCGCGTGCGTAACTGCGAGCGGAACTTCTCAAGCTCGGCCTGGTTTTTCGCCGAGACCGGTCCGGCCTTGGACTGTCCGCGGACTTCCTCCACGGTGGCGTCTGTGAAATACAGCAGCGCCGCGTCGAATTCCTCGTCGATCTCGGGGGCGCCGATGGTGAACCACAGGCGCGCGGTTTCGGTCGGTAAGGCGGGTTTCAGATGAAATCGCCCCTGGCCCGTGAATACCGCGACCGCCTGACGGCCGAGAACGGGAGCCAGGAAGCTGAGCTCCCCGGACTTGAAAGTCAGAGTTCCGGCGTCGCGCTGGAGGACTATGTTCTCGGTATTATAGGATTCCGCCAGTTTCCCGTCGCGGAGCGCATGATAATTTGCATCCCTCGTCTGCCCCATCAGGCAGATTGGCATGAGCAACAACAGAATGTTGAGCCTCACGGAGATCCCGATTCTATCAGGTTCTCCGCCCTGGCGACGCCGGGATCTCGTGGTGTGTCGCGGCAAAGTGATAATGTCCTATTTGGGCAAAGTAGAAATGTCCTATTGACAGGGTCCAGCCTGGAGGGTGGACAAAGGACAACTACTGATGACCCAGGCCGAGCGAGACCGGCTGGTGGCGCTGAAGAAGGCCAAGAAGAAACTGATCACCCAGAAGCAGGCGGCCGAAGAGATCGGCGTCACAGAGCGGCAGGTGCGGCGACTCCTGTGCAAACTGCGGCGGAAAGGGGACCAGGCGGTAATCCATGAGCTACGGGGGAGGCCGTCGAACCGCAGGTTGCCGGTCGAGTTGGAGCAGCGTGCGGCGGTTGTTCTGGCCGATCCGCTGTATCGGGGCTTTGGGCCGACGCTGGCCGCGGAGTACCTGCACAAACGGCACAAGATTACGGTGAGCAAAGAGACGCTGCGGCGATGGATGGTCCGAGCGGGTTTGTGGAAAGCCGGCCGCCGGCGCGTGGTGGAACTGCACCAATGGCGGCCGCGACGGAGCCGCTGTGGCGAGTTGGTGCAGTGGGACACCAGCACCCACGACTGGCTGGAGGGCCGCGGGGAGGAGATCTATCTGATCTCGATGATCGACGACGCCACCAGTCGCTTGTTCGCGCGCTTCGTGCGACATGATTCCAGTGAGGAGAATCGGCGGCTCTTGGGATCGTACCTGGAGCGATGGGGCCGTCCCCTAGCGTTCTACACGGATAAGGCGGGCATGTTCCAGGTAGCTGTCAAAAGCAAACGGCAGGAGCAGCGGGAAGGGCTGGACCGGCAGGAGATGCCGCCAACGCAGATTGCGCGGGCGCTGGGCGAGTTAGGCATCGTCTGGATTCCGGCGCATTCGCCCCAGGCCAAGGGGCGCGTCGAGCGCCAGTTTCAGACGGATCAGGACCGTCTGGTGAAAGGCATGCGGGTGGCTGGGGTGAACACTCTCGAGGCGGCCAACGCATACCTTGAGAAGGAGTTTCTGCCTTGGTGGAATACGACCTTGACGGTGAGACCCGCCACTGCGGCCGACGCCCATCGACCGCTGGGTAAAGAGCACGATCTGGCGGCGGTGCTGAGCCATGTCGAACAGCGGCAGGTGACGAATGACTACACCATCCGATGGGACGGCAAGGTCTATCAAATCGACCGCCGGGACGTTCGAACCGGCATGCGCAAAGCCTGGGTGCGCGTCGAGCAACGCCTGGATGAGACCATCGCCGTGCGATTCCAAGGGCGCCACCTGCGCGTCAGTCGCTGCACGCCACCGCTGCGCGAACTGACGTCGATCAAAACCATGGCGGCCAAACCGCCGCGCCCAACCGTCAAGCCCAAAGGCAAAAGCGATTGGATGAAGAACTTTTCCGTCCGCTCTGTCCCTTCTCTGCGCCAGGCCATCGAGGTGTCCAATGCTCGCCGCTGATTGCCAGCGCCGCAACCAAAGGCAAATGGAGCGCCGGGCAAAACCGGCCCGGCGGTCTTCGCGCTTTATATATCCGAAGACCGCCGCTCGGGGGCTTCACCAAAGCAGATGTAATCCCAAAAACCAAAACCCCCAGAACGGGCATCTTATGGCCCGGTTTGACTGGGGGCTTGGCGCCATCTGCTTCGGAGCCAGCCCCGTCGCAGCGGTCTTCGGATCTGCCCCAGGGAGCGCGACCTCCCCGGAACATCGAATCCACTCTAACCCCGCCCCTCCAGCCGACCTCCTAAAACAGGACATTTCTACTTTGCTGGGAATAGGACATTTCTACTTTGCCTTGACACCGGGATCTCGTGGTGGGATCTCGTGGTGAATCGGCCGGGCTCGGCTTACGACGCGTAATACCTTCCCGCCGGGGCCGTCCTTATGGGGAAGGGCGATAATACGAACATCATGTCTTCGGATGCATTTTTGCGCCGTCCGGCGGTCGTGCTGATTCTCGGTTTGTGCGTGGTCGGCGGTGGGGTGAGCCTTCTGAGCCGCCTGGCTTCGGGCCCGTCCGCCGCGCCCAAACGAGTGACGCTGCCGCATTCAGGCGGGGCCGAAGCGTCCCCCGCGTTCTCTCCCGATGGCAAGCGGTTGGCGTTCAGCGGGCGCGAGTCCGGCGTGAAGAGCCCCTACCACGTCTTCGTGCGCACCCTGTCCAGCGGTGCCTTGACGGAGTTGACCGGCGGACCGTCCAGTGATCTCGGCCCGGCCTGGTCACCGGACGGTGCCAGCATCGCGTTTTTGCGCGTGGACACGGATCGCGCGTGGTACATGGTAATCGCCGCCGCCGGCGGCGAGCCCCGGCAAGTGGCCGGCTTCCCGGTTCCCAATCCGCCGCCCGATCCCCAGCCCGCCGTTTGCTGGTCGCGCGACGGCCGGTCGCTTTATGTCGTTGCGTGGGCCGAAGCGCAGCCGGCTTTCATCGCCACTGTGCCCGCGGCCGGCGGCGCGGTGCGGCGCGTCACCCAGCCACGCAAGGACGGGCCCGGCGATAGTTCCCCGGCGATTTCGCCAGACGGAGCCACGCTCGCATTCGTGCGGCAGGCTTCCGAAAAAGCAGAACACGATGACAATGGCGAAGGCCGCCGAAGCGGCAGCGACATTTTCCTCTCTGATTTGTCGGGAAACAACCTGCGGCGCCTCACGTTTGAGAACACCTCCGTTCACGGCATTGCCTGGTCGGCCGACGGCCGCGATTTGATCTATGCAGCCAGACGGCTCGATCAACAGAAGCTCTGGCGCGTCGCAGTATCCGGCGGCAGCCCGCGCAATGTGCTGGCAGGCGGCAGGGATCCGGCATTCCCCGCGGCCGCCCCGGCTGGGGGCCGGTTGGCGTTCACCGAAACCCCGCAGCTTGACGCCATCTGGCGGATCGACCTCAGCGCCTCCGATCCGGCCTCGACCGCCCGCCTGCTGATCCGCTCCGACGGCCGTGAATATGCACCAAGCTGGTCTCCGGATGGGAACAAGATCGCCAACATTTGCAGCCGCGGCGGTAACGACGAGATTTGGGTGGGAGATGCGGACGGCAACAATCGCGCACCCGTTACCCATTTGAAAGCACGGTGGCTCAGCCGGCCCCGCTGGTCCCCCGACGGCCGCACGCTTCTCTTCGAAGTTCAAGGCAACGGCACCATGGAAGTGGATCGAGAGCCGAGCGACGGACGCACCGCACCCGCACGTATCCCGCTGCCCGGAGACAGCCATCAGGTTTCCTGGTCGCACGACGGACAGTGGATCTACTTTCAGGCCATGGCCCAGATCTGGAAGTCACGCGCCGATGGCCAGCAGCAGCAGAAGCTCACCAATACCTGGGGCGACGAGAGGCCGGAGGATTCCCCCGATGGTCAGTATGTCTATTTCCGACGGGATCGGTCCATCTGGCGAATCGCCGACGCGGGTGGCCCCGAACAAGATGTAATCGGGCCGGACCACGATGCCCGGTTCGCGGCCTTTCAGCCAACCGCCGCGGGGCTGGACTACCTGGAACTAGACCGCCAGGAGCGCACCGCGACCGTCTGGTTTTACGATGTCAAAAGCAAGAAGAGCAAGGAACTGGTTCGCCTGCCGGTCACGGACCCCTCTTCTGTTTCCGACTTTACGGTTTCCCCTGACGGCCGTTACATCCTTTACCCAGCCGTGGATCCCGCTGAAACCACTCTGGTGTTGACCACGAATTTTCGCTGAGAGTTGGGGCAGGTTTTGAGAGGGTTTTTAACCCGCTACCGCCCATTTGCGGGCGTGTCTTTATCGTCACCCAGACAAAACTTCCCGGCCCTGCTACCGGTTCTTACTCGGGCAGCCTGACACCGATGCTTTCAAGGAACTGCTCGTCGAAGTCTACGGGCTCGTCCGGGCGCGGGCAATCCCGCCAGCAGTCGGCCAGCGTCTTGCTGGCGTACACCACTTTCTGACATGACTCGCACCACCAATGAATGACCAACTCCCGTTCATCGGTGACGCCGACCTCTTCTATCCGGGCCGGTGCGGCCCCGCATCCGCACGCAAGTGAAAAGTGACGATAGCTCATAGTGTCGCCGGCTACATGATACTTATCGCACGTATGAGCGTTCCCGATATAGTGCCAAATTCAGACTTTTGTACTACATACGTACCGAAACATACAGGACAAAACTCTTGAATCCATTTGCAACTGTAAACTTCGCCGCGCCAGGGCCTTCAGTGCTGGTCGGGATCGCGCAGTTCGAGCGTGGTTTCGCGTTGGCAGCACACGCATGGTCCCGGCGTGTAGGCGCGAATGTTGCAGACCGAGCAGTAGTAGGTGATGAGCATGAGCTTGCCGTCCTTACGCGCCATCAACCCATGGGTGTAGAAGGGATCGATCAGGAAGTGGTCGGGCGAGGTGAAACGGCCGCGCGCTTCCACTTCAAAGCCGTTAAGACGCTTGTCGGCGAGCACCTTGCTCGTGGATTCGTCGCCCTCCAAGGTGACCAGCCTGTGGTCCTGAGTTTCGACCATCGCAGGACTCCCCGGATGCACGATCAGTTTTCCGCTTACCGTCGCGCCGCCTGGAACATCGGCCGCCCACAGCGCAATTCCGGCCAGCACCGTAAGCCACAGACAGACTCTCATTACTTTCATTTTAGCCAGCCAGTGCCCCGATGCGCATAGCATTGGCGTGCTATTTCACACTGTTCGCAGTGCCGCCGCACCGCGCCTTTGCGCTTGCGCTGCTCTGTGGGATGGATCAAACAGTGCCGGCCGCGGGCAGCCGGGGCAGGGGACCCCGGCCGCCCCTCCTAGGCGCTGGCGCGGTGCGCCTGCGCTGCCTCCGCATCGGCGCAAAGCTTGTGCGAAGTGACGCGCACCGCCGCGCCGGCTTGGTTGCTGCGGATCACGAATCCGGTCATTCTCAGGTCCAGAGGGGAATGGCCAGCGGCTTTCCTGGGCCACTGCGCCACCATTTCGATATGCGAACCCACCGGCAGCACCTCGCGGCACAGAAAGCTGAGACCGGTCGGGCTGATGTCGCGCGTGGTTCCTCCCCCGGCTAGCGCCGGCGCGTCTCGCGGCGTTACCCGGTAGCGGACGGGGAGGGCCAACGGATAGCGATTGCACTGCCGGCGTTCCTGGCTTTGAGTACGGCCCATCTTAAACCTCCAGCGTTCCAACCAGCGCGCACTCTGCTCATCAGAGCCCTGCGCTCGGCTCGTCTTCGCCCCGGGTGTAGGGCTTACGCGCCCGGGGTGGGCTGCCTCGGACACCGGCCCTGCACTGGGGCGCGCGATCGTGGATAGGCGTTGCAATCGCGGTTCCAACCTCTCCAGCCCTGAAAGCAAAGACCGGTCCTCCGGCCGCCGCGAACATTTTTCCCTTGGCAGGCAGTTTTTGCCCGTCGTTCCTGCCGGGCACCCATCGGATCGGGAAACCGGGAAGGAAGCCAGGAAAGGGGTGCACTTTCGCCGCAATCGTCGGGACGGTATGCTTAAGAGACATCCCCCAGCATTCTGAAGAGTACGATCGCAAAAGATCATGGACGCTCAAACATTTCGCCGCCACGAAGACCGGGTTCTATTGCTTCTGACTCTGATTATTGGGGCCATCGTCGGACTGGTTGTAGTCGCCTTCATATACGTCACCGAGAACCTCGGCGGCCGGCTGTATCCGCCGGGAGGCTCTCCCTGGCGGCGACTCCTGCTGCCGGTGATCGGGGCGCTGAGCACCGGTGCGTTGCTGTCCCGCTATGCTCCGAATGCACGCGGCAGTGGCGTCCCGCAGACCAAGGCTGCCTTGTTCCTCCGCGATGGATTCATCAGTGTTCGCACGGTCATTGGGAAGTTTGGCTTGTCTTCCGCCTCACTGGCCAGCGGCATCGCACTGGGCCGCGAGGGGCCTTCCGTTCAAGTAGGCGCCGGAATCGCCACCCAACTCGGACGCCGCTTGGGGCTTAGTCCCAGCCGAATCAGGGCTCTGGTGCCGATTGGCTCTTCGGCGGCACTGGCGGCTGCGTTCAATACGCCCATCGCTGCGGTTCTTTTCTCGCTGGAAGAGATCATGGGCGACCTTCACGCTCCGGTGCTGGGGTCGATCGTCCTCAGTTCGGCCACCTCTTGGATCGTGCTCCACCTGCTGCTCGGCGACGAACCGCTGTTTCATGTCCCCGCCTATCAGCTCGTTCATCCGATCGAATTCCTGCTGTATGCGGTGTTGGGCGTGGTTGGCGGCCTCGTATCCGTCAGTTTCGTCAAGCTGCTGCTTTGGCTTCGCAAGCATTTTCTCGCCATGCCAAAGCGGACCGAGTGGTTCCAGCCGGCCGCGGGTGGACTCATGGTCGGCGTGTTCGGCTGGTTCGTTCCCGGAGTGATGGGCGTCGGATACGGCAACGTCAGCCTGGCGCTGAACGGCAAGATCGTTCTGGGTACGATGGCCCTGCTGGCGATTCTGAAAGTTTTGGCCACCGCCACCTGCTATGCTTCCGGCAATGCCGGCGGAATTTTCGGCCCCGCGCTGTTTATTGGTGCCATGACAGGAGGCGCCATCGGCGGCGCAGCGCATCTTCTGCTGCCGGATTACACGGGTGGCGTTGGAGCCTACGCACTGGTGGGAATGGGAGCGGCGTTCGCCGGTATCATCCGCGTCCCCCTTACTTCCGTCATTATGATCTTCGAGATCACCCGCGACTACTCGATCATTGTTCCGCTCATGATCGCGAACTTGATCAGCTACTTTATTTCCAGCCGCCTGCAGAAGGAACCCATCTATGAGGCTTTGCAGCATCAGGATGGTGTTCATCTTCCTCAAGGCGCGCGGGAGCGGCAGGAAGTCGCCCTGGTCAGCGATGGCATCCGGCCGGTCTCTACGGTTTTCCATGCCGGCGACACCGTAGCCGCTGCGGCGGCGGCAACCGGCGGCGCCCCGAGCTCCTGGGTGGTGACCACAGAGGACGGAGTGCTGGGCATGCTGACCACAGCCCAAATCGAACAGGCTCTCAGCGCCGGGCGCGGCCAGAGCAAGCTGGCGGAGCTGATTGCCGGTCCTGACGGGGCGCCGGCGGAGCCTGGAAGCTACCCGTACGTGTACCGGGATGAGCCCCTCGACACCGCCATGCGCCGCATGGCGCAAGCCGGCGTCGACATTGTGCCGGTTGTCAGCCGCTCGGATCTCGGCGACGTTGTCGGGGTCATTTCCGTGCAGGATGCGCTGAATGCTTATGGATTCGGCGCCCGGCCAAAACAGGCAGCGAAAGCGCCGGATGACTTCAAGGCCCCCGTTGTCAAGCTCGCGGTGGTGCTCGCCGTGTTCGCCGGCATGCTGCTGCTGGCTGTCTCCCTGGGCTACGTCTACCGCTCGCAGCGCTTCGCTCTCGCCCGGAAATACTCTCAGACGGCCAGTGAATTGGTGGCGGCCGGGCGGTATGCGGACGCGGTCGAGCCCTATCGCCACGCGCTCTCCATCTCGCCGAGCGACGACTACCGGCTCGACCTTGCGTTAGCTTTGGTCCACGCCCAGCGCCTGGATGAAGCCGAGATCTATCTCCGCGAAGCGCTTCGCGACCATCCAACCAGCGGGCCCGCCAATCTCGGGCTGGCGGAAGTGAACGCTGCCAACGGCCAGATCGACGAAGCAGTCGCCCATTATCACCGGGCCCTTTACGGTGTTTGGCCGTCGAACGCAGCGCAGCACCGGGTAGCGACGCGCATCGAGTTGGTGACCGAGTTGGGTAAAGCCGGCCGCAACAAGCAGGCCCAGGCTGAACTGCTTTCGTTGATGACGGAGATGCCGGCCGATCCAGCGGCGAGGAAGCAGGTGGCGCAACTGCTGCTCGCCTATGGTTTGCCGCAGGAAGCGGCCGATGTCTTTCGGGAGGTTCTCCAGGTCAGCAAAAACGACCCGGACGTATACGTCGGATTGGGTGACGCGGAGGCGGCCCAATGGAAGTACGTTCTGGCCTGTTCCGCTTTTCGCCATGCGCTGAAGCTCAAGCCGGGCGACGATGCGGTCCATCGCCGGCTGGATTCGTGCGAACAAGTGCTGGCACTCGATCCCTCGTCGCTCCGGCTTTCTGCCGCGGAACGCTTCAAGCGCAGCCGGGCGGTGCTGGAACTGGTTCTTGCTGCGCGGGATCAATGTGCGGCCTCCTATCCGGCATCGCCCTCGCCGGACTCCGCCTCGCAATTGGCGGAACGCGCGCGGAAACAACTCGCATCCCGGCAGAGACCGCAGGCCTACGGCGACGCCGCCGACGAGAATATCGCGCTGGCCAGCCAACTGTGGGATGCGCGGCCCAAGTCCTGCCAGTCCCCCGAGAACCCGCCCGGTCCGCTGGACAAAGTGATGGCCCATCTGTCTCAGTGAGCGGAGCTCAACGTGGGGCCGAGGCCCCGGCGCCCCAGATGTCAGCCGCTGGCGAAAGCCGAATGATGAGGGCCGCCGCGTGCACCGCATGATAAATTGAAAGCATGCGAGCCGCTCTGCGCGCATTCTCGATTCTGGCCGGTGCCGCCGCGCTCTGCGCGCAAACGCAACCAGCGCAGCAGCCGGCCGGTATGCTCGCCCCATGGGAAATTGCCCCGGTGCTGGAGGAGATTTCCGGGCATGGCGCGCGGCTGGCGGAGGCGCTCGGCCATATCGATGTGCGGCCCTGGATTGAGCGCGGCGCTCCGGACACTTACCTCCAGCAGTGGCAGTCCGCTGCCGAGCAGGCGAAGGCCCTGGCCGAGACTGCCGGCGCGCTGGCTCGCAATCCGGAAAAGTTGTCCGCCGGCCTCGACGTGCTGTTTCGCATTCAGGCTTTGCAAACCATGCTCGGTTCGCTTGAAGAGGGGATGCGCAAATACCAGAAGCCGGCCGACGCCGACGCGCTGGCAGCTCTCGCCGCCCAGAACGGCGTCAACCGTTCGCGTCTCGAGCGCTACCTCGTCAATCTCGCCGCCGAGCAGGAACAGCAACTGCGGGTGATGGACAGCGAGGCGCAGCGTTGCCGCGCCTTGTTGATCGCGCCTAGCCAGCCGTCCAGAAAGAGATAGCCATTTTATGCCATTTCAGTGCAGCATCTGCGACGAGCCTTCCACCCGAATTTGCGTGCGATGCACCAAAGACGCGTGCGACAATCACATCTGCGAGAAGTGCCTGCGTTGCAGCGACTGCTGTGAGTGCGAGGTGGCGCTGGACGCCACCCGCCGCGCTCCGACCATCGTCCACATCCCACCCGCACCAGAAGCCGGCGCCGCAACCGGAGGTGAAGCTATAGCCGAGGCTGAAGAAGCCGAGGTTAAAGACGCCGAAACCGAGCCTTCCATCTCCGAGGAGCCCCCACCAGATCCAGTCGCGCCCGGCGACGCACAGACGCCCGCTCCGGCTCCGCCCGCACGCGACGAAACCGCGTTGCCCGTACCTGAAGCCGAGTAAGGCCAGCGCCATTGAGCGCGGGCGGCGGACGACCGCGCCCGGAGCTAAGGCGAAGGTGTGTACAGATCTTTCTGCCGGAAACAGCGGTAGCTTTGCTGACCCGTCATCTGAAACTTTGAAACGACGGCGGCCGCCGGGGTTACTTCCACGAATTGCGCGGGGGTGATAAGGCCGAGATCGAATTCATAGTTGCCGTTGGTCAGCCGCTGCGCGGAGCCGAGCGCGGCGGAAAAGGCTCCCAGATCTGCATTGAGCTGCAAAGTAGCGGTCAGCGCACCGGCGTTCAGCAACCACGCCTGTCCACGGCTGTTCGATGTTGTGGCCGGCTGCTGCCGGTTGTTGCCGTTATCGAATAACGAAAGAATCTGTTCGCCGTTCAGATCAAATTGCACGTCGTGCTGGTGGCTGAACCAGTCGGAGGCATCGCCGTTGGTCAGAGTGAAATCTCCCTGGTATCCCAGTTTCCAGACTACGTCGCCCGTGCCGGCACCGTTCTCGTAATCGATCTCGAATACCCAGTCCTGATGGCGCGCCGAGTAGATAATGTACTTCCCATCGGAAGTGACATAAAGGGAGTTTCCGTGGGTCCAGTCATTGGCTTGAGTGGCGAGGTAAATGGGAGGGCAACCGTTGCCGCCGGGGAACGTGCAAACGTCGCCAGTCGTCGAAGGCCGGCTCACATCCAGATGGTCGAATGCGTTCCAACTCCAGACGAGGTTCAAATTGGGGTCCAGCACCACGATCACGTCGCCGATCACGTCAACCGTTCCGGCGCCCTGATTCGCGAACTGCTCGGTATTGGTCAGCATGATCAGGTCTCCATTCGGAAGATGCCTGGCTTCGTGGTGGATCATGTTCACCGGATATCCAAGCATCTCGCTGATCCGCGCGGCATTAGTCTCCATAATTGTGTTGCCCGCGATATTGATCTCCCTGGTTATTTGCAGTTCGGAGTTCTGTTCCTGATTGAGGCTCGGATTCTGTGGCGGTTGCAGCAGCATCATCATGTTTCCGCCCGTTTCGGGACGGCTGATGAAGCTGCCGTTGGCCGCGTAATACCACAGCAGGTTGCCGTTCATGTCGATCGCGCCGTTCAGGTTGTCCAGGCCGGCAAAAAGAAGAACTCCCAGCGTCTGGCTGGTGGGGGGCTGCGGCTGCGCCAGGATGACGGGCGAGACGGAAACCCCGGGGAGAGCCGGTAGTGAACGACAACAACGGCCCGGAAGTGATCTGCGGTCCTTTGATCAGGTCGTGCTGGATCGAATAAGTGGTGTTAGGCGCCATTCCCGCGACATAGAAATTCATGCTCGAGCTTGAGGCGCAGGGGCTAGTGGGTGTGGCGCTATAAAGCGTCGTTCCCTGCTTCCAAAATCGCACGCGCATAGAACTTCCCACCGGGCAGGGGGGCGCCGAATAAAGGGCCACCAGCGGGTTGGGCGTGGCGCTTACCAGCGGCTGGGTGGTCACGCGGGAACTGACCTCAAATACCTCGACCAGGGAGCTGACGCTTTGATCGGTCTGATTCTTGACGGTAACTTGTACCTGGTACATGCCATCGAACTGGGTGGGCGTCCAAACGAACGAGTTGACGGACTGATAGTCGCGAAAGATCGAGAAAGAGCCGCCGGGAGCACTTACGCTGAACCTGTACCATAGCGGATTGGTTCCGTCCGAGGCGGATGCGGTCCACGTGATGGCAGTACCGACGGTTTGCGGGGCCGCGAGCGACGGAGACAGGGAAGCGATTGTGGGAGTACAAAACGCCGCCGTCGCTGTCAGGGCCACCAAAAGACTTGCCCGAACGGCGGAGGCGCCGCGGTAAGCCGCACGGGGCGCTCCTGTTCGCTTGAGTCCGCGGACGACCAGGCATAGCAGGCCGAAGCAGCAGAGCGCCAGCGTTGCAGGCTCGGGAACGGCCGCCGCCACCGCGGGAGCCCCTATCTCGATACCCGAGGCGACAATCGGATCCCCCGTTGCGGTTGTGACGGCGAAGGAGTTGAGAATATCGCCGTTCGCGTCCACCTCGGAGACCACACCGTCGCCTCCCACCCAAAGCGTCTGAGTCGAGGGGTCATACCCTATTCCAAGAGTGTCAGTCAGTCCAGTGAAAATCGTCGATAGCGGAGTGCCGGCGAAAGAGTAGGTACCGATTATGCCGCTGCCAAAGCCCGTCGTCGCGTACAGTACCGTGCCGTCAGTGCCAACTCCCACGTCCGTCGCGCCCGTACTGAACGAACTGAGAATCGTGGCTGAAGCAAAGTTAATGTCGTACAGGACGCCATTGTACCCGGCCGCCCACAACGTACCAGACCCTCCATAAGTCAGGTCGTCCAGGTATCCATCGCTGTCCCCAGGGTCCGTCCCCTGAAATGTGTACTCTCCGATCGGAGTGCTCGGATTAGAGCCATACTCATAGATCACAGTCTGATTGGTGGTCAGATCCGGTACTGACACGAAGGTATCGCCGAGGCCGTCCGATGCGGCACCCGTCGCTCCGGCCGGCCCATATGTTCCCACTAACGTTCCGTCAGTCGAGTATAGATCCACCGGCCCCTGTCCATTCGGGCCAACCATAAGCGAGCTGGCCTCGCCCAAGGTCGCCGTTGACACGACCGCAAGAAATAAGACGGAACCAGAGAAATGTCGCACGGAATACACCTCCATTATCCATGGCTAGTTTGGCCACGCCTTCGCCCGCCGTCAGGCCAGCGCGGTCCAGAAAAATACCTTCGGCAGGCCGCCTCCATCCAGGAGTGAGGCCCTCAAAATTACAGCCGATTAACGCGCGAAATCCTACGTTGGAGTCAATACTACAGGTTGTCGCCGCATGAGTAAAGCAAATACTCATATATGAGTAGCTTAAGTTACCCATTTGCGTTAGTTGCGATACAGTTCTATGTTGAGCGGTGAGATAATGGACGTCTGTTTTGTAACATGCAATACAATACTATTGATGCGCGATCAGGGGCTGCTCGCCCGGCAAAATGCAGCCCGTCACGGCGTCCCGTCCGGTGACTATACTCCTCGAGGGGGGTACGCGGTGCCACGGTTCGTCGGCCAAAGTGGCTAGTGCTTCCTCCCCAATAATCCGCCGTAATAAGAGGAGAAAGGAATCAATTCCTCTTGCCCGGCATCGCGGCGTTTTTTTTAGCTGTTGAAAGACGTTCCAATAACCGCTTGCTGACGCGCGCGGCTCGGCAGGCCTCGCGGCATCAGGTGAGCCCCTCCGGAGCTAAGACCGTCAGGGAATGGCAGGTGCGTTTTCGAACAGCGTCTGCCGCCCTCTATCGGGGGATCTCGTATCGCTTGATCTTTTCGTAGAGCGTTGAACGGTCGATGCCCAATACCCCAGCCGCTTCCTTGATGTTGCCGTCGGCGCGCTGCAAAGTCGCCGCAATCAGCAGTTTTTCCATCTCCTCGATGGTCGTACCTACCGGCGGAGCCCAAACCTTTTGCTCGGCTTGGCCGTTCTGCGCCAAAAAGGCGAAATCGCCTTCCGTGAGTTCCGCGCCGCGGCAGGTCACCATGGCCCGCTCGATGGCGTTCTCCAGTTCCCGCACATTGCCCGGCCAGTTGTGATCCAGCAGCACCTTCAGGCCTCCCTCGGAGATCCCGCCCACGTCCTTGCCCAGTTCGTGCGAAATCCGTTCCAGAAAGTGCTGCGCCAGCAGCGGGATGTCCTCGCGCCGCTCGCGCACCGGTGGGACGCGGATCTCGATCACGTTCAGCCGGTAGTAAAGATCGTCGCGGAATTTGCCCTCGGCCACGGCCTGCTGCAGATTCACGTGCGTGGCGGCGATCACCCGCACATCCACCTTCACTTCCTCCGAGCCGCCCACGCGATAGAAGCAGCGCTCCTGCAGCACGCGCAGCAGATCCACCTGCAGCTTGGCTGAGATATCGCCGATCTCATCGAGAAAAATAGTCCCGCCCTCGGCCATCTCGAACTTGCCCCGCCGTTGTTGGCTGGCGCCGGTGAAGGCGCCTTTCTCGTGGCCGAAAAGCTCGCTTTCGAGCAGCGTCTCCGCCAGCGCCGCACAGGAGACGGCTACGAACGGGTTCCCTGCGCGGTCGCCCGAATTGTGGATCGCACGCGCGATCAGCTCTTTGCCGGTGCCGCTCTCTCCCTGGATCAGCACCGTGCTGCGCAGGCTGGAGATTTCCTGCGAGAGCTTGAGAATGTCCAGCATGCGCGCGTTTTTGCTGATCACGTCGCCGAATTTGTATTGCCGCGACAGCTTCTTGCGCAGAATGCTGTTTTCGCGCTGCAGGTTTTTCACTTTGATGATGCGGCTGACCAGCAACGAGATTTCTTCCGGGTTGCAGGGCTTGACGATGTACTCCTGCGCCCCTTCCTTCATGGCGGTGATGGCGGTATCCACGGTGGCGTAAGCGGTAATAATGATGATCGAAGCGTCGGCGTGCATCCGGCGCACCTGCATCATGGTTTCGATTCCGTCCATACCACCTGGCATTTTCAGATCCACGAAATAGATGGCGTAGTCGCGCTGCCCGGCCTTCTCTATCGCTTCGCGTCCGGAGTTGGCGGTGTCCACCGCGTACCCGTCCTCGCGCAGCCATGCCGCCAGAGATTCGGCCATGACTTCTTCATCGTCCACAACCAGAATTTGCCAATGGGTCTTCATCACCGTCACCCCTTCGGTTTCCGTTCGATCCGCGCCGCACAACGGGCGCAAAACGCCGCCCGCTTGAAATCGATTTGCCGCACTCCGGTCGCCAGCGACATGGCGCAATTGCCGTCCGGGCAGTGTACCAGCCCGAACATGTGGCCGCATTCGTGCAGCACTTCTTTTTGCGCGCGCTCCAAAAACACCTCGCGATTCGGCTCCAGCCCGTAGAATTCCTGCCGCAGGCGGGCGAGGGAAACCACCGCTGCGCGGCCGCCCAGTTGCGCGTGGCCGAACACGAAAGTCAGCACTGGGATGAACAGGTCCTGTTCCGTCAGCCCCAATAGCTTGAACGCGTCGCCGGGACACAGCCGCACCAGCATCTCCAGCACGGGGATCGAGCCGTACTGGCCGCGGGCCGTGTCATAGGCGAACTCGAGTCCGGGCAATTCGATCTCCCGAACCGGCGCCCCGAACTCGGTCCCAGCGCGCTCGGCGATAGCCGTGAACGCTTCCCGGTCCACTTCCGGCGTGGCGCCCACATAAAAGTATTTCATCCCTTGCGCGCCAGCGCCGCCGGCTCCGGGCCCCCGGCCTGCGCCGGCTGCTCCAGCGGCAGCGACACAATGAAGGTGGCGCCGGCTCCCGCTGCGCTCTTGACTTCGATGTCGCCTCCATGCGCCTGGATGATACCGTAGGATACCGCCAGCCCGAGCCCCACTCCCTTTCCCTCGGACTTGGTGGTGAAGAAGGGATCGAAGATTCTCGCCAGGTTCTCGGGCGGGATGCCCTCGCCGTTGTCCGCCACCGTCAGCATCTCCATGCCGTCGGCGGCGAAGGTGCTGACTGAAACCCGCCCCTGGCGCTTGTCCACGCTTTTGCTCTGGGTGGCTTCCGCGGCGTTGAGTACCAGGTTCAGCACCACTTGCTGGATTTGCGATGGATCGCATAGCACCGGCGGCAGCCCCTCGTGCAGGTCGACCTCGACTTCCACGTTGCTCAGCTTCAGCTTGTGCTGCACCAGCGAAAGCGTCATACGCACAATGCGGTTCAGATCGGCGGGCGCGCGCTGCGGCTTGCCGCGCCGCGAGAAAGCCAGCAGGTCGCTGACGATGTGCCCCACCCGCGACGTTTCGTTGATCACCTGCGCAAGATACCGGCGGAACTCGACCAGCCGCTCGGGCGGAACGCCGTTGTCGGTGAGCATGCGCTGCATCAGCATCGACAGGTTCAACACACCGGAAACCGGGTTGTTGATTTCGTGCGCGACGCTGGCGGAAAGTTGGCCGAGCGAAGCCAGGCGGTCGCTCTGCACCAGCTTTTTCTGCGCCGCCTTGAGCTGCTCGGTGCGCTCCTCTACCTTGGTTTCGAGCTTCTGCGTGAACTGGTTGATTTCGCCGAGCGCTCCGCGCAGCCGCTCGCGCATTACCTCGAAGCTCCGCGCCAGTTCGTCCAGTTCCTGGCTCGACCCGACGATTTCGAGCGGCCTATCCAGCTCCATCTGGCTCACCGCTTTCGTCCCTTCCACCAGCGCTTCAATCGGCCGGCTCAGGAAGCGCCGGGTGAACAAAATAATGAACAGGCTGATGAGCCCGATTTCGACGCCCGTCACCACCAGCACGCGCAGCTTCATGCCGTCCACTTCGCGATCCACACTTTCCAGTGTGAGCGCGACGTCCAGCACCCCGAGCACCTTGACGTCGGCCGGGTGCGCGTGGCAGGCCGATTCGCTGCACGAGCGCTCGTTGTAGATCGGCGTCACCATCTCCAGCAGACGGTGGTTGTTGCCGGCGCCGGTGATTTTCACGTGCGAGAAAAGATCGATCGGACTGATCGTGCCCAGGCTGTGGTCGTTGCGGCCGGTCGAGTACGTCACCTGGCCGCTGCGGTTGAGCATGCGAATGCGCTCGATGCCCTGCTTCTCGGCGATGGTCTGCATCACCTGGTAGGCCGCCTCCCGGTGGTCGTCCAGCATGGCGTGCCAGGTGGCGCTGGAGATCCCCTTGGAGAGCTGGTCGGCCCCCAGAATCATGGTGTTGAGAAGCTGCTGCTCCTCGGTCTTGATGTTCACCAGGCCCGAAACCGCCGCTACGATGATCACGATTACCGTGATCGAGAGCATCAGCTTCCGCGCAAGACTCCTCGGCATAACCGGCCCTGTACTCCGAAATTATTGTAGCGTGCAGCGCCGGGCAAGTGGGCCGGAATCCGGGTTAAACTTAGGCGCCGTACCTTTAGAGGCTGCTGGAGTGGCGCACGCACTCCTGCATGCCGCGTCGAGACTCCTCTCGACGCCCCTTCGCCGCGAGCGCCTGGCGTCGGCAAAAGTGCCGACGTGGCACGCAAAAGTGCGTGCGCCACATTTGGCTCGTCCACGATGTGGGGCTGTTGTTTACATCCGCGTTTACAAGTCGATTCCGGCGCTGGCCAGTGTGTTGGTAATGATAGCCATCGGGTCCGTCGATTGGGTGATACCCGCGGTCGCCTGGTAGCTGGCTATCAATTGGCTGAGCAGGTCGCTGGTTGCACTGCTCATTGAATTGCTCGCCGAGTTGCTGGGAGACGAGCCGGTCGCATCCGTACCGCCGGAACCTGGGTGGCAGTGGTGGTCATGGTGGCCGGACTGTTGGGCCGCCTGCGCCATATCCTGGATGTTCGGAAGCTGGTCATTTTGCGAGGCGGTAGTGAAATCGGCAGCCAGTTGGTTGAGCATGCTGGCGGCCGTGGCGTTGCCGTTCGACGTCGCAGTGGTGGCGGCTGTGGTCAGATTGGCGGCGATTTGCTGCGTGACCTGGCTGTACTGGGTCGGATTCGACTGCTGAAGCTGCTGCAAGGTGCTCAGCAGTTCCGCGAATGGCGAAAGCTGGTTGACGTCCGCCGTCTGGGAGACGCACGAGGCACCGTTACTGGTGGTGTTGCCGGTCGACTGATTGGCCAGAACGTTGGCAACCAGCGAGTGAACATAACCGCTGGCGATGTTGGAAAGTGAACCGATACTCATGCGGATTGCATTGCAGCTTGGTTGCCGCTGACGAAGTTACTCGAAATCAACACGGTAGCTTCGACCATCGGGCCAAATTCTTGCCGCGGGGCCAGGCGGCGCGGCAAAACTCGGTCAGTCCTCTTTCGCCGCCCCGCCAAACGTGTCGGCACCGTCCGTCTCGCGGCGTCTTTGCAACACCACCGCAGCTCCCAGCCCGAGCAGCGTGCATGCCAAGCCAAAGTAGACCGAAAACGGCCGGTAGCGCATGGCTACCGTGTGCTTACCCGCATCCACCACCACACCGCGGATTACCGTGTTGACCTTCCAGATTCCGGCCGGCCGGCCATCCACTTCGGCGCGCCAGCCCGGGTACCAGTTGTCGCTAACGATGAGCAGCCCCTTGCAAGCCATTTCGACGTTGACCCAGACCTGCGACGGGTTCTCGTGAAAGCCGGTCACCCGATCTTCGCCGCCACACTGAACGAGTGCGGGTTGGGTTTTCAGCGTCACCGCCGTCTTACGCAGATCGATCCCGGGAGTGCGCACCATGTCGAAGCCGGCCCCTTCGCTGGGTGCGACGAGCGTCTGATGCACGGTCCAGGCACGCGGAAACGTGTCCGGAGTGTGCCAGATCTTGATGCCGGTCTTGCCGGTGAACATTTCCTGCTGGCCGCTGCGCGTGGGCGCCCGGCTTACCACGTAGTTCATGCCGTACATGCGCACCAGCCGTTCGTCCCACCAGCCGCCGAGCTCTGAGGTCACGGTTAGCATGCTGGCGGTCATGGCCTGCGCAGCGGGGATCCGATACCAGTCGCCGAAACTGAAGTGCAGGTCCTTGTCGTTTATCTCGAGCCGCTTCTCGCCGGGCATGGAGCGCAGAAAAACGGCCAGGTCGCGCGTGTCGTACAGAGCGTTGACCAGCGTCATACGATTGGCGTCGCGCACGTGCGCCCAGCCCCAGCCGACCTCATTTCCCTGTTCGATGACGATCAGCAGTGCGGCGCAGGTGAGCACCCATCGGCGGTTTATCAGGCCGCGGAACCAGACATGATAGAGCGCCGCCGCCAGCAGCGCCACCAGGCCAATCATGCCGGGACGCGGATCGCCATCCACAATCACGCTGCCCACCGTTGGCTTGAGGTACGTCACCAGTGTGAACAGCCCGAAGGTGACGCCACCGAACCAGAGGAGCGCTTTCACCACGGCTCGGCAGTGCCCGGCGCCGCCGGTAACCAGGGCGTTGGCGCCCAGCGCCGCCAGCGCCGCCACGGCAAAGTGAAAGATGGAAAGGATGACGATCGGCGCGCGCGATTTCTCGATCATCGGCCCCAGCGCGTACAGGATTCCGTATAGCGGATCGAACCTGGACAAGGTGTACAGCAGCGCGGCGATGGCCAGCAGCGCAAACATTCGAACCTCGCGCCGGCGAAAGGAAGTCCAGACGGCGATGGCCGCCAGGCTGAGCGCCACCGTGCCCGTGAACGGGTCGGATCGCAATCCCCCGCCGCCGGGCATCACGATTAGCAGCAGGTCGGTGGGGCGCAGGCCGCTGTCTTCATGCTCGGGGTATTCCACTTTGTCTTTCCAGGTAAGCGCGCCGGTGGCCGTCCAGCGCTTGGCCAGCTTGCCATACTCGGCGGCGGGCAGCGCCTGCACCGCGGCCACCAACGCCATCACACCGAAAACCACGCCCAAACGCAATGCAGCCTGCTTACGGGCGCCGCGGTGGAACAGCGCGGCCGCGCCCACTCCGGCCACGGCGTAGGTCAGCGCCAGCGATGGCGCGTGATGGCCGCAGAGCCAGGACGCCCCCAATGCCACGCCGGCCCATGCTGCGTTCTTCATCGGCGCCCGGCCGCGCAGCGAGCGCAGCAGGAACAGGAACACCAGCGGCGCCCAGATGGCGGGCGCCAGGTGCTGCGGCCACTGCGTATTGCCGCAGAAGCCGCCGGTGGCATAAAAAATGGCTCCCACCACCGCCGGCCCGGCGGCGCAACCCAGATCGGCGAAAAACCAATACGCGAAGAGTCCGGCTGCGCAGTGAATCAATACGAACCAGAGGTCCACATAGAAGACTTGAATCTGGCCGTTGTGCAGGGGCGCCAGCGCCAGCAGGAAAGTGAACGGGCTGACCACCGCGGGTTGCACCTGGCCGATCAGCGACTGTCCGAACCACTCGTACGGACTCCAAAGCAGAATCGACCAATGGCGAATGGCATAGATCTGAGCGCCCAGCCACGGCATCACCTGGTCGGCCTGGTCGGGATTGGCCAGAAAAGTGTACTGCTTGGTGAGGACAAGCTTCCAGAAAACCGCAATCACTCCTGCCACAACCGACAGCGGCGGCCAGAGGAGTTGCCACGCGCGTCCGGCCCGCTGCACGCGTTCGGCCGCGCGATCGGAAGCTGGGGTCATAACCTTCAAGTACTCTAGCTTAGTCTGGGTAGCTCGCCACTTCAACCGAGATGTCTGTGACCGGTTTAGTGAAGCGGCGAAAACGAGACGCGTTTCGCTGACCCGCCGCAATCTCACGCGCCTGGTTCGGAAGTCCGGGCGATTCGCGGCCATGCCGCCAGCACGCACAACAAAAGCGCCGTCACTATCGAGATAGCCAAAGACACCGGAAAAATCAGCGGCTGAAACCGCATCGCGACTTGGTGGTTGCCGGCCGGGACCACCAGGCCGCGAAACGCGATATCGGTTCGAACAATCTCGACGCGACCGCCGTCAACCCACGCACGCCATCCCGGATAGTAATTCTCCGCCATCACCAGAAAGGCCGCTGTCGAGCTTCGCACCGCAAGCTGCAGCGAGTCCGGCTCATAGTCGATTACCCGTACGGTACCCGCGTCTCCAGCGCCCGCCGCATTCAGGCCAGCCACGGCCTGGTTCGTGATCGCGGTGTCGCGAAAGCTAATCAAACTGCGCCCCACCGATTCTCCGGCTTCCCGGTCCGAAGCTACTTGTCTAACCTTATGCACCAGGAAGAATCGCGGCAGCACCGACAGGTTCTCATACAGCTCGAGGTCCAGCGGCAGGGTTTCCAGGTCGCGAAACCGGGGCAGCAAACTCAGGCGTGCAGAGGCCTTTTGACTGGCGACCAGGTACTTCACATTCATCAGATCGAGAACGGGAGAATCCAGGTTTTCGAGGGGGTAATTCCAACCCCACCGTTCGCCCGGATGAAGAAACAGGCGCAACTGGATGATGTGTTCGAGTGCCATAGGGCTCACTCCGTTGGCGGTGGGCACCTGCATAATCGGCCCGCCGGTGGCCCATTTGGTGTCGCCATCCACCGCATCGATTCGTGCCGGCGGATAGTCGCGATTGACGTAGCGGCGTATCTCGCTGAGCAGCGCAGGGCTGCCGTCGAAGGCCGCGCGCGTTACGCCCGGCTCATCTTTGATAGCAATACAGTTCATGGGGCGGCCGGATCCGACCAGGAACAGGTCAACGGCGACGACGATTCCAATCGCCATGCGAAACGCCTGGGCTACGCGCAGCGACTCCAGACCAACCGCCGCCAAACCGGCGAGGCCAAGACTCACCATGCAGTAAGTGTATTCCGGGTGAATGCCGAGCCGGACTTTCTCGGGCAATAACGGGTAAAGCAGTCTCCAGATAGCTGTGTGCTCTCCCAACATCCAAAAAATCCCGAACAGGACCATTAACCCGAGCACCCGCGCGCATCGATTGTGCCAGCGAGTCACGCCATAAATAGCCAGCGCTAATCCGGCAAGGCTGCAATACAGGTACAAGAAAGTCGGATCGCCTGGACCGTGAAACCGGCTCATATCGAAAATATGATAATGATCCGGTGAAACCAGCGATACCAGGCTTTCCCAACGCAGGCCGCCGCCATTTCCGAGCCAGTCCGCCCGGTACTTGGCAACGCTGAGCCCGGTGAGCTGCGCAGTGGGCAGGAACTGAACCGCAGCCAGCGCAATGCCCAGCGCGCAGCCTCCTGACACGATGGCGAGCAGCCTGGGCCGCGCCAGCCGGACCAGTATGAGGACCAGTGCCAGGACCACCGTCGATACGAAGACGGCAAGCGTGGGCTGGGGGAAGCCGCCCAGTATGGACATGCCTAGCGCCGCCGCCAGCGCCGCCAGCCAGCCCGCATGGAACTGGTGGCGCAGCTTGAAAACCGCCAGCCAGGCGAGCGGCATCCAGGCTACCGCCATCATGGCGCCGATGTGCTCGGCGCGGGAGGCGAAGTATCCGCCGGTCTGAAAAATCACCGCGCCCGTCCAGGCGGGGATCGTCCCGGCACCGAAGTTTCGGAAAAGATGATATGCAGCAATGCCTGCCGCCCAGACCTGCAGGACCACGGCCCATTCGAGGAGCATCGGCAGGCTGTTAGCCGAAGTGTGGCTGGCTATGAACGCACAAACCAGAACCAGCGGGTGGAAAAAGCACGCCTCGATGTTGGCGAAGACCGGGTAGCCGCAATAACTGAACGGGTTCCAGAGTGGGAAGTGGCCCCGATGGAGCTGATCCATCAGGAACGTGATCATGGGCAGTTGGACGGCGCGGAAGTCCCAGGGGAAAAGATAGGCGGCGCTGAAGAGGGGCTTATGGAAGAAAACGACGACGTCCGCCAGCAGCGACGCGTAGACCAGTGCGGCAATGCGCTTCGCGGGCGCATGTGGAGGGCGGGAGTCATCGGGCACAACGCTATTCTCGCTCACTGCGGCAGAGTTTGCCCGAGACCTCAATTGCCGCCAATCCATCTATCGGCGTCATTGCCGAAGAATATTCTCTGCTCGATTATTACCTGCGGTACTCTGGCTGGTCGGCAGCCTCACCCGCCAGGCTCTACATCTGGACCTCGGTGGCACCCATGGCGGCGCTGGTGCTGTTCGGCATGCTCTTGCGCCAAGCCGCCGCGGAAGCTCAGACGCCAAACCAGCCACGCTGATGGGGCACGCCATCCTACCGGAGCCGCGGCCGCAGTTGCCCCGCGCCGCGCGCTCCGCCTACAGTAGGAAGGGCACT